>NZ_JBEZEL010000015.1:207691-285637 GCF_040648855.1 Streptosporangium sp. NPDC049078
CCTGCCGGTGCGACCCCCGCCGGGGGCGGGGCCCCCCGGGCCGCGGGGCTGACGGCCCCTGGGCCGGAACGTTCCCGACGCGCGCTGTCCTCGGCTCTCAGACCCTCAGGTCCTGCAGGGTCAGCCGGAAACGTTCCTGCGGCGTACGAGAACGAACATGACCCCGATGGCGGCCAGCGCGGCGGCGGCGATGACGCCGATCTGGAGGAACAGGTCGTCCGACGAGCTCTCCTGGGCACGCTCGGCCAGCTGGGCGCGCTGGGCCAGCTCCGTGCTGGACGCCGGCTGGATGTCCGGGGGAAGCACGATGTCCTGTACCTTCACGCTCGCCGACTTGCTGACCTTGGCGGGCTTGGTGACGGTCACGGCGACCTTCCACTCACCCACAGGGAGCGGTTCTGCCGCGTTGTAGAGGTTCTGTCCCTCGGGTGCAGACTTCAGCGGGATCGGGCCGAAGGTACGGCCGTCGGGTGCCGTCGCGAGCAGGGTCGCCGCGACGATCTCGGTGACCGGGCGGCTGTCCTTCTTCCAGGTGACCAGCACGTTGACGTTGCGGCCGCCGTCTCCGACGACCTCCAGCTTGAGGGGTGACTTGGGTGCGGCGGAGGCGGCCGGGGCGCCGAGCAGCAGCCCGAGCCCGGCCAGCATGATGGCCGCGGCGTATCTGAGGGCCTTGTTCACGGGTCGTGATTCCCTTCCGGGGGTGGCGGCGGGGCACGGCGGGTGCCCGCCACCGAAGCGCGAATGTCTCATCGTGAACATCCGGGACGTACGCCAGGTTCGCACACGTCCCGGACACGCACAGCGGGCGGTGGCGTCCTGCCTCCGCCGTTGGTTCAGGACTGGTTGAACAGCGAGAGCGTGAGGGTGGAGTTGTACTCGCCGGCGGTGACGTCGACGGGGGTGCGCAGGGCGAGGTCGGCGTTGACCTCCCAGGTGCCGATCTCGTCGGCGGAGTTGGCGGTGGAGACGAGGAGTTCCTGTCCCTGGAGACCGACGTTGGGGGCGCCGGTGCCGTCGGAGATGACGCTGGAGACGGGTTCGCCGGCGGCGACGGCTCCGGTTTCGGTTTCGCTGATCAGGCGGGGGGCCCAGCCGAGGTACTCGGGGCCGATGGTGGCGGTGCCGCCGGTGGCGGTGAACTGGCTGGCCTGGCCGACGACGGCCCAGAAGTCCCCGGCGGGGATCTCCTCGGGCTGGCGGGTGTCGGTGACGGTGACGGTGGGCAGGGTGCCGGTGAACTGGCGGGCGGCGGCGTTGGTGCCGTTCTCGGTGAGGGTGACGCCGTTGTTGTCGGCGACGGTCATGGAGACCTCGCCGGGAGTCTGGACGGGGGCGATGTTGACCGAGACCTCGATGCCCTCGTCGGGGTCGGCGGAGGCCATCGCGGGGGCGGCGGTGGCGGCGAGGGCGAGGCCGAGCAGGGACGCGGCGATGACCCGGGTGGTGCGGGTGGTTTTCATGGGCTTGCTCCGTTTATGGGGGGCGGGGCCGGCCGGTCTGTCGGCCGGCCCCGGTTGATCAGGGCGGCGACCGCGGCGCGTACGCCGTGGTCGCCGCCGGTCAGGTCAGCCGCAGTTGAGCGCGGTGTAGGCGGTTTCGTAGTCGGTGGTAACCGGCTGGCCGCCGATGGTGGCGGTGCCGCTGGTGGTGACGGTGCCGGCGGCGAGCTGTCCGGTCCGGGTGTTGAAGGACTGGTAGGCCTGCTTGCCCGGGGCCACGTTGGCGACCGTCTTGGTGCCGTAGGGGGTGGTCAGGGTGATGTTGGCCGGCACAGTGCCGTTGTTGACGGCCGTGACCGCCAGGTGCACCGTGGTGCCGATGCAACGACCCTGAGCCGTAACGGTGAGCTGGACCGTCGGAGCGGCCGACACCGTGACGGTCTGGGTCTTGATCTCCTCGACGTTCCCGGCCTTGTCGGTGGCGCGGTAACGCAGCTCGTGGTCGCCGTCACCGGTGACGTTCACCGGCGCGGTGTAAGGCGTCCAGTCGCCGCCGTCCAGGGAGTACTCGATCTTCTCCACACCGGACGTCTCGTCCGTCGCGGAGAGGGTGACCGGCACCCCGCCGTTGTCCTGCGAACCGACCGTGGAGGTCGTCGTCGGAGCCTTGGCGTCGACCTTGACGGCGAGCGTCTTGGTCGCCTCGACGTTGCCCGCCTTGTCGACGGAGCGGTAGGCCAGCGAGTGCGAGCCGTCGCCGGTGATGGCGACCGGCGCGGTGTACGTGGTCCAGGCGCCGCCGTCGAGCTGGTACTCGGTCTTGTCGACGCCGCTGCCCTGCGCCTCGTCGGCGCCGGCCAGCGTGACCAGGACCTGACCGGTGAACCACCCGCTCGCCGGCTGGGCCGGGTTCGGGGTGGCCGTGGTCACCGGGGCGGTCGTGTCGGCCGTTCCACCGCCGGTGAGGCGGAAGTAGTCGAACTTGACCGTCTTGGACGCCTGCTGCGCGGTGCCGATGGTGAACACGCCGATCTTGCCGTTGCCGACGGCGGTGTTCGCCACCGTCTGCGCGAGGTCGGTCCACGTGGTGCCGTCGGCGGAGTAGGAGCCCTTGAAGGTGGTGCCCTCCTTCTTCAGACGCAGGTGCCAGACGCCCTGGGTGAGCGTGCCGGTCTGCGGCTGCGGGTTCTGGACGGTCCCGCCGATCTCGCTGCGCAGCTCGATCCGGCGCGACACCGCGGAACCCGCGGTGTTGCCGGTGACGTAGTCGAGCTTCACGTAGTTGTCGTCGTCGGCGTAGACCATCAGGCCGCCCTGCTGGTACTGCTCGTTCAGCGCCGACCCGTCGACCTTCGTCTCCAGCGTCCAGTCGCCACTCGGCGCCGTCTGCAGGATGAAGTTCTTCGGAGTGCCGTTGGTGCTGCCGTAGATGTCACCGGTGGTGGTGTCGATCTCCAGGTTGCCGCCGGTCACCCGGAGGGTCGGGCTGTCGGGACGGACGATCGCGTCCCAGCGGCAGGTGTCGAGGGACGAGCCGTTGAACTCGTCGTTCGGCGCCGGCCTGCCCGCGGTGTCGTCGGGGCTGATCTGGAACCAGTCGAAGGAGGCGTCGACGATCGGGCGGGTGCCCGTGTTCGCCAGGGAGATCAGGCCGATCCTCGGGTTGGTGATCCCGGCGAGGGCCTTGGTCTGCGGCATCGCCGTGAAGGTGGTGCCGTCCGAGGAGTAGTGGGCGGTGATGTTGGTGCCGTCGCTGATGAACCTCACGTACACCGTGTCGGGGTAGGCGTCCCCGAGGGCGGCCGTGTTGCTCTGCGTCACCTCGTTGGGCGTGCCGTTCTCCTCACGGATGAACTGGAAGACGCGGTTGGCGTGGTCGTTCGTCCCCCGTGCCTGGAGCACCATCTTGGCGTAGTTGTCGTCGTTGCCGTAGATGATCAGACCCGCCTGCTGGTACATGTCGCGGGCGTTCAGCGTGACCTTGGTGGTGGCCGTCCAGGCACCCTGCGGCATCGGCTGGAGCACGATGTTGGTCGTGGTTCCGGTACCGGTGCCGTAGATGTCGGTGAGCGACGTCGGCAGGACGAGGTTGCCGCCGGCGACCTTGAGGTTCTGGTCCTCACGGACGACCGACCAGCGGTTCCTGTCGAGCTCGGTGCCCAGGAAGTCGTCGGAACGACCGCTCAGACACACGGTGGTCGGCGGGTCGACCTTGATGGTGAGCGTCTTGCTCGCCGCGGCGCCCTTGGAGTCGGTCACGGTCACCGTGGCGTTGTACGTGCCGGGGGCGTTGTAGGTGTAGCTGGCGTTGGCGGTGGTCGGCTGCGGCGAGCCGTTCACGCCGAAGTTCCACTTGTAGGTGAGCGGGGTGTTGTTGTCGGGGTCGGTGGCGGTCGAGGTGAAGTCGACCTTCAGCGGGGCGACGCCCGTGGTCGGGGTGGCCGTCGCGTCCACCGTCGGACGCTGGTTGTCGGTGACGCCCTGGCCGATGAAGTCGACCCAGTTGAAGTTGAGCAGGTAGGCGTCGTTGGCCGCGCTCGCCGGCTTGCGCACGATGAAGAACACCGGGCCGGTCGTCGTCGGAACGTTGTTCAGGTCGACCGTGACGTCCTGGAACGTCTGCCAGCCGCCGGTGGGCGCGATGTCGACCGAGCCCAGCAGGGTCCCGGTGTCGGCGTTACCCGCCTTGATCTGCACCGTGCCGCCGGCACCGCCCGAGGAGGCGCGGAACCGGACCTTGGAGATACCGCTCAGGTTGAGCGGGCTGTAGGACCAGAAGTCGCCGTCGGTGGTGAAGCCGATGCTCTGGGCGCCGCCCTGAGGGTCGGTGGTCGTCTCGGTCTGGACGCCGGCGGCGTCCGTTCCCGTGCCGTCCGCGACCCGGCCGGTCGACGAGAAGTGCTCGGCCTGCTTGCGCTTGGGCTGGAGGATGACCTCGGCCCGCCCGGTCAGCGACTGAGCGCCACCCTGGCCGCCCTTGTCGGTGTAGCTCGCCTCAAGGATGTAGAACAGGTTGTCGTCGATGCCGTGGCCGCTGTCGGACAGCGTCTGGATGGTGCCCTCACAGCCCTCGTGCTGGTCGAGCGGGTGACCGTGACTGTCGTGGCCCAGGTACGCCTGGATCTGGACGTCGTCACAGTCGATCGTGCCGTCCTCGGGGTCGGTGACGACGATCTTGTACTTCACCTGGTCGCCGAACTCGAAGAACCCGCCGTTCGGGGGCAGTTCGAGGGTCACCGTCGGACGGGTGTTGCCCACCGTGATCGGCAGGTTCGCCGTGGCGGTGACGCCGTCGGCGTTGCTGACGGTCAGGACCGCGCTGTACTGCCCGGCCTGGGTGTAGGTGTGCGAGGGGTTGGCCTCGGTCGAGTCGGCGGTGCCGTTACCGTCGAAGTCCCACGAGTAGGTGAGCGGCTTGCCGTCCGGGTCGCTCGATCCCTGGCTGGAGAACTGCACGGTGAGCGGGGCCGGGCCGTCGGTCTTGTCCGCGGAGACGCGGGCCGTCGGCGGGCGGACGCCCTTGGTGTACTCGATGCGGTAGATGCCGGAGTCGGCGTTGTCGCCGCCGAAGCCGGAGCCCCACTCGATCAGGTACAGCGCGCCGTCGGGACCGAACTTGATGTCCATGGGGCGCTTGAAGCTCATGGACCGCAGGATCTGGTTGATCTTGATCTGGGCGGTGCCGGCCTCGTTGAGCTGGAACGAGAACATCTTGTTCGTGTTCCACTCACCGAAGATCGCCTTGCCGTCCCAGTAGGCCGGCCACTTGACGGCCGACGCGAGGTCGGCGTCGTAGCGGTAGACCGGACCGGCCATCGGCGCGCCGCCGTTGAGCTCCGGGAAGGAGTTGGCGTTGGTGGCGCTGGTGTACCAGATCTTCGCCGGGATCGCCGGGGGCAGCGTGGTCAGACCGGTGTTGTTGGGCGAGTCGTTGGTCGTCGCGGCACAGTTGAACACGGCGCCCGACGTCCTGGTGGCGAAGTTGTAGTCGTTGTACGGGGTGTTGTCGCCCACGCAGAACGGCCAGCCGTAGTTGCCCGGCTTGTCGACCAGGTTCCACTCGACGGTGCCGCGCGGACCACGGTTGGCATTCGCGGAGCCGGCGTCGGGTCCGTAGTCGGCGACCATCGGGAAGCCGGTCTTCGGGTCCAGGCCCATGCGGAACGGGTTACGGAAGCCCATGGCGTAGATCTCGGGCTTGGTCTTGGCCGTGCCCGCGGGGAACAGGTTCCCGCTCGGCACGGTGTAGGTGCCGTCCGGCTTCGGGGTGATGCGCAGCAGCTTGCCGCTCAGGTCGTTGGTGTTGCCCGAGGTGCGCTGGGCGTCCCAGGAGGACCGGCCGGACTGCTCGTCGATCGGCGTGTAGCCGTCCGAGGCGAACGGGTTGGTGTTGTCACCGGTGGCCAGCCACAGGTCACCCGTCTTGTGGTCCATGAGCATGCCACCACCGTGGTGGCAGCACTCGGCCCGCTGCACCGGCACGTCGAGGACGACCTTCTCGCTGGAGAAGTCGAGCGAGTCGCCGTTGACCGTGAACCTGCTCAGCCGGTCGACGTTCTGGCCCACCGGCGAGTAGAAGAGGTACAGCCAGTTGTTGGTGTCGAAGTTCGGGTCCAGCGCCAGGCCGAGCAGACCGCTCTCGTTGGCGGTGAACACGTTCAGACGACCGGCCGTCACGGTCGAGCCGTTGGTCTTGATGACCTTCACGTCGCCCAGGCGGTCGATGTAGAAGACCCGCCCGTCCTTGGCGATGTCGGTCATCATCGGGTTCGACGTGTTGTCGTCGAGCGTGATCTTCTCGAAGCTACCGCTCTGCGAGGCAGAGCAGTCGGCCTTCTCGACGCCCGCGGCGGTCTTGATTCCGCCGAGGAGCATCTTCAGGAAGTTCGGCTCGACGAAGCTCGCCTTGGTGTGGCCGAGGCCGGTGTACCAGGAGCGTCCACCGTCGTAGTCCTGACACCACACCGTCGGGTGGTCGGCGCCCATGGTGGCACCGGTGTAGGTCTTCTCGTCCATCGACGCGAGCACGTGCACGTTGGCACGCGGGTTGGTCGTGTAGTCGTACCACTCGTCGGTGCGGGTCCACGAGGTCGGCAGGTGCGCCGTCGAGGGGTGCGCGGGGTCCTCGACCTTGACGGTGGCCTGCTGGATCGCCGGGTGCGACTTGAAGTACGCGCCGACGAGCTTGCCGTACCACTCCCAGCTGTAGCCACTGTCGGAGGCCGCGTGGACGCCGGCGTAGCCGCCGCCACCCTTGATGTAGCGCTCGAAGGCGGCCTTCTGGTCCGGCGTGCTCACGGGGTCGCCGGTCGTGGACATGAAGATGACGGCCTTGTACTGAGCCAGGTTGGCGTCAGTGAACTTGGCGCTGTCCTCGGTCGTGTCGACCGCGAAGTTGTTCTCCAGGCCGAGCTGCTGGACCGCCGCGATTCCCTCGGGAATCGAGTCGTGCCGGAAGCCGCTGGTCTTGGAGAAGACCAGGACCTTGAAGTCGGGATCGGCGACGTTGGCCGCCGATGTCGCGCTGGTCGAGGCGGAGCCGGTGGTGGCGTTCGCCGGTGATGTCAGGAATGTGAAGACAGGGAGCAGGGGCGCGACAACGGCCAGAGCCATCATCGCAGCCGTCCGACGTAGGGAGCGGTTTTCTGTTAACGGCAGGCTCTTGGAGAGCCCGGCCCACGTTCGAGAACGTGGTGACATGGTGATCCCTTTCCTGACTGGGGGGTCGTCAGGCAAAGCGCGCGCCGCCGCGCTGGTGCCACTTGTTACATGGGGATGAGGTTGGGTACTGCGGTGATCTGGAGGGTGCCGCCTCCAGGCTTGTGGGGATCCGTTAGCCGGTCGAGAGCTGGGGTAACGGATCCGTGATCATGGTTGGATGGTCGATGAGCCGGTTGACCACCATGTTCGCCGCGCCTCGTGAGGCGGCTCCGAAGCCGAGGTCGGAGGCGACGAACCTGCACCGGTTGGCGGAGCCGGCCACGACGAGCCGCTCCAGCTCCGCCTGGGCGTGGGGTAACAGCCATTCGGCGAGCGTGGCGAAGTAGCCGCCGACGACGATCACTCGCGGGTTGAACAGGTTGGCCAGGATCGAGCCGCCGAGCCCGAGCCACCGCCCCACCTGTGCGACCGCGTCCGTCATCTGCCGGTCGCCCGCGACCAGTCCTCTGGCGATCTCCGTGGCGTGCTCCTCGGGGTCGGATACCGGCAGGTCGGCCGGCCTGCGTGCCTGATCTGGCTCGGTCGCCCGTACCAGCGCGGCCAGGCCCACCTTGGTCTCCCAGCAGCCGTGCCGCCCGCAGCCGCAGCGGATGCCGCCCGGGTCGACCGGCAGGTGGCCGACCTCGCCGGAGAAGCCGTCCGCGCCGCGCAGCAGCTTGCCGTCGACGAAGATGCCGCCCCCCACGCCGACCTCGCCCGTCAGGTAGACGAGGTGGGGGGTACCGGCGGCGACGCCGACGGTGTGCTCGGCCACGGCCGCGAGGTTGGCGTCGTTGTCCACCGAAACTGGAACGTTCCCCGTGCCGAGCGCGTCGGAGAGGCGTTCCGCGAGGGGCAGGTCGTGCCAGCCCAGGTTGGGGGCGAACGTGACGACGCCACGCGCCACGTCGACCAGGCCGGGGACCGCCACCCCGAGACCGGCGGGGACGGCTCCGGCGAGTCTCATCGCCTCGATGGCCTCCAGGGCCATCCGGCCGAGCATGCGCAGCGCGTGATCCGGTCCGCCGGCGATCGCGTCGAAGCCGATCCGGCGCTCCACCAGGACCCGGCCGCTGAGGTCGGATCCGTGGACCGAGATGTAGTCGACGTTTATCTCCAGGCCCAGCGCGCCGACGTGCGTGCCGTGCAGGGCCAGGGGCCGCCGTGGGCGGCCGATCGCGCCGACGTGCTCGGTGTCGACCTCGCGGACCAGCCGCCGGTCGAGCAGTTCGGACACCAGGTTGGAGACCGTGGCCCGGTGCAGGCCGGTCGCCTCCGCGATGTCGGCCCGGGACTGGGACACGTTGTCGCGCAGGTGGCGCAGGACCAGGGAGAGGTTTGTCTGGCGCACCATGGGGGAGCTGGTCGGCAAGGCGGTGCCGGTCGCGTGGGTGACGCTGTACCCGTGGGTCACGCGTGCCACCGCCTTCTTTTGTCTCGGCAATCAACTAATGAGGTTTGTAACACGCGAGTGTCCGGTGTGCACCTTGTTGCGAGGTAACGAGTTGACATCTTCGCGTATGCGCAGGTGAGAGAGCTACCTCATGTTACGTACTGTTACGTTTCTCGCCGCGCGTCTCCTCCGAGCCGGACGGTCCCGGCTCCGGCCGGGCCACGTGGAGCCGCTGAGACCCCCGCGGTCCCGGCGCCCGCACCGCGTCGAGCCGCCGAGGGGACGGGCCGACCGAGAACGTCGCAGCGGCCCCGCGGGGCAGGGTGCCCGCCGGACCCACGAGGACGGGCACGAAAGAAGCGGGCACGAAAGAAGCGGGCACGGCCCGACGGCCGTGCCCGCTTCGTTGGTACCGGTTGTGTTCGAGGTCAGAGCGCGTCGTCGTCGGTGACGACGAGGCGGGCGAACCCGTTTCCGATCGTCGCGTTCGTCGGCACGGACGCGACCACCTGGTATGACTGGGCGGTCGTCGCCGGTGTGGTGTCGCCCACGATCGGCACCTGGAAGGTGGCCGACCTCGCCCCGACGGGGATGACGACCTGCTGGGCCAGCGCCGTGATCACCGGCGCGACGCCGGTGACGATCGACTGGACGTTGACCGTCACCGGTTTCTTGCTCCGCCCCGAGAGCGTCAGCGTCATGGTGGCGACGCCGGGGCCGTTCCCTTCGGGGACCGTGAGACTCTGCAGTGAGACCTGCGGCAACTCGTCCAGTTCGGACTTGCCCACGCGGACGTCGGAGAACGCGAGGTCGCCCAGGTACACGCCGCCGGTCGGGCTCACGCCGGTGAGGCGGACCTCTCGCACGTCACGCAGGTTGACCTCGCCGAAGGACGACGTCGGGATGCGCACCGTCCGCAGCCACGTCTTGGGCAGCGGCGAGGTCGTACCGGGGAACGGCGTGAGGGCGTCACTCACGCCGGAGACCGGCACGGTGCCGGTCCTGCCGCGGCCGTCGACGACGGTGACCGCCAGGTCGACGTTCCCCGTCGCGTTCTCGTCGAGGGCCGCGCGGAAGGTCAGGGCGTCGCGGCCGTTGACGTTCCGCGACCCCGGGGGCAGCGGAACGCTCACCTCGCCGCTGGTGTCGGTCCAGGAGAACCGCAGGACCGGCGTGGCGGTGACGTTTCCGGCGTACGTCGCGGGTGTCCAGGACGGTGCCTGCGACGTGGTCAGCCTGGTGGCGCAGGTGGGCAGGCCGCTCTGCGGCGAGCGGTCCAGCATGCCGGCACAGATCACGCCGGTCGCCGCGCCGGAGACGGTGAAGGGGGACGACGGCGAGGTGAAGGGAGCCACATCGACGCGCTTGTCGAACTCGGCCTGCGCGACCGTGTGGACGACCGCACGCCCGGCGGACTCGGGAACGGCACCGCTGCCGTCGAACAGCGGGAGCAGCGCGTGCTCCTTGCCCTGGACGAGACGGAAGAACCCGGCGATGTAGGCCGTGCCCACCGCGTACTGCTCGGCCGGGGTGAGCCGGCCGGGGGCGGCCGTGCTGCCGCACACCGGGTCGTTCCGGTTGCTCCAGTCGTCGGACGCCGGCGCGACGGCCACGCCCGGTGTCCACTCGGTGTTGAAGAAGTTGTGGTTCGTTCCCATGATCATGAGTGAGGAACGGAACGCCTCGTCCTTCTCGAAGGCGTACAGGGAGTCGTCGTAGAAGTGCTGTCCCTGCTGGTTGGAGACGTCCCCGTCGCAGTACGGCAGGAAGACGGACATCGGGATGTTGGGCAGGGTGGCACGGGCGAAGTCGGTGGGCGCGAGCGGAAGGACCGCCTTGATCCCGTACGGCTTGGGGCGCCCGGCGTTGAGCAGCGCCGCCTTGACAACACCCTCACCTCCGCGCGAGTGGCCCATCAGGCCGACGTCGTCCATGTCGAGACGGCCCTTGAAAAGCTCGACGAGCTTGGCCTCGCCCTTCCCCTTCGTCGCGTCGGCGAGCAGGTCGAGATGGCGCATGACGACCTCGCCGCGCGCGAGCGCGCCCCGGTCCTCGCTGAACGGGTTGTCGGCGGCGTTGACGCCGTTGGCGCTGACCGACACGACGGCGTACCCGTGACTGGCGAGCACGTCGGCGGGGCCGTCGTACCCGGTGAAGCTGAGGATCGGCTGCTGCCCTGCCGGGCACGGCCAGGTGGTGTTCGACGTCTGGCGCGTGACGGGGTTGTAGCACGCGGAGTGGCGGCCGTGCTGGAAGACGACCAGGGGAAGCCTGCCGGTGGCCTCCTTCGGCAGATACGTCTTCGCGCGGATCTCGGCCTGCCTGCCGCCGAGGCCGGCCAGGGTGATGGCGGTGTCGCCGAGGTCGTACTCGTCGTGGACGACCGTGTAGCGCCCGGGAGCCGCCGGGTCGACCGGCGGGGCAGGGGTACCCGGCTTCCCCGGCCGGGAGGGCGCCGGTTCGGGAGCGATCCTCCCGGTGGGGGCGGGCTCCGAGGGGACTTCTCCGTTCCAGGCCACGTCGACGGACGTCGCACCGGAGACGCCGGGGTCGGTCGTGGTCACCGTCAGGGTCGTGCCGTCCGGCGACTCCACGGCGGGGCCGAGGGAGGTGCCGTCGACGGCGAGTTCCGGTATGGCGTCCCGTACCGGAAGCGGCTCGGCGAGTCGAAGTGTGATCTTGTAGCCACCGTCGAGGGTCTCGATCGACCAGGCGCCGTCCTCACCGGTTCCGGAGACGGGCGGGTCGGCGTGGGCGGAGCCCGCGAAGAGCATGGTGGAGATCATCGCGGCGGTCACGGCTCCGACGAGAGTCCGTGTCCTGAATTGCGCATGTAAGCGCATGTCTTTCCCTTCGAGCGCAATGCCCCCAAGGCGGTGCTTACGTCCGCTGTTGGTGGGGTTTTTGCATGTACGGCCCGAATCAGATCGTGCGGGATCGCCTGCGAGGGTTACGAGGTTTTTGCGAGTCTGTAAATGACATTCGGTGATGACCGTTGGAAAACCGCTCGCTGGAGCCACCTGGTCGTCCGGCGACCGCGGTGTGGACTCGGCCGCCGGATCCCAGGTCGCCGCCCCCGCTCGGCCTCGTCGTGCTCACGGGGGTCTGGCGCGGAGGGTTTCAGGAGCGAGGGGGTTTCAGAGGTGAGAGGGTCTCGGGGACGAGAGGGTTTCAGGGGCGAGAGGCGACAAGCCCGTCGGGCCCGCCCGCCCACGGAGGGTTGGCGCCGGCCACCGAGCAGGTGAGCGAGGCGACCCGGGCGGCGAAGGTCGCGGCGTCCACCGCCAGGTCGAGATCGAGCCGGTCGAGCCGCCCGCCGAGCAGGCCGGAGGCGTCCAGCCGGTGCAGGAGCCCGGCGGTGAAGGAGTCACCGGCGCCGACGGTGTCGACGACCTTCGTGGGCGGGGTGGGGACCGTGGCGCGCTCACCGTCGACGGACAGCAGCGCCCCCCGCGGGCCGCGGGTCACCACGACCAGGCGGACCCCGGCGTCGTGCCAGGTGTCGCAGACCCGCTCGACGGGCTCGCCGGGGTGAATGTGCTCCAGGTCGTCGTCGCTCAATTTGATCATGTCGGCCAGCGTGCACCACCGGGGCATCCGCTCGGCGTAGACGGCCGCGTCGACGAGCGCGGTCCGCACGTTGGGGTCGATCGAGATCGTGGCGCGGGCGGCGGCCGCCGCCAGTGCCTCCTCGACGGCCTCCGCGCCCGGCGCACGGACCAGGGCGAGCGAGCCGGTGTGCAGGCACGAGACGTCGCCGATCCGTCCCGCGGTGAGCTCCGCCGCGCTCCACCCCCAGTCGGCGGCACCGTTGGCGTGGAAGGAGTAGCGGGCCTGTCCCGACTCGTCCAGGGTGGCCACCGCCAGGGTGCTCGGCTCCACGGCGGCGACACAGCCGTCGAGATCGACCCCCGAGGCGGTGAGGTGCGCGCGGAACAGGGCGCCGAAGGAATCGCCCGACAGGCGTCCGAGAAAGCGGGTGGGGGTGCCCAGGCGCGCCAGGGCCACCGCGGTGTTCGCGGGCCCGCCACCTGGGAGAACGCGCAGGGTGAGCTCGTTCTCCGAACTGGCGGTGGTGAACGCGTCGGCGACGCACTCGCCGAGCACGGCGATCTGGGTGGAGGGCATGGTCCCTGCCTTTTCTGGAGACGCTTTCGAGGAGACTCGCCTGGGCGCTTCGGCCGGATCGCCGGTTCGTCGCGGCGGTGGGATTGACGTTTCCCGCCGGGGAGTCCATCATCCGTGGCAATGGATGTCAACGTTGACATGTGTCGACGTTGACATCGAAGCCCGGCGACAGGCGGGGTGTTCGAGACCGGTGCTCGCGCCGTCACGACCACGTCGGCCGGCCGTGGGGGAAAGGCGCGGCCGGCTCGCTGTTTCGTACCTGATCTCCATCGGCCCGGTGCGATCACCCGTCGCCCCGGACAGGGCACGGCCGCTCACCCGCGACGACGCGGTACGTGCGGGAAACGGGGCTAGCCTGTTCGCGGCGCCGTGCCGCCGACAGACCGACGAGCCGAACACGAGGAGCGGTGATCCATGCCCAAGGTTCGCCGCGCCACCATGACGGACGTGGCCCGCGAGGTCGGCGTGACGGCGAAGACCGTCTCACGGGTGGTCAACGACGACGGCCCGGTGGCCAGGGAGACCAGAGAGCGCGTCCTGGAGGCGATGGGAAGGCTCGGGTTCCAGCCCAACCTCATGGCCAGGAACACGCGCGTGGGCGCCCGGGACTCCACGGTCGGGCTCGTCATCCCCGACATGGGCAACCCGTTCTTCGGCACGGTCGCGGGAAGTCTGGAGAACGAGGTACGGGCCCGGGGTCTCACCCTGATCGTCGGCTCCTCCGACGAGACCGCCGAACGGGAAAGCGCGCTCATCTCGACCCTCCTGGCCAGGAGGGTCACCGCGCTCATCGTGGTGCCCTCCGCGGGAAGCGACCACAGCCACCTGCGCGCGGAGCGGGCCGCGGGGCTGCCCCTGGTGTTCCTGGACCGCCTCGCCTCGGGGCTGACCGCCGACTCCGTCGTCAGCTCCAACCGCGAGGGCGCCCGTACGGGGGTGGCGCACATGATCGCCCACGGTCACCGGAGGATCGCCTTCGTCGGAGACCTGCCCGCGCTCCACACCCGCAGGGAGAGGTTCCTGGGCTACCGCGACGCGCTCGCCGCGGCCGGGATCGGCTTCGACCGGACCCTCGTGGAGACCGGGCACGACCACGAGACCGCCGCGGCGGCCGTCACCAGGCTGGTCGGCGGCGAGGACCCGGCGACGGCGGTCTTCGCGGCGAACAACGTCGCCGCGACCGGCGCGATCCTCGGACTCGCCCGGCTCGGCCGCGGGGACGTCGCCCTGGTCGGCTTCGACGACCTGCCACTCGCCGAGGTACTGAAGCCCGCCCTCACCGTCGTGGCCCAGGACCCCGCGGCCATCGGCAGGGCCGCCGCCGGGTTGCTGAAGGGCCGGCTGGACGGCGAGCGCTCCAGGGCCAGGACGGTCGTCGTCCCCACCCGGCTGATCGTCCGAGGCTCCGGGGAGATCCCCCCCGCGGCCGTGCCCTGATCCCGGAACGCGGTCTCGGCACCCGCCCCCCGGGGCTCGGCTCCCGGCTGTGCCCCCGCCGGAGCACGGCTGCGACGGGGCGTTTCCCGCCGGTCGCCGCGACGGCCCGTGGAGTCGCCCCCGGCTGGAGCCGAGCCCGCGCTCAGGTGACGGTCGCGACGGCGAGGACGGTGCCGGAGGCACCGTCGACGGTGATCTCCTGGCCGGTGACGATGTGCTCGGTCGCCCCCCTCACCCCCACCACCGCGGGGATGCCGTACTCGCGGGCCACCACGGCACCGTGGGAGTTGGCGCCGCCCATCTCCATCACCAGGCCGCCCGCCGTGAGGAAGAGCGGGGTCCAGCCGGGGTCGGTGGAGGGACAGACCAGGATCTCCCCGGGTTCCAGGTGCGCGCCGACCGGGTCGAGGACGACCCTCGCGACACCGGTGACGGTGCCGGCCGAGGCAGGGGTGCCGGTCAGCGCGCCGTCCACCGGTGCCGGTACGCCGACGGCCTCCGGCTCGGTGCCGTCCGACAGCAGGACGCGGGGGACGTGCCTGCGGCGCAGCTCACGGGCGGCCTCCTCGCGCCGCCGCGCCACGAGCTCCGCCGGTGCGGGACGCGTGGCCCCGCCGGACGAAGGGAGGTCGAGGGCCTGCCTGGCCTCGCGGAAGGTGAGGAAGAAGACGTCGTCGGCATCGGCGAGCAGCCCGCGCGCCGCCAGCTCGACACCGACGGCGAGCAGCTCGGCCCGCATCGCGGCCAGGGCGGTGATGAGGGCGTACTTGGGCATCTCCCGCAGACCCGCCAGTGCCCGGGTCCTGCCGAGCGCGAAGCGGACGAAGCGCCCGCGAAGCCCTCCGGCGCGCCCGCTCAAGGTCTTGATCATGAGGGTGGCCTCGGCGGCGCCGGTGGCGAACAGCGCGTCGGGGGCGAGCGCCGGGTCCTCCAGCCGCAGGTAGTTGGCGAGAACGCCGATGATGTGGGTCGGGTCCTCCGACCAGCGCGGCAGCCCGAGGTCGATCTCGGCGACGGCCCTGACGCCGTAGACGGAGAGGAAGTCCGCCAGGCCCTTCTGCGCCACGCCTGGAAGCGATCCGGCACGGAAACGCTCGGTCAGCTCGGCGGCGGGAGTGCCCAGCAGCAGGGAGGTGGCCTCGCGGTCCTCGCGGACGCGGACGGCCACCCGCCACAGCGCGAGATCCATCTCGGTGGTCACGTTGTGCGGCAGCCCGCGCAGGACCGTCTGCAGCTCGCCCGGCCTGGCCCGTTCCCCCAGCGCCTTGGCGGCGAGGCCGAGCATCGCGAACCCGGCCACCGCGGCCGGAGCGATCGTCGGCAGCAGCGGGAAGATCTGGCGGCTCAGCACCCGCTCGACGTGGTCGAGACGCTGGATCGGGGTGGAGCCCCCGGGCGCGCTCAGCTCCCCGCGCAGGCGCGCGTTCAGCAGTTCCACGTCCCGGTGCGCCGACGCGGGGTTGAGCAGGGCCTTTACGGCGCGTCGCGGGGCGCGGAAGCGGGACGCGATCCGCACCGCCCGGCGCAGAGGCGGGCGGAGCGAGGGCTGGGTGACGCTGAACCGGGGATCGTCGAGCAGCCCGCGCAGCACCTTCGCCGACCTGGCCTCCATCACGTCGAGCAACCTCGGGAAGGCGACGCGGCCCACCCTGCCGCGCATGAAGCCGGTGATGTCGAAGAACAGCCGCCCGCCCGACTCCGCGACGACGGGGGCACCGGCCACCCGGTCGGTCACCGGGATCCCCACGATCTCCATCGCCGACGACGACAGCAGCCTGAAGGCCGACATGCCCATGGGGGTGATCGGCCGGTAGAGCCCCTGGGCGAGGCTGAAGCAGAAGTAGATCCGGGTGCCTTCGCCGGGCGGCTCGTCCGGGGAGCCGCCTTCTCCAGCGCCCGCACCGCCGGCGTTCGCGCGACCCGCCACGGGCGGCGGGCTCGCGGACGGCTCCGCGTGACGGGGGATCGGATAGAGCGTGGTGATGGGACGCGACTGGGTCAGCCACAGGACACCATCGGCGTCGATCGCCCACTCGGTGTCCTGAGGCGCTCCGTAGTGCCGCTCGACCCGGTCGCCGAGTTCGGCCAGCGCCCGCACCTGCGCGTCCGTGACGCAGGCGTCCTCGGCGGAACCCGCCCGGGACGCGGGATTCACGGGCGGCGCCTCGACGTGCTCGACGCCGCCGCCCGGCAGCGACCGTACGGCGAGCCGTTTGTCGCCGAGGCGACGCTCGGTGATCTCGCCGGTGGCGGTGTCGACCACGAAGTGGTCGGGGTTGACCGCGCCGGAGACCACGGCCTCGCCGAGCCCGGGAGCGGCGTCGATCACCGCCTCGCGCCGCCGCCCGGTGACCGGGTTGGCGGTGAACATCACCCCCGCCACCTCCGACTGGACCATCTCCTGAACGACCACCGCCAGGCGCACCGCGCCGTGGTCGATGCCGTTCGCGGCCCGGTAGGCGACGGCCCGGTCGGTCCACAGGGAGGCCCAGCAGCGCCGGACCGCGTCCAGCACGGCGTCGGCGCCGATCACGTTGAGGTAGGTGTCCTGCTGCCCGGCGAAGCTGGCGTCCGGCAGGTCCTCGGCGGTCGCGGAGGAGCGGACCGCGACGGGACCGGCCGCACTGTCGCGTACGGCGCTCGCGATGTCGTCGGGGACCGGCGCGGCGAGCACGAGCTCACGAGCCTTCGCGGCCAGGGCGTTCAGGGCGGGGACGTCCCCGGCGGACGTGGTGGCGAGGGCCGCGAGCACGTCCTCCAGCCCGGCTCGCTCGGTGACCCTGCGGTACGCCTCGGTGGTGACGCACAGACCGGGGGGAACGGGAAGCCCGGCGGTGGTGAGCACGCCGAGATTGGCGGCCTTGCCGCCGACGAGGGGCAGCATCTCCGCCCCGATGTCGTCAAACGTCAGGATGAGGGGATCGGGCATGGGCGCGTCTCCTTGAGGCTTCGCCGAGAAGCGTCGTGGCCCGCATCACGAGCTCGCGTTCTCCGGCGGTCAGATAGGCCATGACTTCGAGCTGGGCGTCGGCACGGACGCGCTCGAACGTGCGCAGGAACTCCGCTCCGGCCGGGGTGAGGGCGATCCGCCGCACCCGCCGGTCACCGGGGTCCTCCCGGCGGTCGGCCAGCCCGCGCCGTACGAGCTGGTCGACCAGGCGGCTGGTGGCCGAGACGGACCGGCTGACGCGCCCGGCGAGTTCGCGGAGCGTCGGGGGAGCCGGGACGTCGAGGGTGTAGAGCGTGGCGACCTGGATCATGGAGGGCTCGTCGCCCTCGAACCCGCTCAGCAGGTTGAGCAGCAGGCCGGGGATGAGCGCCCGCCGGAGATCGCCGATGTCGTCGGCCAGCCGATCGCGCTCCGCACCGTCCACGGGGTCCATCGGACAACTCCTTGCATCACTGCAACTAATGCGTCACCACAACGTTAAGCCGGAGAAACCAGGAAGTCAACAAGTGATGAAATAACCGTGCGGGCGTGAGCGCTTCCCTCCGGGTGAACCGGAGTGGCTACCGTGCGCGTCCACGGGTAAAGAGCCCTTCGGGGGAGGGCGGCGAGAGGAGACAGGCATGGCCGACACGCCCACCACCGACGAGATGACCATAGAGACACACGGACGCGGAGAGGCGCTCGCCCTGGCCGAGACGATCTGTGATCTGTACGAGGCGGTGTTCTCGCTGCCGCCCTTCGACGGGGACGCCGCCGAGTTCGCCAACCAGCGCTCCTACTTTCCCAAGCTGGCCGAGCGGCCGGGGTTCCGGCTCACCACCGCGCGATCCGGACCGGAGTTCATCGGGTTCGGGTACGGATACCCGTTGCCCGCCGACACCCGCTGGTGGAGCACGCTGGCCGACCCGGTCGACGAGGAGTTCGCGGCCGAGACCGGGACCAGGACGTTCGCCCTCATCGACTACGGAGTGCTGCCCGAGTGGCGGGGCGCCGGAGTCGGGCGCCGGATCCACGACGAACTGCTCTCGGCCTCCGGGACCGAACGGGCCACCCTCTCGGTGCAGCCCAAGGCCGTGAGGACCCGCGAGATATACCGGAGGTGGGGATGGCGGAAGGTGTCCCACAAGCTGATGGACCCGCCGATCCCCGCCCCCGTCTTCGAGATCCTGGTGCTGGAGAAGATGCCCCGGACATCCTGATCGATCACGGACGCCCGGCGTACGTCGATCGACCGTGAACGCCCGTGACGCGCTGATCGACCGCGACCGAACCGCAGGCCGTCGAACGAAGAACCGCGAGCCGTCAGGCGAAGAACCCGACCCGTCAGACGGAGAGCCGCAGGCCGTGCGGCGATGAACCCGACCCGTCAGGCGAAGAACCGCGCGAGTCGTACGGCGAAGGACCAAAGCGGTCAGCCGATGGGCGGGAAGCCGTCAGGCGATGAGCTGGAAGGCGTGCAGCTTCTCGTCCAGGGCGACGACCTGACGGGTCCTCGCCCACGGATTCAGCGTCTCGCGGACCTCCACCACCGAGCGCGCCAGCCGCGGCGAGGTGTTTCTACAGGTCAGACGGGCGGCCTCACCGATCTGCTCGCACGCCTCGTCGATGGCGCGCAGCCGCAGGTGCCCGCGTGCCAGATCCAGGTGGATGAACGCCATGTTGCGGACGAACGCCGGATCGATCCGGGTCAGGGACCGGGCGGCCATCTCGATCGCGGTCTGGGCGTCGTCCATGTCCAGCAGGCACTTGGTCTTGGTCGACAGATACTGCCCGTCGCCGTAGAAGTAGAGCAACTCGGCCCCCACGTCGCCCTCGCCCGCGTGACCCAGCTCGCGACGGGCCTGGTCGAGGCTGGTCATGCACCGGGCATGGTCCTTCTGACGGTCGCTCTTGCCCGAGCGGCGCAACACCGCCGAGTAGGCGCGGGCCCCCACGTCACACGCGTACGACACCAGCAGCTTGCTGTTGGCGCGCTGCCCCCAGGCCAGCGCGCCCAGCGCGTGCTCGACACCCTGCCTGGGGTCGCCCCGCCAGGTCGCGAGCTGCGACCAGTTGGCCAGGACGAAGCTGTTCATCGCGTCGTTGTCGGCCTGGTGCGCGGCCGACTTGGCCTGCTCGTAGTAGTGGTTCGCCCCGTTGAAGTCGTTGAGGTTGAACAGCACCCAGGCGGTGAACCTGCAGATGTTGGCCAGCAGCGACAGCAGCCGGTCGCGCACCTCGTCGGTCGACGCGGCCGGGATCAGCGAACGCACCAGGTGGTGCTGTGCGAGCACGGTCCCCAGCACCGACTGCGGGCCGAGGGTGTCCTCCTGGCGCATGCAGTGGTGCAGCACGGCGTCGATGTGAGCGACGGTGGCCTCGTCCACCCGGGACGGTTCCGCGGCGATCAGGGCGAGCCGGTCGAGCTCGTCGCCGTTGAGCCTGTCCAGCAGCGGAGAGGCCGCAGCGGCCGCGGCGGCGGCCCTGATCAGGGCCAGGACGTCGCGCCGTTTCATCGCCGCCGCCCACCGGGCGAGCGCCTGCACCAGGGCGTCGTACTCCTCGTCGCGCGGCGTCCCGAACGACACGGGTCCCATGGGCAGGGCGGGCAGGGCCGCCAGCACCCCCTGGATGTCCTCGGGATCGAGGCTGCCCGCCGCCCCGGCCGCCACCAGCGCCCGCCCCCGGGACCGGACGGCCGCCGCGTTGTGCTCGTCGGCATCGCGGTGATCTTCACCGTCGACCAGGTCGGCGGTGCGGCACTGGTAGATGCGTGCCAGCCGGTTGAGCCCGGCGATCGGCGGCTCGTTGCCGGTGGGGCCGGGCCACGCTTCCCACGACCCGAGTTTCCGGGTCGTCAGTGGCTCGTTCGGCCAGTATTCGTTCCATAGATGGCAGACCTTGGCTTGTGTCAGGCGATGCGCCTCACGGAAGCCCTGGCGGGAGTTCAGGCGCCAACGTAGCTTGAACTCAGCGGCGACCTCGGCCCACGTGCAACCACGTTCGCGAAGCTCAGCGCTGAAGGCGTCCATCTGCTGCTTGACGCTGCGCGGTGCACGTGGCATCGTCTCAGCCCCTCCCGGCGGGTTCTCCGGCGGCAATTCTTCGGGCTGAACGTTACTGGTCAATCACGTTCGGTGACTACCGAGTACAGAAACCGGCGACCAGATCGCCGCTACTTGCCGCGTCGTCGCTCTACGAGACGAGACGGCCCCCCAGGGTGACGAACAGACTCGCTGCCGTCGCCTGTTTCCTGCACACTCCGTGCAGCAGGCTTGAGACAACGCCGGAGCCGTCGGATCCATGTGGTCTCACCGCTCGGGCGGGGGCGTCCCTTCCTGCGCCGGGGACGCGCGACCGAATCTCCGTTGAACCTCCCTGGAGCCAGCAATGACCGTGCTCCCCGTCGAACGGCTGGGACCGATGCACTCACCGTTTCACCCTGATCCGGACGCCGCCGACCACCTGTCCCCGGACTCCCAAGGCTCCCCGGACTCCCCGGACTCTCTGGACTCTCTGGACACGAACGAGTTGCGGCTGGCGGCGCAGCCGGTCGCGGCCTCCCAGGCACGCGACTTCACCCGCGCGCAACTGCGGACATGGGGCCTGGAGGAGCTGTCCGAGCTCTGCGTCCTGGTCGTCTCCGAGATGACCACCAACGCCATCAAGGCCACCGCGACCCCGCCGGTCCCGTACGGCTACACTCACCCGCCGGCTCCAGGCCACCCGCACGCCTCCGGCCACTCACCCGTGCCCGGCCACCCGCACGCCTCCGGCCACTCACCCGTGCCCGGCCACCCGCACACTTCCGACCGGCCGCCCGGCAGCGGCCACCCGCGAACCGCCGGCCCGTATCCGATCCTCCTGCGACTCCACCTCACCACCGAAGGCCTGCGCGTGGAGGTATGGGACAGCTCCGACGACTCGCCCGAGGTCACCGAGGCGGGGGAGGACGACGAGAGCGGCCGGGGCCTGCTGCTCGTCGGCATGTGCGCCGACGAATGGGGCCACCACCCCTCACCGGGCGGCGGAAAGGTGGTCTTCGCCCGCTGGGACCTGCCGCCCGCCCGGCGCACCCCGGCCACGCCGCCCTCGCGGCCGTACGCCTACTCCCGGACCCGTGTGACGCGGGGGTGACCCCTCTCGGCACACCTGGTCAACACCCGCTCCGTCCCATGTCCACGTCCCGCCCCGCGTCCACGCGGAGAACCGCGTCGGCGCGGTCGCCGTCCCGCGGGGCGAGCGGTCCACCGTGACCGTCCGGCGGGGCGATCGGCTCACCGCGCCGGCATGGTCAGCGTTCGGAGGACGATCGCCCCACGGCGCCCTGGGCGCTGACCACCGAGAGCACCGAGTCGACCAGCTCCGCGACGGACCGACCACCACCTGTGTCGATGCGATCCAGCCCCAGCCTGTCGACGACCTCCAGCATGAGCAGCTGATAACGCTCCGTGCGGGCCAGGAAACTGTCCATCAAGTGTCGTTCGTCGCCGGTCGCCACCTCGTAGCGGCCGGCCGCGCGCACCCGAGCACGCACGACGGCGTCGTCCGCGGTGAGCCACACGGCGGCCGTGCGCGAGACATTCAGCTCCGCGACACGGGCGGGCCAGAGCGCCGACCCCTCCAGGACCAGGCCCGTGCCGGTGCCGGACGAACGAGCCGTGATCAGCTCCTCGATGCGAGGCCACAGCCGTTCGTAGTGGCCGAGCACGGACGCGATCAGCTCGTCGACCGTGAGCGTTCTGTAGTGCTCGGCGACGTGCGCCGGCACCTCCCACTCCGGGGTCCGCCAGGGCCGTCCGGGGTGCCGCGCGAGCTTGTCCGTCGACAGGCACTCGAAACCGAGCCGGTCGGCCACCGCCCGGCCGATGGTCGACTTCCCGACGTTCGACGTTCCCCCGAGCAGCACCACCCGTACACCGCTCATACCGGCGACCTTACCGCCGCGATGAGGCCGGCCCGAAGGCCGGAGCGCCACACCCCAGGGAGGGGCTGACCCCTGCCCGCTCACACCGGCGACCTCGACCGCCGCGATGAGACCGGTCCGGAGACGGATGGTGCAGGATGTCGGGATGGATGCGATCCTGCGGGCCGCCGGTGAAGTGCTGGGAACCGAGCTGTCAGAGCCGGTGGACCTCGGAGGCAGCCCGCGCAGCGTCGTCCTGCGCTGCCGGACGGCTTCCGGCGGCAGTGTCGTCGTCAAGAAGTACGGCACGGAGCCCGATGACCTGCGCGCGTTCACCGCCGAGGCGGCCGGGCTCTCGTTGCGGCTGACCGGTCCCGAGCTGCTGGGCGTGGACGACTCGATCCCGCTGCTGGTGATGGAGGACCTCGGGTCCGCGCCGACACTGGCGGACGTGCTGCTCGGCGACGATCCGCAGGCCGCACTGGACGGCCTGTCGGCCTGGGCAAGCGGGCTCGGGCGACTGGCCGCCGCGTCGGTTCACCGGCGCGCCGACCTGGCCGCCCTGTCCGCCGGGTACGGCATGGGCGTGCCGTCCTGGGACGAGGAGCCGTGGCTCCTCCGGTACGCGGCCGAATTCCCCGCGGCGCTCGCCGGTATCGGCGTCGAGGCGCCGCCGGAGCTGGCAGGGGAGCTGGAACGGATCGCGGCGACGGGCGCGGACGAGTATCTCGCCTTCACCCCCGGCGACACCTGCCCGGACAACAACCTGCTCACCCCGGACGGCCTGCGACTCATCGACTTCGAGTCGGCCTGCTACCTGCCGGTCTTCATGACCGCCGCGTACTGCCGGATGCCCTTCGCCACCTGCTGGTGCGTCTTCACGCTGCCCGCCGGTCTGGCGGAGAAGATCGAGGAGACCTACCGCGCGGAGGTCGTCGAGGTGTACCCGCAGCTGGTCGAGGACGAGATCTGGCAGCCAGGGATCCGGCGGGCGGTCGCGCTCTGGACGGTGTATATGACGGCCAACCTGATCCCGCGCATGGCGAAGGACGAGCCGGCCCACAGGACCCGGCGTCCGGTCCCGACGCTGCGGCAGCTGCTGAGACACCGCTGGGAGACGGCGAGCACCCTGGAGGAGTTCCCGGCCTTCGCGGAGACGATGCGGCTGCTGCTCCGGGACGTGGCCGACGGCTGGGACGTCCCCCCGCTGCCGGGCTACCCCGCGTTCGGGGACTTCGGATGACGCCCCGAACAGTCTCCTGAGGGACGTTTCGTAGCGCGGGCGGTCACCCTCGGTGGGACGTTCGCCTGGACGGACATTCCGCCCCGCGCCGAACTAAGATCATCGAATGCTCAGGCCGCCCTCCGCAGCGCGGGTGACACCGCCTCAGAGAACGCGTGCACCGGTGCGCCGGGTGCTGCGACGAGTGATCGCCGTCGCGGTCGGTGTCTGCGCGCTGCTGGGCGCGGTGCGGCTCGTCGTGCCCGCCACGGCGGGCCCGGCCGACGAGCCGCCCGGGGTCCGGCGGCAGCTGACGTTCCTGCGCGCGGCACTCGACGGCGGCGCCGGAGACCAGGCGCAGAACCTGTTCCCCGAGGGCTACGTCTTCCTGCACGTGCTGTACGGCCTGAGCTGGGTCGAGCTCGGCATGCGCGAACCGGCCGGCGAGCGGTCGGCGGCGCTGCGGGAGGCGCGCTGGGCGCTGGCCCGGCTGGAGTCCCCGTCCGGCCGCGCCCCGTTCAGCGCGGACCTCACCCCGCCGCACGGCGTCTTCTACCGGGGCTGGACCAACTGGCTGCGCGGCGGGACGCTCGCCCTGCAACCGTCCGAGCGGCGCGACCCGGCCGAGCTGCGCCGGTTCGCCGACGACTCCGCCGCGCTCGGCGAGGCGTTCGGCGCCTCCGAGTCGCCCTACCTGGAGGCCTACCCCGGGCAGGCGTGGCCGGTCGACTCGATCGTGGCCATGGCGTCGCTGCGGCTGCACGACACGCTGCTGCCACCCCGGTTCGCCGGTACCGCCGACCGATGGCTCCAGGCGGTACGCCAGCGGCTCGACCCCCGCACCGGCCTGCTCCCGCACCGCGCCGACCCCGGCACCGGCGCCCCCGCCGAGGTGGCCAGAGGCAGCTCGCAGAGCCTCGGCCAGCGCTTCCTCGTCGAGATCGACCCGGCCTTCGCCGCCGAGCAGTACCGGCGCTTCCGTGACCTCTACGTCGTCTCCCCGCTCGGCCTCGGACCGGCCGTACGCGAGTACCCCGTCGGCATGGACGGCCCGAGTGACGTCGACTCCGGCCCGCTCCCGCTCGGCGTGAGCCTGTCGGCGACCGCGGTGGCCCTCGGCACCGCCCAGATCCACGGCGACGCCCCGCTCGCCGAGGCCCTGGCGAACTACGGCGAGCTGGCCGGCCTGCCGATCGACACCCCCTGGACCAAGAGGTACGCCTTCGGCCTCCTCCCGATCGGCGACGCCTTCCTGGCCTGGGCGAAGACCGCCCGCCCATGGGTGACGCCATCACCCTCACCGCCCCCGGCGACCATCTCGCCGTGGTGGCGCACACCACTGCTGGCGTTGCTGCTCGTCATCGGTCTCGCTCCCTGGACGCCCGCCCTGGTGCGGCGCCGTCGAAACCGTCGTGCCCGTCCCGTACCGGCGGAGGTGACGGGCGAGGCGTGACCTTTGGCGTCATCCGCCGGCTCGACGAGCCGCAGCATAGCCTTCCAGGATTTCCGCCAGTTCCCTCGGCCGGCTGAGCGCGACGCAGTGCCCGGCGGCGATCTCGTCAGGGGTGATGTTCAGGCGTTCGGCCGCCAGGCGGCGGAAGAAGTCAGGCGGGAAGGAACGATCCTGTTCGCACAGCACGAATCTCGTCGGCACGTCCGGCCACGCGTCGAGGGGCCAGGGCTCACCCATCCGGGCCTCCGCCTGCGGGCGCTCCCTGCGCATGGCCTCCTCGGCCAGCTCACGCGGCACGTCGTGATAGAAGTCGGCGTACGGATCCCCGGTGCCGCCGGTGCTTTCACCGTCACTTCGTGCCTGCTCCCGTTTCGCGTCCTGGAAGCCGGTGTTCTCCCACCACTCCACCGGCGACTCGCCGGGCGCCGGAATCATCGCGGCCACCAGGACCAGCACACCGACCGGCAACCGAGCGGCGACCAGGGGAGCGGTGAACCCTCCGAACGACTGACCGACCACGACGAGGTCCTCACGGTCACCGACGGCCTCGATCACCACGTCGGCGTACTCGTTCAGCCCCGCGGAGTCGTCGTCGCAGGGAAGGTCCGGAGCGACCACGTCGTGCCCACGGGCCCGTAACTCGGCCTCCACCAGGTGCCAGTACCAGCCGACGTCTCCCGCGCCATGGATCAAAACGAAGGTGCTCATAGCCGGCGACCGCCTGTCATCTCATCGTGTCGGGACTCATTGGACGGGACTCATTGGACCGGTCGTTCCCTCCGTCAGCCGAGGTCGAAGGCGACGTCGGTGAGGTTGACCGTCCGCACTTCCGGGTCGTCGAGCAGCTTGCGCAGGTCGGCGAGTGTCCAGCCGTCGATGACGAGCCCGTACACGACGCCCTCCTTGGCCGTTTCGGTGAGCGAACCGTGGCTCAGCCCGAACTCCTCGAGGTCGTCCCCCGACCTGAGCAGCCCGACCCACCTGCGGAACTCCGCCAGCGCCGCCTCCGGCTCGGTCACGCACTCGTAGGTGAAGTCCTCCCATGGCTCCTTGGGCATGCCACGGTTCCAGACGACCGCGCTCAACGGGGGATCGCCGCTGGAGTCGTCGTAGTAGTACGGGGAGTAGATGTAGGAGACGTCCCCTCCTCCGCAGAGTTCGTGCCTCCGGTTGAAGGCGACGAGCTGCTCGGTGGTCATCGAGTGCGTGAACTCCAGGACCGCGACGGCCCGAAGCGTCTGGGGGAGCGCGTCGATGGCCTTCCTGGCCTCTTCCGTCAGCTGCCTGTCGGCGCCGAGTTCTTCCCATCCCACCGAATCGACCGTGTCGGCGAGGCTGCCGGACGGTCCGTCGAAGGAGGGGGCCCGGACGGCGCCGAACAGGTCCTCCGTGATCTCGTACTCCTTCCGGTCCTCGCCGGGACCGGCTCGGCGCGGCTCGCCCCGCAACGTGTAGGTCGTCCCCAGCTGTCCTCCGCCATCGCTGTAACCGTAGGTCAGGCGCTTGTCCGGATTCACGACGCGGGCCGCGGTGCCGTACACCAGAGCCGTCCGCTCGTCGTCGAAACCGACGAACACCCACAGCACTCGATCGGCGACGACGAGGGCCAGGAACAGCGCCGAGGCGACGGCCACGACCTTGACGAGGGACCTGGTCACGTACGCCCAGTCGGGCTCACTCACGTTCACCGGCGCACGCTCCTGCGACCTAGATCAAATCGAGTACGGCGCACCATAACCGCTCGGAAACGGCGCGGGTGAGAGAACGCGGGAGGAAGGTAGGTTCCGGATTGAACCGGATGTCGGCTCTCCACCGATCGATCATCGACGCGTATGATGATTACATACTTACTTGATCACTCGAAGGCGGAGACGATGATCGTTGAGTATGTCCGGTACCGCGTCCCCCGGCCCGACGAGTTCGAGGCCGCCTACCGCCGCGCGGTGGTGCCGCTGGATAGAGCGCCCCAGTGTCTGGACTACGAGCTGTCGAAGTGCGCCGACGAGCCGGGCGTCTACATCCTGCGCATCGTCTGGACCTCGGCGCAGGGTCACCTGGAGGGCTTCCGGGGCAGCGAGCACTTCACGAAGTTCTTCGCCGAGATAAAGCCGTACGTGGCGGACATCGAGGAGATGCGGCACTACGAACCGGTGATCGGAAAGACCGAGCCGGTGCTCACGAAGACCGAGCCGACGCTGTTCGACTGGGCGGGCGGCGCGTCGGCGTTCGAGCGGCTGACCGAGACGTTCTACGGCCACGTCCGCGAGGACGAGGTGATCGGCCCGCTGTTCGCGCACATGGACCCGGACCATCCCCGGTACGTCGCGCTGTGGCTGGCGGAGGTCTTCGGCGGCCCCGACCGCTACACCCGCGAACGCGGAGGCTATCCGCACATGCTTTCCCAGCATCTCGGCAAGCGCCTCACCGAGCGGCAGCGCCGCAGATGGGTGAGCCTGCTGATGGACGCGGCCGACGAGGTGGGGCTCCCGGCCGACCCCGAGTTCCGGGCGGCGTTCGCCGGATACATCGAGTGGGGCACCCGCCTCGCGGTGGAGAACTCCCAGCCGGGCGCCACCCCGCCACTTCAGGCACCGGTCCCCCGCTGGGGCTGGGGAGTCGCCCCGCCTTACCACGGCGGATGAACCTCACCTCGTCCGCCCGGCACGCCGGACCGGCCGGGGGAGTCAGGTGATCCCGCTCGGTTCGGCGGGGACGGTGTGGCGGGCATCGATGAGCTCGCGGATGGCGCCGAGCGCGGTCCCGGCGTGGGGGTTCGGAGGTGGCCACGACCACCGAGCCTCCCGCCGGACCTCCGAGACCATCGAGCCCGGGGAAGCTCACACTAGGCGAACGGGTGTGGCACCTGATGCAGCTCCGAATCATCCAGGTCGGTGGTTCGCCATCCGGCGCGGCGGAACGCACTACGGGTTCGGGGCATGTGCAGGGCGCGCTGCCGCGACCAGCCGAAGTCCATGGGCAGTAGTCCCGGCGCGATCACGCGCACTGTCCGCAGGCCCAGCAGTTCCTGTTCCGGTGCCGTCTGGTCGACGACAAGCACGTCCAGACCGGCATCGACCAACCGGTCGCGGCAGTACAGCAGGTCCGTCAGCAGGTCCGTGCCCCCGGGCCGAGTCTGTTCCCACTCCCGGTACAGTTCGGCCATCGGGGTCAGGTGTCTGTTCGACAACAGGAAGCCGGCATGGTGCGCCATCCTCGGCGACGCGAAGAGTGCCGGATGGTCGATCAGCGTGCGGACCTTGCCGAAGTCCTCGGTCATCGCCCGGACCTCGTCAGCACGTGTGGTGAACTGATCAGGCATGGTCGGTGCGAAAGAGGCGACCTCTGACAGCGCGGACGCGACAGCCTGCTCCGGATCCAGGGACGCGCCGGACGCGAAGGTCAGCGTACCGGGACCGCCATCTCGGCGAACCGCCACCGCGAGCACGGCAGGCACCGACAGGTCGATTCTCATGTCGAACAGGCGCACGTCGTAGCCGCAGAGCCGCAGACGGTCGATCATGAAGAGGGACTCTCCGTGACACGTGGCCGGATCGATTTCGGGCAGCGATGCTCTGCCGTACCACGCGAGCATGAAAGAATCGCGCTCGATCAGCTCAAGCATCCCGTGCAGAATCGCCTCCTCGACACTCGCGCCGCTCGCGCAGCCGCTGGAGCACTCCATCACGAAGTTGTGGGTGCGATCCGCCCCGCCGTAGTAGACGGTGCGCTGCGGCACCAGAACCGCCCGCTGGTCACGCAGTGAGTAGCCCCAGACCCATGGAATCGGCTGATCGGGGTCGAATCTCGAGTACGCACCCGATTCGTAGACCTTGTCCGCGTAGACCCCGCACTCTCGGGGGTCGAGCGCCTCCGCGGACAATTCGGCATAGGTGTTCACCGTGACCGTGGTCCAACGCCGTTGCTCAAGTCCGGCATAACGTTCAAGTGCTTCGAACAGCCCACTGATCTCGCTGGTCTCGAACGAACTGGTCTGGCCGCTCCATTGGATCTCCTGCAGGCCGTTACCATCGTGAAATCGGAACATGCCGAAACTCGGCGACATGGTAGGAGACAGGTCGTCGCGGTGCGCATAGCGGCCGACCGCGCCGCAGACTGGATTTGTCAGTGCCGAGATCGGCAGGTCGTAGTCCTGTAGGCGATGTTCCCGGTAGCGGTCCGGAGCCGGTTTCGATATCGAGCGCAGGTCGAGGACGGCGCGAGTCGCAGTATCCGGTTCACGCGGTAGACATACGGAACATGCGGCGTCCATCAGCAGGTCGAACCGGGACACTCGCAGGGTCCGCAGATTCAGCTCGTAGACAGGGGCGATCCCCGGGCGCTGACTTCGGCTTTCCATGGCGTGCGTCTGCAAAAGGTTCCATAATTGCCAGATCGATTCAAGTGCGAACGGCGTCAGGTATGGCGAGGAAGCCATCGACCGCGGCTGCCGCCCACGCTCGATCGCATCACGTTCCGGTGCGGCGCGCAGGCGCTGCCATCGCAGGGCCAGACATTGCCCGCACGGGGCTGAGCGGCTACGTCCGGCGACCACCGGTCCGAGGATCGCCGACCCCGCAGCGAAATAGATCGGAACGAGGCCGTGACCCTTTTCCACTTCCGGTGGGTACGGGTGAGTCGCGTCGCGCAGGCCGAGTACCGCCACGTCGGGCAGCGCTCCCTTTCTCGGCCGCGAATTCAGATAGCGTAGAAGCCTGCCCGGCGCCGATTCGCAGGCCTCATTGTCGTGCTCCGCCGATAATGCCACCTGCTCCGCCTTTCACACGAGAAAAAACGAGTTCTTCCGGCGTACGCCGCCGCCGGCGCCATGATTGAGCAGAGTCGGCTACCTGTGGAGTCCACAGGTAGCCGACGGGAATCAGCGAGAATTCAACGGGCAGAGACGAGATCTGCGACGTCGCACTGATTCCGTGTCGCAGGCGGCCCTGCTAGAGATTACTAGCACTCTCCGCTCTGGGTCCCGCTGCTGCAGCTCGTGCTCGTGGTGCTGGTGGACCCGCAACAGCTCGTGGCGGCTGCGACAGGGGACAGGTGAATGTCGACGTCGGTGTAGTCCGAAACCTCGAAGGTCTCCGACCCCAGCTGTTCCAGCTCCTGGAACAAGTCCGATAGTGGCTTCTCGACGATGGTCCGCACTGTGGACTTCCTTTCGTTCGCACGGTTGGGCTGAACAGGCAAAGTATTACAACGGCTGCTTTCACGCCGCTGTCACCCGCGGAGACAGCGGAAAGGGAAGTGAAAGGACCTGCGGCCATACTTCTGATGCGGGACGTACGGCGCCCGACATCAAATGCCAAGGAAGTGATCTCGACGATGACTGCTACCGAGCTCGGGCCAGGAGGGGGACAGGGGAATCCTTCGAGGGCCGATGATTTCTCCGTCCGGCCCAGGCTGGGCCATGACGTGCTTTTCTACGACGTCGGAGACAAAGTCGTGGTGCGCAACACCGAGAAGGTGTACGTCGTCAAAGGACAGTCGGCGTACCGTTTCATGTGCTCGCTCGCGCCGTATTTGACAGGCGAATACACGGTCGCCGATCTGTGCGCGGACCTTGCGCCTGAACGGCAGGAAATGGTCGTCTCACTCGTGCGTTCGCTGATCGACAGCGGTTTCGCGCGAAACGTACGCCGGGCGGGCGACGTCGATATGGACCCCACCGTCGAGCAGGTGTTCGCCTCGCAGCTGAATTATGTGGAGCACTATGTCGACGAGGCCAAGGCGCGGTTTCTGCGCTTCCGTACGGCAAAGGTGCTGATGCTGGGTACCGGCCGCGTGAACCGGGCGGCGGCCGAGAGTCTGCTGCGCAACGGACTCGGTTCACTGAGCCTGGTCGCGTCTTCGCCGAAGAGCGCGGCCGGGGACACCGCCGTGGCCATGGCAGGACTGGCCGAGTGCGTTGCGGACTTGACCGAGGCCGGATGTCCCCCGCAGGTTCGGCTGTCGGACCTCACCCTGGACGACGCCCTCGCGCCGCACGCCCTGATCGGATACGACTTCGTGGTCGCGTCCGGCGACGACATCGGTATGGCCGCGCTGCGGCGACTGGTCGACGCCGGAGTGAACGGCGGTCCAGTGGTGCTGCCCGCCACCTCGATCGGTTCGAAGGTGGTCATCGGTCCGGTCACCCGCCCGGCGACCGCGGGATGTTGGATGTGCTCCATGCTCCGCTACGGAGCCAACGCCGAGCCGCGCGATGCGGCCGCCCTGTGGCGCGGCATCGCGTGCGGAGTTTTCGGTCCAGAAGCTCCAAGGCTCAATCCGCAGCTCGCGGCGATGGTGGGCAACATGCTCGCCTTCGACCTGTTCCGGCTGGTCACCGGTTGCTTCGACGCGGAGACGGACCACGGCGTCCTGATCCAGGACATCTCAACGCTGGAGGCCAGGCGCGAGCGGCTGTGGCCTCATCCGCTCTGCCCCTCCTGCGCGGAGCATCAGGACCTCGACGTCGCCACGCCCGTCACGCCGGCCGTCGTCCACGAGGAGGCGCCGCGATCGTTCGGTGGCGATCACGATGACAAGGAGCGGCTCAGAACACTGCTGAAAGAGGCCGATGAACTGGTCGGCCTCTACACAGGTGTGCTGTCGTCGTTCGACGATGTGGCACTGGACCAGTCGCCGCTCAAGGTCGGCAGGGTCCGCCTCGGAGCCCAGGCCGGATCCGACATGCGCACCCGGCTGATCACGGCGTTCGATCTGCACTATGTGCCCGTCGCGCGCCGAAGCGCGCTGCGCGCCGCGCTGCTCGCCTATGTCGGCCAGGTGGCGAACGTCCGGCATGCGGTCACCGGTTCGATGGAGACGCAGCACACGCTCGCCCCTGCCGGCCTGTCCACCTTCACGGGGCTCGCGGTCGAGGGACGCGAGACGCTCCCGTGGCTTCCCGCGACCTCTCTGGTGACCGGGGAGCAGCGGCTGGTGCCCGCCGCAGCGGTTCACCCGATGTCGGCGCTCAACGCCGACTCGTTGTTCGAACGAAGCGGGGCGGGTGATGGAGCCGGAGAGAGCATCGGTGAGGCCGTCCGGACGGGCCTGTTGTCAGCGATCGCGTTCGAGGCTCTGCGTGAGGCCGTTTCGGGACGGGGTGAACCCCGTCCGATCCACTGCGGGGATCCTGAAACCGGTTCTGAGCTGGAGTTCTTGCTGAGGACCTTCGGCAACCTGAACGTCTGGCCGGAGGTGCTTGAGATCTCCCGCTGGCGGAACGCCGGCGTCGTCCTCGCTCGAACCCCGGACTCCGCGGACAGGCCCCTGTGGACCGTACAAGCCGCGTTGTCCCAGCGGGCCGCGCTCGTCGGAGCCCTGAGAGATCTTGCCGGACTGGTTCAGATGCATCATCTGGCGAAGATAGATGAAGTCGACCTCGGTGAGCCGCTGTTGCCCGGATTCGACGCCCGGGCCGTGCACGCATCCGAGGATCCGCTGCCGGCCACGACGGACAACCCGCCCGGCGACGTCGCCGCCCTCGTCGGCGAACTCACCGACGAGGGCCGCGACGTTCTCGTCGTCGACACCACGCCCCCAGAGCTCAGGTCTCAGGCGGCTGTGGTGACCTGCCGGGTCCTCCTGGGGCGATGCAAGAGTGAATGACCGGGTCCCACAGGTGCTCGCGCACGGTCAACGACTGGTCGCCGACTACCTTCACGACCGATTGACCCGGACCGCCGGGCAACTCGACCGTCCCGTGACGATCCGCGTGGCGCTCCTCGGCGCACAGGACATGCTGCGGCAGCTCGACGCACCGGATACGGACACGGCAGGCTTACTGCCTGTCCATCTGCACGGCGGTGCCGTACTGCTCGGCCCGTTCGACAGCGAGCGCCCCTGTTTCCACTGCTTGGCAAGACGGTGGCAACAGGTGCGGACCGGAGTGGAACGCGATGCGCTGGGGAGCGGACGATCGGTCGTCGCGCACCACGCGTCCCCGTTCCTCGCACGGTTCGCGTTGGAGGCGATCTGGCAGACCGTCCAGCGGATCGTCCAGGTTTCGCCAGGGCGAAAACCCACCGACCGGCATGGCCATCCGTTCGTGCACGAGCTACGGCTGAAAGACCTGACAGTGCGACGTCATTCGATCGTCGCGGACTCGCAGTGCCCTCGATGCGGCGTTCCGGCCGAAGACAGTGCCTACGCCGCTCGCATCGTTCTGCGCAGCCGACCAAAACGATCGATCAATGACTTCCGGATCAACCCGGCCGCTGACTACGACCTGGAACCGGACGCGTACGCGAACCCTGTCTGCGGGATGGCCGGCACCGGTGCGGACCTGAGCATGACGAGCACGACGACGGCGAATGTGAAAGGCCGTATCGACATTCCAGGTGGCGAGTACGTCCATGAAACGTTCTGGGCCGGTCACTCCGACAGCTACGCCCGCAGCACGATCCTGGGACTACTGGAAGCCCACGAGCGGATCGCCGGCACACAGCCTCGACGATTTTCGAAGCCGGTGGTCGACACGTACCGGAACCTGCAGGGCTCAGCACTGGATCCCGCCGAATGTGGCCTGTACCCCGCAGAGTTTTACGCCAGTACCCGGCATTACACGCCCTACCATCCTGATCTGGCGATTCCGTGGGTGTGGGGCTTCTCGCTGCGCGATGAGCGTCCCCTTTTGGTCCCCGCGGCGATCACCTATTACCACCTGATCGACCAAATCGGCAGATTCGTCCAGGAATGCTCAAACGGGTGCGCATCCGGTAGCTGCCTGGAAGAGGCGATCCTCCATGCCATCCTCGAACTGATCGAGCGTGACGCGTTCCTGATCGCCTGGTACACCAAGCTGCGGCTGCGCGAGATCGACCCGTACAGCAGCGCGACGGTCCGCAGCCGTCTGATGATGGACCGAATCTCGATGTACGGGTACGACATCCGGCTGTTCGACGCCAGAATCGAATTTCCGATACCGGTCGTGGTCGCTGTCGCCCAACGCAGAGACGGCGGCATGGGCAGGCTGCTCTTCGGTGCCGGGGCCGGTTTTGATCCCGAGGAGGCGATCGCCTCCGGCCTGTACGAGGTCGCGTCCGCGATTCCGGATTTCGCCGACTACACGAAGCTGCGCGCCGAAGAGCTCACCACGAAGGCGGCCGACTTCGACAGGGTTCTTTCGCTGTCCGATCACGCCCCGCTCTACGGGCTGCCCGACATGGCCCGGTATGCCGCGCATCTGCTCGGAGACAACGGCCGTCCCGCCGATCTGCCCTCGGTGGAGGCGGTGTTCCGGGGCTGGCAGCACGACCGGCCGCGAACCCTCGATCTGCTCGACGACCTCAGGCTCTGCGTTCGGTCCGTGGTCGAGGCCGGCTTCGACGTGATCGTGGTGGACCAGACATCACCGGAGCAAGCAGAAATCCCCCTTCGCACGGCGAGCGTGGTGATCCCCGGCATATTGCCGATCGACTTCGGGTGGAGCCGCCAGCGCGCCTTGCACATGAAGCGGACCCGCACCGTCCTGCGCCGGGTCGGACTCCGCGACAGCGATCTCGAAACCTCGGAGCTCAACAGGGCTCCGCATCCATTCCAATGAACCGGCTCGCCGGTACGGCGCGGACTTGAGGAGTCATGTATGGACACGGAGCAGGCCATCGAAACGGCGAGCGACTATGTCGCCGCGATCATGCGCCGCAATCGATCGCCGACGGAGGACTGGGGCCTCAAACCCGATTGGGCTGACCAGCCACGAATGCACAACGTCTATCCCGGCGTCACCCCCATCCCGTTACCGGCCGCGAAGGTCGCGCTCGCCTCTCTCGAAGGGAGTCTGGCCGGGCAGGTGCCCGAGAACGGCGGTGCGTTCACCATGCCGATGCTCTACGAGATGCTGCGGGACTCCTACGCGTACGGCGGGCGGCGACTGGCGGTGACGGTCAACGACGACACAGTGGCTCTGCCGCATTACGCGCGTGCGGTCTGGTCTCGTGGCACGGCGTCCGGCGGCGGCCTGTATCCGCTCGAGATCTACTGGGTCTGTGGCCCTGGCGGACCGATGTTGCCGGGCGTCTACAACTACTCGCCGGCACAGCACGGTGTCCAGAGACTGCTGATCGGTGACGTGACGAGTCAGGTGCGTCGGGCGATCGCGCCGGCGGAGGCCGCGGGCGACCAGTTCCTGCTCGTGACCGTCAAGTTCTGGAAGAACACTTTCAAATACCGGACCTTCAGCTACCACGCGGTCACCATGGACGTGGGCACGGCGCTGGGGACCTGGCAGTTGTGGTCACGGGCGGCGGGAATTCCGCTGCGCCCGCTGCTCGATTTCGATGAGGAAGCACTCAACCGGTTGCTGGGCGTGCGGACGCACGAGGAAAGTGTGTTCGCCGTGGTGCCGCTGCCCTGCGGCGAAGGCTCCTCTTCGGAGGGCCGGCACGAACTTCGAGTCACCGCCGTCCCCAGGGAGAGGTCACGCACCGTCGTCCGGCATCCCGCGGTCGAGCGGGTACACGCCTCGACCGTCACCACCCGGTCGCCCGGTGATTCACCGGCTGAGCGGTTGAAGGCGGCGAGGCCAGGCCACGACGGTGGCAGGGGCGACGGAATCAAGCTGGCCGATCCGCTTCCGCTCGACGCCACCGTACGGGAAGCCCTGCGCAGTCGTCGGAGCAGCTTCGGCAGATTCAGCGCGCAATACAGTCTTGGGCAGGCCGAGTTGGGTGCGGTGTTGCGTGCGGGCACACTCGGAGCCCGGCTCGTGTCGGATGTCAAACATTCAGACGGCACACCGGAGCTGACCAGGCTGGCCGTTCTCGTCAACCACGTCGACGGTGTCCCCGCGGACGCATACGACTACGACGTCGCCACCAACACGCTGCTCCCCCTCGGCGTCGGGGTGAGCACATCATTCCTGCAGCGCAACTACTTCTTGAACAACTACAACATGGAACAGGTCGCCGCCGTCGTCACGGTGCTGGCACGGCCGCATGCGGTGATCGACGCCACCGGCCAGCGAGGTTATCGGTTCCTCAACGCGGAGGTCGGCGCCGCCGCCCAAGCCATGTATCTCGCCGCGGCCGCGGCGAACATCGGCTGCGGGGCCGCGCTGGGCTTCGACAACGTGTCGTATGTCGAGCACATGGACAGGCAGCGAGACCTGAGCCGCGACGACGACGACCAGGAGTGGCCGTTGCTGATCGTGATGCTGGGGCACGAGCGCCGGAAAGCTCCCGACTTCCACTTCCGCCTCAGTTGATCTCGCCGACCCGAAGAGGTGATGCCGGTGATAGACCGTGATTTCAGGCTTGGCATTGGTGCCCCGGTGGGCCGGGAGAACGGCAGGCAGTGGATAGTCACACCGCAGTTCATGCTGCGGGTGGCCGGGATGCCCATCGATGCCGTGGCCCCTCTGGGCAACCCGCGGGGGGTGCGATGGGCCGACGCCGTGCTGGCGGCCGAGACCGCCATGGACACGGCGAAGCAGGTGATCGCCGACGCACTGCAGGATTCCATCGCGGACAACGACGACGAGCATCAGCGTCGTCAGCTCCTTACGCTGAGGCGCGATGTCTTCAACCGACGGCTCCCCAAGAACATGGCATCGGCCAGGGCGCTCGCCGAGCATCTCGGCGATCAGGGGCGCGCCGCCTTGCTCGGCTGGCTGGATCAGCGCGCCGCCTATGACGAGGAACTCCGGCAAGGCACCGCCGTCCTGGCCGAGGAAACCGAACTGGCGCGCGCTCACTTGCGTGAACTCGCACGCGATCCGAGACTGCGCAACGGCGTCTTGCTGGCGTCTCCTTCGCTGGACCGCTACCTGCCGGCCTATCTCGACGCCGGGGCCGGCCCGCTGAACAAACGTGCGCGCCGTATCGAGCGGTCGCTGCTGGAGTACGTGTACCGCACCGCCTGCAAGACGAGCCCTTTCAGCACGTTCACCGCGGTCGCGCTCGGGCGGTTCGTGCCCGGCAGCGGGTCCCTCTTCCCGGAGATCGACCTCGATGTCGTCTGGCGTAGCCACGCCCGCCTCAACGTCGCGGCGCTGGCGCGCTTGATAGACGTCATCGTCGACCAGCTCGCCCTACGTCCGGAACTTCCGGTGCGCCTGACGTCGGGCTCGCGGGCGGATACGGAGCGGGTGCGCTATGTGCGGCGGGTCCGGGTGGTCGGTGACGACGACACCCCGATGGGCGTGGACAGCATGCGCGAGAACCTCTTCTACCTCCCTCAGGGCAACCTGCTGCAGGAGGTCATGCGCATCCTGGGTGAGCGGACAGAGGTGTCCTTCGGGCATCTGGCCGAGCTGCTCAGCGCGGCCGACCGGCCGAACCGTTCCCCTGAGGACGTGCGCGAGTATCTGAGGCGCCTGCTCCGGCTCGGCCTGCTCGTGGCGCCGACCGTGCATTTGGACGTCCACAGCACCGACCCGGTGGAATCGTTCCGGCATGGCCTGGTACGGCTGGAAACGCCATGGGCGCACGCGGTTGCCGACAGGCTCGGCGACGTCTCGGAGCTGGTGAAGCAGTACCCGTCAGCCGATCACGAGGCCCGCAGAAAGCTGATCGGCGCGATCCGGTCGATCTTGGAAGAGGCGCAACGCGAGCTCGGCGCGGTGAAGCCCAGCATGCCGAGCAACCTGGTGTACGAGGACGTGTGCGTCCCCGGCACCGGCGCGGTGGCCGACCCGGAGGCGTGGCAGCGGTCGTTGACCCCCTCCCTGTGCCAGGTAGCGCGGTTGTTGCCGCTGTTCGACTCCACGGTGCCGCAACGGCTGAGCCTGCACGGATTCTTCACCGCTCGCTACGGAGTCGGTGGACGTTGTGATGACGTGCTGCGCTTCGTGCACGAATTCCACCAGGACTACTACACCTACTACCTGAAGGTCACCTCGCGGCCGAGTTTCGACGAGGACGGTGCGTTCGTCCCCGACCCGAACTGGTTGCGGTTGCCCGAGGTGGAGGCGATGGCCGAAGCGCGGAAAGAACTGATACGCCGCATGAAACTGGCAGCGGCATCCGACACCGACGTGATGCTCGACGATGAGTTCGTCGACGAGGTCTCCGGCCTGGTGCCCGATCATCTGCTTGACCTGGAGCCGAGGAGTTTTTTCGTTCAGCTCGGCGACGACGACGGTGAACCGTTCGCCGTGGTGAACCAGACATACAGCGGTCTGACCCTGTTGTTCTCTCGCTTCGTGCACTGCTTCGACGACGTCGAACGCGGTGGACTGGCCGCTGAACTGCGTGACGAACTCGCCAAGCTGCAACCGGCCGACGCGGTGTTCGCCGAGGTCACGGGCGGGTACGACACCACGAACCTGAACCTGCATCCAGCGATCACACCGTACGAACTGGTCTGTCCCGGCGATGTGAGTTTCCGGAGCGAGTCCGAACAGATCATGGTGGACGAGCTCAGCGTGCTCCACGACGAGGAGACCGGCAGGCTGCGGCTGTACTCCTGGCGCCTGGGCCGCGAGGTCATCCCGGTCTACCTGGGCTTCATCATTCCACCGGCACTGCCCGAAGTGCAGCGGGCGATGCTGCTGTTCTCCCGGACCATATTCGCCACGATCGACATGTGGGGCGGCACGCGTGCGCACGAGCGGATCAAGACGATCAGGAGCCAGCCGAGAGTCCGCTTCGGCGACCTGATCGTGTCAAGACGCAGGTGGACCGTACACCCTGATTTCCTCCCCGCACGCACCACCGCGGACGGCGACGCGGAGTCGTTCCTCGCCTGGCGGCGCTGGCGGCGGGACCACGGTCTGCCGCAGCGGGTTTTCGCCTCACTCGGCGCAGTGCCGCTCAGGCCCGACGCGAGCAACGCCATGCCGACGTTCAAACCCCAGTACGTCGACTTCGGCAGCGTTCTCTCACTCCATTTGCTGGACCGGTTGGCGCGTGAAGGCAATCGCCTGATCGTCCTCGAAGAGATGCTGCCGGACATCGAGCAGATCTGGCTGAAATCGGCTGAAGGGCGGTACGTGGCCGAGCAGACCATCGAGATCACCGGCACGAACCGGCCGCTGCGCGGTCATTGATCAGACAGGGGAGACACGGATGACATCAGAGCCGTACATCGTCGACGATCCTCGGGCGCGACCTGCCCGTTCGCCGGGTGAGTGGCAGGCGCTGCACATCTTCTACAGCGCCAATTCCCAGCCGATCCTCACCGACTGCGTCGCACCGCTGGTGCGTGACCTTCGTGATCGCGGACTGCTGGAGAGGTACTTCTTCATCAACTACTGGATGGAGGGCCCGCACGTCCGGCTGCGGCTGAAGCCGGCCACGGAGGCGGCCACACCCGCGGTCCGCGCGGCGGCCGAGACCGCCGTACAGGAGTTCCTGTCGAGCCGGCCGGCGCTTTACGAGTTCGACCAGGACATGCTGAAAGCGCAGGAAGACCTGTTCATCATGGAATATCCCGACGAGAATGAACGACGCCGGATGTACCCGGACGGCCGGATACCCGTCCAGGGCAACAACACATTCCACTACCGCCCCTATCATCCGGAATACGATCGCTACGGCGGGCCTGTCGGGATACCTCTCGCGGAGCGGCACTTCGAATTCTCGAGCGACCTGGTGATCAAACTGCTGCAGACGGCCAACGTGCATGTCCGGCCGGTGCTGCTGGGCCTGGCCGCCCAGCTCATGATGATCAGTGTTTCCACTTTCATGCGGGACACCCGTCAGATGGCGCGCTTCCTGGAGCGTTATCACGACTACTGGAACTCGTCGTTCGGCCTCGACTACTGGAGCTCGACGACCCGCATCGTCGAAGACAGTACCGCCAGCTACCGCGTGTGTTACGACTCGATGAAGGACGTGCTCACGACCCGGTTCATGGACACGCACAACAGCATCCAGCGAGGAGAGCCGGACCGGTTGACCGGCTTCCGGGCGATGTGGGCGCGACACTGGGAGACCCTGCGTGAACAGGTGCTGGAACTCGGGACCGCCGGCAAGCTCACCTTCGTCAAGGCAGGCACCTCCAGAGCGCCCAAGGTGATCTCCGATCCCGAGATCCTGCTGCCGCACCTGCTCGCGTCATACATCCACATGACGAACAACCGGCTCGGCCTGCCGATAGCCGACGAGGCCTACTTGGCGTACATCCTGGCGCGTACCCTCCAGGACAACGTGGGATCCGCGCCCTGACGTCGTGAAAAGGCGGTGACGCGGCCGATCGCCCCGTTCCGCCGCCCGCGAGAACCGATCGAGGCGCATTCGGTGTGATTCAGGTGCTCTGGTGCGGCGGCGAGGCTGTCGCTCATCCGCTGTTTTCCCTGGAATTCGGCTCTCTCGTCAACAAGAAGATGTTCTTCGTCCCCCACGAATGAAGTGAGCACATGACCATGCAGACAGCCCACCTGCTGGATCTTCCCGCGCAACTGGAGCCCGCCATCAGCGCGGCCACCGGCGAGATGGAAGCCGGGCGGGATCTCCCCGAGAAGCTGGTGCGGGAGTTGCGGGACAGCGGCGCCTTCCGCCTGCTCACGCCGCGGGAGCTCGGCGGCTTCGAGGCCCCGCTGGAGACCGTACTGAAGGTGTACGAGGGGTTCGGCCGGCTCGACGCCTCCGCGGGGTGGATCGTGTGGAATGCCAATTGGGGGTTCATCGGCGCGCTGCTCGACGAGCCGGGTAACGCCCGGATCTGGGGACCGGGTCCCGAGCCGGTCTTCGCGGCATCGAGCATGTTGGGGATCGCCGTCCCGTGCGAAGGGGGTTACCGGCTATCCGGTTACTGGAAGCTCGTCAGCGGTATCAATCACGCCGACTGGTTCGCCGCGGCCGCCTACATCAAAGAGGGCGACGACGTGCTCCTGACAGAGGAGGGCATGCTCGACGTACGGTTCTTCATGCTGCGCCGGGAGCAGCTGTCAGTCAAGGACACCTGGCATGCCGGCGGCCTGCTCGGCTCGGGAAGCCACGATGTCGTGGTCGAGGACGCCATGGTGTCCGACGAACTGGTCGTGCGCGTGGACGTGCCGGCCCGCGTCCAACGGCCCCGCTACCAGGGCTACATACCCTCGCTCGTCGTCCCCGGCTGCTCTGCCGTCGTCCTCGGGGTCGCCCAGACCGCCATCGAGGAGACGGTGGCCCTCGCGCTCTCCAAAAGGACGATGACCGGCGGCACGCTTGCCAAGTCGGCACACACCCAGGCGGTCATCGCACGGTCCGAAGCCGCGCTGCGGGCCGCCCGGCTGCTGCTGCTGTCCACGGCGCGAGACCTTGACCTCGCCGGAGAGAACGCCGAGCCCGTCACCCTCGAGCGACGAGCCGCACTGCGCGCCGCGATGAGTCACGCCGCGCAGGTCAGCCGTGAAGTGCTGACGGCCATGTACGAGCTCGGCGGCTCCACCTCGATCTATCGGGGCAACGCCGTCGAGCGGCTCTTCCGCGACGGGATGGTGGCGCTCCAGCACCACAACCACTCCGCCGGCTTCTTCGAATCCGCCGGACGTGTCCGCCTCGGCATGGCCCCCGCCCTGCCTGTCTTCTGACGGCCCCGGTACGGGCTTGGCACGGCCCGGATCGGTGGATCGGCAGGCTGAACACATCCGCTGATCCACCGATCACACCCTGGTCGGTGCGACCGGTGTCGGCGATCGCCTCCTGGCCGCGCAACGTGACGTTGCCGCACCCTGGATTTTCCCCCTCCGCCCTCGCCTGCTTCGACCAGGCTGCTGAAGGCGTGAATCCGTCCATCCATGAAGCGAATCCGAACGCCAGGAAAAGGACATCTCCTACCCGCGCCCGTGCAGGAGACCGCTGCCGGGTCGCCAGGGGGGCGGGTTCCGTGTGACATGGCGCGACGACCTCTGCGGACCGGCGTGACCATGTGCGTCTTGAAAGCGTCCCCGGTGATGCTTCCGCTATCCCGAACGCGCAGCGGATAGCACGTGACATGGATATTTCCTGTGATTGTGCGTAATTAGGCTTATCCGCGCACCTCATACGATGAGGCGGAAATCGACGCAGGAGGTGCACGGCCCGCGCGATCGGGACCGCATCCGTTCCGCCACCACCGGATTCGGAACGCGCGGGTGTGCTGTTCCATGACGAGGACTTCGCGGAAGGATTTCTTCACACGGTGCCGCCCTGCCCTGTCTCTCGCGCGCCTGGCGCGGGTTCCGGTCCTGCAGTTCCAGCAGGCCGACCACCCGTGCGAGGCCGTAACCGTCCGTCAAGACCACAGAGTCGCCCGTACCACCTGGGGACGAAGAGCCGCAATGAGTGGATGCTCGTCCACCGAATGACCGAGGGTCGTCGAATTCCGAAAGGCCGGTTCGCATGAACACGGGCGCTGGGAGGGGGCTGCACGTGGCCGTACTGGGTCCCTTTGAAGTGCGAATAGGGGCGGACCAGGTCGAACTGGGTTCGAACCGCCTGCGGACGCTGCTGGCCGTCTTGGCACTGTCGGCAGGCGAGACGGTGTCGGTGGACCGGCTGGCCTCGGTGGTATGGGCGGGGGGTCTGCCGGACAACGTCCGGCGCAGCGTCCATACCTATATAGCCCGGCTGCGCAACACGCTCGGCGCCGAGGTGATCAAGACGACGTCACTGGGCTACCAGATGCAGGTGGCCCATGATCAGGTCGACGCGCTGCTGTTTCGCCGGCTGCTTGCCGAGGCGACGCCGGTGCGGGGCACCGAAGCCGAGCTGGCGCCCCTGGAGCAGGCGTTGGCCCTGTGGCGGGGGCAGCCGTTCGAAGGGATCGACTCCCCGGCACTGCACGGTGCCGACGCCTCGCACCTGCTGGAGCTTCATGTGTCGGCTGCGGAGCGGTGGATCGACCTGGGACTGGCCGCGGGGCGCCACAGCGCGTTGGTGCCCGAGGCCCGCAAGCTGGCAGCCCATCATCGACTGCACGAGCCGTTGTGGGGGCGCCTGCTCCTGACGCTGGACGGCTGTGGCAGACGAGCTGAAGCCCTGTCGGCATACGAGCGGCTCAGGCGCAGGCTGAGCGAGGAACTGGGCACCGCCCCATCCGCGGAGCTGCAGCGTATTCACGCCGACCTGCTGCAGGATCGGGCGGTGTGGGGGGTGCCGATCACGCCACGCCAGCTCCCGGTGGACGTAGCCGAGTTCACCGGCCGGGACGAGGAGCTGAAGCGGCTGGACGGGTTGCCCAGCGGGAGCAGCAGGGTCTGCGTCATCACCGGCACCGCCGGCGTCGGCAAGACCTGCCTGGCCGTGCACTGGGCACACCTGGCCACTGAGCGCTTCCCGGGCGGCCAGCTGTACGTCGATCTCCAGGGATTCGGGCCGGGCGAGAGCGCACTGGACCCGCACGAGGCTCTGTCCGGTTTTCTGCAGACCTTGGGCGTGCCCAAACCCCAGATCCCGGTGGATCCACAGGCCATGATCGCGCTGTATCGGACACTGCTGGCAGGCCGGCGCGCGCTGGTGCTGCTCGACAATGCCCGCGATGCCGAGCAGGTACGGTGGCTGCTGCCCGGGGGTACCGAATGCATGGTTGTGATCACCAGCCGGCAGGGGCTCAGCAGCTTGGTCAGCCAGCACGCGGCTGCGTTGCTCACGCTGGACGTTCTCACCTATCGCGAGTCCCGGCAGTTGCTCACCCGCCGGCTGGGCCGTGAGTGCATCGAGGCCGACGCGCGCGCCACCGATGAGATCATCGATTTGTGCGGGCGGCTTCCCCTGCCCCTGGCCATCGCGGCGGGCCGCGCGACCGCGACGCCGTCCGTCCCGCTCGCGGCGCTCTCGGCCGATCTGCGTCGTGTCCGTACCGATGTCAGTGTGCTGGCCACCCGGGATGCCCGCACCGACATGCGCACCGTGTTCTCGCGCTCCTACGACCTCCTGCCCTCCGATGCGGCCCGCCTGTTCTCGTTGCTGGCGATCCATCCGGGGCCGGACATCGCCCGAGCGGCTGTGGCCAGTCTGGCGGCCGTCGACCGGTTGCAGGCCGACCGGCTTCTGGATGTTCTCCTGGAAGCGCACCTGGTGGCCGAGGCCGTTCCCGGCAGGTTCATGCTGCACAACCTGCTTCGCACTTACGCGCATGATCTGGCCTGCGTCCAGATCCGTCAGCAGGCGGCACGGCGGGTGATCGAGCACTACTTGCACACCGCATGCCGAGCCGCGCGGCTCCTGGCGCCGGAGGCGCTCCTGATCGTTCCCAACCCTCCGGCGCCAGGCGTACGGCCGGAGCGTCTTGTGCACCGCCGGCAGGCGCTGGATTGGTTTCGGGCCGAGCACGCGGTCCTGTCCACCGTTCTGCGCCAGGCGCTGACGAACGACTTCCCCTCCCATGTCATCCAGTTGGCGGCGGCGTTGACGCCCTGGTGCGATCACCAGAGCGACTGGCACACGAAAGCCGACATCCAGCGGCTCGCTCTGAAAGCAGCCGAACAACTGGGCGACATCGCGGCCATGATCAGGGTGCGGCAAACCATCGCAGCGGTAACGATCAACCTCGAACGAGCAAACCAGGCCCCCGCTTCCGGCAGCACGGTGATCAGCCTCGACCGGATCGAAGTGCCCGGCGGATGAAGCCGCTGATCGCCGAGTTCCCTGTCACCACCGGCCGACCGGCCTGCTCGGGTGGAGCGGCTGTCACGCTCACCGATGTCCTTGCCGGGTGCTGGACGGCGGTCGGCCGTAGGTCTGCCGGTACAGGGCCGCGAAACGGCCGAGATGGGTGAATCCCCACCGGAGGGCCACATCCGTGACGGTTGTCTGGCTGTCCGTCTCAGCGATACGGACCAGATCGGCATGGGCGTGAGCCAGCCGTACGGAACGGAGGTAGGCCATCGGGGTGGTCTGCAGATGCTCGCGGAAGCCGAGCTGGAGGGTGCGGACGCTGACCCTGGCCGCGGCGGCGATGTCACCAAGACAGATCGGTTCGCCGGCGTGATCTTCGCAATAGCGGGTCGCACGCCGAAGAGCGGCGGGGATCCACGAGGCGGGGAGCTCGCCGAGTTCGTGGGAGTAATTGTGGGACTGGGAGGAGAGCAAGGTGTGCAGCAGGAACTGTTCGAAGTGGTGCTCGGCCAGCTTCGAGGCCGCGAAGGGCAGCGTACCGCCGGTACCGGCCGACGACAGCATTCTGAACGTGTGACCGAGCGCGCTGGTGGTATTCACCCCTGGTTCGAACCGCAGTCGCTCTTTGGGAGGATCACCCAGGTAGGTCTCAAGCGCCTCCTGCAGGAATGCCGAAGGAATCTGCATCACTATCACTTCGTGATCGAGGCTCCAATGCATGTCGATCTTCTGCTGGGGGCCTATGAGGGAGATCGGTGCGGTGACGTCCCCTCCGTTGAGTGTCACCTCGCCGCCCCCTCGCAACGGCATGATCGCGTAGAAGTTAAACGACTCCGACGTCCCGGTACGAATCTCTGCCCCGTACGACGCGGTGTACAGAGCGATCTTTCCTCTGTGGAGAAGCTGGTATCGAGCGCCGTGCGGGTGTGACTTGACAATCTGAAGGTAGTAGGACGGGTAATGCTGCTCCAGCAGTTCTCGCAGCTGATCGGTGCCTGCGGTAACAGCCGGATGGTTTGTCGACGGGCCTGGGGTGCACCCCGACCCCTGTGAGTTCAAATCCTTCATCGCGCTGATCTCCCCTGCAGGCTCTGCCGACCGCCACGTCGGCGCGAGCGGTCGCGCCTGATACTCGGTATGGAGACTGCGTCGATCTGATCGTTGATACGAGGCAGGGGGGCTGAGTTCGGCGGCATGATGACGTGGATTCCGAAATGCGGGTATCCGTGCCATCTCCGCGGCGGAAGGAGCATGAACTCTTCCCTCTGCGGGAAGCAGATCGGCGACAGGCCACGATATTGCAAATGTGGATCAGGGCCTTTATGGGGCCTTTTAAATAAATAGCGCCTTGGTGGGTTGTGGATAAATTTTCCCCTCGACTCGCGGAACTCCTGGCACCTGGGCCGCCCCGGCGAAGTCGGAGGCTGGATCGCTTGGTTTTCGATCGCCAGGCAGGTGTCGGGGGTTGACCGGTGGAACGTCCCCTCGTACTCGGCCGGAGGAACATTCCCGTAGTAAGAATGTAGCCTTTCGGAATTATATCGGGCAACCCACTCCATGGTGGCAATCGTCGCATCCCATGACGCCTTTCCGGCCGCCATGAAACTCGATGAGCTCCTTCTTGCAGAGACTGTTCAGCGACTCCGCGACGGCATTGTCATACGAATCACCCTTGCCGCCCACAGAACGAGCCGCACCAACCTTATCAAGCCGTTCCGCATAGCGGATGGAAGTGTATTGAACACCCCTATCGGAATGGTGAACAAGGTCATCGACGACGCCTCCACGCGCCCAGATCGGTACCCAAGTGATCGGCGACCTGCCGGCCGACGATCCAACGGGAGCACAGGTCCTGGACGAACGCGGTGTACACCCAGCCGCAGGCGGTGGCGACGTGGGTGATGTCCGCGACCCACCGCAGGCCCGGCCGCTCCGCGGTGAAGTCGCGTTCCAGCAGGTCACCAGGTCGATCGGCGCCGGGGACGGTGGTCCGGAGCCGTCTGCGCGACCACACCGCCCCGCACGGGCCCAGCTCGCGCATCAGCCGCTCGACCGTGCACCGGGCGACCGTGACACCCTGGCGGTTGAGCTGACCCCACACCTTCCGCGCCCCATGCAAGCCACGCCCCGCGCCTTTCCAAACGATCAGGATCTCCTTTCTCGGCTCTTCGCCCCGGACCACACGAGCCGACGGATCCGACTCCCGTTTCTTCGCCGCCCAGTACATGGGCGGCGCGAACTCCAGCACGGCACAGATCGGCTCCACGCCGAACAGCTCGCGACGGGTATCGACTGATCCACTTCGCCACCTGGCGGACGCTACCAGCACAAACCCCTACCTAAACGGCATTGGGTTGGCAGTGTGTTCGCCCACGTCGACACTCCGTCCTCGGAATTGTTGGGTGTTTCCGGGTTGCGATGGTAGCGGGCAAGAGATGGAAAAGTCGGGAAATAAGAAAAATAGAAAAAACAGTCATCCGTACACGACACCTACGTACCATTCCTACAGAGAAGCCATGTTTCCTGGGTCGTCCGGGGAGAAAAAGCCCACTCAAGGTCGTCGGGTGGAGGTACGGCTGATCAGGTGCCAGGCGACGTCGGTGTCCCGGTCGGCCGGGGTGAGGTGGCCGAGGGCGGTGCGGGCGCAGCGGGCGCCCTGGTCGCGTAGGGACTGGGCGATCGTGGTGAGCCCGGCAGGTGCGGCGGCGTCGGAGTCGTCCCAGCCGCCGAGGGTGAGGTCGCCGGGCACGGTGAGGCCCAGGCGGGCGGCGGCGCGCAGGACGCCGAGGGCCAGTTCGTCGCTCATCGCGGCGATCGCGTCGCAGGCGTTCGGGCCGGTGAGCAACTCGGCCGCGAGTGTCTCGGCCTCTCGTGCGCTGTTGGTGGAGCAGACCGCCACGCGGACCTGTGACCAGTCGCCGCCGGTCTCCGCCCAGGCGTCGCGGTAGCCGCGCAGACGCCTGCGGGTGACCCGGAAGGTCGAGGTGTCGGGGTCGATGCCTGGGGACGCGTCGGCCGAGGTGGTTCGGGAGTCGGGGGCGGTGACGCCCGGAGTGCTGACGGCGGTTCCGGAAGCGGTGCCGGCGGTCTGGGGAGGCCCGCTTCCGGGGGCGTCGCCCGCTTCCGGAAGCACACGACTGCCGGGGACGCCGAAGGCGACGCGGGAGACCCTCGCGCGGTCGAGGGGAAAGCTCAGCACTCCCGGGTGACGCGCTCCCGCGAAGACCTCGCGGCCCACGGCCGCCGCCGCGGCGCGGTCGTCGGCGGCGACGAAGGAGAGGCCGTCGCGGCGCGGACCGCCGTGGACCACGGCGGGCAGACCGGTGGCGGTGATGGCGTCGACGACGGGGTCGTCGTCGGCGGTCGTCCAGACCACGAAGGCGTCGACGGCGGCCTCGGTGACCCGGTCGACGTCGGAGGGGCTTCCCGTGACAGGTACGAGCGTGAGTGCCATGCCGTGGTCGGCGCAGACCTGGGCGACGCCGGACAGGAAACGGGTGGCCTGCGGGTCGTCGAAGGCGTAGGTGAGGTGCTCACCGAGAACGACGCCCAGGTTGCCGGTCCTGCCGCTGCGCAGTGAGCGCGCGCCGGGGTGCGGGCCGGGGTAGCCGAGGCGTTCGGCGGCCTCGCGGACCTTGGCCCGCGCCTCGTCGGAGACCCGGCCCGGTTGGCCGTAGGCGTACGAGACGGTCATCACCGACACGCCTGCCGCGCGGGCGACCTCGGCCATGGTCACCCTGCGTCGTGTCGTCCGTCCGCTCATGGTCCGAGGGTATCTGTGTATCGATACACAGATGATTTGTGTATCGTTACACATGTGGCAGGCGGAAAGGGCGGAATTCGGGCGCGTACCGCTTACATGGGGTTCGCCGCGTTCGGTGCTTTCTGGGGAGTGTGGGGTGCCTCGGTGCCCGCGATCCGTGCCCAGGCCGAGCTCGGCGACGGGCAGCTGGGCACGGCGCTGCTGTTCGTGGGGGCGGGAGCGCTGCCCGCGATGCTCGTCACCGGAAGGGCGGTCGATCGCTGGGGGCTGCGGGTGGCCGCGTTCCTGCTGGTGACGCTCGGCGCGGTGGGGACGCTGGTGGCCGTGGCGGGCCGCGACTTCTGGAGCCTGTCGGCGGGGCTGGCGCTGCTCGGGGCTTCTTCGGGGGCGGCCGACGTCGCGATCAACGCGGCGGCGGCCTCGGCGGAGCGGGCGTCGGGCAGGCCGGTCATCACCCGCGCGCACGGCACCTTCTCCGCGATGGTGGTGGTCGGCAGCCTCTCCGCAGGGCTGCTGCTCGGCGGTCTGGGGGTGCCGGTCGTCGTACCGTTCCTGCTGGTCGCGGCGACCTCGGCCGGTGCGGCACTCACCGTCGCGGCCGACCGGCGAACCGCCTCGGTCGCCGAGGGAGCCGTCCGGGAGGCGGCGGGGGTTCCCTTCGTTGGCGGGAGTGCCGCTCCGGACACGCTGAAAGCCGCTCCGGTCAACGAGAAAACCGCACCGGTTCCGGCGAGGACCGCTTCGGCTGCGGAAAATGCCGAGGATGCCGAGGATGCCGTCCCGGACGCGGCGGGGGCCGCCCGAGGACGGCACGTCATCCGCCTGTTCCCGTTGCTCGTGGTCGGTGGCCTGGGCGCGCTCGCCTTCGCGGTGGAGAACGCCCACCAGAGCTGGGGCGCGGTCTACCTCGCCGACGTGGCAGGCGCCGGTCCCGCGCTCGCCTCGGCCGGTCCCGCGGTCTTCGCCGCCGTCGTCGCCCTCACCCGCTTCGCCGCCGGCGCGCTCGGCTCCCGGTACGCCACGGTCGTGCTGATCTCCGGCGCCGTGGCGGCCGCGGCCGGGACCCTGCTGGTGTCCGGGGCACGGTCCGTTCCCGTGGTCCTGCTCGGGCTGGCCCTGGCCGCGGCCGGTACGGCGGTGCTCTTTCCCACGCTGATGGGCGTCGTCGCCGCCCAGGTCGGCGAGGCCGCCAGGGGGAGGGCGACGTCCGTGGTGGCCACCGTGGCCTACCTCGGCTTCCTCGCCGGTCCCGTCTACGTCGGGCGCTGGGCCGAGACGACCGGCCTGTCAGGGGCGATGGTGGCCGTCGCCGCCCTCGCCATCGCCCTCGCGGCCCTGTCCTGGCCCGCACTGCGAACGGCCGTCCACACCGGCTCCCCGTGGGACCGCGGTGACCTTCACCATACGGAGAAGATCAGCGGTCGAACCCCATGACGCCCGTCCGGCCCCTGCCGATTCGCCCTCGCGGCCTGCGTACAAGGTTTTCCTGGCACGCGAGCGCTCGATGGAAAAGATCGTTTACTGCCGGTCATCACTTTCAATCTGCCGAAGGGTTGCCTTTCGATCTGCCGAAGGGGTGGCTTTCAATCTGCCGAACGTCTGCCTTTCGATCTGCCGAGATTTCGAGGTGGCCGGACGGCGCTCGGAAGTTCTGCCTCGGTGCCGCCGTGCACCCCATCCGCCCGCCCGCCCGGCCGCCGGAGCCCGGTCGCCCGTTTCCGGATCAGGCTCCGGCGTGACGCCGTCACTGGGCGCCGGCGGCCGGGCGTATCACGATCTCGTTGACGTCGACCTCGGCGGGCCGGCTGATCGCGAAGGCGATGGCGTCCGCGATCGCCTCGGCCGGGATGGCCACCGACCGGTAGGTCCTCATGGCCTCGCGGGCCACCGGGTCCGAGATGGAGTCGGCGAGCTCGGACTCGGTGACGCCGGGGGAGACGACGCTCACCCGGATGTCGCCCGCGGACTCCTGGCGCAGCCCCTCGGAGATCGCGCGCACCGCGAACTTGGTGGCGCAGTACACCGCGGCGGTCGGCGACACCTCGTAGGCGCCGACGGAGGCGATGTTCACGAAGTGCCCGCCGCCCCGCTCCCGCATGACCGGCAGGGCTGCGGCGATGCCGTGCAGTACCCCGCGGACGTTCACGTCGATCATCCGGTCCCACTCGTCGACCCTCAGTTCCGCGAGCGGTGACAGCGGCATCACGCCGGCGTTGTTGACCATCACGTCCAGCCGCCCGTACCGCTCCCGCGCGGTGGACACGAAGGCCCGCACGTCGGCGGCGTCGGTGACGTCCAGCCGCTGGAACGAGGCGCTGCCGCCGTCGGTGGTGATCTTCGCTGTCAGCTGTTCCAGCCGGTCCGTACGCCGCGCGCCGAGGAGGAGGTGATGGCCGTCGGCGGCCAGGCGGAGCGCGGTCGCCTCGCCGATCCCGCTGCTCGCCCCGGTGACCGCGATGACCTTGGCCGATGCCCTCATGCCCGCTCCTTCTCCCGGTACAGCACGAGGTGCTCGTGGTAGAGCACACCGTCGCGGATGTCACCCGTGGCGGTGAACCCGGTGTCGTCGACGTAGTCCAGGTGGCCGCCGGTCACCGTGTACCGGCCGGTGTACGCGCTGCGCCGACCGCCGCGTGCCTCGTCGTACCGGCCGTCCGCTCGCAGTTCCTGGCGGATGTGGCCGTCCGCGGTCACCCACATGCCGACCACGTCCACCTTTCCGTCATCGGTGGTTCTCGTCATGCTCTTCTCCCGTACGTGGTGATCTGTTCTTCGGCACCGAGTCTGGGCCGGGTGCGGGCCGTCAACCAGGACGCCCGCCGCCCGGGTGCGACACACCCAGGCGGCGGGCGTCCTCGTTGCGGCGCACCCGGGCAGGTCCTGGGTGTGACACACCCGGGCAGGCCGCCGTCCGCCCGCCTAACCTGGGGACATGGCCAACAACGAGCTGGGAGACTTTCTGCGCGCACGCCGTTCGGGCCTGCGGCCGGAAGACGTCGGCATGGCGACCTACGGGGTCCGCAGGGTCGCCGGACTGCGGCGCGAGGAGGTCGCCGTTCTGGCCGGTATGAACGCCGACTACTACACCCGCCTGGAACAGGGGCGCGAACGCCGTCCCTCCCCCCAGGTGCTCGACGCGCTCAGCCGTGCCCTGCACCTGGACGCCGAGGCCCGCGCGCACCTGTACCGGCTGGCGGGCGCCGTGCCGGACGAGCGGCCGGGCCGGATCCCGGACACGGTCAGTCCCGCGCTGCGCCAGCTGATGGACGGCTACCCGAACACTCCCGCGTTCGTCATCAACCGCACCCTGGACATCCTCGCCGCCAACGCGCTGGCCGATGCCCTGTTCTCGCCCTTCGAGCCCGCCGACAACCTGGCACGGATGGCCTTCCTCGACCCCGCCGGGCGGCACTTCTACACCCGCTGGAACTGGACCGCCCAGGCCACCGTGGCCAACCTGCGGCAGGCGGCCGGCTTCGATCCCGAGGATCCCCGGCTCCGCGAGCTCGTACGGACCCTGACCGAGCGGAGCGGCGAGTTCGCGGCCCTGTGGAGCGCGCACGAGGTGCGGGGCAAGACCCGGGACGCGAAACACCTCATGCATCCGGACGTCGGCCCTCTGATCCTTACCTACCAGGCCTTCGACGTGCGCGACGCGCCCGGCCGGCAACTGATCATCTACCACGCCGAACCCGGTGGTCCCAGCGCCCAGGCACTCACCCTGCTCGGCAGCATCGGCGCCTCCCGGCGACGGTCACTGGGCCGTTCGGCCGGTTGACCCGCGACCTCGGCCGGAGAGAGGCCGGCTGCGGAAGGCGGCGGTTCGTGACGTAAGGTAAATGGCTGTCGCGTTCCGCAGGGACGCGAGCGATGACCGCTCGGCGGCCGCGAGAGCGGTATCACCCCGGTCGAAGCCCACCACCCCCGGTGGGCTCCCGAGCCGGGCGGAGCCTCCGTCTGGATGTTGGACGGAGATTCGTTGAAGTCGTACCTCGCCGTGCTCAGTACGCCCGGAGCCTGGCGGTTCCTCCTCCCCGCCTTCGCCGCGCGCCTGCCGAACGCGATGCTCCAGCTCGGCGTGCTGCTGCTCGTGCACTGGTCCACCGGCTCCTACGGTGTGGCGGGGGTGGCCGCCGCGGTGGCCGCGGTGGCGCCCGCGCTGGTCGGTCCGCGGACCGGGCGGCTCGCCGACAGGTACGGCCAGGCGAGGGTGCTGGTCCCGCAGGTCGTCGTGCACGCGGTCGCGCTGGGCGCGCTGCTGGTGCTCGCCTCGGCGCACGCCTCCGCGGTCTCGCTGGTGGTCGTCTCGGCGCTGGCCGGGGCGACGATGCCGCAGGTCGGCTCGATGGTCCGCGCCCGCTGGGCGCATGTGCTCGGCAGGTCGGGCAGGCTGGACACCGCCTTCGCCCTCGAATCCATCACCGACGAGCTGACCTTCACCCTCGCCCCGGTGCTGCTCGTCGCGATCTCGACCGGGTTCTCTCCGGTGTGGGCGCTGTCGGGGTCGCTGGTCATGGTCGTGGTGGGGACGCTCGTGTTCGCGGGGGTGCGTGGCGGAGCGCCGGAGCCGATGCCGGTCCGGGTCCGTTCCCGGCGCGGGGTGCTGCGGCTGCGCGGGGTGGCCGTGCTCGCGGGGGCCTTCGTCGCCCTGGGCACCGTCTTCGGCAGCCTCCAGGTGGGCGTCACCTCCTACACCGCGGCGCTCGGCCAGGCCGGTGCCGCAGGGCCGGTGTACGCGTGCTTCTCCGGCGCGAGTTTCGTCGGCGGCCTCCTCTACGGCGTGGTCCGCTGGCGGATCGGCGCCCCGGCCAGGCTGGCCGCCGCCCTCGGGCTGCTCTCCGCGGCCACCGTCGCCCTGACGTTCGCCGGATCGCTCCCGCCGCTGTACGCCGGAGCCGCCGTGGCCGGGTTCGTCATCGCCCCGGCCGTCATCACCGGCTACACCCTGGTCGAGGGCCTCGTGCCCGCCGAGGTGAGGACCGAGGCGTTCACCTGGCTCAACGGCTCCGTGGGCATGGGAATCGCCGCGGGAGCGGCCGTCGCGGGCCAGCTCGTGGACCGTTTCGGTGCGACGTTCGCCTTCCTCGTCCCCCCGGTCACGACCGGTCTGGCCGCCCTGCTCGTGCTGGTCTTCCTGCGCAGCCTGCGGCCGACGGCCGACCGCTCCCCGGTCCGCGAGCTGGTCGCGGCGGCCTGAACCGGCCGGAGAGCGGGCTTGAGCCTGAGGAAGCCTGAGGGAGTACGCGCAGTCGCCTCGGCCGCGACATCGATCGCACGACCCGAACGCGTCGACTCGAACCCCGCCTCCGAAGTGGTTGCAATCTGCTACCGGTTTGGCCTAGCGTTCGCCTACCGATTGCAGATCGCAAGCAGATGCGGGAGGCGAAGAATGGGCGACACCGAGCCGCAGACCGCGGGCGGGAAGGTGCTCTGGCACTTCACGATGTCCCTGGACGGATTCGTGGCGGGGCCGAACCACGAGATGGACTGGATGATGACCGGGATCTCGTTCCGCCCTGACCTGGTCGAGGAGTATGTCGAGACCACGGGCGCCGTGCTGGGAGGGCGAGACGGCTGGGACGCCTTCCCGGACGCGGGCAACACCTATGGCGGCGCCTGGAAAGGGGCGACCTTCGTGCTCACCCACCACCCCGAGGACGCCGAGCCCGCCGACGGGGTCACGTTCCTGAGCTGCGACCTGGCCGAGGCGGTCCGGATCGGGCTGGCGGCGGCCGGCGGCAAGAACCTTGAGGTGCTCTCGCCGACCATCGGCCGCCAGCTTCTCGAACTCGGCCTGATCGACGAGATCGACCTGCACATCGCGCCGGTCCTGCTCGGCGAGGGCATCCGGCTGTACGACAACCCCGGCGGTGAGCCGGTACGCCTTCACCGAGTGGGCGAGGGCGACCCCACGTCGGTCGTGAACGTGCGGTACCGGCCCACCGTGACGGCGAGGAAGGCCGCGGCAGAGAGCGGTCAGGACAACTGAACGACAGCGGTCGATGCCGGCCGGGCCACCGCCTAGCCGATCGACCGGGTGCCGGGCTGCGGCGACCGGCCTGCCGGAGTGATGGGGCGGCCCGATCAGCGGGTGAGCGTCTCCTCGGACCTTCGACGGGCGGGGACGAGCGGCGATCACCGCTGAGCGGCGCCGGGGAAGACACGTCCAAACGGACACGGTGAGTGCGTCCAGAGGGACACGGATCATGCGGCTGTTCGGACACGGTGAGTGCGTCTGATCGGACACGGATCATGCGGCTGTTCGGACACGAAGCACTCGTCTGAGTTTCGGTCCCAGGCTGAAGGCGTTGCCGGTCAGTGCGCTCTGGCGACTGCGGCTCTGGTGAATCGCGGAGAGGGACCGCGCCGGGGCGGCCCCTCCGGAGAAAAGGCGCCTCAGGCGCCGGCGGCCTGGCGGGCGCGGCGGGCCTCGCGGCGCTCGACGAAGCGGGAGGCGGTGGTCTCCAGCCGGTCGAGGAAGTCGTAGAGCTCCTCGCGGGCCTTCTCGCCCTCGGCGCCGAGGCCCTTCATGTTGGCCACGTCCCACTGGCGCAGGACCGGCTGCAGGACGTCGTCGATGTGCAGGCGCAGGTCGTAGATTCCGGCGTTGGCGATGGTCATCGCCTTGCGGGTGAAGCCCTCGATGCCGGTGCCGGGCATCTGGAAGGTGGTGACGACGTCGGTCACCGCGCGCATGGTCTGGTCGGGGGTGAGCTGGAAGGCCGCGTTGAGCAGGTTGCGGTAGAAGAGCATGTGCAGGTTCTCGTCGGCGGCGATCCTGGCGAGCAGCCGCTCGCAGTTCGGGTCCTCGGAGGCCTTGCCGGTGTTGCGGTGCGAGATGCGGGTGGCCAGTTCCTGGAAGGAGACGTACGCCACCGAGGCGAGCACGCCCTCGTAGGAGTTGGTGAAGCCCTCGCTCATGTGCACCATCCGGGCGCGCTCCAGCGCGACCGGGTCGACCGCGCGGGTGACCGTGAGGTAGTCGCGGATCGCGGTGCCGTGGCGGCCCTCCTCGGCGGTCCAGCGGTGCACCCAGGTGCCCCACGCCGCGTCGCGGCCCAGGGTGGTGGCGATCTCGTGGTGGTAGCTGGGGAGGTTGTCCTCGGTCAGCAGGTTGACGATGAGGGAGATGCGGGCTTCCTCGGGGATCTTGGTGTCGGTCTCGACCCAGGCGTCCCCGCCGTAGAGGCCGTCGTAGTTGCGCCCCTCCGACCAGGGAACGTACTCGTGCGGGAACCACTCCTTGGCCACCTTGTGGTGCCGGTCCAGCTCCCCCGCGACGACAGGCTCAAGTTCGAGCAGCAACTCGGTCTCACTGAACTCTCGCATCAGGTTTCTCCCTCGAAGACTACGGAACCGTAACCTACGTTAGCGTAGGTAAGGTCGCGATCGGTACGTGCCACATGTCTCGTTTACTCGACCATGAGCGATTCAAGGGAGCCGCTTCGCCGTCAGCCGAGCTCGATCGGCTGGCGAGGACGGCGGGTGTCGTCAGGGCTGTCGCCAGGGCTGGGCTGGGCGGGAATCGCCAGGTCACGCGCCTGTACGGCCGGCCGGTGAGCGGGCGCGTCGTCGCGGTGACCCGCCCAGAGGGCGGCCATCAGGATCAGCGTCATCTGGGAGAGCACCAGCAGGCGTTGCGCCAGGCCGTAGTGGTCGGCGCCCTCGATCAGCTCCGAGACGAGCGAGCCCGGGTGGGCGGCGAGGAACCAGACGAGCAGCCCCGTCGAGAAGACGGAGACCGCCGCCAGGGGGCCGTTCCCCGACCGGCGGCCGAGCATCCAGCCCGCGCAGGGCAGCGCGGTGAGGACCACGGCCGCCGACCAGCGGTGGATCTCCCCGGCGACCGAGACGACGCCGGGCGCCGCGTCGGTGGGGAACGCGGCGGTGAGCAGGAGTCCCAGCGCCGAGGCGACGAACAGCGCCCGCGCCGCCGCGCCGCGCACCGGCTCCACCCGGACGAGCAGGTACGCGACCCACAGACAGCCCATGGCCAGGGCGATCGTGCCGACCACCATCGCCCAGGCGCTGCCGTCACGCAGCGCGTAGTCACTGATCAGGCCACCCATCGGGTTCACCGTGTCCGCCGCGACCAGGTGCGCGTAGCCCATCGCCGCCAAAGCGACCAGCGGCCCGGCCACCCCCGGCCAGGCGGACGGCGGGCGCTCGTTCACCGCCGCACCCCCCGGCCGGTCGTCTCGGAGTCCGTCACGCGGCCTTCCTGAAATTCGAACGTGGAGTTCGTCGCGGCGCCTCCCCGCGGACCGTCTCCGAGCGCGATCGCCCCGGACCTCATCGCGCCACCTCCTGGTAGATCCTCTCGAACCGGGCGAGGGATGCCTGGTGGTCGTGGGTCAGCGCGATGGAACGGCTCGCGGCGCCCATCGTGGCCCGCTCCCGGGGCGAGACGAGCAGGGCGGTCAGGTGCCTGGCCAGCTCCTGGACGTCGCCGGGCTGGAACAGGTGGCCGTTCTCGCCGGGCCGCACCAGGTGCGGCAGGGCCATCGCGTCCGCGGCGACGACCGGCAGGCCACTGGCCATCGCCTCCAGCGTGGCGATGCTCTGCAGTTCCGCGACGCCCGGCATGGCGAAGACGTCGCCGGCGGCGTACACCTGGGGCAGCGTCTCGTCGGGTACGAACCCGAGGAAGGACACCCGGTCCCCGACCCCGATCCGGTCGGCGAGCCTGGCGAGCGCGGCCCGCTGCCCTCCGGTGCCCGCCAGCGCGATCTGCGCGTCGACGTTGTTGAGCACGTGCGGCAGGGCGCGGATGAGCTCGTCCAGCCGCTTCTCCTCGTCCAGCCGGCCGACGAACACGATCGTGTCCCGGTCGGGCAGGCCGAAGGCCCCGCGGGACCACGCCTTCGGCTCGGGGCGCGGCTGGAACCTCGCCAGGTCGATGCCGCAGGAGATGGGCTCCACCGGCGGGCCGAAACCCTTGGCCGTGAGCAGCCCGGCCGCGATCCGGGTGGGCGTGGTGACGCGGTCGGCCCTGGAGTAGACGCGGTTGAAGTCCCTCCAGGCCAGCGCTCCCGCCCCCTCGCGGAGGCGGCCGGGGATGTGCGCGAACTGGAAGAGGTTGTCCGGCATGAAGTGGTTGGTCGCCACGACGGGGACGCCCGCGCGCCGGGAGGCGGAGATGGCCGCGCGGCCGACGACGAAGTGCGCCTGCACGTGGACGACGTCGGGGGCGATCCTGTCGATCAGCCGGTCCAGCCGGGTCGGCACCGTGACCCGCATGGTCGGGTGGACCAGCACCGGAGCCGAGCGCAGCCGGTGCACGGTCACCCCGTCCAGGTGATCGGTCCTGGCCGGTCCCTCGTCCGAGGCGCACACCACGTGGACCTCGTTCCCCCGCTCGGCCAGTCCCTGGGCGAGCCGGTGGGCGAAGTAGGCGGCACCGTTCACGTCCGGCGGGTAGGTGTCGGCCCCGATCAGCACCCGGCGGGGCCGGGTGGGCAGGAGGGCGGGACCCGCTACCGAGGGCTGCAGGGTGGTGGCTGACATGGCCATCAAGGCTCCGTTCGTCGTGCTGTCACGTCATGTGGGGGGACATCGGGGTGGTACGGGCCAGCGCGACGGTTCCGCCCGCGACGAGGGCGGCGGCCACCAGTGCGGTGAGCGCGCTCGCCGCACCCGTCGGCAGGGGTTCGCCGAGCAGGAGGGCACCGAAGGCGACGGCGGTGAGGGGGTCGGCCACCTGCAGGGCGGCGAACGCCACGCCGAAGTGGCCGACGGCGTAGGCGCGCTGGAGCAGTACCAGCGCGATCAGGGCGGGCATCGGGACGGCGAGCAGGAACCAGAACTCCCAGTCGCCGTCGACCAGGACGCGGGTGAGCGTGGCGGTCGCGCCGTACAGCACGCCCGCCCCCACGGCGAGCAGGCAGGCCCGCGCGGCGGGGGAGACCCGCCTGGCGAGGGCCCACAGCATCAGGGCGGCGGTGGCCGCCCCCGCGAGCAGGGCCACCGCCTCCCCGGTGCTGAGGTGGGGTTTGCCCGCGTGCTCGGGCACGACCATCACCAGGCCGATCAGCCCGACGGCGATCACCGCGGCCGAGGCCAGCTCGCCGGGCCGTGGCCTGCGGTGTCGCAGGGCCGCGGCGCAGGGCAGGGCGAACAGGAGGCTGGCCACGCCCAGCGGCTGCACCAGCGTGAGCGGGCCGTATTTCAGCGCGACGATGTGCAGGGCCGTGCCGCCCGCGATGGCCAGGCCGCCGAGCAGCCATCGGGGGCGCCGGGTGAGACGGCCGAGGCCGGCGTGGGGCGTGCCCGCCGCCTCGAACTGCTGCAGCGCGGCACCGAGTGCGAAGAACAGGGATCCCAGCAACGCCAGGCCGACCGCCAGCACAGTCATGCGCACTCCTCCCAAGCAGATGAAGCCATGGCGAGATGACCGGATCACCTCGTGGAGGCGTCCGTTCAGGGGCTTGTGGTGAACAGTCGAAGCGTCCCGCGCGGGCGGGCAGCGGAGCCATAGGGGTTCTCCCTGACTTCGCAGGGGATTCCCCGAGATTCGCGTCGGGGCCTTCGCCTCGCGGGCCGCTCCTGAGCGGGCTCGACCAGGCCGGGAACGCCTCCCTCACCGCCGAATCCGAACCTGAACCCGAGACCGAGGCCGACGTCGCCGACGGCATCCTCGTGTCCGGACGCCTCCGCGTCAGGCGGTCGCGCCGCCGCGTCGCTCACCCGAGGTGACCGGCGCGCTCTCCACGCGCGGCGCGGTACGGCGGTGGCGGAGGTGGCGGACGGCCTCGACCACGACGGTGATCGTCAGGGCGATGCCGAGACCGAGGAGCAGACCCTTGATCGGGTCGTTCTCGAAGGCCGCGCCGCCCACGTAGCCGATCAGTCCCGAGTAGATCGCCCAGCTCACCGCGGCGAGGGCGTCGAAGAGGGCGAACGAGCGCCGGGGATAGGCGACCGCGCCCATGGTCAGCGTGCAGGCGGTCCGGCCGCCGGGGATGTAGCGGGCCACCACGAGGACGAGCCCGCCCCGCTCGGCCAGCGCACTCTCCGCCCAGGCGAACGCCCGGCGGCTGCGCCTGCCGTTGCGCAGCCGGTCGTTGGTGGTACGCCCGATGGCGTACGAGACGTGGTCGCCCACGAACGCGCCCAGCGCGGCCACCACGATCACCAGGAGCAGGTCGGGAGCCCCGGTGGCGGCGGCGAACACCCCGGCGGTGATGACGGACGTCTCCGCCGGGACCACGGGAAAGAACCCGTCGAGCATCGCCAGCGCGAACAGCGCCAGGTAGATCCAGGGAGATGTCATCACATCGTGCAGGGCGTCGAGGATGGCCTGTGTCACGTCGGGCTCCAGCCGGGGGTCGCGGATGTCTCACCCAGCAGGCTGACGGCCCGGTACTTTCCGGACATCGGGGAGCACCCCGGTGTTCCTCATGACACGTCCCTGAAGAGCACCAGGGTCCTGTCTCCCCGCCCCTGAGAAACCGTCCGGGAAAGCCCTCGGGAAGCCGACCTTGGAAACCGGACAGAGCCGGTCACATCGCACGAGGACGATCGTGTCCCCACCGGCTCACGGCGCCCCTCGGGAAGAGGGCTCAGGTCCCATTAGTTGAGCTGCCAGACGGCGAAGTTCAGCGAGGCCGCGTACGTCACCCAGAGCAGGTAGGGCACGAGCAGCCAGGCGGCCGGGCGGCTGATCCGCCGGAACATCACGATGTTGAGCGCGATCGCGAGCCAGAGGACGACGATCTCCGCGAACGCCAGACCGTACTGCCCGGCGCCGAAGAACAGCGGCGTCCAGGCCGCGTTGAGGACCAGCTGGACCGCGTAGACGCCGAGCGCCGGGGTGAGGCCGCCCGCCGACCAGGCGAGCCAGCCGGACAGGGCGATCAGGATGTAGAGGAACGTCCAGGCCGGGCCGAACAGCCACTGCGGCGGCGCCCACGGCGGCCGTTCCAGCGACAGGTACTCACCGCCGGCGTTCCCGGCCGCCAGCGACCCCACCACCGCCACCAGCACGAGCGCGACGACGAACACCGGCAGGCCGGCCCAGCGTTTCGGTTGCTGTGTGATGACCATAGAACCCCCCTGCCCGCTTCTTCGCGGAACTACCGCGCGGCGGTTTCGCGTCCGGGGGAGCGGGGTTCGATCGGCGTGGGGCACGAGGGATGGGAAGCGCCTTCCGGGGAGCCGTCTCTCCCCGAGCTCTCCGGCCGTATCGAGGAGGCGCGGTCAGCGTCGGAGCTCCCCGCGCCGGCCGTATCGAGGAGGCGTGATCAACGGCGGAGCGGTCGCCGCGGTCGCTCCGCCTCCGGGCCGCCCGGCCGGCCCCGGAGATAGGCGAGGACGGCGAGGACACGGCGGTGGTCGTCCTGCGCGACGGGCAGGTCGAGCTTGGTGAGGATGCCGGCGATGTGCTTGGACACCGCCGCCTCGGTGACCACCAGCGCGCGGGCGATGGCGGCGTTGGAGCGGCCCTCCGCGACCAGGCCGAGGACCTCCCGCTCACGCGGGGTGAGCCGGGACAGCGGCCCGCGCCGGAGGCCGAGCAGTTGCCGCACCACCTCCGGGTCCACGACCGTGTGCCCCTCGGCGACCCGCTCCACCGCGTCCACGAACTCCCGTACCTCGCCGATCCTGTCCTTCAGCAGGTAGCCGATCCCCGCGCCGCCGTCGGAGTCGAGCAGCTCGGCCGCGTAGGTCTGCTCGACGTACTGGCTGAGCACCAGGACGGCGAGCCCGGGGTGGGAGGCGCGCAGCGCGAGCGCGGCGCGCAGTCCCTCGTCGGTGAAGCCGGGCGGCATGCGCACGTCGACGACGACGATGTCGGGTTCGTGCTCGGCCACGGCGGTGATCAGCGCCTCGCCGTCGCCGACCGAGGCGACCACCTCGTGGCCGAACCGGTCGAGGAGCCCGGCGAGCCCTTCGCGGAGCAGCACGCCGTCCTCGGCGAGGGTTATCCGGAGACGGGACACGGGATCTCCACACGTAGCGACGTCGGCCCGCCGGGCGGGCTGGACAGGGTCATCACGCCGTCGGTCACGGCGACCCGGTCGGCGAGCCCGGTGAGCCCCGACCCGGCGGCCGGGTCGGCGCCTCCCACCCCGTCGTCGCCGATCTCCAGCACCAGCGTGCCGTCGAGGAGCCGGCCGTACACGAAACCGCGCCGGGCCAGGCTGTGCTTGGCGATGTTGGCGAGCGCCTCCGACACGACGTAGTAGGCGGTCACCTCGATCGGGGACGGCAACCGGCAGGGCAGCGAGACGTCGACGTGGACGGGGAGGGGAGAGCGGCCCGCCACATCGCGTACCGCCGCGCCCAGCCCCCGGTCGGTGAGCACCTGGGGGTGGACGCCCCGGATCAGCTCGCGCAGCTCGGCGAGGGCGCGTTTGGCCTCCTCGTGCGCCTCGACGATCTGCGCCTCGGCGGGCGACCCCGGCGGCAGGTCGAGCCGGGCGAGGCCGAGTCTCATGCTGAGGGACACCAGTCGCTGCTGGGCGCCGTCGTGCAGGTCGCGCTCGATCCGGCGGCGTTCGGCCTCGAACGCGTCGACGAGCCGGGCGCGGGAGCGGATGATCTCTGTGTGGCCCGGCGCGAGGACGGCCCGCGTGATCAGGGCCCGGGTGCCCGCCCACGCGGCCGTCATGTAGGCGAAGAGCGGGAACAGCAGCAGCCCGGCGACGAACAGCGGCACGCCGTCCAACGGGTCCATGCCCGGCTGGAAAGGCCCGGAGATCAACAGCAGCGGCAGCCAGAGCGCCGACGAGACCAGTCCCAGGTCCATCAGCCACATCACGGACACCGCGACGACCGTGAACCCCAGCTCCCGCCAGGTCGCCTGCTCGCGCAGGCGGGTGGTGAGCCAGGCCCACGGCCCCGGGCGCGGTGGCCTCAGGTGCGGATCGGGCACGGGCGCGCCGTCCACCAACCGGAGCCGCCATCGTTCGAACGCCCCCGACGGCAGGGTGAGCACGATCACGGCGAACAGCCCGGCCACGGTCGCGAACCCGACGCCGTAGGCGTAGGCCGCGTAGATCATCACGCACGCGGCCACCGCGTGGATCGCGCTGCACAGCAGGTAGGCGAGCGAACGCCAGGGCCATGAGGAGCGGAGGAACACCGACGGCCTGCGGGTCATCGCCGCCAAGGCAGTACGGGCGAACACCCTCCGACGTTAACCGATCCGGGGGTGCGGGCGCGGTAGTGCCAGGTCTACCCTCACCTCTCGCCCCTGCGCCAATGCGCCGGCACGGCACGGGCGGCTTTGCTGAACGGCATGCACTCGACAGATCACAGGGAGACCGTGCGGCTGCGGGCGGTGCGCCGGCTGTACGGCACGGCCGCCCACCCGGTGAAGGCCCTCGACGGGGTGACGGCGAGCTTCCGCGCGGGCACGCTGACGGCGATCATGGGGCCTTCCGGATCAGGGAAGTCCACCCTGCTGCACTGCGCGGCGGGCCTGGACCGGCCGACCGACGGCACGGTCGCCATCGAGGACACCGACCTCGGCTCGCTGAACGAGAACGGCCTCACCCTGTTGCGCCGCGAGCGGGTGGGGTTCGTCTTCCAGGCGTTCAACCTGGTGTCCGCGCTCACCGCCGAGCAGAACGTCGCGTTGCCGCTGCGCCTGGCCGGCCGCGCGGCCCCGGCCGGCCTGATCCGGGCGGCGCTGGCGGAGGTCGGCCTCGCGGACCGGGCGGGGCACCGGCCCAGCGGCCTGTCCGGCGGCGAGCAGCAGCGCGTGGCCATCGCGCGGGCGCTGATCACCAGGCCCGCCGTGGTGTTCGCCGACGAGCCGACCGGCCAGCTCGACACCAGGGTGTCGCACCAGGTCCTCGGCATGCTGCGCGGGCTCGTCGACGACCACGGACAAACAATGATCATGGTGACGCACGACCCGGTGACGGCCTCCTACGCCGACCGGGTGCTCTTCCTCGCCGACGGGCGCGTGGTGGACGAGTACACCGGAACCGTCACCGCCGAGATCGTCGCCGCCCGGATGGCCGCACTGGAGGTCGTGCCGTGCTGACCTTCGCGACATCGCGGGAGCGGTGGCACTCCTTCGCCGGGGGGTTCGTCGTGCTCTTTCTCGGCATGACGACGGTGTCGATGAGCGTCCTCGCCCTCACCTCGGCCGGGGCGAGGGTGCCCGACCGGCTGGCGGGGACGCCCGTGTTCGTCTCGGTGCCGGCGATCGAGCGGGGCGACGGTAACTTCGCCCCGGATCCTCCCTGGTCGCCGGAGACGGTCGCGTCGCTGCGGGAACGGCTGGGCGCGATCCCCGGGGTGGCACACGCCGTACCGGATCGGATGTTCTACGCGCAGCCGGTCGTCGACGGCAGGCCGGCGGCGGGTGACCGGGGGTACGCGTGGTCGGCGGCGGCGCTGGCGCCGTACACGCTGACGGCGGGCGCCGCGCCACGGGAGGGCGAGGTGGCGCTGGACCGGTCGCTCGGGCTCGCGCCGGGGGCGCGGGTGCGGGTGCTGACCGCGCACGGGCCGGTGACGTACACGGTGTCCGGCACGGTGAACGGGCCCGGGGTGTACCTGAGCGACACCGAGGCGGCCCGCGTACCGGCGGGGGTGCGCGCGATCGGCCTGGTCACCGAGCCGGGGGCGGACATTTTCGCGGTCGCCGCGGCCGCACGGACGGTGGCCGGCGCGTCCGGGGTGGTGCGCACGGGGGAGGGGCGCGACGTCCTGGAGACGCGGGAGCACGAGCGGACCCGATGGATCGGCCTGCAGGTCCTCACCGGGATGGCCACGCTGTCGGTGTTCGTGTCGATCCTGGTCGTGGGCTCGACGTTCGCGGTGGGGGTGGCGCAGCGGCGGCGCGAGTTCGGCCTGCTGCGCGCCGTCGGCGCGACGCCGCGCCAGGTGCGGCGGATGGTGTACGGCGAGGCGCTGCTGGTCGGTGTGATCGCGACGGCGGCGGGGGTGGCGGCCGGAGCGTCGCTCGCTCCCGTGCTGGGGGACGTGCTGGTCACGGCCGGGTTCGAACCGCCGGGCTTCGCGGTGCGGTTGTCGGTGCCGCCGCTCGCGGGTTCGTTCGCGATGGGGGTGGTCGTCACGCTGGCGGGGGTGTGGTCGGCGTCCGGGCGGGCCGCGCGCGTGCGTCCGCTGGAGGCGTTGCGCGAGGCCGAGGTGGACGACCGGCCGATGCCGCGCGCGCGGTGGATCGCCGGGGCGGTGTGCTGCGCGCTGGGACTGGTGGCCGCGGTCGACGCGTGGGGCTCGGACGGCTCTGAGGGGTTCGCGCTGTCGGGCCTGGTCGCGGCGATGGGGGTGATCGCGGGGGTGGCGCTGCTCTCGCCCGCGATCGTGCCGCCGGTGGCGCGGCTGGTGTCGTGGCCGCTCGCCCGAGGCCGGGGCGCGACCGGGACGCTCGTCAGGGAGAACGCGCTGACCGCGGTCCGCCGCACCGCGGCCACGGCCACCCCGGTACTGGTCACGGTGGGCTGCGCGATCCTGATCACGGGAATGGTGCGGACGACGGCCGCGGCGTTCGCCGAGGTGCGCGCCACCACGATCCGGGCGGACGCGGTGATCGTGCCGGACGGTACGCCGGGGCTCACGGATACGGCGGCGTCGGCCTCAGGCGCACGATCGTCCCTGTTCGGCGCCCTTTTCGAGCCGGACGGCGGTGTTTTGAGCGCCATCGGCGCCACCCCGGAACTCCTGGAGTCGGCGGGTGACGTCCAGGTGGTGTCCGGCTCGCTCGACGCGCTCAGGGACGCCGACCGGGTGCTCGTGGCGGACTGGCTGGCCGAGGACCGGGGGCTGCGGCCGGGCTCGCCGCTGCCGGTGTCGTTCGAGGACGGCACCTCGGCGTCACCGACGGTGGCGGGCGTGGTCCGGGGGGCGGGCGCCGACGTCCTGCTGTCCCGCGAACTGTTCAGAAGGCACGACGCGACGACCCTCGCCAAGGAGGCGTACGTCGCCGGCGCCCCGGCACCGCCGGGTCCGGGGGCACGCGCGGTGGACGTCCGCACCTACTCGGCGGAGGCGGACGCCGAGGAGGACCGGCTCGTGTGGATCGCGACCGTGCTCCTCGTCGTGGTGTCCACGGCCTACGCGGGCGTGGCGATCGTGAACACGATGGTGATGTCGGCGGCCGGGCGCGTCCGCGACCTCGCGGTGCTGCGCCTGTCGGGCGCGACGGGACGGCAGGTGCTCGGGACGGTGGCCGCCGAGTCGGCGCTCGTGGTGCTGCTCGGCGCGGGGCTGGGGCTCGTGGTGGCGTTGCCCGCGCTGCTGGGCATGCGAGGCGCCCTCGCCACGGCGATGCGCGCGGACGTCCCCCTCGTGGTGCCGTGGCCGCTCATCCTGGGGGTGATCGCCGCCTGCCTGGCCCTCGCCGTCTGCGCCGCCGTACTCGCCGCCCGCCCCGCCGTACGGCTCCCGGCGAGGCGCTGACCGTTCCGGACGCTCCGAACACCGTGCGTCCACCCCGCCCCGGACACCGGGTGACCGGCGCGGCGACGGCCGCGCGGGGCGGGAACCCGAGCGGTCAGGGGGCAGGGGCGGGCGGGAGTCCGGGCGCTAGGCGGGCGGGGCGGCGATGGCCGGGGTGGCGACGGGGTCGTGGTGCAGGCGGCTCAGCATCCGGCGGAAGGCGTACAGGGAGAAGGCCACGGCCAGGCCGCTGATCACGGCCACGGCGCTGGTGCGGACCAGCAGGTAGGTGCCGATCGACTCGTGCAGCAGGAGCCAGATGCTCACCGCGGAGTTGGCGAGCAGCACGAAGGCCCACAGCAGGGTGATGCGGGCGAAGAAGCGGCGGACCCGCTCGTGTCTCAGCACCGCGGAGGGCAGGTGGATGTAGTCGAGGGTGAGCCTCTGCACCAGCGGGCGGTTGAGGCGCACCGAGGCGAGGAAGAGCACGCTGATGCAGATCGTCCCGAGCTCCGGCTGCAGGAAGTAGATCACCGCGCTCCCGGTCCAGAACCCCAGCAGCGCCCGCACGGTGATCGCGACGGTGGCGAGGATCATCGTCCCCGGCACGGGGACCCGCCGGACCAGCCGCCACCCCACCCCCGCGTACACCCAGGCGACCGCCGCGATCAGCGCGCCCTTGAGGCCGAGGAGGGCGAGGGCGGCGTAGAAGACGGCGAGGGGGGCGACGACGCCCTCCAGCAGTCTCGGCGCGGCCTGCCTGGCCAGAGCGGCGAGACGCGGGAGGACGATGGGCTGGTGGCTCATTGACGCTCCACGGGCTGGTGCGACGGCAGACGCTGGACGCTCACGCCTACCCCGGCATGACACGAACATGTCAGTCGTCGCAGGGGGTGCTGGAAAGGGCTACCTCCGGTGTTCACCGGGCACTCACCGTACCCGACGCCGGTTCGTGCTCTCGCGAAAACAACTCAATAACACTGCAATAACGGTTGAGAACGGTGAGGATCATTACGATTCTCCAGAAGGATCACTACGCCGGTAACGGTTATGAAACAGGAGCTTTCCCGATCGTGTCCGGTCCGCGACGATGAGAGACATGGCAGTGCTGCGCACGCACGCGTCCCGCCGTTCCACCGAGGGTGTCGAGAATGTGGCGGCCCAGCTCCTCCGCTGGCCGGCCCTGGCGCTGAAGCGCACCAGAAAAGGGCTCGGGTTCCGGGCCGATGGCCGGGAGATCGTCAGGATGTCCGGCGACCACACCGCGGAACTGCTCCTCACCAAACCCGTGATCGACCGATGGGCGCGGGTGCTCACCGACTGCCGCCGGGTCACCCCCGGAGCCGACGACGGGTGGGTGGCCATGTCCATCGAGGGCCGGGCCGACGCCGAACTGTTCCTCTCGCTCGTCAGCGTCGCGATCAAGGCGAACCAGACCTCGCGATAGCCGATCTCGGGCCACTCGTCTCGCTCGTCGGTGTCGCCGTCGCGACCCGGAGTCCTTGATAGCCGGCCTCGCGCCGAAGTCGACGAACGGCGCCCCCGCGCCCGTCGGCGGCCGACGCCCTTCCTCCCCCGTGTTTCCCGGACGGCGTGAGCGTCCGACGTTTTTTTGGGCCTTGTGTCAGGGGTGTGTCAAGGCTACGATCACGACAACTCTTAGGAAACTTTCCTAAAAGAAGTGCCTACCGGGGGTGCCCATGGCTCGCGCGTCCCCTCCCCTCGACCCCTAGCTGCGACAACCCGACGGCGGCAGCCGTCGCCACCGAAGGTCCGACCGTCCGGACGCCTCACCCCCCAGGTTCCACGTCCATCGGAGCGATCATGCGGCGCGCCCTTTCCCCACCCGTCCTGACTGCGGCTGCAAGCCCTCGCCGAGGCCTGCCCACGCCCGGCGTCACGGCCGTCCCCCTCCTCGCCGTCGCGGCCCTCGCCACGCCCGCCATCGATACGGGTGTCCGCACGGCGCTCATCGGCGCCGCCGTCGCCCGCCCCGAGGACTCAGGCCGGCGCCCGCGAGCCACGGCCGAGCACCGCCGTCCGGGAGCCACGAGCCGGTGACGCCCCGCCGATCCCGGCGGTCCCCGGCGCCCCGCGCCGATCAACGGAACGGTCCCCGTCCCTGGGCGAGACCGAGCCCACCCCGCCGTACGGCCCGCGCCACATCCGCGCACCCCCCTCGCGCGGCGCGGGCCGTACGGTCACCCCACGAAACGCATGAGGTCAACGTGAAACCACACGCCATCGCTCGTTCTCTCGTCGCACTGGCGGCACTGCTCCTGTCGATGACGGTCGCGCTACCCGCCCAGGCCGCCTCGGTCACCGCCGTCTTCACCAAAACCTCGGACTGGGGTACCGGTTTCGAGGGCAAGTACACGATCACGAATGGTGGTACGACGGCGATCAACGGCTGGTCGGTCGCCTTCGATCTGCCCTCGGGGGCGAACGTCGGGTCTTTCTGGGACGCGGCGATGAGTCGTAGCGGGCAGCGTTTCACCTTCAGCAATGTCGGCTGGAACGCCACCATCGCTCCGGGGGCGACGGCGAGTTTCGGTTTCAACGGCAGTCCGGGTGGGGTGGTCCCGTCGAACTGCACGCTCAACGGCGTGGCCTGCGGTGGCGGTACTCCCACCATCCCGGGTACGCCAGGCACTCCGTCGGTGACGGGGACGACGAACTCGTCGATCTCGTTGTCGTGGGGTGCCTCCAGTGGCACCGTGACGGGTTATCGGGTTTATGAGGGGGGTACGCAGCGGGCGCAGGTGAGTGGTACGAGTGCCACGATCGGTTCGCTGGGGACGTGCACCTCGCACACGTACACGGTCAGGGCGTACAACGCGCAGGGTGAGTCGGCCGCGAGCGGCGCGGTGAGCGCCACCACCACCGGCTGCACCGGCGGCGTCCCCGGCAAGCCGGGCGCGGTGGCCGCGACGGGCGGCGCGAACAGCGTGGCGCTGTCATGGGGCGCGTCCTCGGGAACGGTGACCGGCTACCGGGTGTACGAGGGGTCGACGGTGCGGGCGACCGTGACCGGGACGAGCACGACGGTGTCCGGGCTGGGTGTGTGCGAGGCGCACACCTACACGGTGGCGGCGTACAACTCCGCGGGCGAGAGCCCCAAGAGCGACCCGGCGAGCGCGACCACGACCGGCTGCACCGGCGGAGGCCAGCTGCCCAAGCACTTCCTCACCGGCTACTGGCACAACTTCGACAACCCGGCCGTCGAACTGCGGCTGTCGGCGGTGCCCAACGAGTACGACCTGGTCGCGGTCTCCTTCGGAGAGGCCACCGCCACCCCCGGTGAGGTCGTCTTCGCCGTGGACCCGGGCCTGTCCGCCTCCCTCGGCGGCTACACCGACGCCCAGTTCAGGGCCGACGTGCAGACCCTCCACTCCCGTGGCAAGAAGGTCATCCTCTCGGTCGGCGGCGAGGCGGGCCGCGTGCAGGTGGCGAGCGCCGCCGCCGCGACCAAGTTCGCCGACACCGTCTACGCCCTGATGCAGAGCTACGGCTTCGACGGCGTCGACATCGACCTGGAGAACGGGCTCAACTCCACCTACATGGGCCAGGCACTCCGGTCGCTGCGAGCGAAGGCGGGCGCGAACCTGATCATCACGATGGCGCCGCAGACCATCGACATGCAGTCCACCGGCGCCGAGTACTTCAAGCTGGCGCTGAACATCAAGGACATCCTCACCGTCGTCCACACCCAGTTCTACAACTCGGGCTCCATGCTCGGCTGCGACCAGACGTTCGCCTACTCGCAGGGGTCGGTCAACTTCATGACCGCGCTCGCCTGCATCCAGCTGGAGAACGGGCTGCGTCCCGACCAGGTGGCGCTCGGACTGCCCGCGGGACCCGGCGCGGCGGGCGGCGGGATCGTCGCCCCCGCCCTGGTGAACCAGGCCCTCACCTGCCTCGCCACCAGGACCGGCTGCGGCAGCTTCGTGCCGCCGCGCGCCTACCCCGGGATCCGCGGCGCGATGACCTGGTCGATCAACTGGGACGCCAGCAACAACTGGAACTTCTCCAGGACCGTCAAGCCGCACCTCGCGACCCTGCCCTAGCCCCCGCACCTCAGACCCCGGACCCGCCCGGCACCTCACCGTCCACGACGCGCCCGGGCGGGCCAGGGACCCCCGACCCCGCACCTCCGATCTCCTCCCCCCAACCGAGGAAGTGCCATGAGATTTCGACGAACGCTGACCGCGGTCCTCGCCGCGCTCGGCATGTCAATCGGCCTGTCAACGGTCGCGACCCCCGCGTTCGCGGCACCCACCACCGCCGTCTTCACCAAAACCTCGGACTGGGGTACCGGTTTCGAGGGCAAGTACACGATCACGAATGGTGGTACGACGGCGATCAACGGCTGGTCGGTCGCCTTCGATCTGCCCTCGGGGGCGAACGTCGGGTCTTTCTGGGACGCGGCGATGAGTCGCAGCGGGCAGCGTTTCACCTTCACCAACGTCGGCTGGAACGCCACCATCGCTCCGGGGGCGACGGCGAGTTTCGGTTTCAACGGCAGTCCGGGTGGGGTGGCCCCGTCGAACTGCACGCTCAACGGCGTGGCCTGCGGCGGCGGCAGCGTCCCGGGAACGCCGGGCACACCCGGTACTCCGTCGGTGACGGGGACGACGAACTCGTCGATCTCGTTGTCGTGGGGTGCCTCCAGTGGCACCGTGACGGGTTATCGGGTTTATGAGGGGTCGACGCAGCGGGCGCAGGTGAGTGGTACGAGTGCCACGATCGGTTCGCTGGGGACGTGCACCTCGCACACGTACACGGTCAGGGCGTACAACGCGCAGGGTGAGTCGGCCGCGAGCGGCGCGGCGAGCGCCACCACCACCGGCTGCACCAACCCCGACCCGGGCGGCAAGATGGCCGGAGCCCCCTACCTCTACATGGGCTGGGGCAACCCGCCCAACCCGGTGACCGTCATGAACGCCACCGGCGTGAAGTCCTTCACCATGGCGTTCATCCTGTCCAGCGGCGGCTGCAACCCCGCCTGGGACGGATCGAGGCCGCTCACCGGCGGCGCCGACCAGGCCGCGATCAACCAGATCAAGGCCGCGGGCGGCAGCGTGCAGATCTCCTTCGGCGGATGGTCGGGCAACAAGCTCGGCCCGAACTGCTCCACCCCGGCGGCCTTCGCCGGAGCGGTGCAGCAGGTGATCAACGCCGTCGGTCCCGCGGTCGTCGACTTCGACATCGAGAACACCGACGAGTTCGAGAACTACACCGTCCAGGACCGCATCCTCAACGGCCTGAAGATCGTCAAGCAGAACAACCCGAACGTCAAGGTCGTCGTCACCTTCGGCACCTCGACCACCGGTCCGACCTCCCACGGCATCCGCCTGATCAACCAGGCCAAGGCGCTCGCCGTGCCGATCGACAACTACACGATCATGCCGTTCGACTTCGGCGCCTCGAACATCTACACCGCCACCGTCAACGCCTCGGAGGGCCTGAAGAACGCGCTCAAGGCAGCCAACGGCTGGACCGACGCGCAGGCGTACGCCCGCATGGGCATCTCCGGCATGAACGGCCTGTCCGACCAGCAGGAACTGACCACGGTCGCGACCTGGACCCAGATCCGCGACTGGGCCAAGTCCAAGGGCCTGACCCGCTTCGCCTACTGGTCGGTCAACCGCGACCGTCCCTGCCCGGGCGGCGGCGTGACCTCCAACTGCAGCGGGATCGCCCAGAGCGACTGGGACTTCACCCGCGTCACCGCCGGCTTCTGACCCGCGCGGAGCGGGCCCGCCCAGGACGAGAACGTCCGGCGCGGGCCCGTCCGACGCGGAGCACGCGCCGGGCGAAGGCGCCCGGCACGTGCGCGGAACGGAAACGCTCCGCGCTTCCCGCACGACCCGTCCGGCACGGCCCGCACCCCGCCCGGGGGCGGGCCGTGCCCCACGAACACCCTCCTAAAGATCCTTGCGGGGTAAATCGGATGTACCTCAGGAAACTCGCGGCGATCGCCGTACTGGCGCTGGGCGGGACGACGCTCGCCGCGTCACCCGCCCACGCCGCCAACATCGCGGTCAACCCCGGCTTCGAGAGCGGGCTGACCGGCTGGACCTGCACGGCGTCCTCCGGAGCCACGGCGGTGTCCACTCCGGTCCACAGCGGCACCAGGGCACTGCAGGCCACACCGGCCGGGAACGACACCGCCCGCTGTCAGCAGACGATCAGCGTCAGACCGTCCTCGGCCTACACCCTGTCGGCCTGGGTGAGGGGCGGCTACGTCTTCCTCGGCGCGACCGGCACCGGTGGCACCGACCCCAGCACATGGGCGTCCTCACCGTCGTCCTACGTCCAGCTGTCGACCTCGTTCACCACCGGCGCCTCGACCACCTCGGTCACGATCTACGTCAACGGCTGGTACGGCCAGGGCGTCTACCAGGCCGACGACGTCGTCCTCGACGGAGCACCGGGGCAGGGACAGCCTCCTGCGGCGCCCACCGGGCTCACCGGCACCGGCAACGCCACCACCGCCTCGCTGAGCTGGAGCGCCTCCTCGGGCGCGACCGGTTACAACGTCTACCGCAACGGGACGAAGGTCGGCACCGCCACCGGGACCACCTACACCGAGACCCCCGGTGCGGGGACGCACAGCTACCAGGTGAGCGCGACCAACGCCTCGGGCGAGTCCGCGAAGTCCGGCGCGATCTCCGTCACGGTCGGCGGCAGCCAGCCACCCCCGTCCGTGCCCTCGGGGCTCGCCGCCACCGTCAGCGGCACGAGCGTCGCGCTGAGGTGGAACGCCTCCTCGGGCGCGACCGGTTACAACGTCTACCGCAACGGGACGAAGGTCGGCGCCCCCACCGGGACCACCTACACCGACAGCCCCGGTGCGGGGACGCACAGCTACCAGGTGAGCGCGACCAACGCCTCGGGCGAGTCCGCGAAGTCCGGTGCGGTCTCCGCGACCGTCACCGGCACACCCCCCGGCACCCTGCCCAAACGGGTGCTGGTCGGCTACCTGCACGCCTCCTTCGCCAACGGCTCCGGCTACACGCGGATGGCGGACGTACCCAACGCCTGGGACGTCATCAACCTCTCCTTCGGCGAACCCACCTCGGTGACCTCGGGAGACATCCGCTTCACCCAGTGCCCGGCCGCCGAATGCCCCAACGTCGAGTCCGAGGCCGAGTTCATCGCCGGAATCCGGGCCAAGCAGGCACTCGGCAAGAAGGTGCTGATCTCGATCGGCGGCCAGAACGGCCAGGTCCAGCTGAGCACCACCGCCGCACGCGACAGGTTCGTCCAGTCGGTGAGCGCCATCATCGACAGGTACGGCCTCGACGGGCTGGACATCGACTTCGAGGGCCACTCCCTCTATCTCGACAACGGCGACACCAACCTGTCCGCCCCCACCACCCCGGTCATCGTCAACCTGATCTCCGCGCTCAAGACCCTCAAGGCCAGGTACGGCACGCGGTTCGTGCTGACCATGGCCCCCGAGACGTTCTTCGTCCAGCTGGGCTACCAGTTCTACGGTCCCGGCCCGAACGGCTCCGCCGACCGGCGGGCCGCCTCGTACCTCCCCGTCATCCACGCGATGCGCGACGACCTGACCCTGCTGCACGTCCAGGACTACAACTCCGGGCCGATCATGGGGCTGGACAACCAGTACCACACCATGGGCGGCCACGACTTCCACGTCGCCATGACCGACATGCTGCTCGCGGGCTTCCCCATCGCGGGCAATCCGAACAACGTCTTCCCCGCCCTGCGCCAGGACCAGGTCGCGATCGGCCTGCCCGCCGCCCCGTTCGCGGGTAACGGTTTCACCACGGTCGCCGAGGTCCAGAAGGCCTTCGACTGCCTGGCCAAGGGGACGAACTGCGGGACGTACCGGCCCAGAGGGGTCTACCCGAACCTCCGGGGCCTGATGACCTGGTCGATCAACTGGGACAGGTACAACGCCTTCGAGTTCTCCCGCAACCACCGGGCCTATCTCGACGGCCTGGGCTGATAACCCCTCGCCGCCGGAGGAGACGGACCTCCGGCGGCGAGGTTCCACCCCGGTGTGCCCCGCGGGTTCTCCTGCGCGCGCCCGCGCCCCGAGACGGTCACCCGTCGTGACGGCCTTGATCCAGAAAGCCGTAAAACTGGCAGAGTGGTCTCGTTTTGGGAATGCGGGTGGCTGGCTGGTCGCCAGGTCGGGCAGGCTAGGGGCCGTCATGGACTACGCAATTCTCACGGGGTTCGTCCTCGTCACCGGTGTCGTGCTCGCCCTGGTAGCGCAATGGAAAGGCTGGAGACCCTCCCTCCTGGTCGTGCTGGGAGTGGGAATCGCCTTCAGAGTGCTCATCATGGCCACATCGGCGGTGGACACCTGGCAACCGGTCGACTTCATCAACAGCTTCAAGCCCGCCGGCGAGGCGGTCCTGAACCGTGAGGATCCCGTGCTGGGCAGCTCGGGAGGCTGGCACTTCCTGCCGACCATCCCCTACGTCTACGGTCTCCTGCTCTGGCTGGGCATCCCCTGGGAGGTCGGCGGGCGCCTGGTCACCGTGGTCGCGGACATCGTGCTGATCCCGCTGGTCGGCAAGCTCGCCGGGGGGCCCAACGCCTCGCTGCGCGCCTTCCAGTACGCCTGCAACCCGCTCGCCATCCTCGTCGCCTCCGTCCACGGCCAGGTCGAGCCGGTCGCCCTGGTCTTCGGCGTCGCCGCCTTCGTCGTCGCCCGAGGCCCCGGCGACCCCCACCGGCCGGGCATGACCACCAACCCGGTCGCGATGGTGCGGCAGAGCGTCGCCCTCCACGGCCTCGCCGGCGCCGTACGGCACGCCTTCGGCCCGGACGGGGTGCTCCGAGCGGCGCTCACCCCGCGCGAGGGCGACCGGCAGTCGCTGCGCCGGGCCCTGTTCGCGGGACTGCTGATGGGGCTCGCGCTGTGCGCCAAGAGCTGGCCGATCTGGCTCATCCCCGGCCTGCTCCTGCTGCTGCCCACCTTCCGCGCCCGCGCCGTGGCGTTCGTGGCCACGGGCATCGCGCCGATCTTCTTCCTCGTCACCCTGCCGATCTTCGCCGGTACCTCGCTGAGCCAGATCCCCGAGGTCATCCGGGTGATCCAGGACATCCGCCCGATCGTCGGCCAGTGGGGCTACAGCGCCATCCTCATGAACGGCGTCAACGACCTCAACCAGGGGATCGCCACCTTCGGCACCCGCCTGATCTACGTCACCATGCTGATCACGGCCTTCCTGTGGCGCCGTGCCGACCCGATCGACCTCACCACGGCGCTGCTGCTCGCCTTCATGGTCACCACCCCCAGGCTCGGCGCGCAGTATCTCCTGTGGTTCATGCCGTTCCTGATCGCCCGCCCCACCCGCTTCGCGTGGCCCGCGATCATCGGAGCCTCACTCTGGGCGGGGTACGGCTACCTCTACATGACCCAGTTCGACTCCGCCACCTGGCGAAGTCTCCACGTCGTCTGGTCGCAGGCGTCCATCGTGCTGCTGCCGATCCTGGCGCTCGCCATGCCCTGGGAGCGCCGGGTCTTCCGCGCACCCGCCACCCCCTCCTCCGAGGGGCCACCGCCGTCGACACCCGTCTCCGCCTCCACCTGAGCTCCCGCATCGCCTGACCTCCGTGTCCGCGTCCCCGTCACAGCCGCGTGGCGGGGCCCCGGCAGGCTCCGGCGAGCCCTGGCCTGGCTGATAGGTTCCGGTCCTGTGACGAGCACCGTGGAAATCCTGCGATACACCGCTTTCACCCACGATCCCGAAGGAGGAAACCCCGCCGGGATCGTTCTCGACGCGGCCGGCCTCTCCGACGCGGAGATGCTGGCCGTCGCCGCCGAGGTCGGATACTCCGAGACGGCTTTCCTGACCGCCCGCGACGACGAGCGGCGCGCCTTCACGGTCCGGTATTTCGCCCCCTCGGCCGAGGTGGCGTTCTGCGGGCACGCCACGATCGCCACCTCGGTGGCGCTCGCCGAACGCCTCGGGATCGGGCGTCTGGCCTTCGACACCAGGGCGGGTGAGATCGTCGTCGACACCGAGATCGTCGACGACGCGCTCCGCGCCACGCTCACCAGCGTTCCCACGTACTCCAGGCCCGTCGCGGAGGACGCGCTGGAGGAGGCGCTCACCGCCCTCGGATGGTCCCGCGACGACCTCGATCCGGCCTTCCCGCCGCACGTCGCGTTCGGCGGCGTCGATCACCTCATGATCGCCGCGGCCTCTCGCGAACGCCTGGCCGACCTCGACTACGACTACGAGCGGCTGAAGGCGGTCATGACCCGCGAAGGCTGGACGACGGCGAACCTGTTCTGGCGGGAGAGCGACGAGCGGTTCCACGCCCGCAACCCGTTCCCGGTCGGGGGCGTCGTGGAGGACCCCGCCACCGGGGCCGCGGCCGCCGCGTTCGGCGGCTACCTGCGAGTCCTCGGGACCGGCTCCTCGGAGTTCACTGTCATCCAGGGGGTGGACATGGGACGGCCCAGCACGCTGAAGGTCTCGATCGCCTCCGTGGACGGCCGAAGCCGGGTGAGCGGCGGAGCGGTCGCGATGGAGACCGCCTGACCCCGAGCCGCGGGCACCGCGCGCGGGCCGGGGTGACGGCCCGCGCGGACCCGGTCAGATGCTCTCGCCACCGGACCGATCGAGCAGCCGCTTCAGGGGCACACCCGCCAGCCGCCGTACCTCGTTCGCCATGTGGGCCTGGTCGGCGTAGCCGCTGAGCGCGGCGACCTCGGCCGCCGTGACCCCGCGCCTGGCCAGGCCAAGCGCCCGCTGAAACCTGACCACCCGCTGCAGCACCTTCGGCCCGTAGCCGAAGGCCCGTACGGACCGGCGCAGAAGCTGCCGCTCACCGAGTCCCAGCTCCCAGGCCACCTCCCGCACGCTGCGCCCGGCCCGCAATGCCTCGGCGATCGCGGGCGCGGACGGGTCGGGTCCGGGCGTCGCGCGCAGCCGTACGACCAGAGCCCGCTGTACGGCGTCGAAGGGCGGCTCCGACGGCCGGAGTCCCGCGAGGGGTTCCAGATCGGACAGTTCCGCGAGGGATTCGAGGTCGGACAGCGGCACCCGCAGGTCACGCAGGCTGTCGAGCGGCACACCGAACAGTTCGCCCACCGCGCCGGGCCTGAACCGGACCCCGGCGTATCGGTCACCCGGCACCATCCGGACGGGTTTCGGCCCCGTGTCGGGTCCCGCGACCTGCGCTCCCCTCGGACCCCAGACAAGGTCCACACAGCCGTCGGGCACGACCGGTTGCGTCGCGGCGGAGGACGACTCGTTGACCCACAGGCAGGCCACCCGCCCGGCGAGGCGAGGATCCGGCGCCCACTCGCGATACATGGCCTCAGGGTACGGGCGGCGAGGACTTCACCTCGTCTCCGCCCGGCTTCCTCTCCGGCGCGGGCCTCTCGTCCTCGGGAACCTCCCCGGAGACGAGGGCGACGGCCCACTTGCCGCCGGGGTCGCTGTCGAGCAGCAGCGCGCGGGTCAGCAGGCTGAGGGGGATGGCGAGCAGTGCGCCCAGCGGGCCGAGGACGAACGTCCACAGGATGAGCGAGAGGAAGGTGACGGTGGTGGACAGACCGACGGCGTCACCGAGGAACTTCGGCTGGATCAGCGACTGCACCACGAAGTTGATCAGCATGTAGGAGACGATCACGAGGATCATGGTTTTGGGCCCGCCCTCCAGGAGGCCGAGCAGAGCGGGCGGGATCAACCCCAGGACGAAGCCGATGTTGGGGATGTAGTTCGTGATCAGCGCCAGCACGCCCCAGAGGAGGGGGAGTGGCACACCGAGAATCCAGAGCGCGGCCACGTCCAGCGCGGAGCAGATCAGCCCGAACCCCGTCGAGACCAGGAGGTAGCGGCGGGTCTTGTGGGCGAAGTTGTTGAGTGCCCCGATGAGCAGGGGCCTGCGCTCCGCCCCCATGGCGAGGATCCTGGAGAAGGCCTGAGCGTCCAGGCACATGGCCAGAAGCAGGACGATGATGAGGACCAGTCCGGAGAAGACGCCCAGCAGCCCCGAGACGAATCCCTGCGCGAGTGCGAAGATCTTTCCTGGGTCGAAGGAATTGATCGCCTCGTTCATCTGCTGGGTGCCGAAGCCGAGCCTGGCCGCCTGCTCCTGCGCCTCCGCGACGAGCCGGCTGAACTGCGCGTCGTAGGTGGGCGCGAGTGCCGCCATCTGCGCTATCGCCACGGTCAGGATCGCCACCATGCCCAGGAGGACGAGCAGCACGATCACCAGGGGGATCGCCACCAGCGTCCACCCGGGAGCTCCGCGCCCGCGAAGCCAGGTCCTGACCGGGGAGACCGCGAGGACCAGGACCAGGGCGAGCAGTACCGGTCCGACGATCGACCCGATCTCCTTGATGCCCGCCAGGGTGACCACGGCCCCCGCGGTGCAGAGGAGTACGACGAGCGCCCTGGGCAACACTCTTTGGTCCGTCATAACGGACCCTCTACCCAGCAGCCGGGAAACACGTCACGGCAGGGCGCGCACTTCGATTTGACGGAGTGCGGCGACGTACATAGAGTTCACAGGCCCGAGGGGGTCGGCGGAGATCGCCAGAGCCTCGGGACCCTCCTTCTGATCATCTCCCTTCGTCGGGGCGCATGCGTCACGCCGAGATCCGGTTGGACAACGACCGGATGTTGGAGTAAGTTAGAGGGGTTGCCCTGGAAACGGGGTGGTCGCAATCCTAGCGGGTTCGGCGGGTTCGAGTCGAGGGTCGGAAAATCCGACAGTTTGACACGAAACCGACACTCCCGATAAGATAG
>NZ_JBEZEL010000016.1:0-270030 GCF_040648855.1 Streptosporangium sp. NPDC049078
TCCTCGGGCGCCAACCCCATGCCCAGCCGCACCGCACCGGTCGTGCCACCGCCCCGGCGCACCACCTTGCCCTCCAGCATCACCTGCCCGGAGAAACGCCGCGCCCCGTACACCGCCTCGATGATCTCCGAACGGCCCGAGCCGACCAGACCGGCCAGCCCCACGATCTCCCCCGCCCGCACCGAGAACGACACATCGGAGACACGGCCGGGAATGCTCAGCTCGCTGACCCGCAGCACCTCCGCCTTGCCGTCGTGGGCGCCGGAGGCGGGACGCTCGGGGAAGACGTACTCGACGTTGCGGCCGGTCATCAGCGAGACCACCTTCGAGGTCGGCGTCTCCTTGGCCGGCAGGCCCACCGCGACCGTGCGACCGTCCTTCAGCACCGTCACCCGATCCCCGATCTCGCGGATCTCCTCCAGCCGATGCGAGATGTAGACCACCGCCACCCCCTGCGAGGTCAGCTCCCGGATGATCCGGAACAGGTTGCCCACCTCGTCATGGGCAAGCGCCGCCGACGGCTCGTCCATGATGATCAACCGGGTGTCGTGCGACAACGCCCGCGCCATGCTCACCACCTGCTTGGCCGCCGGAGACAACCGCCCCACCTCCAGCGACGGGCGGATCTCCGCGTGCCCCAGCCGCGCCAGCAACTCCCGCGTCGCCCGCGCCGACTCCCCCCGGCTCACGAACCCCAGCCGGGCCGGCTCATGCCCCAAGAACACGTTCTCGGCCACACTCAGCCCGTCCACCAGGTCGAGCTCCTGATAGATCGTGGAGATCCCGAGCCTGATCGCCGCGATCGGGCTCGACAGCCGCACCTCCTCGCCGTTCAGCGTGATCGTCCCCTCGTCGGGCTGGTGGGCACCGGCCAGGGTCTTGATCAGAGTGGACTTCCCGGCACCGTTCTGGCCGAGCAGACAGTGCACCTCGCCGGCACGGACCTCCAGGTCGACGCCGTCCAGGGCGCGCACTCCGGGGAACTGCTTGACGATCCCTCGCATTACGAGGAGGGGTGCCGAGTCGGTTGACGGCTCGGGCATGGGGGGCCTCCGTGGATCTTTACGACTGAATCTCGATGGGGACTTCGCTGGGAACTCGATAGAAGGGGACGATTGGGATCCCGCCCGTCCGGCCGGGCCGGACAGCACCAGCGTGGCGCCGCCGAGGTCGGCGTGAACGACGGCGTCACGAATCCGGTTCTCCAACCGGACGGACGGGATGTTCGTGGGGGCGATACCGGGTCTCACGAGATATGGCGTCTCATTCGCGCTCCTTCTCGGGTGCCGGTGCCGCCAGGCGGACGTCGATGGCAGTGGGGTTGGAGAGCACCCTCTCCGTGACGATCCCGGCGGCGCCGCGCGAGGCGGCGCCGAAGCCGAGATCGGAGGCGACGAATTCGCAGCGGGCGGCGGATCCCTCCACGCCCAGCCGCTTCAACTCCGCCTGCGCCACCGGGATGAGCCGGTCGGCGAGCTTGGCGAAGTAGCCGCCGATGACGATGACGCGCGGGTTGAAGAGGTTGACCAGGGTGGCCGATCCCCGCCCGAGCCAGCGTCCCACCTCGCCGATGGCCAGGTCGACCCGGGGGTCACCCGCGGCCCACCGCAGCTCGATCTCGGCCAGCCGCTCCTCCGGGTCGCGCATCACCCCGTCGTGCATGCCGTAGGCGTGGTCGGGGGTGGCCATCCGGACCAGCGCGGCCAGGCCGACCTTCGTCTCCCAGCAGCCGATCCGGCCGCAGCCGCAGCGCTCGCCCGAGGGGTCGACCATGACATGGCCCACCTCTCCCGCGAAGCCGTCGGCGCCGCTCAGCAGGCGTCCTCCGGAGATCACGCCGCCGCCGATGCCGACCTCGCCGGTGAGATAGACGAGATCGGACGTACCGGAGGCGATTCCGCCGGTGAACTCGGCGAGGGCCGCCAGGTTGGCGTCGTTGTCCACGCTGATCGGTACGTTCGGGGGAACTCCGGCGCGTACCAGCCACTCCGCCACCGGGACGCCGTACCAGCCGAGGTTGGGGGCGACGTCCACGGTGCCGGTGGCGGTGTCGACGAGACCGGGAACGGCCACGGTGATTCCGGCGACCTTGACCTCCAGGAGGTCGAGTTCGGCCATGGCCTCCCCGATCACCCGGGCCAACTCCGTCAGGGAACGCTCGGAGTCGCAGCCCATCGCGTCGAAGCTCACCCGCCGGTCGATCAGCACCCTGCCGCCCAGATCGGTGGCGAAGGCGGCGATGTAGTCGACGTTCACCTCAAGGCCGAGGGCTCCGACCCCCGCCCCGTCCAGCGCGAGGGCGAGCCCGGGGCGGCCGACGGCACCGGCGTGCTGGGGCCCGATCTCCTTGAGGAGGCCTCGGGCCTGCAGCTCGCTGACGAGGCTGGTGACCGTGGTCTTGTTCAGGCCGGTCTCCATGGCGACGACCGACCTGGACCGCGGACCGTACTCGCTGACGTGACGCAGCACCAGGGACAGGTTGGACCGGCGCACGGTGGCCTGGTCGGCGGGTGTACCGGCCGACCTGTTCGAGCTCGTCGAACCGCCGTTGCGACTGCCGGTCCAGCTACGGTGCACGTCACTCCCCTCAATTAATTTGCATGACTGGCCGAATTAAAGGCTCAGTCCAGGTTGGGGCGCAAGGTCCGAAACGTTTCGATCTGCGTAACGTTTTCGTAACACGGTCGCGCGTTTACGCGTGTACGTCACACGAACGACAGATACCGAGTCGTTACCGTCCCCCCCGGTGCGCGACAGGACACCTGTGTGTTACAAATCCAATTAATTTCTATCCGAGACAAATAAAAGCCAGGTGGCCGTGTGACCCAGGAGCAGCACCAGGCCCGCACGGTGGGCGGCACGCCTCAGGCCGCGGGTCCCGCCCTGCTCCGCAGGACGAACCTCTCCCTGGTCCTGCGCCACCTGCGCGAGCACGGGTCCACCTCCCGGTCCGACATCGCGGAGGCCACGGGCCTGCACCGGGCCACCGTCTCCAACCTGATGGTCGAGCTCCTCGACCGGCGGCTCGTCCAGGAGGTGGGCGTCGACCACGCCGGCACGGTCGGCCGCCCCCGGCGGGCGGTGGCGCTGCACGGCGCGCACATCGGTGCCCTCGGCCTGGAGATCAACGTCGACTACGTCGCCGTCCACGGCGTCGACCTCGGCGGCAACGTCCTGGTCGACCGCCGCCTGGGCTTCGACGCGGCGGGCAGCGGCGCCAGCCGCTCGCTTCGCGAACTCGGCCTGACGGCCCGCGAGGCCATCGAGGAGATGGCGCGCGCCGGGGCCGCGCCGGCGGGCATCGGAGTGGCGGTCCCCGGCCTGGTCGACGTCGACCACGGGGTGGTCGCCTTCGCCCCCAACCTCGACTGGCACGACGTGCCGCTCGCCGCCCGGCTCTCCTCCGCCCTCGGCCCGCTGCGCGTGCCGGTCACGGTCGACAACGACGCGAACCTCGCCGCTCTGGCCGAATACACCTCGGGAGTCGCCGCCGGTACGGCCGACATGGTCTACCTCACCGGCGAGGTCGGCGTGGGCGGCGGCATCGTCGTGAACGGCAGGCTGCTGCGCGGAGCGGACGGCTTCTCCGGCGAGGTCGGGCACCTGCCGGTCGACCCGAGCGGCGGGCGCTGCGGCTGCGGGCGGTTCGGCTGCTGGGAGACGAAGGTGGGCCTGGCCGCGCTGGTGCGCATGGCGACCCCCGAGCGGGCGTACGGGCTGGAAACGGTCCCGGTGCCCGATCCCGAGGAGCGGGTGGCCGAGATCGCCCGCGACCTGGCCGCCGGCGACCAGCAGACGCTGGTCGCGGTCGCGGAGGTCGGCCGCTGGCTCGGGCTCGGCGGCTCGATCCTGGTCAACCTCTTCAACCCGCGCGTGATCGTCGTAGGCGGTTACTTCGCCACCCTGGCCGCATGGCTGCTCCCCTTCGCCCAGGCGGAGCTGGAGCGTCTGGTCGTCGCCGGCCCCGCGGCCCGCTGTCGTTTCATCGCCTCCGACCACGGCTTCGGCGCCGCCTCCCGGGGCGCCGCGAACGTGGTGATCAACCAGATCGTCAACGACCCGGCCGCGATCATGCCGCCCGCCGGAGCCTGACAGCCCCGGCGGGCGGGCGGTCTCTTCTACGATCGAGGACGTGACCGCCCCGATCTCACGTCCCAGTGCCCGGATCCTGCTGGTCGACGCCGACGAGCGCCTCCTGCTGTTCCGCTGCCCGGCCCCCGCGCAGTGGCCCGCCGAGCACTGCTGGATCACCCCTGGCGGAGGGGTGCACGACGGCGAGACACTGACCGCCGCCGCGGTCCGCGAGATACGCGAGGAGACAGGGCTGGAGATCACGGAAGAACGCCTGGGGCCCGTCGTGGCCCGCTCCTCCGGCCTCACCTGGTTCGGAGACGTCCGGATCGCCGCGATCGACTCGTTCTTCTTCCTGCGTGTCGGCGAACACGCCGTCGACGTCTCGGGACAGGAGGAACTGGAGCGTTCGCTGATCTCGGCGCACCGCTGGTGGACCCGTCACGATCTCCTCACCACCGATGAGACGATCTTCCCCCTCAACCTTGGAGCCCTGTTGTCCGATCTCCTGGACGGAGACCTCCCCGCCGAACCCGTCCCGCTGCCCTGGCACCACGACGAGTAGTCCCCTGCCGACGGTGACGGGCGGGTGTGCCCGCCCGTCACCGTGTACGTGCCGCCCCGGGGATTCGAACCCCGAACCTCCGGTTCCTGAAACCGGCGCCTCTGCCGTTGGGCCAGAGCGGCCGGGCGTGCCGTACGCACGCCGATGTCACCGATGTCACCGATGTCACTGTGTCGCCTGTGTCGCCTGACCGTTCTCGCTCGACGTCCCGGAGCACTGCGCGTGGTGAGTGGTCGCGCCTCAGATCGTCGCGTCCGGGGTCGCCTTCGCTGGAAGTCACCGCTTCGTCGGAACGGCAGGGCTCGAACCTGCGGCCTTCCGGTCCCTGACCGGATGCTCTTCCTGCTGAGCTACGCTCCGTCACGCGTCCGGTCCGGTTGGCGTGGGCCGTACCGGACGCGCCGCGGGCCTGCGAACCGGGCGGGGGTCGCCACTCCCGTCGCCGAGTCCCAGTCCCATGCCCTTCTCCTGCCAGGGCAGAGCCGCAGCGGGGGTTCGAACCCCGTCCTGCCGGGTGGAAACCGGCTGCCTTACCGATTCGGCCTCTGCGGCGTGTCTTCCGAGATGAATCCTTTCCCCTTCCCACGAGAAGGCGTGAAAGCGTTAAACGTGCTGCGCCGTGAATTTATGGAGAGCGGGGAAACCGGCTTCCGCGCACGCTGGTCGAAGCAGCCTCCCATGGTTCAGGAAATGAAGAAGCCGCCTGGACCGATGTCTTGGGCGGCTCGGCGGTTTCCCTCGCAAGGACTAGCCGCCTGCCCCCTCGGGAGCCGGAGCACTGTCATTGAGCAGCGAAAACATCTCAAGGCTTCCCTGCCGCACCGATGACGCGCCGTACTTCATCGTCGATCCTTTCCGAGGTGCGGAGCGGATGCCCCGGCCTTTTCTCCATTGAAGTACAAAGGCGGCCTTCGATGCCAGTGGTTTTATCCGCGCTTTCCTCCCCCGAGGTTTTCGACGGCCGTTTTCCGCGGCTCGCGGAGAATTCGTCGTTCGTCGCGCGCCGGGCTTGCCGGGCCCGTACTCGCGTTCTTTCCGCCGCGAATCCGGGTGGCCCGATCCGTCCCGCCGATGCCCGGCCGCCCGAACGTCACCTCCTCACCGGGCTCCCACCGCGTGGGTGGCAGGCCGCGGAGCCGGGTGACGGCCTCTCGTCGCGACCACCTCGCGGTTGTGCGGCTGCGCGGGATCCCGTGTGATCGATGAGAGAGCCGATCGCGTGAACCGGCGTCCCTCGTCTTCTGGTTAGGTGAGCGACATGGCACTTCACCCCAATCTCGATCCCGGACTGGCCGCCGCCCTCGAGGCGAGTCCCCTGCCCGCCGCCGATTTCGGCGCCATGCGACTGGAGGACCTGCCCGACGTCCGTCTCCAGCTGGACGCGGCGCGTGCGGCGATGCCCCCGCTCGCTCCGGACGAGCGAGTCGTGATCGAGGACCGGACCGTACCCGGCCCCGAGGGCGATCCCGACATCCGGTTGCGGATCTACCGGCCCGCCGGGCAGGAGGGCGCCGTCCCCTGCCTGTACTGGATCCACGGCGGCGGGATGATCCTCGGCGACGTGGAGACGGAGGACGCGCGCCTCAACGAATACGTCGCGGCGCTGGGATGCGTGATCGTCTCGGTCGACTATCGACTCGCGCCGGAGAACCCGGACCCGGCTCCGGTCGAGGACTGCTACGCGGGTCTGCTGTGGACCGCCAAGAACTCCGCCGAGCTGGGCATCGACCCTGAGCGCCTCGCGGTGGGCGGGGTCAGCGCGGGAGGCGGGCTCGCCGCGGGCACCGTGCTGCTGGCACGCGACCGCGGCGGCCCGGCCCTCGCGTTCCAGCTCCTGATCTGCCCGATGCTGGACGACCGCAACACCACTCCTTCCAGCCACGAGTTCGTCGAGGCGGTCGTGTGGAACCGGTCGGCGAACCTCTTCGGATGGAGGGCACTGCTCGGCGAGCGATCGGGCGGCGACGATGTCTCCCCGTACGCGGCCCCGGCGAGGGCGACCGACCTGTCGGGGCTGCCCCCCGCGTACATCGACGTCGGCGAGCTGGAGGTCTTCAGGGACGAGTGCTTCGACTACGCCCTGCGGCTGGTGCGGGCGGGTGTCTCCACCGAGTTCCACCTCTACCCGGGGGCCTTCCACGGCTTCGACGGGATAATCCCCGAGGCGGAGATCAGCCGCAGGGCCGCCGCCGAACGGGTGGTCGCGCTACGCCGGGCCCTGCTGCGCTGACCGGGCCGGGGATCGAACGTCCCGCTCAGCGCAGCACCGGGTAGTTGGCGCGGATGAGGCCGTGCGGGTCGCGGGAGCGCTTGAGGTCGCGCAGCCGGGCCAGCACGTCGACGGGGAACGCGGCCGTGGCCCGCTCACCGGGACTCAGCGAGGTGTAGGGCTTGCGTCCGCTGCTCCACGGGACCAGGTCCGCTGAGATCTCGTCCTGGCGGGCCCGTACGGCGGTGGCCGCCTCGGGTGAGGGGGCGAGGCCCAGCATGGCCAGCATGTAGGGCTCGGCCAAGTGGCCGCAGGCACCACCGTTCGCGGCCGGGCGGGACAGGGCGCCGCCGAGGTGGCGGATCTGCACGCTCAGCAGCGGAGCGATCGGCGCGGTGAGCAGCGTCGCCACGACCTCGTCGGCCAGGTCGGTCAGCAGCTCTCCCCGGTTCACCCCCGCTCCGGGGGCGGTGGGCTCGGCGCAGACGGAGTCCAGCTCGGCCACCCGCAGCGGGCCCCTGCTGTCCGAGATCACTCCGTCGATCTTGTCCAGGCGGCGCAGCAGGTCCTGGGCCTCCCCCGTCTCTCCCAGGAACGTCGCGTCCACGGCGACCATGGGCGCCGCTCCGGGAAAGTGCAGCAGATCGAACCAGACGCTCAGCTCGTCGGGGGCGTCGGCGGTGATCTCCCGGAACGCCTGGAGCACCAGCGGGGCGCTCTCACCGGGCCACATGACGCGTCCCCCGTACAGGTGCGGCGCCGGGTGCAGGTCGAACTCGACGGCGGTCACCACGGCGAAGTCGCCGCCGCCTCCTCGCAGCGCCCAGAACAGCTCGGCGTCGGACTCGGCGCTGACCGTGGCCCGCACGCCGTCGGCGCCGACCACGTCGAAGGCGCGCACGCTGTCGGCGGCGAAGCCGTGGCGGCGGCCGAACCAGCTCAGGCCCCCACCCAGGGTGTAGCCCACCACGCTGGGGCCCGAGGAACTGCCTGCCAGCCCGGTCAGCCCGTGTGGTCCGGCGACGGCGAGCACCTCGCCCCACCTCACCCCCGCCCCGACCCGCGCGGTGCGCTGCCGCGGCCGTACGTCCACCCCGCCCAGCCGCCCGGTGCGCAGCAGGATCACTCCCTCCACGTCGCCGCTCGCGCCGTGCCCCAAGGGCTGGGCGGTCACGCACAGCCCGGCGAGGCGCGCCCAGGTGACCAGCGCGGCCACGTCGTCGGCGTCCTCCGCCTCGACCACCGCCGCCACCGGCTGGTCGACCGCGAGGTTCCACGCCCGCCTGGCCTGCTCGAACCCCTCGTCTCCCGCCGCCAGCACCGGCCCCCTGACCGCGCGCCGCAGATCGTCCCCGATCGTCATGATCGCCTCTCCCCTTTCACCGTTACCGATCCCCACTGTCGAACGAGTCGGCTGAGATCGAGCTGAGGTCGAGTTGAGATCCGGGATCCGCTCGCACCCGAGCGGATCCCGTGCAACCTTCCGTCTCGTCGCAGCGTCTATAGGGGTCAAAGCGGGGCATGCGCCACGGGGAGAGACAGGCGTGTGAGCCCGGAAGCCTGCGAGAAGGGGACCCCCACAGGTGCGTGCACTGACGGGCAAGGCCAAGAAGGCGATCTACCGGCTGTTCGAGGCGAGGAACCGAAGGCGTGAACGGACCGCGCCACCCCCGTCCACACACCAGATCAAGATCCTGATCCTGCACGCGTACGGCATGGGCGGCACCATCAGAACGGTCTTCAACCTGGCCGGCTACCTGGCCTCGACCGGACACGACGTGGAGATCGTCTCCATCCTCAAGGAGGCGGAGGAACCGTTCTTCCCCATCGACCCGAGGGTGAGGTTCCGCTTCCTCGACGACAGGCTGGTCCCGCCGACCGGCCTGCGCGGCCGGCTGTCGAAGATGCCGAGCAGGCTCATCCCGCCGCAGGAGGCCGCCTACCACCGCTTCAACGTGTGGACCGACCTGCGACTGGCCCGCTGGATCCGCTCGGTCGACACCGGCGTCGTCATCGCCACCAGACCCGGGCTCAACCTGGCCCTCGCCCAGCTGGCCCTGCCGAGCGTCATCACCATCGGCCAGGAGCACGTGGCCCTGCGGGGACAGTCACAGGAGGTACAGAAAGTCATCAGACGGCGTTACCGCAGGTTCGACGCCCTCGTCACCCTCACCAAGGCCGACATGCGCGACTACCGCGCGACGCTGCGGCGAAAGCCCCGGAAGCTGGCGAGGATTCCCAACGCCGTACCGCCCATGACCGGCGGGATCTCCAAGCTGGAGGACAAGGTCGTGGTCGCCGTCGGCCGCATGACCAAGCTCAAGGGGTTCCACCGCCTCATCGCCGCGTGGGAGACCGTGGCGGCCGCCCATCCCGACTGGACCCTGCGCATCTTCGGCGCGGGACCGCAGGAGGACAACCTGCGCACCCAGATCGCCGAGGCGGGACTGCAGGGGAGGGTCGAGCTGCCCGGTCCCACCTCCGACATCGGCGCCGAGTTGGAGAAGGCTTCGATCTTCGTACTCAGCTCCCGCCACGAGGGCTTCCCCATGACGATCCTCGAGGCGATGGCCAAAGGGCTGGCGATCGTGAGCTTCAACAGCCCGCACGGCCCCAAGGAGATGATCACTGACGAGGTCGACGGGCTGCTGGTCACGCCGCGCACCGAGGCCAACCTCGCCGCCGCCCTCAGCCGCGTCATCGAGGACGGGAAACTGCGTCGCCGGCTGGCCGAAGGCGCTCTGGCGACCGCCGTCACCTACGACGTGGAGTCGGTCGGCGCCAAGTGGGACGCCCTTTTAGCGGAGTTACTGGCCCGCCGAGACGGCACCTACGAACGGCCCTCCTGAGTCTTCGACCGATACGGTGCGGCTCGGATGCTCCTGGACTCGGCACGGCGGACGGCCGCACCGTTCCCGGCCTCCTCGGCACCGGGTACCCCGAGACCTGGTCGACATCACGCTCGGAGCCTTCCCTCCCCGGCGGGCCTGGGGAAGAGCGGAACGGCTCACTGCCTCTCGGGGCCGTGGGGCCCGCCGGTCACCGGATCCACCGGCCACGAAATTGACGGTGGGAGAACGTAGGCTTCCGGCTGCCATGAAGAAAGAGGACCCACCGACGCACCTGACCTTCCGGCTGCTGGGCCCGCTGGAGGTCACCGATGAGACCGGTCACCCACTCGACCTCGGCACCAGGAAGCAGCGTGCCCTGGTGACGATGCTGGCGCTGGAGCCTGGCAGGGTGGTCTCGCTGGACGGCCTGATCGACAGGCTGTGGGCGGGCGAGCCGCCCTCCGCCGCGACGAGGACCCTGCAGTCCTACATCGCGCACCTGCGCAGGGTGCTGGAGCCCGGCCGCAGGCCGCGCACCCCGCCGAGGGTGCTGCTCACCCGCGAGCCGGGATACCTGCTGGCCGTCGCCCCCGGTCAGGTCGACCTGGCGCGCTTCGCCGCGGGCGCCGAGGAAGGCAGCAGGGCACTGGCGCGCGGCGACCACCGGGAGGCACTCCGGGTGCTGGAGGAGACGCTGGCGCTGTGGCGAGGTGAGCCGCTGGGCGAGTTCGCCGATCAGGAGTTCGTCCGGCCCGTCCTCACGCGGCTGCGCGAGCTGCGGGCCACCGCCGTGGAGGACGGATTCGAGGCACGGCTGGCGCTGGGCGAGAGCGGCGCGTGCGTGCCGGACCTGGAGGCCCTGGTCGAGGCCCACCCCTACCGGGAGCGGCTCTGGGAGCTGCTGGTGCCGGCGCTGTATCGGAGCGGCAGGCAGGCCGACGCGCTCGCCGCGCTACGCCGGGTCCGTGCCCTGCTCGCCGACGACCTCGGCATCCAGCCGGGGCCGCGGCTGCGGCGCCTGGAGCGGGCGGTGTTCGAGCAGGCCGTCGAGCTGGAGACCTCCGGCCTCGCTCCCGGCCCGTCTCCGGGTGCGGACCCGGTGCCGTCTCCCGCCGCGCTCGTCCCGCCCGCACCGGCCCGCGCCGCGACGGGAGACGGGAGCGGTGACCTCGTGACCGCCGAGACCCTGGTCGCCAGGGATGCGCAGCTGCGCCTGGTCGCCGAGCGGCTGGCCTTGGCGAGGCGCGGGGAGGGCGGGGTGGTGCTGGTGACCGGGGAGGCCGGGATCGGCAAGACCCGGCTCGCGCGGGCCGCGGCCGACGAGGCCGCCGGGCGGGGTTTCCGGGTGGCCTGGGGGCGCTGCGTCGACGGCGCGGCCCCCGCGTTCCGGCCCTGGATCCAGGTGTTGCGCGAGTGCGGCGGGACGAACCCGTTCCACGGCGAGGCGACGTCACCGGTCCGCGGCCCGAGCCCCGAACCCGGCCCGGACCGTCCGGGCCCTGAGCCTCGCCCGGCCCTTCCGAGTTCCGGACCCGGTCCGGGCAGCGCGGGCTCCGATGCTCCCCTCTGTCTCGATTCCGGCCCCGGTCCCGACGGTGATGTCTCCGCGGGCTCCGATGCTCCCCCCGGTCTCGATCCCGACGCCGCCCTGTTCGAGTTGTACGAGCGGGTGACGGCGACGCTGACCTCCACCGGCGGCCCGCTCCTGGTGGTGCTGGAGGACCTGCACTGGGCCGACGCCTCCTCGCTGCGGCTGCTCACCTTCGTCGCGGGCGAGCTGGCCCGCCACCCGGTGCTGGTGATGGCGACGCTGCGTCCCGAACCGGGCGACCACCCCGCGCAGCTGCGCGACACCCTCGGCGCGTTGTCCGGGGAGCCGGGGACCACGCACCTGGAGCCGTCCCCGTTTCGCGCGAAGGACGTGTCGTCCTATCTGCGTCTGCGGCGGATCCCCGACGATCCCCTGCTGGTCGACGTGCTGCTGGAGCGGAGCGGCGGCAACCCCTTCTACCTGGGCGAGCTGCTGCGGCTGCGCGAGGGCGAAGGTGAGCACTGCCTGGTGGCGGGACTGCCCGCCGGAGCACGTGACGTCATCGAGCGCCGGGCGGCGAGGCTTCCCGAGGAGACGCGGGAGCTGCTGCGGGCTGCGGCGGTCACCGGGCGCGAGGTGGACATCGACGTGCTCGAAGCCGTCACGGGCATCCCCGCCGAGCGGGTGATGGCCCTGCTGGAACCGGCGGTGGCGAGCGGGCTGCTGGCCGAGCCGCCCGGCGGCCCCGACTACCGTTTCTCCCACGCCCTGGTGCGCGACGCGCTGCTCGCCGGGCTCGGCCGCCTGGCGCGGGCCCGGCTGCACCTGCGTACGGGCGAGTGCCTGGAGGCCAGGCCGAGCGCCGAGCCCGCCACCCTGGCCCATCACTTCGCCTCGGCCGCCAGGGTCGGCGGCGCGTCCAAGGCGGTGGAGTACGCCTCCCGCGCGGCCCGGCGGGCCACGGCCCAGCTCGCGTACACCGAGGCCGTCGAGCTGTGGGAGCTGGCTTTGAACTCACTGCCCGCCGACGGCGGCCGTGGCGACGACGGCAGGTCCAGGTGCGCGTTGCTGACGGAGCTGGGACAGGCTCGCCGTACGGTCGGTGACGCCGTGGCGGCCCGCCGGGACCTGGAGGAGGCGATCGAGCTCGCCCTGCGGCTTGGCGACAGGGAGGCCCTGATCTCCGCGATCACCGTCTCCGGCGGACTCGCCCTGTGGTTGTGGCGCCCCTACGGGGTGGTCGACACCGCGATGGTCGCCGTGCTCGAGGACCTGCTGGCCGGGCCGCTCGACGACCGCGACCGGGCCGCGCTGCTGGGCACCCTCGCCGTCGAGCTGCACTACGGCCCGCGTCGCGCCGAGAGCGAGCGGCACGCGGCGCGAGCCGTGGAGATCGCCCGCGGTCTGGACGACCCCGCGCTGCTGGCGCGGACCCTGAACAACTACCTGCTCGCCTGCTGGGTGCCGGGCCGCAACCCCGAACGGCTGCGGGCCGCGAAGGAGATGCTGTCCCTGCCGCACCTGCCGCGCGCCACCGAGTTGGTGGCCCGGGTCTTCCGGATGGCCTGCCTGATGCGCGCCGGCGACCTGACCGGCTGGGATCTCGATCTGGCCCGCTGCGAACGGCTGGTCGAGGAGGTACGCCGCCCCGAGCTGGAGGCCATGGTCCGCATCGCCCAGACCGCCAGGTGCACCCTCGAAGGCCGTTGGGCGGACGCGGAGTCGCTCGTCACCCGTTTCGGGAAGATGGGCTACGGCTCAAGCGTCTGGGGGCAGGAGTTCCGGCTGCTGCTCACGATGTTCACCTGCGACCGGGGGCGCGGCCGGGTCGCGGAGACCCTCGACGGGCTGCTCGCCTCGGCGGAGGACCCGTCGCTGGTGCCGCTGCGCCCGATCGCGGTGCTGGCCGCCCTCGACTCCGGCCGTCCGGATCTCGCCCGCGAGCTGGTCGCCCGCTGGGGCACCGAGGTCGCGGACGACTGGATCGCCGACTTCCTCATCCCCGTCTGGGGCCTGGTCGCCGCCGGGCTCGGCGTCCCCGACCCCGAGGAGCTGTACGACAGGCTCGCCCCGCACGGCGACCAGCTGATCGTCGCCGGGACGGGCAGCACGGCGTGGGGCTCCACCCACCTGGTCCTCGCCGAGCTGGCGGCGCGGCTGGGCCGCGCCGGCCGGGCTCGTGAGCACGCCCGCGAGGCGGTCGAGACGCACCGGCGGCTCGGCCTCTCCCACCTGGAGGAGCGGAGCCTGCGATTGCTGGCCCGCCTGAGCTGATCCGGCCGGTCACGGTCAGGTCACCGGCCACCGGTTCACCAGCGCTGGTGGACCTGCGGGCGGATCAGCTCGTCGTAGATCTCCCGCACTCTCGCGAGGGTCGTCTCGGGCAGCGCGTCCACGGCGGCGGCGGCCGCGTTGGCGCGGGCCTGCTCGGGATTGCGGGCACCGGGGATGACCACGGAGACACCGGGCTGGTCGATGATCCAGCGCAGCGCGAACTGCGCCATGCCGGCCTGCGGCGGCACCAATGGTGCCAGGCGGCGGACCGCCTCCAGGCCGGTGGCGAAGTCGACCCCGGAGAAGGTCTCGCCGACGTCGAAGGACTCGCCGTGCCGGTTGAAGGTGCGGTGGTCGTCCGCGCCGAAGACGGTGGACTCGTCGTATTTGCCGGACAGCAGGCCGCTGGCCAGCGGGACCCGGGCGATGATGCCGACCCCGGCCTCGGCCGCCGCCGGGAGCACCTTCTCCAGCGGCTTGAGCCGGAAGGCGTTGAGGATGATCTGCACGGTGGCCACGCCCGGCCGGGCGATCGCGGTGAGCGCCTCGTCGCAGGTCTCCACGCTCACCCCGTAGGCGGCCACGCGGCCCTCCTCGACGAGCGTGTCGAGGTCGTCGAAGACCCTGTCCGTCGCGTAGACCGGGGTGGGCGGGCAGTGCAGCTGCACCAGGTCGAGGGTGTCGACGCCGAGGTTGGCGCGGGAGCGGTCGGTCCACGCCCGGAAGTTGTCCAGGGTGTAGGCCGAGGGTTCCTGCGCGACACGGCGGCCCATCTTGGTGGCCACGGTCAGCCCGGGCCTGGCCTTGATCAGCCGCGAGACGATCCGCTCGCTGCGCCCGTCACCGTACACGTCGGCGGTGTCGACGAAGGTGACCCCCGCCTCCACCGCGGCGTCGAGGGTGGCCAGGGCCTCGTCCTCGCCGACCTCACCCCAGTCGGCCCCCAGTTGCCATGCGCCGAGCCCGACGACGCCGACCTGCCTGCCCGTTCTTCCCAATGCGCGCTGTTCCACATCAGTGATCGTAGCCCGCACGGCGCGGCGGGAATCACCCCGGGCGGAGCAGGTCGGCGGCGCGGTGTCTCCCTCCTACCGCGACACGCTCGGTATCACGTGGGCGTCGGGACCGGGGAAGACGAGGCTTTCGTGCTCGTCGCCCTCCCAGCGGACCATGTAGGGCGGGCTTCCGTCCTCGTTGCGCAGTTCGATGATCAAACCGACCTTGCGAGGATCGCCGTTGCGGGTGCCCTCCACGATCAGTTTGTCGCCTATGGTGGCCTTCATAGTGTCCTCCGGATGGGAGGATGCTGCCCCCGTGGCCATCCTCCCTTTCCATGGGATCACTCTGCGGCGCATTCGTCCAGGTGGCAGGCGCATTGAAGCCTGCCGGAGCATCCCGTCGGCGTCAGACTTTACTTATATAAGTCGATACTGAGACAGTGAGGCCATGCACGCGCTCGACGTTCTCGGCGACCCGGTCCGGCGCCGGATCCTGGAGTTGCTCGCCGACGGCGAGCGGGCGGCCGGTGAGATCAGCGCCGTGGTGCAGGAGGAGTTCGGGATCTCGCAGCCCGGCGTCTCGCAGCACCTGCGCGTGCTGCGGGACAACGGGTTCGCGACCGTACGCGCTCAGGGGACCCGAAGGCTGTACGCCGTCGACCCCGCCCCGCTGCGGGAGGTGGACAGGTGGCTCGACCGCTACCGGCACTTCTGGAACCAGCACCTCGACGCCCTGGGCACCGAGATCGCGCGGGGTAAGCGGGAGCGTCGTGTCAGGGAGGCAGAGTCCTCGCCGTCCTCGCCGTCCTCGCCGTCCTCGCCGTCCTCGCCGCCTCCGGGCGCCGGCGCCGACACCGGCCCGTGAGACCGGGCGCGCCGCTCCCGCCGTCCCTGCCGCCCGGGGGCTCAGGGTGAGCCACGTTCGAAGGGTCGTCCCAGCGCCCCGGGTTCGCGGCTCCGGTTCGTGAGCAGCAGCATCGCGAGCAGGGCCAGCAGGTACGGCGCCGCGATGAGCAGTTGCGCGTTCAACTCCACCCCCAGCGCGGGCAGCGCCAGGCGCATCGCGTCGGCGAGACCGAAGATCGCGCAGCCGAGCAGGGTGCGTCCCAGCCGCCAGCCGCCGAAGATCACCGCCGCGACGACGATGTACCCCCGTCCGGCCGTCATGTTCTGGTTGAACGAACCGACCTCGCCGACCGCGAGGTACGCGCCGCCCAGCCCGGCCAGCGCGCCGCACCACAGCAGTGCCTGACGGCGGCGCGCGTTGACCCGGATGCCGGTGACGTCGGCGGCACGCGGCCGCTCGCCGACCGCCCGCAGCTCCAGGCCCCACCTGCTGCGCTCGACCAGCCACCAGGTCAGCGGGACGACGACGACCAGCAGGTAGGCAGGCCAGCGCTCGACGAACAGCGGGGGGCCGATCAGCGGTATGTCGCGCAGCCAGGGGACGCTGACCTGTGACACCTGGTGGGAGTCGAAGTCGCTGACCGTGATCAGGTAGCCGGTCAGCCCGAGGACGAGGGCGTTGAGCACCAGACCGGCCACGAAGGTGTCGATCTCCAGCCGGTGGGAGAGGTTGCCGTGCACGAGGCCGATGAGGAGACCGACCAGCACGCCCGCGACCAGCCCCGCGGTGGCGCTGCCGGTGGCACTGGCCACGGCGATCGAGCCGAACGCGGCGCCCAGCATCATCGCCTCGACGGAGATGTTCATGGCACCGGCCCGCTCGGCGAGATACTCCCCGCACGCCGCGAAGGCGAGCGGCACTGTGAGCCGTATCCCGCTGGACAGGATGGTGGAGACGTCGTCCGTGCCGATCATGGGGCCGATCATGGGGCCGTCCTCTCCGCGACGGGCGCGGCCCCGTGCCCGTCGCGTGCGACGCGGACGCCGGTCCCGCGGCGCCGGAGCGCGGCGATGACAACGGGCGGGGCGACGAAGGCCAGCACCAGCAGGGCCTTCACCACGTCCACGACGAACGAGGGCACGCCGGTCGCGGCGAGGAAGCCGCCGCCGGAGCGCAGCGCGCCGAACACCAGGGCGACCGCCACGGCCGGCACCGGCCTGTTACGGGCGACGAGGGCGACGAGCAGGCCGTCCCAGCCGATGTTCATCGCCATGCCCGGCTGCAGCCGGTGGACGCCCACCGGGCTGGTCAGCAGCACGGCCCCGGCCAGCCCGGCGAAGGCACCGGAGACGGCCAGCGCCGCGCCGCCCAGCGCGCCGGCGCGTACGCCCGCGTGCCTGGCGGCGAGCGGGTTGAGTCCGAGCACGGTGAGCCGGAACCCCCAGCGGGTGCGGGTGATCGCCGTCGCGATGATCGCGGCTCCGGTCACCGCGATCAGCAGGCCACCGTTGACCTGCAGGTCCGGGTATTCCCCGATCGAGCCGAGCAGCGCGCTCGCCGGCAGCGGGTTGGACTGCGGCGCGACGACGGCGTCACCGACCCGCGACTCCTGCAGCAGCCACGGCGTGTTCACCGCGAACGCGACGAACTGCTGGGCGACGAAGGTCATCAGCAGCGTGCTGACCACGATGTTCACGCCCCGCAGCCGGTACATCAGCGCGCTGAGGCCGGCCCACGCGCCACCGGCCAGCGCGGCGACCGTGAGCACGACCGCCAGCAGCGCCGGGCCGGTGACCGCGAGGCGCAGTCCCACCCAGGCGGCGAAGAGCGCCCCGACGAGCACCTGGCCCTCCTGCCCGATGTTGAACACGCCGGACCTGGCGCTGACGCACGCGCCCACGGCGACGAGCAGCAGCGGCGCCGTGTACAGCAGGGTGGAGGTCCAGGCCGTCGGGTCGGCCACACTGCCCTGGAAGAGTGCCCGCACCGAGGAGAGCGGGGAGCCACCGGTCACGGCGATCAGCAGCGACGACAGGGCGAGCGCCACGACCACGCCCGCGACGGTCGCCACGCCGGTCCTCCAGCCGGACGCGCCGGGACCGAGGGTGAGGAGGGCGAGCAGGCGCCCGGACGGGTCCCGGCCGGCGTTCGGGGGGGTTTCTCTCACGCGCCCGCCCCGCCCACCAGCATTCCGAGCCGCTCGGCCGTGGCCTCCCCGCCGGCGAGGACGCCGGTGATCCTTCCCGCGGAGATCACCGCGATCCTGGAGGCTAGGGTCATGACCTCCTCCAGTTCCGTGGAGATCAGCAGTACGGCCACCCCTTCGGACGCTGCGTCGCGTAGCCGCCGGTGCATGTCCTCTACGGCGCCCACGTCCAGCCCCCGCGAGGGCTGGGCCACGACCAGGACGGCCGGGCGGGCCGAGAGTTCGCGGGCGAGCACGACCCGCTGCCGGTTTCCTCCGGAGAGGTCGCGCACCGGGGTGTCCGTCGACGGGGTGACGATGCCGAACTCGGCCACCATGCGGCGGGCGACGGCGTGCATCCTCCTCCGGTCGAGGAACACCCGGCCGCTCACGGCGTCCAGCGACTTCATGACCAGGTTCGCCGCGACGCTCATGTCCAGCACCAGCCCGAAACCGTGCCGGTCCTCGGGCACGATGCCGAGCCCGGCGGCGTGCAGCGCACCCGGGCGGTTCGGATCGACCGGTCTGCCGGAGATCTCGACCGTCCCCGAGTCCGGTACGGCGAGCCCGGACAGCAGGTCGCCCAGGCTCGACTGGCCGCTGCCCTCGGCCCCGTACAGGCCGACGATCTCACCGGGGGCGACGTCCAGCCCGAGATCGGACAGGACGGGCACTCCGTCGACGGTGAGGGTGAGGCCGCGCAGCCGTAGCGCGGGCGCCGGGGGGTCCTGGACGCCCGTGCCCGCCTCGTCCGCCTTGATCTTTTCTGCCCTGAGCTCCTCGGGCCTGAGCTCGGTCATCGTGGCTTTTCCCGGCCCGGCCTCCCCCGTCGCGGCTTCTGTGGCTCCGGTCTCGGGACCGGTCTCGGTCATCGCGGCCTTCCCGGGTCCGTCACCCCTCGCGGACCCGTACGTTCCCGGCAGCACGCCGAGGGCGGCCTCGGCTCCCGGGGAGACCTCCCTGCCGACCATCCACCTGGCCAGCTCCCGGGGACCCGTCCGCGCGGTCGCGCCACGGAAGACGACCTTTCCCCCGCGCAGCACGGTCACCCGGTCGGTGGCCGCGGTGATCTCGTCCAGCTTGTGGCTGATCAGGATGACCGCGCGGTTCTCCGAACGGACCGCGCGGCGCAGCACGCCGAACAGTTCGGCCGACTCCGCCCGGGTCAGCACGGACGTCGGCTCGTCGAGGATGAGCACCGACGGGTCCCCGCGCAGGCACTTGATCAGCTCGACCCGCTGCCGCTCGCCCGCGGAGAGCCCCGCGACCCTGGCCAGTGGGTCGACCGGCAGACCGTAGCGCCGGGAGACCTCCAGCACCTGGTCACGGGCGGCGGCCCTGTCGATCCTCCCGGTGTCGCCCAGGACGACGTTCTCCCAGACCGTGAGCGGTTCGATCAGGCTGAAGTGCTGGTGCACCATGCCGATGCCGAGCGCCGCGGCCTGTCTCGGGCTGCCGATGTCGACGGGCTCGTCATCGCGCAGGACGGTTCCGGCGTCCCGCCGGACGAGTCCCAGCAGGATCTTCATGAGTGTCGACTTGCCGGCCCCGTTCTCACCGAGCAGGCCGTGGATCTCTCCCCGGTACACGTCGAGATCCACGGTGTCGCAGGCCACCACCTGGCCGTAGCTCTTGCTCACTCCCCGCAGCCGCAGCGCGGGCACCGGCGGTGGGGAGAGCTCCCCGGCCTGTTCGTCTTCCCGCATCTCAGGAGCCGAGCCTCCGCACTTCCGCCTTGGGGTCGATCTTGCCGCTGCCGACGTCGGCGATGAACGTCTCCAGCCTCTCCCTCTGCTCGGGGGTGGGCTCGCAGATCCTCACGGTGGGGAACGGGTCGACGCCGAGCTTCCAGACCTTCTCCACGCCCATCCGCAGCTTCGCCGCGGCGAATTCCTCCAGTGCGGCCCTGAAGTAGTCTCCGGGACTGAAGAGCACCGAGATGTCGAAGGTGGGCGCGGTGGAGGCGCACCGGTCGGTGCCCGGGGTGAGGGTGAGCACGCCGTTGGCGTCGGCCAGCTCCGCCGACGCGTCGGTGGCGCCGCCCAGGTAGGGGTAGACGACCTTGACGCCCTGGCTGATCTGGGCCTGGGTGGCCTCCTTGGCCTTGGCCGAGTCGTTGAGGTCGCCGCTGTAGGTGACCGTCAGCGTGGCCTCGGGGACCACCAGCCGGATACCCGCCCTGAAGGCCCTCGCCGCCGCGGTGGTGAAGTCGACCTCCGGCCCGGTCACGAACCCGGCCTTGGTCTCGCCTTTCTCCTTCATCAGCAGGCCCGCCGCGTATCCGGCGGCGAGCAGGCTCTGGTCCGCCTCGTCGGTGGAAAGCATGATCCTCGGGGTCTGCGGGACGTTGTCCGAGGAGGGTACGTACCAGGCGGTGTTCGCGCACACCGGCTCCTCGGCGGCGGGGATCGCGTCCCTGAGGTCCGCGGCGCCCAGGGCCACCATGTCGACCTTCTGGCGGCACAGCGCTCGCGCGGCGTTGAGCGCCTCGCTGGTGTTGACGCCACCGCGTTTGATGATCGTCCAGCCCTTCGAGGTGGCGAACTCCTCCGCCGTGTCCACGAAGCTCTGGTAGTAGCCCTTGTCGTTGATGTCACCGGGGCTCAGCACCCCGATGACGACCCGGCCGTCGCCGTTGACGTCCGGCTGGCCCGGGAGCACGGTGCCGCCGTCCGTCCCGGCTCCCGTACCCGCCGGGACGGGGGTGGCCGCGCGGGGCGCCGTGGCGTCGCCGCTCGCGCATCCGGTGAGCGCCATCGCGGCGAGACAGGCGGTCAGCGTGGCCGTGACCCGGCCCGTTCGATGGTGTGCGGACATGACGATCCTCTCGATCCGATGCCCACGGGGCGCGGGTGGGGAACGAACCTTGGTCGCGGACAGGGGGTACGGGCTCGTTGGGGGGCAGGTTGGGACGCTGCCATGTGGACGCTGCCATTTAACCGCCGTCGGCGTCCATCGTGTTCACCGCCTGCCCAAGACCGCCTGCCCGAGAAGGGAGAACTCCCCGGCAGAAAAACCTCCCGTTCCGTCCCACCCGGCCCGTGCGCATCCCCGGCAGGCGAGCCACGCGCTCGTCGACACCCTCTTCGCCCGCCCCACCGCCGCCCCACGCCGCCCGCGCGGATCCTCGGGCAGGTGGGCCCGACGCTCCTCGGCACCCTCTTCACCCGACCCGTCATCGCCTCGCACGACCCGCGCGGATCCGGCGTACGATGCGGGCATGCCGAACATCGGGCCCACCGAGCTGCTGATCGTCGCCGTCCTGCTCGTGGTGGTCCCGGCGATCGTCGTCGGTGCCGTCATGGCGGCCAGGAAGGGCGGTCGCGCGGTCTCCGGCGGGGTGCCCGCCGCGCCGCTGACGCCCCAGGGGCTGCATGAGACCGTCACCGGGCTGACCCGCCAGGGGCAGAAGATCCAGGCGATCAAGGAGCTGCGCCGATACACCGGGCTCGGCCTGAAGGAGGCCAAGGATGTCGTCGACGCCGTGGCCATGGGGCGCGACCTGTGGAGCCATCCCCTCATGGCGCGCGCTCGCGCCGCCCATCCCGTGGAGTCCCCGCGCACCGTCGCGATCACCGGGCCCGACCTCGCCACTCGCGTGCGCGAACTCAAGGCCGCCGGCCGCGCGGAGCAGGCGATCCACCTGGTGCGCGGCGAGACGGGCATGGGCGAGCGCGAGGCCGAGCTCTTCGTCGAAGCGCTCTGACCCTTCCCGAGCCCTTCAAGCCTCCTTCCCCGGGTCCCTCCGGCCCTCTTTTTCCGGCCGCTGCGAACCGGGGCATTCCGCGGTGAAGCCCTCGGCCCAGGCCGGCGAACAGGATTCGGGCGCTGCCACACCTCAGGGTGTGGTGCGGGCGGTCAGCCGGATGTTCCGAGCATGCCGTTCGGGTCGAGCACGAACTTGGACGCGGCGCCCTGGTCGAACTCCTCGTACCCCTGGGGAGCCCGCTCCAGCGGGATCGGCACGGCGTTGACCGCCTGGGCGATCTGCACCCTGTCGTGCAGGATCGCCTGCATCAGGTAGCGGTTGTAGCGCATGACGGGGCACTGTCCCGTGGTGAAGGCGAGCGACTTGGCCCAGCCGAGGCCGAGCCTGATGGACAGCGACCCCTGCTTGGCCGCCTCGTCCGGAGCCCCTGGGTCGCCGGTCACGTACAGGCCGGGGATGCCGAGCGCGCCGCCGGCGCGGGTGATGTCCATGAGCGAGTTGAGCACGGTGGCGGGCTGTTCCCTGTCGGAGTCGCCACCGTGGCCGCGCGCCTCGAAGCCGACGGCGTCGACGCCGCAGTCGACCTCGGGCTCGCCGAGGATCTGCTCGATCTGGTCCTTCGGGTCGCCCAGCGACACGTCGACGGTCTCGCAGCCGAAGCCGCGGGCCTTTTCCAGCCGTTCCTTGTTCAGGTCGCCGATGATGACCACGGCGGCCCCGAGGAGGAACGCCGAGACGCCCGCGGCGAGCCCGACCGGTCCCGCGCCCGCGATGTAGACGGTCGACCCCGGCTTCACCCCGGCGCTGACGCAGCCGTGGAAGCCGGTCGGGAAGATGTCGGTGAGCATGGCGAGGTCGAGGATCTTCTCCATCGCCTGCTCTTTGTCGGGGAACGTGAGCAGGTTCCAGTCGGCGTAGGGCACCAGGACGTACTGCGCCTGCCCGCCGACCCAGCCGCCCATGTCGACGTAGCCGTACGCCGAGCCTGGCCGGTCGGGGTTGACGTTCTCGCAGATCCCGGTCTTGCCCTCCTTGCAGTTGCGGCAGCGGCCACAGGCGATGTTGAAGGGGACGGAGACGAGGTCGCCCTTCCTGACGAACTCCACGTCCGGGCCGAGTTCGACGACCTCGCCGGTGATCTCGTGCCCGAGGACGAGGCCGACGGGCGCGGTGGTGCGGCCACGGACCATGTGCTGGTCGCTGCCGCAGATGTTCGTCGCGACGGTCTTGACGATCGCGCCGTGCGGCACCTTGCGGCCCACGTTCGCCGGGTTCACCCCGGGGCCGTCCTTGAGCTCGAACCCGGGATAGTCGATGTCCCGGACCTCCACCTTGCCTGTCCCCTGGTACGAGACGGCCCTGTTGCTCGGCATGACGTCCTCCCTGTTCGTTTCCTCGTGGTGTGCCCTTCCGCGTGACGCCGGCGGAGCGGCCCGCCCGTCGAGGGAACCGTCGGGGGGACGGTCGAGGGGAACGGTGACCACCGCATCCGAACCAAAGATGATTTTTCGCCTTTTTTCACCATATACCTGCTGGTTGCGGCGATATCAGGAGCCATCCCCCTCCGGGATCCGCCTCCCGATCCCGCCGGATCCGGTGACCGGCGTGATACCGCGAGACCCCTGTCCCGCGTGGGGCCGGCAGCGGCGGTGGATCTCGTCGACCCGCTCGGTGAGTCCTCTTTCGTCGAGGTGTTCCAGGAGCGGCACCGCGACCCTGCGGCTGGTGCCGAGGGCCTGCCTGGCCTGACTGACCGTGAACGGCTGCGGCAGCCGGGCGAGCACCCGGCCCGCCAGGACGTCCGCGCCGGGCAGCAGCACGATCCCGTCCGCCACCCGGAGCAGCGCCCCCGCCCGTACGGCGGCCGCCAGCTCCCGGGGCCCCAGCCCCAGCTCGGCCAGCCTGCCCGCCTCAGGGGCCAGGAAGGGGCGCGCGGACAGCTCGGCGCCGAGCCGCTCGACGGCCCGGACGACCGGCACGGGCAGCACCGGGCGAGCAGAGGAGCCGCTCACGATCCGCCCGGCATCCAGGGCGAGCGGCGGGCGCAGGAGCGCCGCGACCAGCCGGCGGTCGGGCAGGGCCAGCTCGTGGCGGGCCGCCTCCACCGGCATGCCCGGCTCCAGCGGATGCGCCGAGGCGTGGCGCCGCACCACCTCGGGGAGACGCTCCTCCAGCATCGACCAGTGCGCCGGATCGGCGTGCCAGTCACCGCACACCGGCCTGCCCGGAGCACACCCCATCGCCACCAGATCCCTCGTACGCAGCAGCAGGTGGGTCCGCAGCAGGGAGGCCGCGTCCGGCGGGGCCGCCGCCAACTCGGCCGCCCGCTCCCGCGCCGCGCCCCGGCGGCGCAGGTCGGGCGGGCGAGGATCGAGCACGTTCGCCCGCGCGAGGACCCGCACCTCGCCCCGGTCGCGTCCGGGATCACGCAGCAGCAGCACGTCGCCCGCGTGCAGGGGGAGCCGTCCCGCCAGGCGCAGCCGGGCGATCCGCCCACCGAGCGGCCGCACGTCGCACACCACCGCCGCGGAGCCGATGTGCGCGGTCAGCCGCCCCGGAAGATCACCGGCGTCCCAGCCCTCGGGACGCCCCTCGCCTCCGAACGCCTCGGGGATGTGTTCCCAGGAGCCCTCCGGCCCGGTGTCCCCGCCGGGCACGCGTGAGCCACCGCCTCCGAGGCCGTCCACCTCGGGCTCACCAGGCCACCGCGGGCCGTCGCCCTCGGGTCCCGACGGGCTGAGGCGCACGTCGACCAGGTCGGTGTACGTCCACGCGTCCGGGGTGACCAGGGCGAGGCCACGGCAGGGATCGCCCCGGCCGCGCATGCCCCGCAGGTTGAGCGCCACCCTGGCCACGCCGGTCACCGAGGCCACCGGCTCCTTCAGGCACTCCAGCGCCCGCACCCGCGCGGGCACGCCGCCGAGATCCAGCTCGTCCCCCGCGGTGATCGTGCCCGCGGGCAAAGTCCCGGTCACGACCGTGCCACTGCCGCGTACGGTGAACGCCCGGTCGATCCACAGCCGAACCGGCGCCCGGTGATCGGGGGCGGGCAGTCCGGCCACCAGCCGGTCCAGTGCCCGGCGCAGTTCGTCGAGGCCCTGCCCGGTGCGCCCGCTCACGACCAGCGCCTCGGCACCGCCCAGGCCACCCGCCGCCAGACGGGCCCGCGCCCGCTCCATGGCCGCAGCCGGCTCCGCGAGATCGGCGCGGGTCACCACGAGCAGGCCGTGCCGCACCCCCAGGGTCTCCAGCGCCACCAGGTGCTCCTCGGACTGCGGCATCCAGCCCTCGTCGGCCGCCACCACGAACATGACGGCGGGCGCCGGACCGGCCCCGGCCAGCATGGTGGCGAGAAAGCGCTCGTGGCCGGGGACGTCGACGAAGGCGAGCCGCTCCCCCGAGGGCAGCTCCGTCCAGGCGTAACCGAGCTCGATCGTGAGCCCTCGCCGCCGCTCCTCGGCCAGCCGGTCGGGTTCCATCCCGGTGAGCGCCCGCACCAGGGTGGACTTACCGTGATCGACGTGACCCGCCGTGGCGACGACGTGCATCAGCCACGCGCCGACCGGCCGCCGTGACGGTCACCCACGGCGGTGCTCCACCTCGAGAACGGCGCTCAGCACATCACCGTCCCGGTCCGCGGGCACGGCACGCAGGTCGAGCAGGAGACGGCGACCCTCCACCCGGCCGACGACCGGGACCCGCCCGGTCCGCATCGGCACCGCGAACCGCTCGGGCAGACTGATCGCGGCGCTCGGCAGCCTCACGCCCGGTGCCCCGCCGCCGCCCACCGCCGCCTCGCTCGGCACGGCCCTCGCGTCGACCCCCGCCTCGGCCAGGCTGCCCGCGAGCGCGGCGGCACGCTCGCCGAGCAGCCCGGCATCGGCGTACAGGGCCTGGTGGACGGGGGTGGCGGGGCCTCGCAGGGTGGCCTCCAGCGCGGCCAGTGTCAGCTTGTCCACCCGGAGCGCACGGGCCAGCGGGTGTCTCGCGCACCGCTCGACCAGGTCGCGCCGGCCCAGCAGCAGCCCGGCCTGCGGGCCGCCGAGCAGTTTGTCGCCACTCGCGGTGACGAGATCGGCTCCGGCCTCCAGGGCGCTCGCCGCGTCGGGCTCGCCCGGCAGCAGTGGTTCCCGCGTGAGCAGGCCCGAACCGATGTCGGCCACCACGGGCACACCGAGCGCGGACAGCTCGGCGACCTCGACCGAGCCGGTGAAACCCTCGACCAGGAAGTTCGACGGGTGCACCTTGAGGACGAAGCCCGTCTCCGGTCCCACCGCCGCCCGGTAGTCGGCGTAGGAGGTGCGGTTGGTGGTGCCCACCTCGCGCAGCCTGGCGCCGGTGGAGACGAGCAGGTCGGGGATGCGGAACCCGTCGCCGATCTCCACCAGCTCGCCGCGGCTGATCACGATCTCCCGCCCGGCGGCGAGCGCGGTGGCGACGAGCACGAGCGCGGCGGCGTTGTTGTTGACCACGTGCACGCCCTCCGCGGCGGGGACGGCCCGCGCGAGCGCGTCCATCGCGCCCCGTCCCCGGCGGGCGCGGGCTCCGGTGGCGAGGTCGAACTCCACGTCCGTGCAACCCGCCGCGGCGGCCGTGGCCTCCACCGCCGCGGCCGAGAGCGGCGCGCGGCCCAGGTTGGTGTGGACCAGCACCCCGGTCATGTTGATCACCTGCCGCGGGCTCGCCGGATACGGCGGGAGCGCCGCCACGGCCGCGTCCGCGACCTCTCCCGGATCGAGCACGCCCTGCCGTACGCGCCGCTGTGCCCGCGCCACGGCGTCCTTGACGACCGTCCGCCCGAGCCGCCCCGCCGCCGCGACCAGCCGGGGGTCGGCGAGGACGGCGTCGGTACGCGGCACGAGCCTGCGTGGGTCCACTCTCCGAACATAGGCGAAGGCGGGAGGAAATCGAATCCGCCAGGCCGATGACCTGGGCCTTTGAAACCCGGCCTCCCATTCCTACCGCCGGGCGTTCCGGCGAGCGCGTCTCCTCTGGGCGTCGTCGGTCAGGACTTCCCGTCTCCGGTCTCGATGATGTGAAGCGCGCCTCACATGGCCAAATATTGCCGCCAGCGATCTCCGCACACCCTCGGTTCTCATTCTGAAACCTTGATAGGTCGGATGTCTAGGGGCGACGAACGACGCATGGGCGGATTTTCGTTGGCTTTTGTTACGGCTATTGACGCGATACATCAAATCTTTTAACTTGACCGAAACCCCCCCAGCCCCAAACCTCACCACGCTGCCGATTCGACCGGACTCCCGAGTTGACCTGTTGTCGAGTTCGTCGTCGCATGCGCGATTTCGGTTGCCGGCGAGGCTGCACCACGCTTGGAGAAACACCATGCCAGACCTGTCCCGCAGGCAGTTGATGTCGATCAGCGCAGCCGGAGCCGGAGCTCTGCTGCTCCCCATGCAATGGACGGCGGTGGCCAGAGCCGCTTCGGTGGCGCCTCCGGAAGTGCTCGCCGCCAACGACCTGGCCCTCTGGTACGACCGGTCCGCCGGCACCGACTGGCTGCGCGCGCTGCCCATCGGCAACGGACGCCTCGGCGCCATGGTCTTCGGCAACGTCGACCAGGAGCGGCTGCAGCTCAACGAGGACACCGTGTGGGCCGGCGGCCCGTACGACCAGAGCAACCCGAGGGGCGCCGCGGCGCTGGCGGAGATCCGGCGGCTGGTCTTCGAGGACCAGTGGGCTCAGGCCCAGAACCTCATCGACCAGGCGATGCTCGGGAACCCCGTGGGCCAGCTGGCCTACCAGCCCGTCGGCAACCTCAGGCTGAGCTTCCCCGGCGGCACCGGCTCGACGGAGTACAACCGCCAGCTGGACCTCACCACCGCCACCACGTCCACCACGTACCTCAAGAACGGGGTGCGCTTCCGGCGCGAGGTGTTCGCGAGCGCCCCTGACCAGGTCATCGCGATCCGGCTGACCGCCGACCAGCCCGGCTCGATCACGTTCTCCGCGACCTTCGACAGCCCCCAGCAGAACACGCGCTCCAGCCCGGACGGCGCGACGGTCGCGCTCGACGGCCGGTCCGGCAATCACCGGGGCATCACCGGCTCGGTCCGGTTCCAGGCACTGGCCCGGGCCTTCGCCGAAGGCGGCACCGTCTCCAGCTCCGGCGGCACGCTTCAGGTCTCCGCCGCCGACAGCGTGACGGTGCTGGTCTCCATGGGCTCAAGCTACGTGAACTACCAGGACGTGAGCGGCGACTACCAGGGCATCGCGCTCGGGCACCTCAACGCCGCCCAGGGCAAGACCTTCGCCGAGTTGCGCAGCCGGCACGTCGCCGACTACCAGAAGCTGTTCGGGCGTACGAATCTCGAACTCCCACGCACCTCGGCGGCCGACCAGCCGACCGACGTCCGGATCGCGCAGCACAACGCCGTCGACGACCCGCAGTTCTCCGCGCTGCTGTTCCAGTTCGGCCGGTACCTACTGATCTCCTCTTCGCGTCCCGGCACGCAACCGGCCAACCTGCAGGGCATCTGGAACGAATCGATGTCCCCGTCGTGGGACTCGAAGTACACCATCAACGCCAACCTGCCGATGAACTACTGGCCCGCCGACACGACGAACCTGTCGGAGTGCTACGAGCCGGTGTTCAGCATGATCAACGACCTCACGGTCACCGGCGCCCGCACGGCGCAGGCGCAGTACGGCGCCGGCGGCTGGGTCACCCACCACAACACCGACGGGTGGCGGGCCACCTCGGTCGTGGACGGCGCGTTCTGGGGCATGTGGCAGACCGGCGGCGCATGGCTGGCCACCATGATCTGGGACCACTACAACTTCACCGGCGACGTCGACTTCCTGCGGAAGAACTACCCGGCCATGAAGGGCGCCGCCCAGTTCTTCCTCGACACCCTCGTGGAGGAGCCGAGGCTCGGATATCTGGTCACGAACCCCTCCAACTCCCCCGAACTGGCCCACCACGCGAACGCCAGCGTCGCCGCCGGTCCCACCATGGACAACCAGATCCTGCGCGACCTCTTCCACGGGTGCGCCGAGGCGAGCCAGGTCCTCAGTGTGGACGCGAGTTTCCGCGCGCAGGTCCTGGCCGCCGCGGACCGGCTGCCGCCGATGAAGGTCGGCTCGCGCGGCAACATCATGGAATGGCTGTACGACTGGGTGGAGACCGAGCGGAACCACCGGCACGTCTCCCACCTCTACGGCCTGCACCCCAGCAACCAGATCACCAAGCGCGGCACCCCGGAACTGTTCCAGGCCGCCCGGCGGACGCTGGAGTTGCGCGGCGACGACGGAACGGGCTGGTCGCTCGCCTGGAAGATCAACTACTGGGCGCGGATGGAGGAGGGCAAGCGCGCGCACGACCTCATCCGCTTCCTCGTGACGCCGGCCAGGCTCGCCCCCAACATGTTCGACCTGCACCCGCCCTTCCAGATCGACGGCAACTTCGGCGCCACCTCCGGCATCGCCGAGATGCTGCTGCAGAGCCATGCCGGTGAACTGCATGTGCTGCCCGCGCTGCCGGAGGCGTGGCCGACCGGGCGGATCGAAGGCCTGCGGGGTCGCGGGGGTTACACCGTCGGCGCGGCGTGGAGCGATTCCCAGGCCGACGAATTCCTGATCACGCCCGATCGCGACGGCACGATCAAGGTACGCGGCCAGATGTTCGCCGGACGCTACCGGGTGCTCGACGCCACCCGCGGCGGCACCGCTCGCACCAAGCGGACCGACGAGCCCGACCTGCTCGAAATCACCGGACAGGCCGGTCACACCTACCGCGCGTACGCCTTGCAGAAGGTCAGGCTCGACGCGCCCGCCGAGGTCGCGCTGGGCCAGGAGGCGACGGTCACCTTCACGCTCCGTGCGATCGACATGCCGATCGCGCCCAGGACGAGCGTGTCCCTCGAAGTTCCGGACGGGTGGACCGTCACTCCGGCGCAGGTCGTGTTGAAGCCCTTGCGGCCTGACTCCGAGGCCACCGCCGAGTTCAAGGTCACCCCCGCCGCGACCGGCTCGGCGACCACCGTGGTCCTGACCGCCAAGGCGACCGGCCGTGACTGGACCGCCTCCGCCAAGACCTCGGTCCGGCTGTGGGACGGCCGGGAGACGCCGCTGGAGCAGAACTTCACCAACGTCGCCGTGACCGACAACGGCAACACCGCCGTCGGCACCTTCGACGGCAACGGCGGCAGCATCTCCGCCCAGGCACTGGCCCAGGTCGGCGTCACCCCCGGCAGCACGGTCAGCAAGGGCGGGATCGACTTCAAGTGGCCGGCCGTCCCGGTGGGCACCGCCGACAACGCCATCGCCTCCGGCCAGTCCATCAAGCTGAGCGGCTCGGGCGCGAAACTCGGCTTCCTGCTGACCGGAACGTACGGCGCGGTGTCCGGGCCGGCCACCGTCGTCTACAAGGACGGCACGAGGCAGACCTTCACCCTCAGCTCCCCCGACTGGTACGGCGCCCCCAGGCCGGAGGGCGATGCCGCCATCGTGGCCCCCTACCAGAACCGGCCGGGAAACCAGCAGTTCAACACCCCCGCGACCATCTACTACGTCGGCGTGGCACTGCAGGACAAGGAGGTCTCCCGCCTCGACCTGCCGAACATCAGCGCGAGAGCGCAGTCGGGCGTCGCGACCATGCACATCTTCGCCATCGCGATAGGCGGATAGCACCCCCGGACAACCGCCGAGCCTGACCGAAGGGCCGCGGCGTGGCCACACCCGGCCACCCCGCGGCCCTTCCTGACATGCCGGAAACGTCAGGCCCGCACGCTGAACGGCGGAGGCGGACGGGAATCGAACCCGCCAGGCCGAGAACCTCGGCCTCGACGATTTTGAAGACCGCGGGGGCCACCAGGCGCCCATACGCCTCCGGGGGAGAACATACCCCCGAGCGGGTATGTGCATCGGGGCGGCGTGCCGGACGGCGGCGTGCCGATCTACCAGGGGAGACGCGGCATGGCGGAGAGCACTGTGGAGCGAGGCGCCTCTCCTCCCCGGCAGGACGCGGTGCGGCTCACCCCGTACGCGCACGGGGGCGGCTGCGCCTGCAAGATCCCTCCCGGTGAGCTGGAGTCCGTCGTCGCCGGACTGCTCCGGGAGGCGGACGGGCCACGCCAGGACCTCCACGGTGAGCTGATCATCGGGTTGGACGACGGCGACGACGCCGCCGTGGTCCGCGTCGAGGGCGGCCGGGCGATCGTGGCCACCGCGGACTTCTTCACCCCCGTGGTGGACGACCCCTGCGACTGGGGGCGGATCGCGGCGGCCAACGCCCTGTCGGACGTGTACGCGGTGGGCGGGGAGCCGCTGGTGGCGGTGAACCTGCTCGGCTGGCCCCGGGACGTGCTGCCGATGGAGCTGGCCGGGGAGGTGCTGCGCGGCGGCCTGGAGGTGGCGCGGGCGGCGGGCTGCCACGTGGCGGGCGGCCACAGCGTCGACGATCCCGAGCCGAAGTACGGGATGGCCGTCACCGGGCTCGCCGATCCTGAGCGGCTGCTGCGCATCGACGGCGGCCGGGCGGGCCTGCCGATCTCCCTGACCAAGCCGCTCGGCGTCGGCGTGCTCAACACCCGGCACAAGGCGACCGGCGAGGTCTTCCCGCAGGCGGTGGCCGCGATGACCACGCTGAACCGGGACGCCTCCCGGGCGGCGCTCGCCGCGGGTGCCGGGTGCGCCACGGACGTGACCGGGTTCGGCCTGCTCGGCCACCTCTACAAGCTGGCCAGGGCGAGCGGCGTCACGGCGGTGCTCGACGTGGCGGCCGTGCCGTACCTGAGCGGGGCTCGCGAAGCCGTACGGGACGGCTACGTCAGCGGCGGCACCCGGCGCAACCTGGCGTGGGTGGCACCGCACCTGGATCCGGGCCGCTTCGGCGAGGAAGACCTGCTGCTGCTCGCCGACGCCCAGACCTCAGGCGGCCTGCTCGTGGCGGGTGAGATCCCCGGCGCGCCGGTCGTCGGCGAGCTCGTCCCCCGCGAGGGTTCGGCCCTGCGACTGCGCTGACCTGCCCGGACACGGCCCGGACAAGACCAGTCAGGCAGGGGCGGATCGGACTGGACTGGACTGGAGCGGACGACGGAGGTCTCTCCATACGACCGAGAACAGGCGGGGCCTCTCCATGCGACCGGGAACATCGGTAAAAGACGTCGTAGCTCAGGGGTTCTCACCCTCCCGTCTCCTCAGGCGCTCCCGTTGGGGCACCACCGTGTACTTCGGGTCGGCGGCCGAGGCCTTGCCCACGGCCAGGACGCCGAAGCGGGTGCAGAGGGCACCCGCGGTGAGGGCGAGACCGGACAGCGCGCCGAGGGCACGGCCGCGCCCGGCGACCGTGGCGAGCAGGGCGCCGCCCACCGTGAGGGCTCGGGCCGTCCGCATCAGGCGGCCCGGCCTGCCCAGCCGGTAGGGTTCGCCGACCAGGCCGAGCCGGTGCTCCATCACCGCGCCCGCGACCGTCTCGACGGCGGCGCCCAGCATCGCGGTGACGCGGGCCGGGCCCGCCTCACGGCGCGGGGTGGCCAGCATGCCCACGGCGCCCGCACCGGCCAGCGCGCTCCCCGCGAACAGGAACGGCAGCTCGCGGTGGGCCTCGTGCCAGGCGGGCACGGCGGTGTCGGCGACGAGCACGGCGGTGTACGTCGCCATCAGCGGCCCGGTCACCACTGCCGCCCAGGCGGCCGCGTCACCGACCGCGGGCAGGGCACGGGTGGCCTTCACCGGGAGCACCGGAATCCGCAGGACGAACCGGGCGGGGAACCGCGTGGCGAGCCCAAGGGTGCCCCCCGGGACAGGCCGGGCCGGAACCCGCAGGGCCGGCCAGGCGGGGAACCACGGGATGGACCGGGCGGGGATCTCCCTGACGGAGCCGGCGGTGACGAGCGCGGAGGCGGCCGAGACGGCCGTCAGGGCGCTGTGGGCGGCCAGGAGCCAGGAGCCGACGCTCATCGGCGAGGTGGGCTTGAACACGCGCAGCATGTTGAGGAACCGTTCCGGCCTGCCGAGTTCGGCGACGAGGAAACCGGCGCCGGCCACGGCACCGGCGGCCGCGGTGACCCTGGCGGTGAGCGCGAGCCGGTCACGCCCGGTGAGCGTCGCCACGGCGGAGATCACCGACGCGGCACCGGAGGTTCCGCCCAGATAGAGGTAGAGCGGCATGTGGGGCTCGTGCCAGATCGGGGCCTTGATGATCGGCTGCCCGTAGTAGGAGCGGAACTCGGCCCCGGGCACCATCGTCTCCTCGCCGCGCCTCACCGCGACCACCCCCGCCCGGAAAAGGACACCGCCACCACTGCGACCATGGAGAGCGCCGCCCCGGCCGCCCAGCGCCACATGGCGGGCAGATCCCTGGTCGTGACCACCGGGTCGGGAGGCAGGCCGTACACCTCGGGCTCGTCGAGCAGCAGGAAGAAGGCCCCGTCCCCGCCCACGCCGTCGCCGGGGTCCGCCCCGTACAGGCGCGCCCGCGGCCTGCCCTCGCCGCGCAGCAGCTCCACCCGTTCCTCGGCGCGGGCCCGCAACTCCTCCAGCGGTCCGAACTGGATGGAGTCGGTGGGGCACGCCTTGGCACAGGCCGGTTCCAGCCCGCCGAGCTGGCGGTCGTGGCACATGGTGCACTTGAACGCCCGGCCGTCGCGCTCCCTGCGGTCGATCACGCCGTACGGGCAGGCGGGCACGCAGTAGCCGCAGCCGTTGCAGACGTCGGCCTGTACCACCACCGTGCCGAACTCGGTGCGGAACAGCGCCCCGGTCGGGCAGACGTCCAGACAGGCGGCGCGCGTGCAGTGCTTGCACACGTCCGACGACATCAGCCATCCCTCGATGCCCTGCCCGCCGTCCCCGCCCGGCTGCTCGATGAAGGCCACGTGGCGCCAGGTGTCGGCACCGAGGCCGCCCGTGTTGTCGTACGAGGTGGCGCGGAAGACGAACCCGTCGTCGGGCACGTCGTTCCACTCCTTGCAGGCGACCTCGCAGGCCTTGCACCCGATGCAGATGCTCGTGTCGGTGAAGAACCCCATCCGCTCAGCCATCGCGGTACTCCTCGATCAGGCCGAGCAGCGCCCTGCCCGTGGGGCGCCTGCCCGGCCGCAGGTCGCAGGTCATGGCCTTGCCCTCCTGGATGTAGACGTTCGGGTCGAGCACGAGCGGCATCAGGTCGTTCACGACGTCGCCGGTGACCAGGCCGCCGCTGCCCCAGCCCCAGTGGTAGGGCAGGCCGATCTGGTGGATCGTCGCGTCCCGCAGGCGCAGCGGGCGCACGCGCGAGGTCACCAGCACACGGGCCTCGATCGCGGTGCGGGACGTCACGATCGTCGCCCACCCGCCGTTGACGAGCCCCAGCTCCGCGGCGAGCTCCGGCGACACCTCGCAGAACAGTTCCGGCTGCAGCTCGGCGAGATAGGCCAGCGGCCTGCTCATCCCCCCGGCGGTGTGGTGCTCGGTGAGCCGGTAGGTCGTGAGCACGTACGGGAAGCGCGGTGAGCCCGGCGGGTTGTAGGGGCTCTCCGGGCGCGGGTAGGTCTGGCGCGCCGGGTTCGCCCGCTGCTCGTACAGCGTGTTGCGCACCGGCGACTCGTGCGGCTCGTAGTGGGTCGGCAGCGGCCCGTCCGCCAGTCCCGCAGGGGCGAACAGCCAGCCCTTGCCGTCGGGCTGCATGATGAACGGGTCGGTCCCGGCCAGCGCGTCCTCGGCCAGGGCTCCCTCGGGCGGCACGTATCCGGGCGGCTTGTGCCGCTCGAAGTCCGGCACGTCGAGCCCGGTCCACTCCCCCTTCTCCTCGTCCCACCACAGGTAGGCCTTGCGCTCACTCCACGGGCGGCCCTCGGGGTCCGCGGAGGCCCGGTTGTAGAGGATGCGCCGGTTGGCGGGCCAGGCCCAGCCCCACTCCGGCGCGACCCTGTTCTGCTCGTTCCCCGGCCTGCGACGGGCCGCCTGGTTCACCTCGTCGGCGTACACCCCGCAGTAGATCCAGCACCCGCACCGGGTGGAACCGTCGGACTTGAGCTCGGTGTAGGCCGACAAGGTCCGCCCTTCGGGGCCGGTGCCGTTGATCTCACGCAGCACCGCCCGCGCCGACGGCTCGGCGTGTTCGCCCTCCTCCGGGTAGTCCCAGGTCAGCTCGCGTACCGGCCGGTCGATCTCGTCGTCGGTCATCCGCCGCCTGATCCGCTTGCCGAGGTGGTAGTAGAACGACAGGTCGCTGCGGCAGTCGCCCGGCGGTTCGACCGCCTTCTCCCGCCACTGCAGCAGCCGCTGGGTGTTGGTGAAGGTGCCGTCCTTCTCCACGTGGCTCGCGGCGGGCAGGAAGAACACCTCGGTGGCGATGTCCTCGGTGCGCGTCTCCCCGGTCTCCAGCTCGGGGCCGTCCTTCCAGAAGGTGGCCGTCTCCACCAGCGTCAGGTCGCGCACCACCAGCCAGTCGAGGTTGGCCAGGCCCAGGCGCTGTGCCCGGCCGCCCGAGGAGCCGACCGCCGGGTTCTCCCCCACCACGAAGTAGCCCTTGACGGTGCCGTCGATCTGCCCCATCACGGTGGTGAAATGGCCGTGGTCGCCGGTGACGCGGGGCAGGTTGTCGAAGCGGAAGTCGTTCTCCTCGGTGGCGGCGTCGCCCCACCACGCCTTGAGCAGGCTCACCATGTAGCAGCGTTTCCTGCCCCAGAAGCCGGTCTCGGCCCCGGCCTTGGCGAGGTAGTCGTCGAGCCCCTCGTGCCGGTGGGCGTGGGGCATCGGCAGGTAGCCCGGCAACAGGTTGAACAGGGTGGGGATGTCGGTGGAGCCCTGGATGCTCGCGTGGCCGCGCAGCGCCAGGATGCCGCCGCCGGGGCGGCCGATGTTGCCCAGCAGCAGTTGCAGGATCGAGGCCGTGCGGATGTACTGCGCGCCCACGGTGTGCTGGGTCCAGCCGACCGCGTACGCCCAGGCGGTGGTGCGTTCCCTGCCCGAGTTCGCGGTGATCGCCTCGGCCAGCTCCGCGAAGTCCTCCGGGGAGATGCCGCACAGTTCCGACACCGTCTGCGGGGTGTAGCGGGCGAAGTGCCGCCGCAGGATCTGGTAGACGCAGCGGGGGTGGCGCAGCGTCGGATCCGTGAGCGGCCTCGACGGCGCGGCGGCGCCACCGGAGCCGTACTGCTCGGGGCCCGCCGCCTCGGCGTGCCGGGGACCGCCCTCCATCCGCTCGCCGCCGACGTCGGACGCCTCATCCTCCTCACCGCGCTCGTAGGCCCAGCTCGACGGGTCGTACGCGCGTCTTTCCCGGTCGAATCCGGAGAACAGCCCGTCCAGGTCCTCGGTGTCCTCGAAGTCCTCGGAGATGATCGCCGAGGCGTTGGTGTAGGCCACCACGTACTCGCGGAAGTCCAGCTCGTTGGAGAGCACGTGGTTGATCAGCGCGCCGAGCAGCACGATGTCGCTGCCCGCGCGGATCGGCAGGTGGCGGTCGGCGATCGCGCTGGTGCGGGTGAAGCGCGGGTCGATGTGGAACACCTTCGCCCCGCGCGCCTTCGCCTCCACCACCCACTGGAATCCCACCGGATGGCATTCGGCCATGTTGGAGCCCTGGATGACGATGCAGTCGGACTCGGCCAGATCCTGCTGGAAGTCCGTGGCACCGCCACGCCCGAAGCTGGCCCCCAGACCGGGGACGGTGGAGGAGTGTCAAATACGGGCCTGGTTCTCCACCTGGATCGCGCCGAGGGCGGTGTAGAGCTTCTTCATCAGGTAGTTCTCTTCGTTGTCCAGCGTCGCCCCGCCCAGGCTCGCGATGCCCATGGTGCGCCGGACCGTCCTGCCCTCGTACTCCTGCTGCCAGGTCTCCCTGCGGGTCCGCACCACCCGGTCGGCGATCATGTCCATCGCCGTCTCCAGGTCTAGCGGCTCCCAGTCCGTGCCGTGCGGCCGCCGGTAGAGGACTCGGGTCTGCCGGCCGGGGTGGGTGACGAGCTGCTTGCTCGCCGCCCCCTTGGGGCAGAGGCGCCCGCGTGAGATGGGCGAGTCGGGGTCACCCTCGATCTGGGTGACCCTGCCGTCCTTGACGTAGACCAGCTGGCCGCAGCCGACCGCGCAGAACGGGCAGACCGAACGCGCGACGCCGTCGGCCTCCTCGGTGCGGGGTCGCAGGGCGTCGGTGCGCGCCGAACGCGCGGCGTCGCCCCTGCCGTCCTCTCCCATCAGCTGCCGGATCACCGGCCAGCGGGAGAGGCCCCTCCCCCGTGTCATCCTCGGGGCTTACCCCGGCTGACCTGCCCTAATCACCGTCAGGGTTCGCAGAGCGCCATCTCGCGGTCCGGCGCGGACAGCGCCCGGTAGCTCCCCGAGTGGAAGACCAGCGGCTCGCCCTCCTGTCTCCGGAAGTGCTCGACCTCCCCGACGAAGATCAGATGGTCACCTCCGTCGTACATGGTCACCGCGCGGCAGGCGAAGTGGGCGACGGTCCCGGCGAGGACCGGCACCCCGCCCGGCGCGAGACGGGTCTCCACCCCGGCGAACTTGTCGGGCAGCGGCGTGGCGAACCGCCGTGACAGGTGCTCCTGGCCGGCGGCCAGGACGTTGACCGCGAACCGCTCCGCCTCGGCGAAGGCCGGCGCGCTGGGGGCCCGCCGGGACAGGCACCACAGGACGAGCGGCGGGTCGAGCGAGACCGAGGTGAAGGAGTTGACGGTCACGCCCAGCCGGTCACCCCGTGGGGTGACGGCGGTGACCACCGCCACCCCGGTGGCGAACTGCCCGAGGGCGTCGCGCAGGGATCTCATGGCGCCGCCTCACTTCCCGGCCCGCGCCAGGTACTCGGCCGCGCCGGCCGGGTCCAGGAACCAGTCCGCGTAGTCGGACGGGTCGTCGAAGCCGTTGACGAAACGGGAGGCCACCTCGGGCAGCCCACCGGCCGCTCCCAGGAGCTCCAGCACGTGCGGCGGCGGGGGCGCGAGCAGCGCGTTCGTCCAGGTGGTGGCGTGCCGGGCGTCTCGCCAGTAGCGCTCGAAGACCCGCTCCATCCAGGCCGCGTCGTACGGCAGCTCGCCGCGCTCCAGGATGTCGGACAGGTAGGAGGCCGCGCACTTGGCGGCGTTGTTGGACCCCTGCCCGGTGATCGGGTCGTTGAGCACGACCACATCCGCCACGCCCAGGACCGGGGCGCCCGACGGGAGCGTCGCCACCGGCCTGCGCACGACCGGCGTGAAGCGGCCCGACAGGACACCGCCGGCGTCGGTGAGTTCGACGTCCGCGGCGCGCTCGGCCTCCCACGGCAGGAAGGTCTCCAGGATCCGCCTGCTCATGGCCAGATGCTCGGCCGGGGTGGCGACCTCCGCCCAGCGGTCCATCGGCCCGCCGGGGACGCCCTCGAACACCATGATCTCGCAGGGGCCGGTGACGGTGAGGGCGGGGAACACGAAGTACTCGCCGACCCCGGGGATCATGTTGAAGCACACCGCGGAGTGGTCGGGCCGCGGAGTGAGGCCGTTGACGTAGGTGAGGGCGAGGGCCCGCTGCGGGGCGTGGTACGGCGAGCGCGACGCGTCCCGCTCGAAGAGCGAGGCGATCGCCCCCTTGCCCGCGGCGACCATGACCAGGTCGTACTGGGCGGCGTAGCCCTCCAGGTCCTCCACGGTGGCGTCATGGATGACGATCTTCCCGCCGAGCCGCTCCACCTCGGCCATCCAGGCGGGCATCTTCAGCCGCTGGTCGACCGAGCGGGCGGGGGCGTCGAGCCGGGCGGCCCAGCGGATCACCGGGTCCCCGTCGGGGCCGGCCACCGCGAACTGGATCCCGTCGATCGGCGGGCAGCCGTCCGCCCACAGGTCCAGGCCGAGGTCACGCTCGTGGCCGAGGGCGGTGCCGAACATGGCCTGGCTGGACATGACCCGGCCGTCGCGGATGTCCTCGGGGGTCCGGTTGGAGACGACGGTGACGTCGTAGCCGTTCCGCAGCAGGCCGAGGGCGAGGTGGAGTCCCGCCTGACCGGCGCCGACGACAAGGATTCTGCGCATGGTGCGGTGTCCTTTCGAGGAGGTTTCGAGAGCTTCGGGGAAGCCTTGAGAGGGCTTCCCCGAAGCGGGGAACGATCGAGCGGCGCCTGGTGAAAAGGTACGACGGCCGCCACCGCCCATGCCATCCGCTCAGCGCGGGTTCCATCCGTCTGGCGCGGGATCCTCCCCCGCCCCTCCCCGATTCGTCCTCACCTCGACGTCACGGCCGTCCGACCGCCGGGCCGAGCGCCGTCAGTCGCCGCGTAGCGTCTGGGACGGCGTCCGGCCGTAGCGCGCGCGGTAGAGGGCGGCGAAGCGCCCCTGGTGCGGGAAGCCCCAGTGGGCCGCCACCTTCGTCACGGTGCACCTGGCCGGATCGCCGGCCGCCAGTTCGTCGTGCACCCTGCCCAGGCGCACATCCCTGAGGTAGGTCATCGGGGTCAGGCCGAGATGGCGGCGGAAGCCCTCCTGGAGCGAGCGTCCGCTGACCGCCACGGCGCTCGCGACCTCGTCCGTCGTGAGCGGCAGGTGGGCGTGGTCGTCGATGTACCGCATCGCCCGGCGCACCACCTTGGGCAGGGCGGGAGGCCGGGGGGCGTTCAGCCGCTCCAGGTAGTTGGACGGTTGCCCGGTGAGCAGGGAGGAGAGCATGGCGTTCTCCAGGTGGGCGATCGCGAGCGGCTGCGCGGCGAGCCCGTCGCCGTACTCGGCCTCCCTGACGATCAGGTCGGCCATCGCCTTCCAGGCCCTCGCCCAGCCGGCGGTCATGTCCATGCCCAGGTCGAAGACGATCGGCCGGTCGAGCCGCTCCCCGAGCATCCGCTCCATGGCGTCCTCGACGACCGGCCGGTCGAATTTGACGATCAGCTGGGGGCAGCCGGCCGCCCAGCGCATGTCGAGGTGTTCCGACGGCGACGGCAGCGAGGCCAGGTCCGGCGTCGACACGATCTCCTGGCCGCCGCACCGGATCAGGCTGCGCCCGGCCAGCGGGATCTGCACCAGGAAGAAGGATTCGAGCTCCCCGGGCTCGATGCGGACGTCCGCCCCGTAGTCCAGGTAGTTCACCCGCACGGTGCCCAGCTGGACCGAGTTGAGTCGCGCGGCCAGCCGGGAGGTGCCACCGGTGAGCTCCAGCCGGTGGGGGCAGAACACTCCGGCCACCAGTTCGCGGGCCTCGTCGAGGTCCGCGGTGTCGAAGACCGGCCGGTTACCGAGCGGGACCGGCGCTCCACCCTCGCCCATCGCCCCTCCAACCCTCCGCAACCCTCTATAACCGTCTGTAACCATCTGTGCTCGTGCATCTCCGCACGTGCCGCCGCGTGCGTACGACGACGCGAGGTCGCGCACGGCCGGTCCTCACATGATCTACGGATCGGAACCGGCCGACCATGGAGAAATACGCAAAAGTCCGAGGGAGCGTGTCCAGTAGTGGACAAGGTCTCGCGGGCGAGGCCGGCGGCGTCCTCACGGGCACGTGGAATCCGCGTGGGTCACCGCGGAGGAGGCATTCGGGAGACCCTCGTCGGAGGCCGCGCGCTCCCCGGTTTTCGGGTGGCGGCACGTGGTCCGGCTTTGCCGTGGCTTTCATCCGCCGGTCCTACCGTGTGCTGGTGACGTCTTTTCACCGGTACCTCGCGGAGGAGGTCGCGGTCGACCACGCGGCGGGGCTCGTCCCTCGGCACGAGGCGCTGCACCGCCTCACCCTCCTCGGGCTGGAGGCACCCGCCGCCGTCGCCCTGCTCTCGACCTGGGAAAGCGGCGGAGGGAACGCGACCGCGCCGTCCGCCACGGGATCCGACACGGCGACGGCGTCCACCGTGCCACCGGGCGGCGAACCGCCCCCGATCTCCTCGCCCCTGCCGACCGAGGAGATCATCTTCCCCGGCACCGAGAGCGGCGTCACCCTCAGGGGCGCCTGGGCGGCGCCCGCGGACCCGCGAGGCGCGGTGCTGGTGATCCACGAGAACCGCGGGCTCACCGACCACATCCGGTCGGTCGCCGGGCGCCTGGCGGCCGACGGCTACTGCGCGCTCGCCATCGACCTGCTCTCCCGCGAGGGCGGGACCGCCTCCTTCGAGGACCCGGCTCAGGCCACCGCGGCGCTGGGCGCCCTCTCCCCCGAGCGCCTCGCCGCGGACATGAAGGCCGCCCTGGGCGAGCTGGAGCGGGGCGCCCCCGGCAAGAGGCTCGGCGTCATCGGCTTCTGCCTCGGCGGCGCCATGACCTGGCTGCTGCTCTCCTCGGACGAACCGCGCCTGTCGGCGGCCGTCCCGTTCTACGGCCCGTTTCCCGGCGACGCCGACCTCTCGGGGGCGAGGGCCGCCGTCCTCGCGATCTACGCCGAGCGGGACGACCGGGTCAACGCCACCCGCGAGGAGGCAGGAACCGCCCTGGAGAGGGCGTGCCTGGAGCACGAGATCGTCACGTTTCCCGGCGTCGGCCACGCCTTCTTCAACGACACCGGCCCGCGCTACGACGCCGGCGCCGCCGCCGAGGCCTATCGGCGTGTCCTGGACTGGTTCGGCCGCCACCTGGGCTGAGCGTCCCGTCCGGCGGCCGACGGACCGTGCTGCGGCGGTCGGCGAACGCCCTCTCCGGGAAGCCTCCCGCCGCACGTCCCGCCCATCCGCGTGCCCCCACCCGCCTGCGCGGTACGGTGACACGCCCGGCTCAGGTCCAGGCACGCCCGGCTCAGGTCCAGGCACGCCCGGCTCAGGTCCAGGCACGCCCGGCTCAGGTCGAGGCGCGCTCGGTGAGGATCCCCTCGGGCAGACCCGTCACGACGACCTCGCCCTCCCGGTCGACGGCCGCGCTCACCTCCGCTCCGGCGACCCGCAGACCTCCCGCGAAGACCGCACCCAGGGGGGCACCGGCGAGCGGGCGCAGCAGCATCCGCCCCTCGGGCACGTCGGGATAGAGGCCGAGTGCCGCGTGCACGACGGTCACCGCGGCGGCGGCGGACCACGCCTGCGGGCGGCAGGCCGCCGGGTAGGGAACCGGACGCCCCAATGCCGACCGGTCATCGCCGCCGAACAGCTCGGGCAGCCGGTAGCCGAACGTCTCGCCCGCGGTGAGCAGCCCTTCGGCGAGGGTCGCCGCGTGCGTGGCGAACCCGGCGCGGGCCAGTCCGGCGACCACGATCGCCGTGTCGTGCGCCCAGATCGACCCGCAGTGGTAGGACAGCGGGCTGAAGCCGCCCGCGTCCGCCGACATCGTCCTCAGGCCGAAGCCACCGGCCATCTGCGGGGAGACGAGGAGGTCGGCGATCTCCGCCTCCTCCGCCCCGGTGAGCAGGCCGGTGCCGAGCAGGTGCCCGATGTTGCTGGTGAGCGCGTCGACGGGGCGCTTGTCCCGGTCCAGGGCGAGGGCGGGGAACCTGCCCTGCGGTCCCTCCACCCAGAACCTGGCTCGAAAGCGCTCGGCCAGCGCCGCGGCGTGCTCGCGCCAGCGGGCCGCGCCGGGGCGGCCGAACGCCTCCAGCAGGTCGGCTCCCTGCCTGGCCGCCTGGTGGGCGTAGCCCTGCACCTCGACCAGGGCGATCGGCGGCTGGGCCTGGCGGCCGTCGTGGAAGCGCAGCGCGTCGCCGGAGTCCTTCCAGCCCTGGTTCGCCAGGCCCCGGCCGCTGGTGTCGATGTACTCGATGAAACCGTCCCCGTCGGGGTCGGCGTGGTGGCCGAGCCAGCCGAGGGCGGCCTCCAGGTGGGGCAGCAGCGCGGCGACCTCCGTGGCGGGGGCGCCCCAGCGCCAGGCGTCGTGCAACAGGGCGATCCACAGCGGGGTGGCGTCGATCGTGCCGTAGTAGGCGGCGGGCAGGTGCAGGTCGTTGCCCTCGACCGTGAAGTCGTGCCGGCGCAGCTCGTGCATGATCTTCCCGGGGGCCTCGCCGGAGCCCGGATCCAGCCTGGTTCCCTGCCTGCGGGCCAGCACCCGCAGGGTGCCCATCGCCAGTTCCGTGCCGAGCGGCAGCAGCATGCGGGCGGCCCAGATGCTGTCGCGGCCGAAGAGGGTGAGGAACCAGGGCACTCCGGCGCCGAGGAAGACGTCACCGGGGGCCGCGGTCTCGGCCAGTCGCAGCGAGCGCAGGTCGTCCATGGACTGCTCGAAGAGCCTGCTCAGCCGATGGTCGGCGGCGACGACGCGGGGAGTTCCCTCGCCCGCCCACTCGGCGGGGCGATCGGGCGCGGTCACCACGGCCTGGGGGTCGCGCACCTCGACCCGCCACGACAGGGTGACCCTGGCGCGGGGCGCCAGCTCGACCGGCCAGCGCAGGAAAGCCGTGCGCGCGGACCCGGTGGACCCGGTGGACCCGGCCCGCGCGCCCGTACCGGTCGCCACGACGCGGACGCCGCCGGAGTTCCAGGAGATCTGATCGGGCGCGGTGCGCTCGGCCGCCGCCTCCGCGGTGTCGCCACCGGACTTGACCACCTCGATGGGGGCGAAGTCGCAGCCCAGCTCCAGGCTCACGACAGCGGCGACGGGAACGGTCGCGCTGGAGACTATCTCGACGCGTTCTTCCATGCCACCCGGTGTGACCTGCCGGAACCGCTCGATCCGTACAGTGGGATCGGGGACGGGGTCGCCCAGCCATCGGGCCAGCGTGACGAACCCGGTGGCGCCAGGCCCTCTCTGGGCGTGGCCCACGGCCTCGGGCTCTCGGCCGTCGATCGTCAGGACGGCCCGCGACAGAGCGCGGGAGTCCGCGTGGAACACGCCCTGGACACCGGCCGGGCGGATCTGCCCGTCGCCCCCGCTCAGCGCGACGGTCGGCGCCAGCACGGTGCTGACGAGATCGTGCAGCAGGGGCTGGAGGCGGTAGGCGTCGGCGGAGCCGCCCACCGCGACCGCCTGTGGGCTGGGGGATGAGGCGTCGTCGAGCACGACTGACTCCCTGAGATCGTGTCGAGCCGGTGACGTCTTGACAGAAGACGGCCGGGGGGTACACATTGCGAAACACTCTCTTTACTTGAACGATCCAACCATTACGCTCCGTTTACTTGAACGATCCAATCATGCCTCATACCCCTTTGAACGTTCAAACCCCTAGAAGGGTGCAAATGGCTGCAAAAGTGACGATCACCGACGTCGCGCGCCGTGCAGGGGTGTCGCGCCAGACGGTGTCGAACGTGCTCAACAGCCCCGAACTCGTCCGCGAGGAGACCCGCGACCGGGTGCGGGAGGCGATCGAGACGCTCGGCTACCGGGCCAGCCAGGCCGCCCGGCAGATGCGAACCGGCCGATCACGGCTGATCGCGACGCGTATCGAACCCGACCGGGACGGGATCAACGGCTCGGTCCTGGACCGCTTTCTGCACGGGCTGACCGCCTCGGCGGCCCGTGCCGGATACCGGATCCTGCTGTACGCGGCGGGCGACGAGCGTGCGGAGATCGACACCTTCGACGAGCTGGTCGGAAGCCACGAGCCGGACGCCTTCGTGCTCACCAGCACCTACCACGGCGACGGCCGCCCCGCGTGGCTGCGCGAGCGGCGGCTGCCGTTCGTCACGTTCGGACGGCCCTGGGGAGACGCGGGAGACGCGGGAGACGCGGCGGACGGCGACGCCGCTTCCGGCGGGACGACCGCGGATCCGGGGTACCCCTGGGTGGACGTGGACGGCGCGGCCGGCACCGCGGCGGCCACCCGCCACCTGCTCGACGCCGGTCACCGGCGGATCGGCTTCCTCGGCTGGCCGCGAGGCTCCGGTGTGGGCGACGACCGCAGGTCCGGCTGGGCGAGGACCCTCGCCGCCGCCGGGATCGACCCGGCCGGCCTGGACCAGGCCACGGACGACGGGGTGGCCGACGGCGAGAAGGCGGCCCGTGAACTGCTGCGTGCCGAGCGGCCGATCACCGCGCTGGTCTGCGCCAGCGACTCGCTCGCCCTGGGCGCGCTGCACGCCGTCCGCTCCCTGACCGCCTCGGGACAGCTGATCGCCTCGGGACGCCTGACGGCCGAGGGGCGTCTCACGGTCGCGGGACGGGCCGGCGACGAGGAGGGCCTCCCGGTCAGCGTGATCGGTTTCGACGACACGCCGGTGGCGAGGGCGGTGGGGCTGAGCAGCGTGAGCCAGCCGCTCGCCGAGGCCGCGGCCGGCTGCGTGGGCCTGCTCACCCGGCTGTTCGACCCGCCCTCCCCCGGCGACCCCGGCACCTCTGCGGCCTCCGTGATCTCCGCGGCCTCCCACACCCCCGAGGCCGGCGCGCACCTCCTGCTCCAGCCGTCCCTCGTCCTGCGGCAGTCCTCGTGGCCGCATGACCACCCGGCCGGATGAACACCTGACTCCTTTCCGGATCACCCCCCCAGAAAGATTGGAAAAGCACGATGAAACAGCCGACCAAGCGACACGGCCTCCGGAGCGCGGCGCTCGCCGCGCTCGCCGCGGGCGCCCTCGCCACCACGGCCGCCTGCGGCAGTGGTTTCGACGACTCCGCCGGGCAGAGCAGCGCCCCGCAGAGCAGCGGGCCCGCCAACCTGCAGGTGCTCTTCGGCTCCTCCGGCGACGCGGAGACGAACGCGTTGCGCGAGGCCGCCCAGGCGTGGTCGGCCTCCTCGGGCAACACCGCGACGATCACCCCCGCCCAGGACCTGACCCAGCAGCTCGGTCAGGCCTTCGCCGGGAGCAACCCGCCGGACGTGTTCTACGTCGACGCCGCGCGCTTCGCCGACTACGCGAGCGTCGGAGCCCTGGAGCCGTACGCGGACAAGATCTCCGAGGCGGCCGACTTCTACCCGAGCCTGCGCGAGACGTTCACCTACGACGGCACCTTCTACTGCGTGCCCAAGGACTTCTCCACGCTGGCGCTGATCGTCAACGACGACCTGTGGAAGAAGGCCGGGCTCACCGACGCCGACGTGCCGACCACCTGGGAGCAGCTCACCTCGGTCTCCAGGAAGCTCAAGGAGAAGGTTCCGGACGTCACACCGCTCGTCATCGGCGACACCCGCGACCGGCTCGGCGCGTTCATGGTGGAGGCCGGCGGCTGGATCGTGAGCCCCGACGGCAAGAAGGCGACCGCCGACACCCCCGAGAACGTCGAGGCCCTGAACTACGTACGGGGCCTGCTGAAGGACAAGCTCGCCCAGTTCCCCAAGCAGGTTGACGCCGGCTGGGGCGGCGAGGCCTTCGGCAAGGCCAAGGCCGTGATGACCATCGAGGGCAACTGGATCAAGGGCGCGATGAAGGCCGACTACCCCGACGTCAAGTACAGCGCCCACGAGTTGCCGGCCGGCCCCAAGGGCAAGGGCACCCTGTCCTTCACCACCTGCTGGGGCATCGCCGCCAAGAGCAGATACAAGGAGCAGGCGATCGCCTTCGTCGAGGCGATGACCAAGGCCGACCAGCAGATGACCTTCGCCAAGGCGTTCGGCGTGATGCCCTCGCGCCAGTCGGCCAAGGACGCCTTCACCCAGGCCTTCCCCGACGACGCGCCGTTCGTCGACGGCGCCGAGTACGCCCAGGGTCCGGTCAACGCCCCCAAGATGGACAGCGTGCTCGCCGACTTCGACACCGCGATCCAGCAGCTGCCCGCGGGTGACCCCAAGAAGATCCTGGCGAACCTGCAGAAGAACACCCAGGCCGCGCTCGGCGACTGAGTCAGATCGGTGCGCGGCCCCGGCCCGGGACAGGGCCGGGGCCGCGCACCGGGCATGAGGGAGACTTACGTGGCCGAGACAACGACCGCATCACGGCGACCCGCGCGCCGCCTTGGTGACAGGACCAGGGAGAACATCGCGGGCTGGCTCTTCGTGGCGCCGGTGGTGGTGATCCTCACCCTTTTCATGCTGCTGCCGATCCTGATGGCGCTGTGGGTGAGCCTCACCGACTGGAACGGGCAGGGCAGCCCGTTCCGGGCGCAGGTGCCGTTCGTCGGCGTGGACAACTACACCGAGCTGTTCGCACAGGACAACCTGACCCGCCTGAACTTCATGACGAGCCTTCGCAACAACTTCTACTACGTGCTGATCGTGGTGCCCGCCCAGACGATCCTCGCGCTCGGCCTGGCATTGATCGTCAACCGCCGGATGCTGAGGGGAAAGACCTTCTTCCGCACCGCCTTCTTCTTTCCCTCGGTGACCAGCTCGGTGGCGATCAGCGTCCTGTTCCTGTTCATCTTCAGCAACTCCGGAGCGGTCAACAGGCTGCTCGCGTTCGTCGGCGTGAGCGGGCCCCCGTGGTTCTCCGACGCGCGGGGCGTGCTGCATCTGCTGCTGGGCTCCGTCGGCCTCGTCGATCCGGAGGCACCTCCCGAGGCGCTCACCGGCGGTGGCCCGTTCGGGCTCTCATGGTGGGACTGGCTGTCCGGTCCCAGCGTGGCCATGTGCACGATCATCATCCTGGTCGTCTGGACCACCTCGGGCACGTTCATGCTGATGTTCCTCGCCGCGCTCCAGGACATCCCGGTGACCCTGGAGGAGGCGAGCAAGCTGGACGGCGCCACCTCCCGTCAGCGCCTGCGCCACGTGACGCTGCCGATGCTCAAGCCGACCCTGTTCCTCGTTCTCACCCTCGGACTGATCGCCACCTGGCAGGTCTTCGACCAGGTGTACGTGATGAGCCAGGGCCAACCCGCGAAGACCACCCTGACCCCGGCCTTCCTGTCGTACCAGACGGCTTTCAAGGAGCTCGACTACGGCTCCGGCGCCGCCATCTCGTTCGTCCTGTTCGTGCTCATCGTGGTGCTGGCGGCGTTCCAGCGGTGGGTCATGCGCGACAGGGACGCCGGGAGCGGCGGGGTCGCGAAACGCCGCGCGCCGCACCGAAGGAGGGCATGATGTTCGCGGTCACGACTCGTCCCACCCGCGCCGAGGATCCGCCGAGGCCGGGCGGCCTCCGCTCGCTGTTCTCCACCTTCAGCGGGTACGCCGTCCTGGTCTTCTTCTCGCTGGTCTTCCTCTACCCGTTCGTCATCCAGGTCGCCAGCTCGTTCAAGACCGAGCCCGACGCCGCGGCGAACCCGCTCTCGCCGATCCCCGACCCGGCGACGCTGGCCGGCTTCGAGCGGGTGTTCGTCGACACCGGCATGCCGCTGTGGCTGGGCAACTCGCTGCTGGTGACCGCCGTCATCACCGTCGGCCGGGTGTTCTTCGACTCCCTCGCCGGATACGCGCTCGCCCGGCTGCGCTTCCGGGGACGCAAGGCGCTCTTCACCTCCATCGTCGCGATCATGGCGGTCCCCGGGGTGGTGCTGTTCATCCCGAAGTTCCTGGTGCTGAACCAGCTCGGCATCTACGACAGCTACACCGCGCTGATCCTGCCGATCATCGCGGACGCGGCCGGGGTCTTCATCATGAAGCAGTTCTTCGAGTCGATCCCGGTGAGCGTGGAGGAGGCGGCGCGGATCGACGGCGCGGGCCGTTTCCGTACCTTCTGGTCGGTGGTGCTGCCGATGGGGCGGCCCGCCGTGATCACCCTGACGATCATCTCCTTCCAGAGCAGCTGGAACGAGTTCCCGCACACCCTGGTGGCCGTCCAGGATCCCAGCCTGTTCACCCTGCCGCGGGGCCTCGCCGACCTGGTCAGCGGCTCCCTCGGCAAAGGCAGTCAGTATCCGCTCAAACTCGGCGCGGCGGTGCTCGCCACCATCCCGGTCGCGATCATCTTCGTGATCTTCCAGCGTTACTTCATCCGGGGCGCCAACGAGGGCGCGGACAAGGGGTGAGGAGGCGGGACGGGGAGTCTGCCGGGCGCTCAGGCCCGGCGGACTTCGTCGGGTGACACGGGGCGAGGCGTAGCACGCTCGTACCGGGTATGTCTGGATGATGCTCATCTTCGGTCTGCGTACGGTGGCCCATCGGCTCGGGGTGGTAACCCTGACCTGTCGCAACTGCGGCAACACGGCGGCACAGGTGCTGTCGCGTCGGGTCACCAAGTTCAGCCTGTTCTTCGTCCCGCTGTTTCCGGTACGGACGAGATACGGGATGCAGTGCACCTTCTGCGCGGCCTCGTACGCCATCACCAAGGACGAGGCGAACCGGCCGGCAATCCACTGACCCCCTTCTTCACCTGCACATATATCGACCTATCAGATGAAAGAAGAGATTTGTCTGAAACAAACAAAGAAGTGTTAATTATTTACACTTGTCGCGTTTCTGCTTTACGGTGCCGAATCAGCCGGTGTCCGAAGGGGACCCGGACCCCCGATTCCTGAGGAGACTCCGTGCAGAACGCCCGGCCGCGCCCGCACCGCCGGTCAGCCGCGATCCTGTCCGCCGTTCTCGCCTTCCTGCTCCTCGCGCCCGCCCAGGCGGCGAGCGCCCGGTCCGCGGGCCCCCTGGCGGACGCCTTCGCCCGAGCCTCCGCCGGCTACGACGTGCCGCGCGACCTGCTCGTCGCCCTCGCGTACGCGGAGACGCACCTCGACGGGCACGGCGGCGAGCCGAGCGCGAGCGGCGGGTACGGGGTGATGCACCTTCTCAGCACCCCCGCCGTACGAGTCCTGGAACGCGCGGCCGAGCTGACCGGCACACCGGCGGCGACCCTGAAGAGGGACGACGCGGCCAACATCCTCGGCGGCGCCGCGGTGCTGCGCTCCTACGCCGACGCGCTCGGCCTCGACGCAGGCGCCAGGAAGGACGCCGGACTGTGGTACCCGGCCGTGGCCAGGTACGGCAACGCCTCCGGTTCGGAGACGGCCAGGCTGTACGCCGACACCGTCTACGACCTCCTCGGCAAGGGCCTTGTGGCAGGCGTCGCGGGCGGCGAGGTCGTCACGGTCGCGGCCGTGGAACTGCAGGTGGATCGCGGCGCCTACGAGGGCGTGCGGGAACTCGCCGCCAAGGCCCCGAGCCCCGACTACTCCGCCGCGAGCTGGGTGGCCGCCCACGCCGGCAACCGGGCCGTCGCGAACAGGCCGAAAAGCTCAAAGATCGATCGAGTCGTCATCCACGTCACCCAGGGGGCGTACGCGGGCACGATCTCCTGGTTCCAGAACCCCGCCGCGAAGGTCTCCGCGCACTACGTCGTCCGTTCCTCCGACGGTGACGTCACCCAGATGGTCCGCGACAAGGACGTCGCCTGGCACGCGGGGAACAGCTCGTACAACGCCAGGTCGATCGGGATCGAGCACGAGGGGTTCGTCAACAACGCCTCCTGGTTCACCGACGCGATGTACCGCGCCTCGGCGGCCCTGACCCGCGCCCTCTGCGACAAGTACGGCATTCCCAAGGACCGCTCGCACATCATCGGGCACAAGCAGGTTCCCGGCGCCACGCACACCGACCCCGGCTCCCACTGGGACTGGGCCAAGTACATGCGCTACGTCACCGGGGACACCGCGCCCTGGTCGGCGACCGTCGACAACTCCACCGCCGGCGCGTTCACCGCGAGCGCGAACTGGACCACCTCCACCCAGGCGGCCGGGCGCCACGGCCCCGACCACCGCCAGACCACGCCGGTGACCTCCAGTGACGTCGCCTGGTACCGGTTCACCGTCCCCGCCGCGGCCACCTACCAGGTCGAGGTCTGGTATCCGGCCACCCCCGGCCACAACGTATCCGCCCCGTACATCGTCGCCACCTCCTCCGGCAGCAAGACGGTCTACGTCGACCAGCGCGCCGGGGGCGGCGCCTGGCGGAGCATCGGGACGTTCGCCCTGAAGGCCGGGACGTACAACACCGTCGGCGTCAGCCGGTGGACCTCCGGCACGGGACTGATCGTCGCCGACGCCGTACGCCTCACCCGGCTCTGAACTCCCCGGGGCTCCCCTTGCTAACCCGCGGCGCGTTCCGTGAGCGGGCGCCGCCGCCGCGCGGTGTCGGTCAGCGAGGGCGGGCGCCAGGCTCCGTCGGGCTGGTACAGGTTCGTCCCCGGCGGCACGATCTCGTCGATCCGGTCGAGGGTCGCGTCGTCGAGGGTGAGCGAGGCGCCCTTCAGCAGCCCCTCCAGCTGGTCCATGGTCCGCGGCCCGGTGATCACCGAGGTGACGGCGGGATGCGCCGCGGCGAAGGCCACGGCGAGCTCGGGGAGCGAGCAGCCGATGTCCGTCGCGAGCTCGACGAGCTTCTCGACGACGTCGAGCTTGGCGGCGTTCTCGGGGATCGAGGGGTCGAAACGGGCGGGCGTGAGCGAGGCGCGGCCGGTGGAGAGGTCGACGGGCTGCCCCTTCCGGTACTTGCCGGTGAGGAACCCCGAGGCGAGCGGGCTCCAGGTCAGCACCCCCATCCCGTAACGCAGGCAGACCGGCAGGACGGCGGCCTCGACTCCCCGGGCGATCAGCGAGTAGGGCGGCTGCTCAGTCCTGAAGCGCTGCAGCCCGCGGCGCTCGGCGACGTTGTGCGCCTCGACGATCTCCTCGGCCGGGAAGGTCGAGCAGCCGAAGGCGCGGATCTTCCCCTGGTGCACGAGGTCGCTCAGCGCGGAGAGCGTCTCCTCGATGTCGGTCGAGTGGTCGGGGCGGTGGACCTGGTAGAGGTCGATCCAGTCGGTTCCCAGCCGCCGGAGGCTCTCCTCGACCTCCTTGATGATCCAGCGCCGCGAGTTGCCGCTCCGGTTGGGGCCCTCCCCCATCCGGAAGTGCACCTTGGTGGCGAGCACGACGTCGTCACGGCGCCCCTTGAGCGCCTTTCCCACGATCTCCTCGGACTCTCCGGCGGAGTACATGTCCGCGGTGTCGACGAAGTTGACGCCCTGGTCGAGGGCGGCGTGGATGATGCGGACACAGTCGTCGTGGTCGGGGTTGCCGACGGCGCCGAACATCATGGCTCCGAGGCAGTGGACGCTCACCTCGATACCGGTGCCGCCGAGGACGCGATAACGCATGGGTCGTGCTCCCTTGATGGTCGTTCCGGACGTGGTGTCGCGACGCCCCGCATCGTAGGATCTAGAGTCGACTCTAGGTCAAGTCCGTATTCTGGTCGGCATGGGCACAACGGGGCTGAGCATCGGGCAGGTCGCCGAGCGCACGGGGTTGAGCGTTCACGCGCTGCGTTTCTACGAGCGCGAGGGCATCCTGGCCAATCCCGTCCGGCGTGACCCCGGCGGGCGCCGCGTCTACGGCGAGGACGACGTGGAGTGGCTCACCCTCTGCGTCATTCTCCGTGCCTCCGGCATGCCCCTGCCCGCGATCCGCCAGTACACGGAGATGGTGAGGCGGGGAGACGGAAACGAGGAGGAGCGGCTCGCCCTCCTGTGCCTGCACCGGGAGCGGGTGACAGCCCAGATCGACCAGCTCTCCCGCTGCCTGGACCTGATCAACCACAAGGTCGGGGTGTACGAGGACATCATCGACCGGGGAGGCGCCGGCCACGAGTGCGTCGCACCGCCGTCATCGGAGAACAAGCCGGGGCGCGCGGAACGGTCCTGAGGGAGAGCGGTTCCGAGGAAATTCCGGGGAAAGGGAAAACAGGGCGAGGAACAGCTCCCGCGCGTGAGAGTTCGCGCGCATGATGGCGTACGTCCACCACCACCCCGGCTCGGCCCCTCCCGCGCGTGACAGCTCGCGAGCACGATGGCGTACGCCCCGCCCCGGGAGCGTCCTCCCGGGCCGTCCGGCGACACCGTGCCGAGGAGCCGCTCGGGTCCGGTCAGTCCGTACGCCGCACGCGGATGCCGTGGGCGTCGGCCCGCTGGACACCGCCCGCGTCCACGTTGGAGATCCGGATCAGGCCCTCGACCGTGCCCTTCTTACCGTTGCCGGTCAGTTTGAGGATGAGCATCCCCGGGTCGCTCCCGTGGGAGGAGTGCGGGTCCCCGGAGAGCGGGTTCGGCCCCCGCGTCGAGGCGAAGGCCCACTTGTGGTCCGGGGAGACGGCGAAGAGGTCGACCGTCGGATCCGCGCTGAACGGCGAGACGAGGTCGACGGTGCCGACGTGGGCGCCGCTCGCCCCGTCGAAGACCTCCGCGACGTTGGCGTCACGGTCACCGGCCCACACGTGACGCTCCCCGGCGGAGGCGAGGACGCCGTGGGCGTCGCGCTCGGGCGAGTCGTCGTCGAAGAGCGCCTGGACCGCCGGGGTGTTGGGCGGGTTGGCGGGCGAGTAGCCGCCCATCGGCAGCCTGAAGACGGTCAGCTTCTCGGCCGTAAACGACCGAGCTTGCAACTCCTCGCCGTCGATGGCTTCGACGGTCCGGTCCGCGTCAGGCAGCGTGACTCACTGCCCAGCCCGTCTCACCGCGTGCGGCGATGTTGCGGGCTGCGTTGACGTCCGCGTGCTCAGCGAAGCCGCACGACGTACACGAGAAAGAGGCTTGATCGAGCCGGTTCCTGCGGTCCACCTGCCCACATGAGGAGCACTGCTGGGAGGTGAAAGCCGGATCGACGTGGATGACGGCGACCCCGGCCCGGGCCGCCTTGTAGCCGATGAAGCTCCCCAGCTGGTGGAAGCTCCAGGAATGCAGCGTGACCCGCTGGGGCTTGCGAAGCCGTACCCGGTCCCGGATGCCCTGGAGGTCTTCCAGGGCGATGCCGGAGCCGGTGCGTTCTGCCTCGGTCACGATCTGCTTGGCGATGACATGGTTGGTGTTGGCGGCGAACCGCGCTTCTTTGCGGCGGCGCCGTTTGAGCAGCCGCTTGGCGGATTTGGTGCGTTTGGACTGCAGGCGGCGGCGTAGCTCGCGCCGGCGGTGCCTGACCGCGTTCAGCGCTTTGCCGCAGTGACGGGTGCCGTCGCTGGTGGTGGCGAGGTTGACGATGCCCAGATCCACCCCCAGGAAGGCGGCCGGGTCCTTGACGTGGGGGGCGGGCACCTCGCAGGTCGCGATCAGGAACCACATGCCGTCGCGGTAGGTGAGATCGGACTCGCCCCTGCGGTGGGCCGACAGGGTCTTGAGCTGTTGGGCGGACGCGGTGAACCGAAGGTTCTTCAGCCTCCCGGCCACCGACCAGATCGACACCGTCCGCGCGTCGAGCTGCCAGGACAGGCAGCGGTCGTCGAACGGCTGGGCGGCCTCGGCGATGACAACCGCCGCCGGTGCGATGGAGACGGCGGCCGATGACCCGGCGCGCCGCGGTTCGGGGCGGCGTGCCGGAGATCGTGGACTCCCCGTGCCCGAACGCTCCGAAAGCCCCCGAGCGCCGTGGTCGCTATATTGGGTGCAATGAACGCGCTGGTCCGACGCCCTCTGGGCCAGACCTCCCTGTCCGTGACGCCGCTCGGCCTGGGCCTGGCGGCCCTCGGCCGCCCCGCCTACATCACGCTCGGCCGCGCCGAGGACCTCGGCGAAGGGCGGGACGTCGCCACGATGCGGTCACGCACCTGGGCCGTGCTCGACGCCGCGTGGGCGGCGGGCGTGCGCTACCTCGACACGGCGCGCTCGTACGGGCGGGCCGAGGAGTTCCTCGCCGGGTGGCTGCGCGAGCGCGGGATCGCCCCGGGAGAGGTCGTGGTCGGCTCGAAGTGGGGATACGCCTACGTCGGCGACTGGCGGCTGGACGCCGAGCGGCACGAGGTGAAGGAACTCACCGCCGACCGGCTCCGCGCCCAGCTGGACCAGACGCGCGCGCTGCTCGGTGAGCACCTGTCGCTCTACCAGATCCACTCGGCCACGATCGAGAGCGGGGTGCTCGACGACGAGGGCGTGCTCGACGGTTTGCGCACACTGCGGGCGGAAGGGGTCGCGGTCGGGCTGTCGACGAGCGGGCCGCGCCAGGCGGACACGATCGAGCGGGCGATCGGGGCCGGGCTGTTCGACACGGTGCAGTCGACGTGGAACCTGCTGGAACGCTCGGCCGGCGAGGCGCTCGGGCGGGCGCACGAGGCGGGAATGGGGGTGATCGTCAAGGAGGGCGTGGCGAACGGCCGGCTGACCGCTCGCGCGGCACCCGCCGCGCTCGCGGCCGTCGCGCGTGAGCGGGACACCACGCCGGACGCGCTCGCGCTGGCAGCCGTACTCGCCAGGCCGTGGGCGGGCGTGGTGCTGAGCGGCGCGGTCTCGGCCGGGCAGTTGCGCGACAACCTCGGCGCGGCCGAGATCGAGTGGGACACGGAGCTGGACGAGCGGCTCGCCGGCCTGGAGGAAGACCCCGAAGGCTACTGGGCACGGCGCGGCGCACTGCCCTGGAGCTGACGGCGACGGAGCGCTATCGGGTCCTGAGCTGGTTGAGGGTGTAGCCGGTGGCCCGCTTGAACAGGTATTCGGCCCGTTCGTAGGAGAGCCTGCGGCGACCGGTCTCCGGGCACAGGTCGGCGGGTGCGGGAGGCCGGCCGGGGCCGGGTCTGCGGTCGGACAGGAACAGCGGGCCCCGGCGCCGGCCCGCGACGAGGGCGGGGATGAGTTCGGCGGTGCCGGAACGCCAGTGGATCCAGCCGGACCCGGTGGCCACCTTGCCGCGCATCCCCGCCAGGTCGAGGTCCTCGACGTTGAGCGAGAGCGCCGGGCCCGCCCCGGCCCCGCTCTCGTACAGCAGCGACCACAGGGCGCGTTCGCGCGGAGCGATGTCCGGGCGCTCCCAGAGCGCCTCGACGTGCGGCCTGTCGATGGGACGGGTGCGCCCCCTGGGCTCGGGCCTGCGCCCGAGCGCGGCGGCCAGGTCGCGGGGCACACCGCCGGTCAGGTCGCCGGACTGCCCGCTCCCCGCCTGACCGGCCGGCCCGCGATCCGGCCCGTCGAGCGGGCCACGATCCGGGCCGTCCCCCGGGCCACCGACCGGCGTGCCCCGGGCGGCGATCCAGGTACTGAAGGAGCGGACGGCCCCGCGGTGGCGGTTCCACGTGGCGGGGGCCGCGTTGCCCCACGCGTCGGTGAAGACCTCCGCGACCCGCGCGGAACTCACGTCCGACAGCGGGATGTCGTCTCCGAGATCTCGGCGCAGCCGGTTCATGGTCTGACGGTAGGAGCGGACGGTCGCGGCGTCCAGGTCGCCACGGGCGAGGAAGGCGATGGCGGCCTCGGCCAGGGTGAGGCCCGCTTTCTGCCCGGCTCCTCCCGAGGTCCCGGCCGGGGTGCCGGCCGCCCCCTGCGAGCCCACCGTTCCGGGTGTTCTCCGTGCGGCGATGTCGGCGCAGGCCGCGGCGCGTCGCGTGAGGATCGTGCGTTCCGGCACGTTGAGGGTGAGGGCCGCGGCGCGTTCGAACTCCCGCCGCGCCTCCTCGTGGCGGCCGAGCCTGGCCAGCAGGTCGCCGCGCACGCTGGGCAGGCGGTGGTAGCCCTTGAGCGCGGGTGCTCCGACGAGCGTGTCGGCGAGCGCCAGACCCGCTTCGGGGCCGTGGGCCATCGCCAGCGCGACCGCGCGGTTGAGCTGCACGACCGGAGTGGGCAGCACCCGGACGAGCGCCGCGTACAGGGCGGCGATCTGCCGCCAGTCGGTCTCCTCGGCCGTACGGGCCTGCGCGTGACATACGGCGATGGCGGCCTGCAGCACGTACGGGCCGAGAGGCGCCTCACACCGCCTGGCGCGCAGCAGGGCCGCGATCCCCCGGTCGATGAGGAGACGGTCCCAGCGTCCGCGATTCTGCTCGTGCAGCGCGACGGGCTCTCCCGACGGCCCCGTCCTGGCCGCCGACCGCGATGCCTGGAGCTCCATCAGCGCGACCAGGCCGTGCGCCTCCGCCTCGCCCGGCGCGAGTGCGGCCAGCAGGCGGCCGAGGCGCAGCGCCTCCTGGCAGAGGTCCTGGCGCATCCAGTCGTCACCGGCGCTCGCCGCGTACCCCTCGTTGAACACCAGGTAGACGACCTCGAGGACCGACGACAGGCGCGCCGCCCGGTCCGGACCCTCCGGGACCTCGAACGGGATCCGGAGGGCGGCGAGGGTGCGCTTGGCCCGGACGACGCGCTGCGCGACGGTCGATTCCGAGACGAGGAAGGCACGCGCGATCTCGTCGGTGCGCAGGCCGCCGAGCAGTCGCAACGTCAGAGCCACCCGGGACTCGGCGGGCAGCGCCGGGTGGCAGGAGACGAACATCAGGCGCAGGACGTCGTCACGCACCTCGTCGTCGAGGGCCGCGTCGACGTCGGCCCCGGCGGTGTCCTGCCGGGTGGCGAGGTCGTGGGCGAGCTCCTCGTGCCTGAGGTCGAGCCGCTTCTCCCGGCGCAGGTGGTCGACGGCGCGGCGCTTGGCGACGGCCATGAGCCAGGCGCCCGGATTGTCCGGGACGCCGGCCCCCGGCCACTGTTCGAGGGCGGCCAGGAGCGCGTCCTGCGCGAGCTCCTCGGCCATCCCCACGTCGCCCACCATCCGGACGAGCCCGGCGACGATCCTCGCCGACTCCATTTTCCAGACCGCGTCGACCGCGCGGTGGGCGTCCCCGGACATCACGCGCTCGATCAGAGCATTCGCCCGGCCGGGTACGCAAGCATCCGATCAGTCCTCCGGGCCGAAGACCTGCTGGATGTCTCCCTCGCCGTCGCCGACGATCTTCCAGAAGCGCCGGGACAGCTCGATCGCCTCCTCCTTGGAGCGCACCTCGACGAGCGCGAAGCTGACGATCGCCTCCTTCGCCTCGGTGAACGGCCCGTCGGTGACGGTGATCTCCCCGGCGGAGGAGGAGATGTGGGTGCCGGCCGGGTCCAGGCCACCGGTCGCGAGCACCACTCCCGCCTGGATCATCTCCTGGACGAAGGCGGCCATCTCGGCGTGCATCTCCTCGGTCGGAGGTGCCATGTCGTCGCTGCCCCTGGTCGTCATCAGAAATCGCATCGTCATATCTCCTTCGGGTGGTCAGGTGACCGATCCTTGCCGGTCCTCGGCTACGCGTCGAACGGATCGGCGGGAAATCGACACGCACCCTCTGACCAGGACAGTAGCCCGGATGTGACAGGGAATGCGATGCGGCGGTACGGGGAGGCGCGGGCCGATTCCGTGTTCGCGACGTGTTCGCGACGTGTTCGCGACGTGTTCGCGACGTGTTCGCGACGTGTTCGCGACTCGGGCGGCGGCGCGCTCACCGGTCGGCTGCCGGCGAATCAACGCCTCCACCCCTTGGTCCGCCTGGCCCACGCATTCGTCTTGGGGAAACCTCAATAAAGTCATAAGCTTTTTAACGATCGCGACATCGGCGTATTCTCCCCGGATATCCTGCACCTCCGCGGTAAGAGAACGGGACCTCGCGACGAGGCCCGGCAGAAACGGGCACACGTTCCGCGACGAGCGAATTCCCGCCCACGATCGCCGCGTTTCCGTCTCAGCGAGGACGCCGCGAGGGTGCCGTCCACCTTCCGGTCACCCGCGTTCCGGAATCGTGTGGATCACCTCGGTGACCGCTATGATCCCTGGGAGATTTGCCGTGAACATCACCATTGTGATCAACTACCTACTGTCTCATTCGATGCGAATTCCTCATGAACGGACCTGACCCCCATGAGCACCTCTCGCGAATCCGGCTGGCAGCCCGTGGAGCTCGATGCCGGTCGGCCACATTCGGCCCGTATCTGGAATTACTGGCTGGGCGGAAAGGACAACTATCCCGCCGACCGCGAGGCCGGGGACATGGTCGAGCAGCTCATCCCCGGCATCGTCGACTCGGCGCGGGCCGACCGGGCGTTCCTCGGCCGCTGCGTGCAATATCTCGTCGCCGAGGCCGGGATTCGCCAGTTCCTCGACATCGGCACAGGCCTTCCCACCGCCGACAACACGCACGAGGTGGCTCAGCGGATCGCCCCGGAGTCCAGGGTCGTCTACGTCGACAACGACCCGCTGGTCCTGGTCCACGCCCGCGCACTGCTCGTCGGCAACTCAGAGGGTGCCACCGACTACATCGACGCCGACCTGCGCGACCCCCAGCACATCCTGCGGGCGGCGGCGGAGACCCTCGACCTCACCAGGCCCGTCGCGCTGATGCTGCTGGGAATCCTGCACCACCTCACCGATGACGAGGAGGCGGGAAAGGTCGTGAGGGAACTGGTCGACGCCGTCCCCTCGGGCAGCCACCTGGTGATCGCGCACGCCACCGCCGAGGTTCACGGCGAGGCGATGCACGAGGCGATGCGACAGTTCATGGAGCGGGGCGGCACCCCGATCGTGGCCCGCGACCGCCACCACGTCGCCTCGTTCTTCGACGGCCTGGAACTCCTGGAGCCCGGCGTGGTCTCCTGTTCACGCTGGCGTTCGGAACGCACCCCGTGGGGCGATTCTCCTGAGGTGTCCCAGTTCTGCGGTGTCGCCCGCAAGCCCTGACAAGTCCTTCTCCGGCCTTTTGTCGTTTGCGTCCTTCCGGCCTCTCGGTGCGCACCGGCTTCGGTGCTCCGATTGCCGGCACATCGCCCCGTACGTCCCCTGTGGGGGCCGGATCGCGCCCCCTCGATGGCGCGGCGCGTCACGGAGAGCCCTCCCGCGCCCCACCAGGGGGCGGAGTGCCCAACTTCGGGCACCCGACCGGCGAGAAGATTCAGCGGAGATCGTCAGACACGGCCCCCGAACCGGGTTTATTCAGGACGCTCCGGTGCAGTCCCATAGTCGTCCGCTCGTTGCCTCCCGCAGCAACCAACTGCGACAAACAGTGACATATCTCCACAAAAAGATGTTTTTTGTAACGCCGACCCCGGATCGCGCACCACTCATCCGGCCAGGCCGTCGCGAAGATCAACGAAGATCGACATGGGAGGTCGTCTCCATGAACCCCGCTCAGGCCCCCGCCTCACCGCCCCCCGGCGCCGTACTGATCGTCGTCATGGGGGTGACCGGTTCCGGCAAGACCACCGTGGGCGCCGCCCTCGGCCAGCGGCTACGGGTGCCGTTCGCCGACGCCGACGACTTCCACAGCGAGGCCAACATCGCCAAGATGTCGGACGGGATCCCCCTCGACGACGAGGACCGGCTGCCCTGGCTGCGCGCGATCGGCACCTGGCTCAGCGAGCACGCCGCCACCGGTGGTGTGGCGAGCTGCTCAGCGCTCAAACGGAGCTACCGCGACATCCTGCGCGAGGCCGCGCCGACGGTGAGCTTCGTCCACCTCCACGGCGAGGTGGACGCCGTACGCCGCAGAGTGGCCGGCCGCCCGGGGCACTTCATGCCCACCTCGCTGGTCGAGTCGCAGTTCAAGACGCTGGAACCCCTGGAGCCCGACGAGCAGGGGATCGTCCTCGACTTCTCCGCCTCCGTGGACGAACTCGTGGACGCCTACCTCGCCGCGACCGCCCAGACGACGTCCGCCCCCGGAACGGAAACGAACCCGCCCCCCGCCGACTCCGCCGCCCCGGCCGCGTCCCGGACCTCAGACCCGGACGACGAGGCCGGGAGCCCGAGGTGAGCCCCCTCCTCACCACCCTCGCCGCGCCCGCCGACACCTCCCCCGGAAGACTCATCCCGGCGGCGCTCGTCGGCATCGCGCTGATCGTCGTACTGATCACGTACTTCAAGCTCCACCCCTTCCTGAGCCTCACCCTCGGCTCGCTCGCGGTCGGAGCCGTCGCGGGCCTCGCGATGACCGACACCATCGCCGCCTTCAGCGACGGGTTCGGCAGCACCGCGGCCGGTGTCGGCACGCTCATCGCGCTCGGCGCGATGTTCGGCAAGCTGCTCGCCGACTCCGGCGGGGCCGACGAGATCGTGGACACGATCGTCGGCCGGTCCAACCCCCGATCCCTGCCCTGGGCGATGGCCGCGGTGGGCGCGCTGATCGGCCTGCCGATGTTCTTCGAGATCGGCCTCGTCCTGCTGATGCCGGTCATCTTCCTGGTCTCGCGCCGCTCCGGCCTCTCCCTGATCCGGGTCGGCATACCCGCGCTCGCGGGCCTTTCCGTGATGCACGGGCTCGTTCCCCCGCACCCGGGCCCGCTGGTCGCCATCGACGCGCTCAACGCCGACCTCGGCATCACGCTGGGCCTGGGCGTGCTCGTCGCCATCCCGACGGTCGCCATCGCGGGGCCGCTGTTCGCCAAGTACGCGGCCCGCTGGGTGGACGTACCGGCGCCGGAGCTCTACGAGGCCCGGCCCTCGGCGGAGGACACCCGGCGCCCGTCGTTCGGCGTCACGCTCGCCACCGTGCTGCTGCCGGTCGTGCTGATGATGGGCAAGGCCCTCGCCGACATCCTCCTCGCCGAGGGCAACGTCCTGCGCACCGTGCTCGACTTCCTCGGTACGCCGTTGGTGGCGCTGCTCATCGCCGTCCTCGTCGCGATGTTCACCCTGGGCCTCGGCGCCGGAATGGACAGGAAGGCGGTCGCGAAGTCCCTGGAGCAGTCGCTGCCGCCGATCGCGGGCATCCTGCTGATCGTCGCCGCGGGCGGTGGTTTCAAGCAGACGCTGATCGACACCGGGATCGGCGACCTCATCGCCACGTGGGTGGAGAACAGCGGCCTGTCGGTGCTGCTGCTCGCCTGGCTGGTCGCCGTGCTCATCCGGCTGGCCACGGGCTCGGCGACCGTCGCGACCGTCACGGCCTCGGGGATCCTCGCCCCGCTGGTCGCCAACCTCAGCGTCGGGGAGACCTCGCTGCTCGTGCTCGCCATCGGCGCGGGTTCGCTGTTCTTCTCCCACGTCAACGATGCGGGCTTCTGGCTGGTCAAGGAGTACTTCGGGCTCACCGTGGGCCAGAACATCAAGACCTGGTCGGTGATGGAGACGGTCATCTCGGTGGCCGGCCTGGTCTTCGTCCTGATCCTGAGCCTCTTCCTGTAGTCCCGCGAGAGCCGCGGCCTTCGCGCGGCCCGGGACCGGTCAGTGGTGTCCGGAGACCGTGTCGCGCAGGCAGCGGACGGCGGAGGCGACCCGCTCCAGGCTCTCCTCGTCATCGGGCCCGGGACCGGCCGGTTCGCGCCCCTCGCGGACATCCTGCGCGATCTTCTCCAGGGAGTCGGCGAGGGCGCGGACGGCCTCCTTCGGAGGTGGCGGCGCGCCGCGCCCGGTGCGCGCGACGGTGGTGGCGGTCGCGTCGGCCACCTGTTCCAGCGCGGCCATCGCGGGCATCCAGGTGGTGACACGCCTGCTGATCACCGGCGGTTCGGACAGCGCCCGCTGGAAGACCGTCCGCAGGTCGGCCAGGGCGTCGTACGCCCCGCGGTGCAGTCGCGTCCCGCCGGCGTGCCCGCCGTCGAACGCGTGCCGCAGGTAGTTCGCGGTGGCCGTCACCGCGTCGGCGAACCTCGGCCCGACCGGCGCCTCCCAGCTCGACGACCACGGCAGGTAGCCCAGCACCAGGACGATCACACATCCGACCAGCGTGTCCACCAGCCGGATCCTCCCCAGCTCGGGTCCCCCGCGGGTGAGCAGGTCCACCAGAAGCAGGACCAGCGGCGCCTGGAAGGCCGACATCAGGCCCCAGTTGCGTTGCAGGCCGTACGGCAGGAGCGCCGCGCACACCGCGATGGGAGCCAGGAGCAGCGGGCCGTACGGCACCAGGACGAGTACGAGGGTGCCGATCAGCGTCCCCACGAGGGTGCCGAGCACGCGCTGCACGGCGCGGGCGAACACCGACCCGAAGTCGGGCTTGAGCACCAACGCGACGGTGAGCATCATCCAGTAGGACCGCTCGAACCAGCCGAACTCGCTGAGCGTGGTGGCCACACCCATGCACAGCGCGAGCCTGACCGTGTAAACGCGGGCGAGGTGGCCCCGCCACATCTGCTCCAGCACGCCACGGAGCCGGGAACGGTAGCCGACCCGTTCGTACGGCAACTGGTCCTTCGCGACCTCACCGCCGGACACCAGCTCGACGGCCCCCCGCACCGCGAGACACAGGGCGCGCGTGACGGGCGGGTCGCCTCGTTCGCAGGAACACGACGGCACCCGGGGCGCGGGTCCACCGGCGAGCGATGCGGCGACGGCCCCCGGGGCGGAGGCGGGTCGCACGAGCGGCTCGGGCAGCCCGCGTTCCTCGTAGCGCAGCGAGAGCAGGGCGTTGCGGATCAGCGAGGCCTGGTTCAGCAGGGCGACCAGGCGGGTGCGCTCCGGGTCCAGCCCTCCGGCCAGGGAGCGTGCGCCGAGCACGACGTCGTAGCCGTTCTTGAGAGTGGTGTCGAACGTCCTCAGCGCGAGAGTGTCGTGATCGGTGAACAGCCGGTCGAGAGCCTCGTAGACCGCGATCACGGCGGCCCTCTCCGGCGCCCGGGGGTGGAACGGCCAGTCGGCGACCCCCAGCACGATCACCCAGAGCGCGCCCAGCAGGAACGCCAGCGCGTTCGCGCCCGGCGCCCCCGGCAGCTTCACCCCGGTGGCGATCACGGTCATCACCAGCAGCTGCAGCCCGGCCGCCGAGCCCGTCGCCCCGCTCGTGCTGACGAGCGCGGACAGCACGGCGACCGCCACCACAACCGGCACCGTCCACCAGCCGTGGCCGTGGGCCGCGGCCCCGATGAGATATCCCAGTGCCCCCGCGACACCGGCCGCGCCCATCCTGGCGATCCTGACCAGGTAGGGACCACCCCGGTCGGCCAGACCGGCGTTCGTCGCGCCCATCGCGGGCAGCAGACCGGCCACGACGTTCCCGGAGACGAGTGCCACGAGAAGCGGGCCGGTCACCGCCACGGCCATGCGCAGCATCGGCCACCACCGCAGCGGCGCGGGTGCGGGCCTGACCGTCTCGACCAGCCAGCCGGGAGCGGCGTCGGCCAGCCGGTCGGCGGTCCGCCGGAAGAGCGAGGGCATCGCTCGCCGTCGCTCAGGGGACGATGGCGTCGACGTATCCACCGTCGACGCGCAGGGCACCACCCGTGGTGGCGGAGGCCTGTGGTGAGCTGAGGTAGACGACCATGTTGGCGATCTCCTCCGGCTCGATCAGCCGTCGCAGGAGCGACTGCGGGCGGTGCTCTCGCATGAAGGCACGCTGGGCCTCCTCCCAGGGCAGGTCACGGTCGACGAGTTCGTAGACGAACTCCTCCACGCCACCGGTGTGGGTGGGGCCCGCGATGACGGAGTTCACGGTGACGCCACTGCCCGCGGCCTTCTTCGCGAAGCCGCGTGAGACGGCCAGGAGCGCGGTCTTGGACATGCCGTACTGGATCATCTCGACGGGGGTGACGATCGCGGAGTCGCTGGCGATGTACTGGACGCGGCCCCAGGAGCGTGCCACCATCCCCGGCAGATAGGCACGGGTGAGGCGGACCGCCGCCAGGACGTTCACCTCGAAGTAGCGGCGCCACTCGCCGTCGGTGATCTCCAGGGCGTCCTTCGCTCCGAAGATCCCGAGGTTGTTGACCAGGATGTCGACCTCCGGCAGGAGGTCCACCGCGTGCTCCGCGCCCTCCTCGGTGGCGAGGTCCGCCGCGAGCGGGACGATCTCCGCACCGGGGACCTGCGCGCGCAGCGCCTCGCCGGCGGCCTGGACCTTGTCGGGTGTGCGGCCGTTGACGGCCACCGTCGCGCCCGCCCGCGCGAGGCCGACGGCGATGGCGGCCCCGATGCCCTGGGTGGACCCGGTGACCAGCGCCGTCTTGCCGGTGAGATCGATATGCATGCGTCACGTCCTTGGAACCCGGTGCGGAGCCGCCCATCGGCGCGGGCGAGACCATCACGACCTGGTGATACGTCGTCCAGCTGATCCGGTGTTCGTTCCCGCGCCCATCGAGGTGGAACGCGCGGGCAGCGATCATTTGCAGAGAACCGGTCCGCATGACGACGCTTTTCCCGATAATGCGCTCATGTCCCTGTTCGGCACCGACGCGTACCGGAGCGAAAGCTGCCGCCTCCCTGGCAGGTGATCTCAGCACCGTCATCGGAGTTCGCCGCCCCCTTTGGCCCGTTGCTCGGCGTACGGCGCGGTCGCGTCGGTTCCGAGTGGCGCCGGAGTCGAAGACGGTCCCTCAGTGGTGGTAGGAGTGGACGACGGCGTGTCCCCTGCCTCGGCCGATGATCCACTTGTTGATGGGCGTGGTGACCAGGAAGGCCACCAGGAGGGCGAAGGCGAGGGCGCCCCAGAAGAGGCCGGAGGTGAGTTCCGCGTCCATCGCGCCGGGAACCGCGATCATGACGGTGTTGTCGACGATCTCCATGACGAGGATGGACAGGGTGTCGGCCGCCAGCGCCAGCCGTACGGCCTTGCGCCAGTCGACGCCGGCCCTGCGCAACCCGAGCAGGGTGAGGGCGTAGCCGAAGAAGAAGGCCAGCACGATGGAGAGGACGACGGTGGACACGTTCGGCCATCCCAGAGCCGTGCCGATCACCATGCCGAGCACCTCTCCGATGGCGCATCCGGTGAGGCAGTGCAGGGTCGCCGACGCGGCGACCCGCCAGGTGGCCTTCGGCGGGTGGTGGCCGGACCCGTGATCGGACCCGTGATCGGACCCGTGATCGGATCCATGGTCGGCCCCGTCGTCGGCGTGACTCGCGTGCCGTGCCGGTTCGGACATCCCTACCTCCTCGTAGCTCTCTGGCAAGAGCCTCAATTTATACCGGTGGGGGGTATGCGACAACCGCCAGAGAGCCCGGAGGGCGAACCGGTCGCCCCTATCTGTCGTCGCCGTCCCAGGCGAAGGCGTGGAACGGCGGGTCGAGGGGCGCGTCGATCAGACGGTTGGCGAAGGTCGAGATCGTGTACGCGCCGACGCCGAGGACGACCTCAAGGGCGTTTTGCGCGCTGTAGCCCGCGTCGAGGAACGCCCGCGTCTCCTCGTCGCCGACCGCGCCATGATGGTCCATGACGGCGAGGGTGAACGACCGGAGCGCCTCGGCGCGCCCGTCCGGGAGCGGCTTCCCGGCGCGGAGCGCCTCGACGACCTCGGACGGGGCCTCCAGCCTGACCAGCGTGGCGGTGTGCATCGCCACGCAGACGTGGCAGCCGTTGCGGGTGGCGACCGTCATGACGACGATCTCGCGGTCGATCGGATCGAGGGTGGTCTGCTCGAAGGTGGCGCTCGCCGCCAGGAATCCCTTGAGCAACTGCGGGGAGGTGGCCATCCGGCCGACCGGCGCGGGGACGTAGCCGAATTTCCGCTTCACGTTCTCGACGGTGGAGCGGGCGTCGGCCGGGGCGCTCTCGGTGGTGTGGGTGGGGAAGAGGGGGTGGACGTCAGTGGTCACGGAAGCCTTCTCTCTGGGTGTTCCGAGCCCTCGGAACACGGGCTCGGCGATCGCACGTCACGGCGGTATCGTCAATGTGGTTGTCTATACCGTAAACGAGGTTGACGACTTTGGCAACGGCCGCCCCCGGACGCGGGCCCGCGAGGCTCAGCCGCCGCGGGCGGCGGTGATGAAGTCCCTGATGAGGCCGGGGTCCTTCACCCCTGGCGCGACCTCCACACCGCTCGACACGTCGACTCCCCAGGGCCGGGCGGCGGCGATCGCCTCGGCCACGTTCGACGGGGCCAGTCCCCCGGCCAGCATCCAGCGGCCCGCCGGGCGCCCGCGCACGGCCGCCCAGTCCCACGGCTCCCCCGAGCCGGGCCTGGGCGCGTCGACGATGAGCAGGTCCTCGTCGAGGGCGCCGCAGCGCAGGTCGGTGCTCGCGGCCCCGGCGCGGACCAGCGTGACGCCGAGGTCCTTCAACGCGGTGAAGTCCTCGTGCGGGTGGTCACCGTGCAACTGGACGGCGCGCAGTCCCGCCTCCAGGGTGGCCGCCCTCACCTCCTCGGAGGGCTCTCCGGCGAAGACCCCGACGGTCAGCACGTGCGGGGGCACCGCCGAGGCCAGCTCCCTCGCCCGCACGGGGGTGACCCGCCGCGAACTCCTGGTGAGGACGAACCCGATGGCGTCGGCCCCCGCCTCGACGGCGGCCGTCACATGTCCGGGCTCGCGCAGCCCGCAGATCTTCACGTACACCCTGTGTACGGTAGCCCGTCTCCCCCACCCGGAACGCCTCAGAGGGCGTTCAGGAACCTCGCGGCGATCGGCGCCGCGACCTTGCCTCCCGCACCGCCGTGCCGGATGAAGACCGCGAAGGCGAGGGAACCCCGGTAGCCGATGAACCAGGCGTGGTCCCCGCCGCCGGCGACTTCGGCGGTGCCGGTCTTGCCCGCGGTGTCCGGCGGGAGCCCGGCCTGGGCCGCCGTTCCCTGGGCCACCACGGCGCTCATCATCGTCCGCAGCCCCGCGGCCACCTCCTCGTCCAGCGGCACCGGGGCGGGCGAGTCCGCGGGAGGCTCGTCGGTCGTGATCGCGGGCTTCCAGACACCGCTCGCCACCGCGGCGGCGACCTCGGCCATGCAGAGCGGGCTCGCCTGCACCGAGTTCTGGCCGATGGCGTCGGAGCCCAGCTCGTCCGGGTTTCCGGGCGGCTGGATCCGGCAGGAGCTCAGCCCCGGCTTCTCCCGGAAACCGAACCGGTCGGCCGCCTCGGCGCGCAGCTGGCCGTCGCGCAGCCGCTCGTACGCCTGCTGGGCGAAGGTGGTGTTGCACGAGAGCGCGAAGGCCGTGGTGAAGGCCACGCCGCCGTGGTCGACGCCGTCGGAGTCGCTGAAGCTCCTGCCGTTGGGGATCGTGTAGCCGGCGGGGCAGGCGACCTGGGAGTCGGGGGTGAGGCCACCGCGAAGCAGCGCGGCGGCGGTCACGACCTTGAACGTCGAGCCTGGCGGGTAGAGCCCGTTGAACGCCTCCCGCCCGTCCAGCGTGTCCGCCACCGCTCGCACCTGGGCCGTCCCGACGTCCACGGCCACGATCGCGGCGGGCTGGGAGACACCGTCCAGGGCACGGGCCGCGGCCGCCTGCACGGGCTGGGAGATCGTGGTCTTCTTCCCCGAGGTCGGCGGGAGCGGTGACTCCCGCAGCACCTGGCCGGAAGGCTCCTCCCGGACTTTCAGGATGACCGCCGTGTCGCCCAGCCCGGTGAAGTAGTCCTCCGCCCTGCTGTCCTGGGGGAACGGCACTCCCTCACGGGTCACCGTGGCCGGTCGCCGGACCTCGGTCTCCTCCAACCGCACGCTCCCGCCGTTCTTGAGCGAGGGGTGCATCGTCTCGGGGGTCCAGCGCACCTTCCACACCCCGAACCGCGACTCCAAATGCAGGACGGAGGCGAACGGCCACTCGCCCAGCCCCGTGACCTGTCGTACCCCGTTGAAGGACATCTCGGCCGCGTCCTCACCTCGGTGACGCAGGTCGCCGGGGGCGAGGGAGAGCGAGGAGATCCGCAGGTCGCCGTCGAAGCCGCGGTGCCGCAGGACGAAGTCGGCCGGGGGGTCGACGACCATGCCCTCCATCGCGGCGAGGTCGCCCCCCTGCCAGGCGGTGAGATAGTTCGTCGCGGTCGTCTCGGGACCGCTGTTCGGGTTCGGCGTGGCCGGGGTCAGCGTGACCAGGTTCGCCGGCGGCGAGGCGGGCACCGGGTTGGGCGACTCCCCCGCCCGTACCGCGTTCGTCCTGACGTCGGGGTCACCGGCCGGCGAGGGCGGTGAGGCAACGACGGCGCCCGGCGCGGCCACCACCGCGTACACGCCGAAGAGGAGGATCGTGGCCGCCGAGATGACCAGTGCGAGGAGCCGTCGATCACGCATACCGTCTACTCCCCCGGGTGTGCAGAGTTGCATACCAGAGAAAAGATCGTAAAGGCGACAAGAAGCGGCGAACCAGATTTTTCCCTACTTCGGTATGACACCGTATCCCACGGCGCAACCGGGGAGCCCCACGACAGGTCACCTCTCCCCGGCCGGGGACCTCTCCCTAACGGAGACCGTCGAAAAGGTCGTCCTCTCGATCGCCCGCGGCGGGAACGTGGTTGATGTGACGGATGAAGGCCTCCTGCGCGAACACCTGGTGCTGCGCCTCCGCGGGCATGCGCAGCAGGAAGATGCTGTCGCCCTGGCTCGCGTGCGCCTCCAGCGCCTTGCGCTTGCGCTCCACCTGGGAGGACACGTCGACCACGGCGGTGATCTGCTCCTCGGGAACGCCGAAGTCGTCGGGAAGCTCGACGTCCTCGGGACCGGCGCCGATCGAGCGGAGATACGCGAACAGTTCGGCCGTCCGCTCCCGGGGCACGGCGGTGTAGTAGAGCTTGCGGGGAATGCCGCTCGCCTCGGTGGCGGCCACCGCGATCCGGTGGGCCTGGATGTGGTCGGGGTGGCCGTAACCGCCGTTCTCGTCGTAGGTGACGACGACCTGCGGGCGATAGCGCTCCATCAGCTCGACGAGCCTGCCGACGGCCTGCTCGAAAGGCACGTTGGCAAAGGAGTCCGGCGCCTCGTTGGCCGCCCAGCCGACCATGCCCGAGTCCTGGTAGCCGAGCAGCTCGACGTGGGAGATCCCCAGATGGGTCGCCGACTCGCGGAGCTCCTCCAGCCGCAGCGCTCTCACCGCCTCCGCGTCGTGGCCGGCCTCCCCCGGCTTCACCCCGCCGGGACCGTCGCCCTGCTCGCCGTTCGTGCAGGTCACCAATACGGTACGGACACCCTCGTCCGCGTATCTGGCGAGGATCCCGCCGGTGCTGATCACCTCGTCGTCGGGATGGGCGTGCACGGCCATCAGCGTCAACTTCTCATCCATGATTTTCCACCCATTCGCAAAAAGCCATGCGGACCGGCCCACTCTACGACCGCTGCCGAGAGGCCGAGCGCGACAGGCGGATCACCTGGAACGACGTCTCCGGGCGGGAGGCGTCCAGACCCTGAACACTCCGGGGCGAGCGGCCCACCCCGCGCCCCGCGTCGCGGGTCCACCCTCGTCGGGTACGCCGCGCCGGCCGCTATCCGGGCGGGGGGTAGAGGTCGAACCCGTACAGGCCCTGATCGCCACCGGCGGCTATGGCGAACCCGGTGGGAAACCAGGCGAGGCAGTTGAGGCCCGCCTCGACCCGTGCCCCGGCGGCGAACGAGTCGCCGTACCTGTCCCACACCCGGATGGTGCCGTCGTCGGAGCAGGTGGCGAGCAGGTTGCTGTCGGGCGAGATGGCCACCGCGCGGATCCTTCCCTCGCCGCCGGACAGCCTCGCCCGCTCCGTGCCACCCGCCGACCAGACGCGGGCGCCGCCGTCGTCGAAGTAGGCGGCGAGCCAGGTGCCGTCGGGGGCGATCGTCACCCCCCGAGCGGGGCCGGGGCATCCCTTGAGCGAGGCCCGCGACTTGCCGTCGGCTCCCCACAGGCCGGCCGTGCCGTTGGCGGAGAAGATGGCGAACCACCTGCCGTTCGGCGCCACGGTGATCTCCTCGATCGCCTCCACCCTGCTTCTCAGCGTGGCGTACCTGGCACCGTCCGGCTTCCAGAGCTGGATCTTCCCGTAGATGGACAGTGTGGCGAGCCAGCCGCCGTCCGGGGAGACGAGGAGGTGTGCCGTCGCCCTGATGTTCGCGACCAGGACGGCGCGCTCGGTGCCGTCGGCCCACCACACGCGGGCGGTGCCGTCTTCGGAGCAGGTGGCGAGCCAGGTGCTGTCGGGAGCGATCACCACCTCGCGCACCGGCCCGGTGTGACCGTTCAGCACCGCCCTTCTGCTGCCGCCCGCACCCCACAGTCGTACGGCCCGATCGGCCGACCAGGTCGCGAGCCAGGTGCTGTCGGGGGCGATCGCCACCCCCCGCAGGCGTCCGGCGTGCCCCGTCGGAATGGCTCGCCTGCGGCCACCGGCCCCGCGTATCCGCACGACGTGATCGGTGGACCAGACGGCGAGCCACGTCTTGTCCGGTGAGACCACGCCGTGGTGACCGTCTTCCAAGGGAACGGTGAGGGTCGCCTCCTCTATCCTGTCCTCGTTCCAGAGTTTCACCGATCCGTCACCGGAGTGGGTGGCGACCCAGCTCCCCTCGGGAGAGATCGTCACCTGGCGGACCGTCCCGGTCCTCCCCCTGCGGCTCTGCCTCGCGGCGCGCTCCGACTGCCAGATCCGGATCGTCCCCTCGTCGGAGCAGGCGGCGAGCCAGGTGCTGTCGGGAGAGATCACCACCTGACGAACCACCCCCGCATGCCCCGTCAGAGCGGCCCGCTCACCACCGTCGGCCTCCCACAACCGCACACTCCGATCACCGGAAAGCGTCGCCAGCCAACCCCCGTCCGGAGAGATCACCACCTGACGAACCACCCCCGCATGCCCCGTCAGGACGGCCCGCTCACCACCGTCGGCCTCCCACAACCGCACACTCCGATCACCGGAAAGCGTCGCCAGCCAACCCCCGTCCGGAGAGATCACCACCTGACGAACCACCCCCGCATGCCCCGTCAGGACGGCCCGCTGCCTGCCGTCGGTCTCCCACAGCCGTACGGGACCGGTGGACGACCAGGTCACGAGCCACGAACCGTCGGGAGAGATCCGCACCCCCGCCCCCGCCCCGGTGTGCCCCGTCAGGACGGCCCGCTCGACGCCGTCGACCCCCCACAGGCGCACGCTCCCGTCTCCGCAGAGGGTCGCCAGCCACGAACCGTCAGGGGAGACGACCAGCGCGGAGACCTTGCCGATCGGCCTGTTCCTGCCGGGGACCTTCTCGTCCTCCTGGTTCCAGCCGCGCATCCTCAGGACGTCCTGCAGCCTTCGCGGCTTGGTTCTCACCCGCACCCGGCTTCTGAGGATCAGATGTCTCTTCCCGGCGGGGCTCCAGAGAGCGACCCCTCCCGTCGCGGAGCGGGTCGCCAGCCACGAACCGTCGGGCGCGGCCACCATACCGGTGAACTTGCCCGTCCCCCTCCTGAGGACGGCACGCCTGCTCCCGTCGAAATTCCAGAGACGGACTCCTCCCCTCGCGGAGCGGGTCGCCAGCCACGAACCGTCGGGCGCGGCCACCATACCGGCGAGCCTGCCGATCCCGTTGCGCAGGACGGCCCTCTGGGCGCCGTCGATCCCCCAGATCTGCACCCTCCTTCTCCCCGAGCGGGTCACCAGCCACGCGCCGTCAGGGGAGACGGCGACCTCGTGAACAGGTCTGCCGTGCGTGGCCAGCGTCGTCCGGGTGGTGCCGTCGGCCTTCCAGATCTGCGCGCCGCCGTCGCGGGCGTGCACGACGAACCGTGATCCGTCCGGTGTGATCGACACCTCCTCGAGGTGTCTCGCCGCCGAGGTCAGGGTGCGCAGGAGGCGGGTGGAACCGTCCTCGGGCAGTGGCCAGCGGGCTCTCAGGAAGGTGGTCTCGTTCTCCCTGCTGTAGCGCTCGACCGACGCCCGCATCGGCGGGAACGCGTAGAGGCGGGCGAGCAGGTTCGCCGTGGAGACGGCGTCCGACTCGAAGGGGGTGAGCAGATGGGTGCTGCGGGCGATCAGCCGGCGGACCCCCGCGACGGAACGGGAGGTCGACAGCGTCAGATCCGACTCCGCCGCGGCCACCCCGAACGCGCGTACGCGGGTGACGAACCAGCGCACGTCATGCAGCAGGGCTTCCAGCTCCCGGTATCTCCTCGCCTCGGAAAGATGGAACAGCAGGTGGTTCCAGAGGTAGGGCACGGTCGGGGGCAGCCTCCACCATTCGGCGTCCGCCGTGAGATCGTCGTCGGGGACGAGGTTTCTCGCCTCGTCGAGGAAGTCACGGTTGGCGACCTCGGCGCGCTCCTTGCCCAGGCCGTCCTCCGAACGGAGGGCGGAACGGACGACGTCGTGGATCGTGATCGACGGCGCCGCCCCCTCGGCGGGGTGCCTGCCGATCAGCGCGAGGTCCTGAAGCCGTCCGCAGAGCCGCTCGGCCTGCTTGGCGGTGAGCCCCGCGGTGCCGCGCCAGAGCAACTCGACGACGGCGGCCGGTATCGCGACGTCCTCGGGGAAGACGCCCAGTTCCAGGAAGCGGGCGCGGTCGAACGCGCCGAGGGCTTCGAGGCTGTGCTCCACGGTGGCGAGCACCGCGCTCTCCCGCTGGGAGGCGACCGTGACGTCCAGGGGGGCGGAGACGGTCCGGCCGAGCCGACCGGCCGCCCGGCGAGCGGCGACGTCGGCGTTCGTCCCCGCGCCGTGCTCGTCGCGCAGCCGGGCGTTGAGCAGGGACAGCAGTAGTGGCCACCTCCCCGTCAGGGCCACCAGGTCGCCGAGGACGCCGGGGTTCATCGGCGGCAACCCCCGGCTCAGCACCTGGACGGCCACCCTCGGCGCCAGCTCGTCGACGATCATCGCGATCGCCTTCGGGGGCAGCGCCCTGGGCAGCCGGGTCGTCACCAGCACCCGGGACCTGGTGGCCGCGGACAAAAAGGGTCTCAGCTGCTCGAGGCTCCACACGTCGTCGACCACCAGCAGCATGTGGCCCCGCTCCGCCAGGGCCTCGGCCATCCGGTGGCCGGCCTGCTCGGGGCTGGAGAACTCCGGCCGGACGCCCAGCACGGCCTCCGTGACGTCGTTGGCGAGCGCCGCGATGTCGGCCCCGGCGCGGTCGCGGCCCACGGTGACCCATATGACGCCGCCGTCGAACCGCTTCCTCACCTCGTCGCTGTGACACACCTCCACGGCCAGGGAGGTCTTGCCGAACCCGCCCGCCCCGGCGAGACCCGTGGTGAGCCCGACCGTGCCCGAGCGCCGCATCGTCAGGGTGGAGACCACGTCGTCCAGCTCGCTTCTCCTGACCCACCCCGCCTGCCTGTCCGGCACCAGGAAGAGCCCGCCGCGCGTGCGTGATTCCATCAGTTTCGGCGTCAGCCGTGTCAGCAGAACGACAAGGAAGGCGGTTAATCCGAAAACAACGACCCATTCGACCCTGCGCGCGACGACCGTTTCCGGCAGATATTCTTCGACCGTTCGCACCGGAAGTCCGACCAGAATTCCGAAAACCACCAGAATCGCCACGGCGACATCGGCGATTCTTTTTGTGCGGCGAGCCACCGACCACCTCTACAGTGCCGACCCCTGCCCCGACGGGCGCCGGGAACCCTGGAGGCACGATATCTGTTCCCCATTGACCCCGAGTTGAATCACCGACATCCCGGCGATTAAAGCGCATACGAAAAGCCACGTTGCACAGTTTGAGCCGCTATGTCCACGACATCACATCTACCATTCCAGCCCGCATTCAAGGTAGATCTTTTTCCGTGACGACGCGATCGCCCTTGGTGACCCCTTTCGAACTCATCCGACAGGGGCGGCTCATCCGGGAGGCGCGGACCGGGAAAGGCGGGGGAACGGCGAACCCGCCCGGCGTCCACCGGGCCGGAGACGGCGCGGGACGCCGCCGGGCCCCCTCCCGCTCAGGCGCGCATCCGCCGCCCCTACTCAGGCGCGCATCCGCCGCCCCCGCTCAGGCGCGCATCCGCCGCGCGATGTCCCGTACCGCCGTCGCCAGCAGGTCGACGTCGTCGCGGCTGGTGAAGAGCGCCGGCGTCACCCGCACGCAGTCCCCCCTGGCCGGCCCGCCGCGGTGCACCGTGAAGATCCGGTACCGCTTCATCAGGTCCGTGGCGATCGCGACGTTCTCGGCCTCCGACGTACGGCCGGTGATCCGGAACGCGGTGATCGTGCCGTACATGGCGGGCTCCTCGGGGGTGAGGATCTCCAGGTTGCCGATGTCGAGCACCTGGCCCACCCACCGGTCACGCAGGAAGCGCAGCCTCGCCTGCTTGGCTGCGGCACCGAGGGCGTCGTGGAAGTCCAGGGCGGTGCCGGCCGTCAGGAAGGGCGCGACGTCCATGGTGCCGGAGTGCACCCGTGAGCGGATGTCCTCCCGCGGGAAGGTCTCGTCGCGGAACGCGACGTCGATGTCGGCCAGGCGGCTGTCGCGGATGTAGAGGAAGCCCGCACCCAGCGGCATGCCCATCCACTTGTGCAGGGAGAACCCGGCGAAGTCGGCGCCCAGGTCGTCCACGGTGAAGTCCAGGTGTCCCCAGGAGTGGGCGGCGTCCACGATCACGTCGATGCCCCGCTCGCGAGCCATCGCCACGATCTCCCGCACGGGGACCACCAGCCCGGTGCGGTTGTTCATGTGGCTGAGCAGCAGCAACCTGAGCTTCGGATGCTCAAGGAACGCCGCGGCGTAGGCGTCCAGCACCGCCTGCCGGGTCGCCGGCTCGGGGATGACCAGCTTCTGCACCCGGACGCCTCGCCGGTCGCTCAGCCAGTTCATGGCGTACTGCATGCTGTGGTAGTCCAGGTCGGCGTACATCACCGAGTCGCCGGGACGCAGCCGCCGGTAGCCGGCGATCAGCAGTTGCAGGGCCTCGGTGCCGCCCCGGGTGAGGGCGATCTCCTTCATGGAGACGCCGAGCATGGTCGCGATACGCCGCCTGACCTGGTCCGCCTGGTCCTTGTAGGCGGTGCGCAGCAGGTAGGAGTTCACCTCGTTGAGGTGGTCGGTGTTGCGATGGTAGGCGCGGCGCACCGGCTCGGGCATGATCCCGTAGTAGCCGTTCTCCAGGTTGACGAAGTCCCGGGTGACTCGATACTGCCGCGCCACCCGGCTCCAGAAGCCCTCGTCCTCGGCGAGCCGCTCGGGGGCCGTGCCGACGGGAGCGGCGACAGCGCCGGACGGCGGGGACGGCCGAACGTCCTGGCCGGCGGGCGGCGGTGGGGGCGGTGAAGGCGGGAGGGCCAACGCCCCGAGCCCGGCGACCATCTCACGCCTGGACAAGCTCATAGAAAACCACTCCACCCCGGTCGGCGAGAGCCCGCGGCGGCCCCGGCCTGTTCCAACGCATCACTCCCAGTGTGCGCGGGGCCGGCTCCGCGAGCGGGCATCCGTACAGCTCAGGCGTGGCGTGGCGGCGGCGACACGCCACACCCCCGGCTCCAGGCAAGCAAGCGCGTGCTTGACGATCAGGGCGATACGCGATCTCTTAGATGAGGCGGCGGGTCTCCTGAGAATCTTGACGTCATTCAGGTGGCGTGCTGTGATCCGGATACACGTTATTTCATACTTGTTCAGTAGGAAATGAGGCGGTAGTGAGGGTTCTCCGGCGTGCGGCCGCGATGGTGGCGCTCTTGGTGGGCGCGGTCGGCATCCAGGTCGTCCAGAGCGGAGCCGCCCAGGCGGCCCTGCCCACCGCGGCCGTCGCGCTCGGCGACAGCTTCATCAGCGGGGAGGGCGCGGGAGCCTACCAGCCCGTCGCCGACGCCTCGGGGACGCCGCAGTCCTTCCCCGGCTGGTCGGCTCCCAACAGCAACGCCTACTTCTGCCACCGGTCGGCGAACGCCTCGCTGTTCAAGGCCTCACTCCCCGGCATCCAGGACCGCTTCAACCTCGCGTGCTCCGGCGGCCAGCCCGCCGACATCGCCAACCCCTCCGGCGCCCGCGCCAAGGGCCGCTCCGTCGCCTCGCAGCTCGACCAGCTGCGTGCCGTCGCGCAGACCCACGACATCGACGTCGTCCTCATCGGCCTCGGCTCCAACAACACCCAGTTCACCTTCGGCGACGTGGCCACGCTGTGCGCCAACCGCTTCATCGCCGACGCCTGGACGGGCTGGTGGGAGTTCTGGGCCTACCTGGGCGGTGACGTGCCGCAGGAGCCCTGCACCGTCTCGGACCTCGCCTCCGACGCCGAGGTCGCCGCGGCCACCACCGAGACCACCGCCGCCCTGCGCCAGATCCTCGACACCCTCGCCCAGATCGACGCCGACGGCGTCCACAGCGTGATCCTGCAGACCTACACCAACCCGCTGCCGCTCGACGTCGCCCCGCAGTACCGGGACGAGGACAACCGCACCGACACCCGCGACAAGTTCCGTGCCCTCGGCGCCGAACGGTACGCCGCGGGCTGCCCGATCCACCGCGCGAGCCTCGCTCCCGGGCACGTGTTCTCCCAGAACCTCGGCTCCCTGGTCAAGAACGCCTACACCACGCTGGCGGCCGAGCGTCCGACCGCCGACCTGCGCGTGCTGGACGTCCAGAAGGCCTTCGACGGCGCCCGGCTCTGCGAGAACCCCGGCAGCCCGACGGGCGCGCTCGCCACCCCGATCCGGGTGCAGGACGGGCCGTCCGGCACGTTCGTCACCAGCCTGTCGGGCTGGGACAAGATCGGTGTCCAGCGGGTCGCGAACACCTGCGTCACCTACTTCCAGACCTGCCAGGAGGGCTGGCACCCCAACGCCGCCGGCCACACCGTCCTCGGACATTGCCTCACCGGTGCCCTCACCGCCGCGTCCCGCACGGTCATCACGTGCGCCCGCAACGCGAACGGCACGCTCACTATCTCCTGACGTCCCCGGCACCACGCGGCGACGCGGTGACGGGCGACGTGACGACACGGTGACTGAAAGTTTCACCGTGGGTTGACGGATACGGGGCGACCCCTGACGATCATGTTGCCTCCGGGTCAGGGAGGGGGCGTCGAGTGAACGCCACTATCCGTTGCGAGGTGCACCGATGCCGAGAACATCAAGAACGCCGGGGACACCGGGGACGCCAAAGACGCCGAAGAAGCTGTTACGGGCCGCGTCGGCTCTCCTGCTGACGCTGTCCGTCCTGCATGTCCCCACGGCGCGTGCCGACGAGGTCGCCCCGGTCGCGGTGACCGTCAACGCCCGCGCCGCGCTCGCCACCGTCCCCGAGACCGGCATCGGCACCAACCATGCGATCTGGGACACCAACCTGGGCACCGACGCGACCGCCGACCTGCTCAAGGACGCGGGTATGAAGCTGCTGCGCTACCCCGGCGGCTCGTACTCCGACATCTACCACTGGGCCGACCACACCGCCCCCGGCGGCTACGTGGCTCCCAACACCGACTTCGACACCTTCATGCGCGGTGCGCGGCGCACCGGGGCGCAGCCGATGGTGACCGCGAACTACGGCACCGGTACGGCGGAGGAGGCGGCGGCCTGGGTGCGGTACGCCAACGTCACCAAGGGCTACGGCGTCAAGTACTGGGAGATCGGCAACGAGAACTACGGCAACGGCCACTACGGCGCCACCTGGGAGGCGGACGACCACGCCGACAAGAGCCCTGCCGAGTACGCGCGCCACGTCGTGGCCTACTCCGACGCGATGAAGGCCGTCGACCCGACCATCAAGATCGGCGCGGTGCTGACCACACCGGCGAACTGGCCCGACGGGCTGGTCGCCGAGGGCGACGCCGGGACCTGGAACGACGTCGTCCTCTCGGCCGCGGCATCGAAGATCGACTTCGTGATCCTGCACTGGTACCCCGGCGCCCTCGACAAGGTCGGGCACGTCCCCGACATGATCGATCTCACCCGCCGGCAGATCGCGCGGTACGCCGGGGCCGGCGCCGAGCGGATCGGCATCGCGATGACCGAGTTCAACACCGGGTCGAACGAACGCGGCACGACGACCCAGCCCGGTGCGCTGGCCGCCGCCGACGCCTACGCGACACTGCTCGCCAACGGGGTGTTCACCGTCGACTGGTGGAACGTCCACAACGGCATCGGCAGCGTCACACAGGTCGAGGGGCACACCGACTACGGTGACTTCGGCCTGCTGTCGAGCGGGACGTGCACCTCCGACGGCAGCGTCTGCGAACCCTCGGTCAACACGCCCTTCGCGCCGTACTACGCGCTCCAGATGGTGAGCAGGTTCGCCCGCCCCGGAGACCGGTTCATCAGGGCCGCGACCGACCAGGCGAAGGTGACCGCGCACGCCGCGCGCCGCCCCAACGGCGACCTGGCCGTCCTGCTGATCAACACCTCGTCCGACACGTCCTATCCCGTCGCGATCGACTACTCCGGCTTCAGCCCGGCGTCCGGGGCCCCCACCGTGCTGACCCACACCAACGGCGCCACGAGCATCTCCACCTCGACCACCGGCAGCGCGGCCGCTCAGACGCTGCCGCCGCTCTCGCTGACCACGATCGTCCTGCGGCCCGCCGGCGCCCAGACCGGCCTGCCGGGCACGCCGGGGCAGCCGACGGTCTCGGAGGTGACCGACAGAGCCGCCACGATCTCCTGGCCCGCCGCCTCCGCCGGCGCGCGTCCGATCGTGAAGTACGAGGTCCACCGCCAGAACGGGGCCGTCGGCGGGCAGTTCGGCGAGACCGCCGGCACCTCGTTCACCGTGAACAACCTCAAACCGGGAACGCGCTACACGGTCAACGTGGTCGCACGGGACAGCGGCGGTGGCGTCTCCGCGCCCTCCGCACCGCTGACGTTCACGACCGGCACACCCGCCTCCAGTTCGTGCTCGGTGCGTCTGACCAAGCAGACCGACTGGGCCAGCGGCTACGTCGGCGCCATCGACATCACCAACCACGGCGCGCCGGTCAGCGGCTGGACCCTGAGCTTCAGCTGGCCCAGGACCTGGCAGAGCCTGGGCAGTGGCTGGGGCGCCGTCTGGACACAGGACGGGCAGGACGTGCAGGTCGTCAACGAGTCCGGCAACGGCTCGCTGCCCACCGGCGCGTCGGCCACGATCGGCTTCGTCGGCAACTACAGCGGCCCGAACACACTGCCCGCCGTCTTCACCCTCAACGGAACCGTCTGCACGACCCGGTAGCGGCGAACCGTCCGCGTCCCCACGGCACACGGTCCACGTGTCAGATCCCCGGCCCACCGTGGGCCGGGGATCTGACACACGTCAGGCGTTAGATCTGAGGCAGGTCGGGCGGGCGATGTCCCACCGGTGGATCGTGTGGTCGTAGACATGGGCGGCCATCCCGCGTGTTCGCCACCTTCACCGCTCCGTTCTTCGGCGCGGTCCACGCTCACCGCACGGGTAAGGACGGCAAGTCCCTGCCCTGCCGTCCCCGGCGCGACTCCCCCACCTGCCCCCATGGCCGATACGAGGGCTGCGGCAGGCGTCACGACCGCGATGACCCGCAAGTGGGACAACCGCTCTGCGTGGACTGTTACGACACTCAGTCCATGCTTGTAGGTGTGGATGTCGTTCCGGTGGTCTGACCCGTGCTACGACACTCACACGCACTCGCCGCGGCAGCGTGAGCACAGGCCGGTCGATCCGATGACGTGGAGGCCGACCGAGGACCGAGATTGGTGAACAGGGCGGCGGCGTCACTCTCACCGAAGGCGGCGACCGCCCTTTCTAGCAGCGAGGCGAGGCTGTGATGCGTTTCCTCGGTATTCGGGGCCGCGAAGGTCTTGTGCTCGCTGACTCCTTGACCCCATACCAGCAGACGAAGCCGATCCGCTATCGTGCCTGATGGCGAAGTCCCTCAAGGAGGCCGCCATGGGCATCCGGAATTCAACGTCGTTCACGACGGCTACTCTGACCGGTTTTCGTCTCATAGGACTGACGACGGTCACCGCGCTCCTCCTCAGCGCCTGCGGTACGCCTCGTGATGAAGAACAATTCATCATCATTAACGCCACACAAGAAACCGTCACGGTGAAGGGGAAGCTCAACAAGGGGTCCTTCGCCGTCCTCGCTCCGGGAGAGGACGTCGGCATCAGCCTGCCGGACTCCATGTGCCATCAGCCTGAGGCGACCGACGTTCTCGTGGCGACCAGCACGAAGACAGGAAAGTCTTATACATACGGTCCGCCGATCTGTTATGGCACAAGATGGAAAATCGGAGGCTGACCAGAGATCTTCAGATGGGGTCAGGCGGAGCAATCCGCCGCCCCGTGACATCGGCGGGTAGGATCATCCGCGTGGATCTGGACGCCGCCGCCCGGCTCGGGGTGCCCGTCGAGGACGTCGACCGCGTGCACCGGCTCGCCGGCGACCGGCCATCGGCCCCCCTGCCCGCCAAGGCCGACGCGCCCGCGATCCTCGATCGGCTCGCGGTGCGGCCGGACGACGCCGCTGAGATCATGGAGGGCTGGCCCGACCCCGGATCCCCGCTGTGGACTCCGGAGTTGCGCTGGCTGCTCGACCGCTCGATCGCCCTGGTCCGCGCCGATCTCGGCGGCCACGGCTGGTTGTCGCCCGGTCCGGAGCTGCCGCGCGAACGAGGCCCCGCCTGGCGGCATCTCTACGTGTACGCGTACCTCGCCCTGGTCGGCGTCACCACGGGATACCACCGCGACCACGGCGTCGCCGACGCCGTGTCATGGGCGAGCCTCGCCGACCTGGGCCGCAACCTCGCGGTCGACCGGCGGATGCGCGGCGAGGGCTGGCCCGTCATGCAGAGCTGGCTCACCCTGCACGCGCGCGGCAGCATCTACGAGCTGGGCCGGTTGCAGTATCACCGCGGCGGCGCCACCCTCGACCTGCACATCCCCGAGTCGGGGCCGATGACCCCCGAGGCGGTCGCTGCGTCGCTCGACGAGGCCCGCGTGTTCTTCCCGCGCCACTTTCCCGACGAGCCCTACACGGAGTTCGCCTGCGGTTCGTGGCTGCTCGACCCGCAACTGCTGGAATACCTGCCGGAGGACTCCAACATCGTCCGGTTCCAGCGGAGGTTCGAGCTGGAGCCGTACGAGGAGCCGGAAGGGCTGGACGCCGACGTCGAGGTGCGGCGGTTCGTGTTCCGCGACCTGTCCACGCCGCTCGACCGGCTGCCATGCCGCACCGCGCTCCAGCGCGCGGTCGTCGACCACCTGAGGGCCGGCCGCCACTGGTACTGGCGCCGCGGCCGCTTCCCGATCCAGCCACACCCCTGACGCCTATTTCGCCGGAGCGGCTCGACATGCCGACCTTCCTGAAAACGACAGAACTCCATATGGGAGTCATTGATCGTTAGGATGCCGGATGGAGGCGTTCAGGTGCCTGGTGGCCCGCCCAGTCTTCGAAACCGGTGACGCCGCGTATCTCGGCGCGGGGGGTTCGATTCCCGTCCGCCTCCGCTGAGCCGCTGCGACCGAGCAGGAGCGCCATGGGCATCGACGATGTGCTGACCGCAGCCTGGGCCGGGCTGCGGCGACTGCATCCGGCCGAGGCATGGACAGCGGCACAGGAGGAGGACACGTTCCTCGTGGACACCCGGCCCGCTTTCCAGCGCCGCGTCGGCGAGGTTCCGGGAGCCATCGTCATCGAGCGCAACCACCTGGAGTGGCGGCTGGACCCGAATTCTTCGTCACGGATACCCGAGGCGGTGCACACGGACATCCGGTGGATCGTCCTGTGCGATGAAGGGTACTCATCGAGCCTGGCGGCTCTGTCCCTCAGAGCGGTCGGCTTGCCGCATGCCACGGATGTGATCGGGGGGTTTCAGGCGTGGACGGCGGCGGGACTGCCGTTCACTCGCCGGTCTCGCCCGACCCGCCCCAGAGGTCCCGGCGAAGGAGCGGAGATCTGAGCAGGGGCGACCTGTCCGGCGAGGTGGTCGTGATCGGCGGCCCAGATCACGGAATCTACACAACGGGGCAGATCCGAAAGAGGCGATGCCACAGGGTTTCTCGGCGCGGCCACCGGCTCGACGGGCACGAGAGCCCACTCCTCTCCGGGGAAATCCGCGCCCCAGTTCATCGAGGAGGCGACCGCGTGAGTCTCCTGGCTCTCGGGTCGAGGCTCGTCCCGGCCTTCCCACCCGTCATCCGGGCAGTGGCTTCGTCGGGATTCGCTCGCCGATCACGGTGGCGGGACCGCGCCGGATTCACACCGGCTTCCTCGTTCCGCGCTCGCCTACGCCGATCATGCTCGCACACCGCCGATCAACGACAAAGGGCGCACCACCTGTCAGACTCGGTGCGCCTCCTTACGTTTCACCCCAAGAGGAGAACGACTCGTCGGGCTGCGGCTCAACCACCAACGCCAGGCGCCGAGGGAGGAATCCAACTCTCATCTTCGACTCCTCACTCTCAAGTCGACTCTCAAGATCCGCGCCGGACTCTCAAGTTCGACGGCGCCAGACAACCCATCCCACCGCCGCCCCGCTGTTGACAACATCAAATGAACGTTCTTTTAATTGACGCATGGGGCGTATCGCGGGCGTCAGCGCCGCCGAGACCCGTGAGCGATTGCTGCGCGCGGCGGCCGAGTCCTTCGCCGCGCGCGGCTACGACGGCACGCGCGTGGCCGACATCGCCTCCGCCGCCGGGGTGAGCAACGGTGCCCTGTACGCGCACTTCGGCTCGAAGGCCGAGCTGCTGGTGGCCGCGTTGCGCGAGCACGGGCCGCGGCTGCTGGCCACGTTGTTCGCCGCGGATCCCGAGCAGTCGATCACGAAACTACTCGCCGTCGTCGGCCGAGGGCTCCCGCACCGGCGGCCCGACGCCCACAACCATCTCATCGTCGAGGCGCTCGTGGTGGCACGCCGTGACGAGGACGTCGCCCGGCCGATGCGCGACTACGTCGGCGAGCGCACCGACTGGCTCGCCGGGCTCGTCCGCGCCGCACAGAACGACGGCGAAGTGGACGGCACCCTCTCGCCGAACGCGTTGTCGCATCTCTGCCTGCTGCTCGCGATGGGCAGCGCGCTCGTCACACCCGACCTGCACACGGTCGACGAGGAGGAGTGGGCCGCGTTGCTCACCCGTCTCGTCGCCGCCTTCGCCCCTGACGGCGACACGCCACAGCCCTCGTCCCCTGCCGACAGCACAGCACGGAGAGAGGCGCGACAGTGAGAGTGAGAATCAACCCCGAGGGGTGCCAGGGACACGGTCGCTGCTACGTCCTCGCCCCCGCCCTGTTCGACGAGGACGACGAGGGCTACGGGCAGGTCGTCGGCGACGGCGTCGTACCGCCTGGCGAGGAGCGGGCGGCGCGCCTGGCCGTTGCGAACTGCCCGGAAAGAGCGATCGAGATCCTCCAGGAGGCGTGACATGACCATCGATGACCGTTTCAGTGAGCAGGCGCTCGGAGGGAGGCAGCAGAACCGCCCCGACGGCGTGCGCAACGAGATCATCACCGGACCTGTCTCGGACTGGGCGACCGACTTCTCCCACACCGAACCGGAATGGGCGGCCGACCCGTACCCGATCCAGGACGACCTGCGGCGGCGCTGCCCGATAGCGCACACCGATCGGTTCGGCGGCGCCTGGCTGCCGACCCGCTACGAGGACGTCGCGGCCATCGCCTACGACACCGAGCGCTTCTCCTCCCGGTCGATCATCGTGGGCAACTTCCGGCCACCACGCGAGGTGGCCCCGGTGGGCGGCACACCGCCGATCTCCTCCGACCCACCCTTCCATCACGACGCGCGCAAGCTGCTGCTGCCGATGTTCACCAAGACGGTGGTCGCCAGGCAGGAGCCGGCGACGCGAGCGTTCTGCCATTCGCTCGTCGACGCGCTTGAGGGGCAGGACGTCGTCGACGCCGCCCGTGACTACGCCCAGCACATCCCGGTGCGCGTCATCAGCGACATGCTGGGCTTCCCGCCCGAGGACGGTCCGCGGTTCCGTGAGTTCGTCGAGAACGCGCTGGAGGGCGTCAACCGGCCACCGGAAGAGCGTATCGCCAGGATGGACAAGCTCTTCGACTACCTGCTGGAGCAGATCCGCGACCACGTCGCCAACCCGCGTGACGACCTCACGACCTACCTCGTCAACGCGGAGCTGTACGGCAGGAAGCTGGAGCCGGCCCATGTGGCGGGCACGATGGCGCTGCTGCTCATTGCGGGCATCGACACGACGTGGAGCGCGATCGGCGCGTCGTTGTGGCACCTGGCCAAGACTCCGGCCGACCGTGAGCGCCTGGTCGCCGAGCCGGCTCTGCTGCCGACCGCGATGGAGGAGTTCCTCCGGGCCTACGCGCCGGTCACGATGGCCCGGCTGGTCAAGGAGGACATGCACTGGAACGGTGTCGACATGAAGGCCGACGACTGGATCCTGCTGTCGTTCCCGGCGGCCAACCGCGACGAGGCCCAGTTCGACCGGGCGGGCGAGGTCGTCATCGACCGCGAGGTCAACCGGCACGCCGCGTTCGGCCTGGGCATCCACCGCTGTGCGGGCTCGCACCTGGCCCGGATGGAACTGCAGGTCGCCCTCGAGGTCTGGCTGGAGCGGAATCCGCGCTTCACGCTCGACGACCCGGCGGCGGTGACCTGGTCCACGGGCCAGGTCCGCGGACCACGCACGCTCCCGCTGCGCATCGGCTGACCCGCGCCCGGGTCTTGTCCGCCCAGCGTGGCGCCCGGCTTTCGCGGCCGGATTCGACGGCGGCCGGACTAAGGTGGCGGTGTCCGTGTAGATCCGTGTAGATCCGTGTCGCGCGACCGACGATGTGCGGCCGCTCCCCCCTCACGCTTCGGAAGAGGCAGAGGAGAGAGCACCATGTCCCGTCGCCGCATCGCCACCACGGGGGGCACTCTGGCGATCACCGCACTCGCCCTGGCGTCTCTTCCGGCCGTCGCCACGCTCGCCCTGACGCCCCCTACCACCGTCACCACACCCCGGACGGCGGGCACCGTGCCCCCGCACAAGACCCGCCTCTCGGGCGCCGCGTGCGCGCCGACGCCCCGTCCCACCGTCACCACGCCCCGGACGACGTGCCCCGCACCCGTACCGACCGCCGGTCCCAGCGTCACCGCGCCGCCGCCGGACCCGCCCATCCTGTCGAACCTGCCGCCGGGCTTCATCGAGGCGCTCCAGCGCGACCTCGGTCTCACCAGGCAGCAGGTCGCGACCCGGCTGCTCAACGAGGCCCGGCTGTCACCGGTCGAGGCGCGGCTGCGCGAGGAACTCAGCGACCGTTTCGGCGGCTCCTGGTTCACGGGAACCCTCGCGGAGACCCTCATGATCGCCACCACCAGTGCCGCCGACATCCCGGCGATCGTCTCCGCGGGCGCCACACCCAAGGTCGTCCGCGCGTCACTGGCGACGCTGAGAGCGGTCAAGGAAAGGCTCGACGACGTCCTGTCCGCCCACCCGGACGGCGGGACCATCCGCTACGTCGACGTACGGATCAACAAGGTCGTCGTCCTGTCCAGGAACGCCCCGGCGACCCTGAATGTCGTCAAGTCCATCGGGACGGACAGCGACCTGGTGGTCGTGGTGCACTCCGAGGAGAACCCTCGGCCCGCGCATGACCCGAAGGCGGCGACGCCTGCCACGCCGGTGCGGGGCCCCGCTCCCTCCAGCCGGTCCGCGAGATCCTCCACCTGACCCCGCCGGCCACCGTCTCAAGCTCTGCGAGCCGGTGGCCGGCGGGGTCAGCCCGCGAAGAGGAGGAAGAGGCCCACCACCGTGTAGACCACCATCAGCACGAGGAGGGGAATCTGCCCGAGGACGGCGGTCCTGCGGGGGAACAGGGCGAGCGCGCGGTCGTGGGCGAGCACGGTGCCGAGAACGTGACCGACGATGATGACCGTCACCTGGAGCATGGCGATCCCGGCGGGCGAGGTACCGGCCGCCTGGACGGTCCAGTCCGCGGTGCCCAGCCAGTCGGCGCCGGTGCCCAGCGGATCGGAGAGCAGGGCGATGGTCCGCTGCCCTTCGAGGAGGAGCAGCGTGTAGTAGTGGGCGACCACGTATCCGACGGCGATCGGGACGACCGCGTGGGCGAGTTCGCCCGACGTCGTCCCCGGCTCCGCCGCCCCCCAGCGACCGGCGAGCGCGGTCGCCCCGCGATACGCCGCGAGCACCAGGCCGATGACGATGAACAACCCCGCCGTTCCCATGACCGGTGCCGGCAGCGAGCTCTCCTGCACGAAGCGCACCCAGACGGGGGCGTTGGAGAGGCTGTCGTACATGGTGGAGCCGAGAAGCACCACCACCAGCACCGTCAGCCCGGGCACCGGCCGGAGCCCGGCCATGCCGTCGAGCGAGTTACGCCAGGTCACGACGCCGTCGGGGCGCCTGGTCACCGGGGCGAGGTGGCCGACGAGGGTGCTGTAGACCTCGAACGCGTCCGCGTGGTCGAACCAGCGCGCCCCGAAGAGCACCGCTCCCCCGAGCACGAACACGACGTACACGGCGAGCCAGGCCCCGATGACCGGCAGGGTGGCCCGTTCCGGGGCGACCAGCTCCAGCCAGACGAAGGCGAGGAGACCGCCCGCCGCGGGCCAGTAGCCGAGCCCCGGCGGCAGCGGGCGCATCCCGGTCTCGGGATCGCGTCCGAGTCCCCGGCAGGCCAGCAGGTGCAGTGTCCGCAGCGGGTTGAGAACCGGCCACACCGGTCCGAACAGCAGCGAGAGCGGCACCAGGCCGACCCAGAACAGGACGTAGAACACTCCCGCCGTGGGATTCTCTACCCGGTCGGGGCCGAAGAGCAGGCCCACGCAGAAGTACGCCGCGGCGACGAGCCCGGCGACCCGCCAGACCCACGGCCACGCCCGTGCGGAGACCATCCTCTGGACCAGGGGGGCGAGTGGGCGGGGACGGCGGGCGTCGAGACCCAGTCGCGGCTCGGTCCACAGGGCGCCCAGCGCCACGAACGACACCAGCAGGGCGAGGATCGCGCCGATCAGCGCGGCCTCGAAGGGGATCGGCAGATCCTGGCGCCCGCCGATCCCGTGAGCCAGGAACATCACGCCGGCCTAGCGCACCACGAGCTGCAAGAGCTGCAGCTTCGATTCGTGGGTCTCGAACTCGAACAGGCCGTCCTGGTCGGCGACGAACTCGATCGTCGCGGGCGTGCCGGGCGTCAGGGTCACGGCCTTGTCGTAGCCGTGGACGTGCGCCTCGTCGGGCGCGTCACCGGTCACCGTGATCCGTACCGTCTGCCCCTTGGTCACGTCGATCCGGCCGGGCGGGGGCGTCACCTGCCGTCCGGCGATGGTCACCGTGATCTCCTTGACCGTCGAGGCGCCGGGGTCCGCGGCGGACGAGCCACAGGCCGTGGCCGTCAGCAGGGTCGCACCGAGCATGAGCACGGCGAGCAGGCGGCGGGCAAGGGTGGGCGTCATGACTTTTCTCCTGGGGGGTCGGTGGTCGGGCCGACGAGTCGGCGGGGGGCGGGGACGGTGAATCGGTATGAAAACAGTGAGGTCGGTACGGGACCGGGTGTCGTCGGCGGAGCCGGAGCGCGGAGGGGGCGGATCAGCGTCGTTTGGCGGACTTGACCGCCTTCGCGCTCCCCGTCCTGCGCGACGCGGCCGTCGGCCGACCCGCGGGTTTCCTTCCGGGCGGCCCGGTGGAGCGCCGACGGACCTGCGCGCCGGAGGGCGCCGGCCGCCGTGCCGCCCGGACCACCATGAACCCCGCTCCGACGACGAGGAGGGCGGGCAGCAGCCACACCGACAGGTCGAAGCCCGAGGTGGCCTGGGGCGCGTTCGAAGCCGCGGCCTGGGGCGTGGTCTGCGGGGTGGCCTGCGGGACGGCGGGTCCGGCCGCCGGGGCCGACGGCGTGGTGGCGCCGGGTTCCAACATGGCGAGCAGCGCGGGGTCGGGTTCGTTCGTGGGGGCCTTCCAGCCCTTGGGCGGACCCGACGTCGGGCCCTTGTAGGTGAACCGGACCTCGCCTTCCACCTTCTCGCCGTCCGAGGCGACCGATATGTAACGGGCGACGTACAGGCCCTTCTCAGGCCAGTGGGCGACGGGGACTTTCGCGGGGAAGCCGGTGTGGTACAGGCTCGGCTGCCAGGTACCGTCCACGAGGTTGTATTCCCTGACCGGCTCGTCGAGGCGCTCGGGCTGCCCGTGCGACCAGGGCTCGTCGACGCGGACGCCGCTGGGGGCGGTGACGGTGAAGTACGCGTTCGGAGCGGGCTTCTCGGTGAAGTAGAGCGCGAGCGACTCCAGCGGCTCTTTCACCGTGCTGTCCTTGGCCGGCGTCGACATCGCGAGCTGCCCGTGCGCGGAGGCGGGCGTCGCGAGGGTGGTCAGCGCGACGACGGCGACGACGGCCAGCACGAGCAGCTGGCCCAACCAGCGCGCCATCGCCACCCCTGCTCTCCACCGAAAGGCCCGCTGGCCTGCGGAATCACGGACGATTCCGGCCGATCACGGTCAATGCTCGTCGAGAATAACCGCTTTTGTCCCATATGAACAGAACTTTGGCACGCATCCAACCGAAGAACGCCAAGGACTGTGAGCCTCACCCTTCCGCACCTGTTCATGCCGGTAGGGCGCCCCGCCCCCCGACCCGCTCCCCCGCGTCCACGTCCCGCGCCCGTCCGGCACCTGTTCCGCGGCACGCGACGGCCTCCCCGAAGCCCGGCGGCCGAGCCCCTTCTCTCCGCTCGACGTGACCGGGTGCGAGCCCTCCCCGGCCGGGCCCACCGCAGTACGCCTGAGCCATGCCGTTCCGGATCCCGGCTCGCCACGGATCCGGAACGGCGGGGACGTATCGTCCGGCCTCAGTCGTCGACCCAGCCGTGGGACCGGGCGAACGTCAGGAGACGATTCCTGACCTGCCCGATCTGCGCGCCCGTCAGCGTGGGCGCGTGCTCGATGAGCAGCTCGGTCACCGCGCCGTTGAAGGACTTCGCCGACAACACGTCGCACACCCCGTCGTCGTCGCCGAACTGCTGCGAGGAGACGGCGTCCGAGAGAGGCACGGCCGCGACCGGCCGCCGGCTCGGCGGCGGGTCCAGAAGACTGACGGTCGAGACCTTCAGCCCCCGCTCGCCCTCCATGACCTCGTACTCCACTCGCAGGCCGGGCTGGAGGACGTGCCTGCTCTCACCGAAGTCGTTGGCGTGGAAGAACACATCCTCACCCCCGCCGACCGCGGCGATGAACCCGTACCCGCGTACCTCGTCAAAACGAAGGATCGTACCGACTGCCACCACAACACCACCTACACCGAGGATCGCACCACTGCGCGCTCACCTTCCGGCACTGTCCGGCCGGTGAATCCGGCCTGCCTGTCACACCGGACGACCCGATGCTAGACCGGACGGCGCGCCGTGTCCTCATCGTCCTCGTCGATTCCGTGCCGCGCCCCCGCGCCCCCACGGCGCCGTCCCAGCCGGCACCGCGCACACCGCCTCACGACACCGCGTACGGGTCGCGTGCCGGGGATCGTCGGACGGCGGCGCCCCCGGTACACCGCCCGCACGACGGGAATGCCAGGCTTCGAGGAGCCGCGCCGACCGAGGAGAGCCAGCCGATGTCCCAGTCATCGACGTCCCCGATGCCCCTTATGTCCCCGACCTACGACGACGTCCTGAGCGCCGCCGACCGCATCGCTCCGCAGGTGCACCGCACCCCCGTGCTGCGCTCACGCCGGATCGACGAGAGCGTCGGCGCCGAAGTGGTGTTCAAGTGCGAGAACTTCCAGCGGATGGGCGCCTTCAAGTTCCGCGGCGCGTTCAACGCGCTGTCACGGTTCACCCCCGAGCAGCGACGCTCCGGCGTGATCACCTACTCCTCGGGCAACCACGCCCAGGCGATCGCCCTGGCCGCCCGGCTGCTCGACATCCCGGCCACGATCATCATGCCGCACGACGCGCCGGCCTCGAAGGTGGCCGCCACCGAGGGGTACGGCGGGGAGATCATCCGCTACGACCGCTACACCGAGCACCGGGAGGAGATCTGCGGCGCGCTCGCCGCCGACCGCGGTCTCACCCTGATCCCGCCGTACGACCACCCCCACGTGATCGCCGGTCAGGGCACCGCCGCCAAGGAGTTGTTCGACGAGGTCGGCGACCTCGACGCGCTCTTCGTCCCCCTGGGCGGCGGCGGGCTGCTCTCCGGCACGGCGCTGTCGGCTCGCGCGCTGTCGCCCGGCTGCGCGCTGTACGGCGTCGAGCCGGAGGCGGGCGACGACGGGCGGCGGTCGCTGCGGCAGGGCTCCATCGTCCAGATCGACACGCCGAAGACCATCGCCGACGGCGCGCAGACCCAGCGGCTCGGCACCCACACGTTCGAGATCATCCGCCGCGAGGTCGACGACATCGTCACCGCCACCGACGCTGATCTCGTCGACGCGATGAAACTCTTCGGATCGGCGATGAAAATCGTCGTCGAGCCCACCGGATGCCTCGGCCTGGCCGCCGTCCGCGACCTCGCCGACCGGCTCGGCGGGAAACGGGTCGGTGTGATCGTCAGCGGGGGCAACGTCGACCTCGACCGCTACGCCTCACTGCTCGCCTCCTGACCGCCACGTCCGGGGCCCGGCCGAAGGGCCGGTTCCCGGGACGGTCTTCGCGGGGCCTCGGGACGAACCGGCCTTCGCCGTGAGAGCCTCCGCCGGGCCGTCAGTACCCTCGCCACCCTCGCCACCCTCGCCACCCTCGCCGTCAGGTCGTACGGCCTGGTCAGCGAAGCGAACGGTAGGCCGGGATCGTCGCCATCGGGGGGCGTTCGGCGACGGCGACGTCCCTGACGCTCACCTGGTGGCCGTCCGCGCCCCGGCGGAACTGGGCCAGGCGGGGAGACGGCCGATGCAGGGAGACCATCATGTTCTGGCGCTCCAGGCGTGACCAGGAGGTCTGCAGGATCTGGGCGGCCATCCCGCCGAGCGCCTCCGTCGACTGGTGGGAGTGCACCCGGCGTCCCAGATCGACCTGGGCCAACGCGTCGAGACCCGCGAGGTCGAGCAGGTCGATCAGCAGGGCGAGCTCCACGCCGTAGCCGGTGACGAACGGGACGCGCTCCAGCACGGACCTGCGCCCGGCGTACTCCCCCGCGAGGGGTTGCACGAACCCGGCCAGCCGTGGCCAGTGCAGGTTGAGCAGGGGGCGCGCGACCAGCTCGGTGACCCGCCCGCCACCGCTCCTCGCGTTCCACAGGGGCCGGTCGTAGCAGCCCTTGACGTAGACCACCGCCGGATCGGCGAGCAGCGGGCCGAGCAACCCGGTCACGAAGGACGTGCGGAACTCGCGCAGATCGGCGTCGACGAAGACCAGCAGGTCGCCGGAGGTCGCGGCGAGGGACTTCCAGAGCGCCTCGCCCTTGCCGTCCAGCGGTTTGAGATCGGGCAGGACCTCGTCCTGGGCGACCACCCTCGCCCCGGCCCGCGCCGCGCGTACCGCGGTCTCGTCGACGGAGCGGGAGTCGATGACCACGAGTTCGTCGACGAGCGGAACGGCCTCCATGAGATCGCGGCGGATCGCCGCGACGATCTCCCCGACCGTCTCCTCCTCGTCGCGGGCGGGCAACACGACACTGATCGTCGTCTCACCCTTGGCTTCCAGCAGCTCCGGCAGCGCCCAGTCACCCGAGGATGAGGTGCGCCCGCGTAGCCATGCCTCGACCTCAGGCAGCACGACCCACCCTTTCCATCACCTCGGCGGTTAGGGGTATCACCCTATGTGGCGCTGATTCCGGACACCTACCGGCTCCCGTCTCCGCCACGCAGGTGGGAAGATCAGTTCAGTCCGGAATGAGGGGGGACGAGATGAACCCGGTAGCCGTGATGCGGGCGGCGCGCGGCGTCCGCGACGAGCTCGACAGCCTGATGGGGGGCGCCTCCGGCGAGCTTCGTGACCGGCTGGATCCGCTGCTCGCCGAGGCGGGCAGCCGGCCCTCCGACCAGCTGGCGGACGCGGTCATCAGGCTCGTCGCCGAGTACGGCCCCGCCTGGGACCGGCTCACCGCGCTGCTGAGCCTGGAGCGGGGCGTCACCCCCGAGCAGGTGATTCCCCTGCTCTCCCGGCGGCCGGGCGCCGAGCCGGGCTCGCCCGGAGGCGGGAGCGGTCTCGGCTTTCCGCCGGGCGGCGCGGGCCCCACCCCGTCCTCCTGGGGCGCGGCGCCCCCGAACGGCACGGACCCCTCCGGCTGGGAGCCGATCGACGCTCCGGCGACCGGTGCCTACACTCCCGCCTGGCTGCTCCCCGACATGGGCGGGCAGAGGCGTCCCGCTCCGGGGTCAGGGCAGACGCCCGGAGAGGATCCGCCACCGTTCCCCGAAGCGCCGCGGACAGCCCCGGAGCCACCGCCCCCGACGCCTCAGGCACCGTCACCGCAGGTCCCCGCGCCGCAGCCTCCGGCGGCATCGTCGACGGCCGCGGCACCGGGTCCCGCGGAGAGCCGGGGCCCCTCGGTTCTCGACCGGCTGACCGGGGCCTTCCGCAGGCGGCGCAAGGAGACACAACCTCCGGCACCGGGGCCCGGCTGGGAGGTGATCCCGCTCATCGAGGCTCCCGCGGAGGTGGTCGCGGGCTGGGGCTCGGAGGTGACGGTCGGCGTCGCCCCAGGCCAGGGGCAGGACGGCACCGCGACACCGCGCGAGCCGATCGACCTGGACATCCAGATCGTCGCCGAGGGCTTCGACGCGCCCGGCGGCCGGCGGGTGCGGCTGCGTGCCGACGAGACGTCACCGTACCCACGGGCCGTGGTCGACCTCGTCGCCCTGGCTCAGGAGGAGCCCGAAGCCGCCCGGCAGATCCAGGTGACCTACTCCGTAGGCGGCCAGGTGGTCGGGTTCGGCCTGCGTGCGGTCACGGTCCACGGTTCGCCCGGCGCCCTCGGTGGACACGAGGCGCTGGAGCCGGTCTCGGGCACCCGCATCCGTCCCGCCCTCGTGGGAGAACCCGCCGACGTCACGGCGATCATCGTCCACGGTGACAGGCCGGGACTGCTGTGGTGGACCTACCAGTCACCGCACTTCGTCACCCCGGACCAGGCCGAGCCCTGCGACCTCGGCACCCGGGCCTCGGAGTTCGGCCGGCAGCTGACCGATCGGGGCCGTCTCTCCGAGGAACTGGGGCGGGAGGTCGGCTCGCGCGTGCCCTGGGGTTTCTGGGAGCTGCTGTACGCGGTGGCCGGCCGGGTCGCGCCGCGCCGCCCGAACGTGCTCATCCTCTCCCAGGAGCCGCACGTGCCCTGGGAGCTGGCCGTGCTCGAGCAGCCGTACGATCCCTCGCTGCCCCCTTACCTGGGCTGCCAGCTGGCGACCGGCCGCTGGCCCCTCGGCGGACGGCGTCCCGAGCTGCCCCCTCCCGTGCACGCGCGGGCCGACCGCGTCGCGGTGGTGTACGGCGAGGCGCAGGCACATCCGCTGGTGACGGAGTACGGCGCCACGCAGGTCTCCCCCGCGCTCGGCGACGTCCTGGGCGCGCTCAGGCAGGGGCCCGACATCGTCCACTTCACGGACGGCGGGTCCGCCTCCGAGGCGCTGGACTACGAGCTGGCGGGGGCCCCGTTCGTCTTCCTGGAGGAGCCGGGGGACGCCCAGGCGTTCCTGCTCGCGGGCGCGAGCGGGGTCGTCGCCCCGCTCTGGCCCGCGGGCGGCGGTCTGGCGCCGGAGTTCTATAGGCGCTGCTTCGCCGGTGAGCCCCCGGCCGAGGTGCTGCGCTCCATGCGCGGGCAGGCCCCCGACAGCGCGGGTGCCTACCGGTTCCACGGCCACCCGTCCCTGACGCTGCGCCGGACGGCCCCGCCCACGGGGTGACCGCCGCCGGCTCGCGACACGGGTACCTGTGGCGGGGATCCTCATCGCGCTCGGAGGGCGCACCGCGCGTCTCAGCCCGCGGCGTGGCGCTCCAGGAACGTGTAGACGTCGGCCTCGTCCACCCCCGGGAAGGATCCGGGGGGCAGCGCGGCCAGGACGTGGGAGTTGCCGCGGGCCGAGGGCCAGGCGTACCCCTCCCAGCGCTGGGTCAGCTCGGCGGGCGGGCGGCGGCAGCACTCGCCGGTGGGGCAGCCCGATCTGGTGCGGGTGGTGGTCTCCCTGCCACGGAACCAGCGCGACTCCCGATAGGGAACGCCGAGGGTGATGGCGAAGTCACGCTCGCGTGAGATGTCGACGTGCGCGAGACAGAAGTAGGTGCCGGTGGGCGAGTCGGAGTACTGGTAGTGGACGGAGAAGCGGTCGGGTGACAGGAAGACCTGGCGCCCCGACCACTGCAGGCACATGCGCTGGCCTTCGATCGCGCCCTGCTCGTCGGCGGGAAAGACGATGCCGTCGTTCTCGTACGCCTTGTAGATGATCCCGTCGGCGTTGTTGCGGACGAAGTGGCAGACCAGGTCGAGGAAATTGGTGGCCAGGTTGGTGAAGCGGTGCGCGGCCATCTCGTAGGAGACGGCGAACACGTCGCGCAGGTCCTCCACGCTCAGCGCGCGGTCCTTCTTCGCCTCCCGCAGGTACGGCACGGCGGCGGCCTCGGGCACCAGGACGGCGGCGGCGAAGTAGTTGGCCTCGGTTCGCTGGCGCAGGAAGTCGGCGAAGTCGCGGGGCCTGTGGTGGCCGAGGGAGAGATGACCGAGGGTCTGCAGCAGGATCGTGCGCGGGGTGTGCATGCCGACCTGTTCGTGCTTGACGTAGATGCGCCGGTTGCGCAGGTCGGAGATGGAACGCACGGTGCGCGGCAGGTCCTGGACCGTCTGGACGGTGTAGCCGAAGTGGCTGACCAGCGCCTGGACGGTGCTCTGCGACAGCGCGCCCGAGCGGTAGCCGACCGCGGCGAGCGCCTCGGCGGCGGCCTGCTCGATCTCCGCGAAGTAGTTGCCCTGCTCACGCTGCTTGCGGCGGAGTTCGGCGTTGGCCGCGCGGGCCTCCTCGGGGGTGGCGGTCCCCCTGGCCTGGCGTGAACGCAGTTCCTCGTAGAGGCCGAGGATGTGTTCGAGCACGTCGTTGGGGACCCGGGCGGAGATCTTCAGCCTGGCCAGGCCGAGCCCGGCGTACAGGGGGTCGCGCTGCGCCTCCTCCAGCGCCATCTCCAGCTGGGCCCGCCGGTTGGGTGCCTGCCTGCGGAGCAGTTCCTCGACCGGCACGTTGAGCGCGGCGGCCAGCGACTTCAGCAGCGACAGCTTCGGCTCGCGCTTGCCGTTCTCCAGCAGGGAGAGCTGGCTGGGCGCGCGGCTCACGCGTTCGCCCAGGTCGGAAAGGGTGAGGCCACGCTGTTTCCGCAGGTGTCTCAGCCGCTGGCCGAACGCGATGAGATCGAGCTCCTGCGTCAAGGAAAGCGGTTCTTCACCGACCAAAGATGCCATGACCCGATGCTAAACGAAATTTCCGAGGAAATTTCGCCCCCGGCAGGTCGCGGAGCGGGCATCGCCGCACCCGCGCCCGGAGCCGCCGGAGTCGCCCCTCGCATCGACGCCACCCGGAGTCGCGACCGTCAAGCCCTCGCCACGGCCAGGAACCGGCGACCGCGATCACCGGGTCCCGGCGCCGGAGCTCGCACGCGTCCCCGGTGGAGGGCATGCGCACACCCGATCCCGGCACAAGAATTGGTCTAGTCCATAGAGAAAACTATTAACTTCTTCTCCCCTGAATACCAGCGAGTATTGATCTGAGGAGAATAATTTCTAGTTTTTCGTCCGACTCGACCTTGTTTGACCGTTTCGTCGGAGCACACACTCGAAGTAGGCCACCCAGGGGACGAAAAGGAGTCACCGATGAACGATCGCCTCAAGGGAGCCGCAGACGAGCTGCGGCACGAATGGGAGACCAGCCCTCGCTGGAAGGGGACCGAGCGGACCTACACGGCCGAGGACGTGGTTCGACTCCGAGGTTCCGTCCAGGAGGAGCACACCCTCGCCCGGCTCGGCGCCGAGCGGCTGTGGGACCTGCTGAACAGCGAAGAGTACGTGCACGCCCTGGGCGCGCTCACCGGCAACCAGGCCGTGCAACAGGTCAAGGCCGGGCTCAAGGCCATCTACCTGTCCGGCTGGCAGGTCGCCGCCGACGCCAACCTCGGCGGCCAGACCTACCCCGACCAGAGCCTCTACCCGGCCAACTCGGTCCCCGCCGTCGTGCGGCGTATCAACAACGCGCTGCTGCGCGCCGACCAGATCACCTGGTCGGAGGGCGACCGGGACGCGCCGCACTGGCTCGCGCCGATCGTGGCCGACGCCGAGGCCGGCTTCGGAGGCGTGCTGAACGCCTTCGAGCTGATGAAGGGCATGATCGCCGCGGGTGCCGCCGGGGTGCACTGGGAGGACCAGCTCGCCTCGGAGAAGAAGTGCGGCCACCTCGGCGGCAAGGTGCTCGTCCCCACCGGCCAGCACATCAAGACCCTCAGCGCCGCCCGCCTCGCGGCGGACGTGCTGGGCGTGCCGACCCTGATCATCGCGCGGACCGACGCTCAGGCCGCGACCCTGCTCACCACCGACGTCGACCCCCGCGACCAGGCGTTCACCACCGGCGACCGCACCGCGGAAGGCTTCTACCGGGTCCGTAACGGCGTGGGCGCCTGCATCGCCCGCGGCCTGGCCTACGCGCCCCACTCCGACCTGCTCTGGATGGAGACCTCCACCCCCGACCTGGACGTGGCCCGCGAGTTCGCCGAGGCGATCAAGGCCGAGTACCCCGACCAGATGCTGTCCTACAACTGCTCGCCCTCGTTCAACTGGAAGAAGCACCTGGACGACTCCACCATCGCCAAGTTCCAGCGGGAACTCGGTCACATGGGCTACAAGTTCCAGTTCATCACGCTGGCGGGCTTCCACTCACTGAACCACTCGATGTTCGACCTCGCCCGAGGGTACGCCGAGGAGGGCATGACCTCCTACGTCGAACTCCAGGAGGCCGAGTTCGCCTCCGAGACACGCGGCTACACCGCCACCCGCCATCAGCGCGAGGTCGGCACCGGATACTTCGACCTGGTCAGCACGGCCATCGCGCCGGACTCCTCCACCACGGCCCTGAAGGGATCGACGGAGGAGCAGCAGTTCGCAGAGGCTCACTGACTCTCCGGACCGAGCTCGCCGGCGACCTCCAGGGCATGGGAGGTCCCCCGAGACGGGCTCGACGACCAGGTCGTCGATCGATCGGAGGGCCCCGCCGCACGGACTTCCCCCGAGTCCGTGCGGCGGGGCCCTCCCGTCTTCCCGCCCGTCCCACGTCCGCGACCTGGGGTATCCCGTTCGGCCGCCCGCCGTTCCCGGGAGTCCTCCTCACGGGAACGGCGGGCGGCGGCGGGTCGGGGACATCTCAGCGGCCGACGGCCTCGATCAGCTTGCGGCGCTGCTGGGTACCGAGACCTCCCAGCCGACGCGCCTCGTCCACGTCGGCCTGCTCCATCAGCTGCGCGGCCTTGACCGTTCCGACCCCGGGCAGGGCGCGAAGGGCCTGGGACACCTTGATGCGCTTGGCGATGTCGTCCTCACGGCCAAGCAGTTGCTCCAGGCTGAGCGCGCCGTTCTTGACCTCGGCGAGAAGCTTGGCGCGAGCTGTGCGGGTCTCGGCGGCCTTGACCAGGGCGGCCTGACGCTGTTCGGGGGTGAGCTTGGGCAAAGCCATGGTGTTTTCTCCCTGATGACGGTAATTCCAGGGTCCTGCTACCCAAAGCCACCCGGTTAATCATCGGAGGACATACAGATAGATCCCCGATATACGTACTGCGCATCACGATATGCCTGTTTGGTTACCCCGCTCTTACCTGGTTCTCCGTAGCCTCGGGCTCATGGGTATCTGGCGAAGCCCTCAGGGCATCGAGGTTGAGGCGATCGTGGTCCACGACGGCCCCTGCCTGTTGGTCAGCCGCCGGATCGACGGACGGCGGGTCCTCGTGGCGTACTGCATGAGCATCCGCGAGGTCGGAGAGCACGTCGACCTGGCGGAGCTGGTTCCGGCGTAGACGGATCCCCGCGCATGCCGGCGATCGAAGTCGGATCAGGTTCGAGTCTTGTTCGGTACGCCTGTCAACTTCCGAGACCACTGGGACGTCAAGTAGTCAGGGAGGCTCGATGGATGTTCTGATCGGCCTCGTTGACGAAGATCTCCTCCTGGAGCTCATCCTCGTCGAGGCACTGCACACGGAGGCGGAACGGCTGGCCGCCCAGCCCGAACGCTGAACGAGGACGGGTGCCCGCCTGAAACGGCGGGCACCCGCGCGGCGAGCGGGGCAACAGGGCGCAGGGGCGTTACCTTCGTGGCCCGGTTCACCGGGGAGGCATCCCGCTCCCCCGACCGGTGCGAGTGGGGAACGGGGCTCGATTCACCCGGTGGTGATGGCGTTAACTGTTCCCTATGAACAAGCGCGAGCTGATCGAGAAGGCCGCCGCCGAGGCCGGGCTCACCCGGAGGCAGACGGCCGCGGCTCTCGACGCGATCCTGGGGACGATCCAGACGGCCGTGGCGGCCGAGGACAAGGTGGCGATTCCCGGGTTCGGGTCCTTCGAGATCGTCCACAAGCCCGCACGGACCGGACGCAACCCGCAGACCGGGGAGCCGCTGGAGATCGCGGAGACCTGGACGGCGAAGTTCAAGCCCAGCCCGGGGTTCATGGGCCTGATCCGCCAGCGCAAGAAGGACTGACCTTCCCGCGACCCTACGCACCGACCGGCCTCCTCGTGCCCGCGCAGACCGTCCGGGGCCTCACCCGAGACGTGGGCGGAGCCGAGGGCGACATCGGGAAGACGGCGGCCCCCGGGGAAGTATCCATTCCCCGAGGGCCTGGAGTGCCGCCATGTCGGGGCACCGGCACGTTTAAGGACCCGGGTCACTCATGATGAGGTCGCACTCTGCCGTTAAGTTATGGGCGCACGTGGAGCACCCAGCGGGATTCGAACCCGCACTCGACCTCGTCGCCCGCATCCGTTCGATCCGGCGCCCGGCGGCGAATGCTGAATCTGGAGCGAGAGTCTGAGCGTGAGCGGCTGCCTCTACCAGTTGGGCCATCCCGGCTCGACGGTGCCGGGAGAGGGACTCGAACCCCCACTGTGACCGCGTGTCAGTCTGACGGTTCAGTTTCAGCTTTCGCGCTTTCGCGCATCCCCGTGCTCCAACGGGGAGTCCTGTGATCTTACCCGAGAACGTAGCCCAGCACCTTCTCGCCGACGCGCTGGTAGGTGATCTCGGTGCCGTTCGCCTCCTCACGGGCGAACTTCACCGCGTTCTGCAGCCTGCCGACCCGCTCCAGGAGCTCGTTCACCCGCTTCTGGGGCACGGCTCCCGAGAAGGTGACCTTGGTCCAGAAGCCGACGACGATGTCCTCGTGGTAGACCTCTACCTGGGCCGGATGCTTGTCGGTCGCCTCCGCCTTGACGTGGTTGCGGGGCACCTTCTTGGTACGGGTCGTCTTGACCGGCTCGGTCCGCCAGCAGTCGGTCGACTGGTCCAGCGTCCACGCCTCGGCGGCGTCCAGGACGGGCAGCTTGGCGATGAAGGTGTGCAGGTCGACCAGCTGCTTCTCCAGGAACAGCAGGTAGGTGACGGGCACGTCCTCCAGGAGGGTGGAGCCGTCGACCTTGATGTCGGCCCTCGCCGAGCAGTTGGCCCAGTCCTTGGTGGCGGTGACGTCGAACAGCCGGGTGAGCGCGGCGCCCACCTGCTTGAGCAGATCCTCGCCCTGCACCTGCACCCGGGTCGACTCCGGGGGCAGCTGCTCGCCCTCGTCGTCGATGGGCTGGTAGGTCCGTGAGAGACCCGACAGCAGGGCGTTCTTCTGGATCGTGTGGTAAGCGTCGGTCACCTTGCGCTGGGTGTCGGACTTGACGCCCTTCTCCACGGCGAGGATCTGGTTCAACTTGGTCGCCATGGGTGACACCGTAGCGGGAAGATCACCCACATAACACCGCTTTTCCGCAGATCACCCCGCGCGGTACCCGCCGCGGACCGCGCGGGCGGCCCAGCGACCGTCGAAGTGGTCGACGCGCAGCGGACGCCCGAAGCACTCGGAAAGGTTCTCCGCGGTCAGGATCTTCGCCACCGGACCGCCCACCTGGACGCGGGCGTCGCGCATCAGCAGGGCGTGGGTCGTGGTGGCCGGGACCTCCTCCAGGTGGTGGGTGACGGTGACCGTGGTCAGCGCCGGGCGGACCTCCGCCAGATCCTCCACCGCGGTGATCAGATCCTCGCGGGCGGGCAGGTCCAGCCCGGCGAACGGCTCGTCGAGCAGCAGGATCACCGGCTCGGACATCAGCGCCCTGGCGACGCGGACGCGGGCGCGCTCCCCCTGGGAACAGACACGGAAAGGCCGGTCCGCGAGATCCTTGCAGCCCAGGTCGGCGAGCAGGTGATGGGCGCGCTCGTGCTCGGCGGGGCCGTAGCGGTCCCAGAGCGGGGCACTGGTCCCGGTGTGGCCGGTCAGCACGACGGTGTGGGCGGTGGCCCCCTCCTCCTCCAGCAGTTCCTCGTCGACGAGCCGCTGGCTGGCCGCGACGAGACCGATGTGGCGGCGCAGCTCGCGAAGGTCGACCCGGCCCAGCCGCTGGCCGAGCACGGTGACGGCCCCCTCGGTGGGGTGGCGCACGGCGGCGGCCAACGAGAGCAGCGTGGTCTTTCCCGCCCCGTTGGGGCCGAGCACCACCCAGTGCTCTCCGTATCCGACCCGCCAGTCGATGCCTTCCAGCAGGGTACGGCCGACCACCCGGACCCCGACGCCGCTCAACTCCACCGCACCGGACACAGGCCCGCCCATCGGTATCCCCCTCCGCGTCGATTCGCGGCGCTCACTTTAACCGATGCGTCGATACCTTCCCGTCCGTCGCCCGCGAAGCGGGTCTCAGCCCATCTGTATGGACGGGCCCGGGGTGGGGTGCGGGGTGATGGTCGTCCCCGAGGGGGCGGGGACGGTGGGGGTCGGGCTCTCACCGTCGCCCGTCTGCGGGATCTGGGTGAAGGAGGGCTTGGTGCCGCCCGAGGGCCTGGGATCGTCCGAGGCCGTCGGGCAGTCCCTCACCCTGCCCTTGCCCCTGGCGGTCGTGTCCGCGCAGTCGCGCGGGTCGTCGCCGTCGTCGGGCGAGTCGCCGGAGCCACCGGGGCCGCGCGGGCGTTCTGGCGCCGGTTCCCGCCGTCCGTCGCCGCCGTCGTAGCTCGTGGTGGGCGGTGAGACGGTCCTGGTGGTGGTGATCTCCACAGTGGAGGGGGTGGTCGGCGTCCGGTCCCGCGGCGTGCCGGGGGGCGGACGGGTGGCGGCGTGGAAGATGGAGGCCGTGGGAGTGCCCTCGGCGGGGAGAACCAGCGGCACCGACTCGGGGACATCGAAGCCGCCGTCCGAACCGGAACCGCCGCCACCGGTCGCCGCGGCCACGGTGACCGCCGCCATGGAGACCGTGGCGAGCGCCGCGAAGCCGGCCTGCGACAGGTGCGCACCCTTGCGCGCGGCCCTGCGGGCCCTCTTGCCGGAGATCTCCACCGGGATCGAGGGCTCGTCATGCGTACGGACGGGCGGGGAGGACCGGGCGAACGCGTGCGACAGACGCGACGACGGCGACTGCGGTGATGGCGGGGCCTCAAACGATGGCGGGGCCTCAAGCCGCACCCTCCCGGCTCCCGGGGTGCGGGGCATCGGTGTCCAGATCTCCGCCAGCACCTCCGCGACCGCCTCGCGCAGGTCCCAGGGATCGCCCACGCCGCCCGCGGCGAGCAGCGCTCCGAGCAGGTCGGCCGCACCGGGTCGTTCCGCGGGGTTCTTGGCCAGGGACGCCTCGACGGCCGGGCGCAGCAGGGCGGGAACCGAGGCCACCCTCGGCGGCTCGACCAGGATGCGCCGGGTCAGCGTGTCCGCCTCCCCCGCGCCGAAGGGGTGGTGGCCGCCGGCGGCGTAGGCGATCAGGCAGCCCCAGGCGAAGACGTCGGAGGCGGGCATCGCGAGCCCTCCGGTGAGCCGTTCGGGGGCGACCCAGCCTGGGCTGCCCATGACCTGCCCGGCCTGCGTGTGCGCGGCGAGCACGTCGACGTCCCTCGCGATACCGAAGTCGATCACCCGGGGACCGGTGTCCGACAGCAGCACGTTGCCGGGCTTGAGGTCGCGGTGGACCAGCCCCGCCTCGTGCACCGCCACCAGCGCGGCGGCCACCCCCAGGGCGACACCGTACGCCAGATCGGGGGTGAGGGGGCCGTACGCGGAGACCACCTGGGAGAGCGCGGGGCCGGGAACGTACTCCGACACCAGGTAGGGACGGTTCCCGTCGATGCCGTCCTCGATCACCGCGGCGGTACAGAAAGGCACCACTCTTCGGGAGAATCGCACTTCTTCCGCGAAACGGGCGCGGAGCGTGGCATCGTTGAGATGCACCGGATGCGGCGTCTTGAGCGCCACCACCCCGCCCTGCGGATGCTCGGCCAGATAGACGATGCCCATCCCACCCACCCCGAGGCGGCCGAGCAGAAGGTAGCGGCCGATGCCGATCGGGTCTCCGACGGTCAGCGGACGCACACCGGTCGGCATGCCGTTTCCAGGACCTGCTCCCCCACGTGCCATCCTCGTTGAGCCTCTCGTGCGCGGGCTACCGGCAAGCACACTGTGGCGGGATTCGAGCGTCCTTCGCCCCCGACCGGCCAGAAGGGGTATGAGAGGTAAGGCGAATGATCCCTCAGGGTAAGAAATCCGTGGTGTGCGGGATGCCCTTGGGACGTGGTGGAACGGTGTGACCAGCGCGGAAGGCCCGCGGCCTGTCGCGGGCGCCGCGTCTCAGGCGGCGGCGGATCCGGGGCGTCCGGGACGTCCGGGACGCCCCGGAGGCACTGCTCGCTTGCGGAGCGCCGGAGCGGTGTCCTCGGGAGTGAGATCCGGCACGGAAAGGTCGGGAACGGAAAGCCCCGACGGGAGAAGGTCCGGCACGGAGAGATCCGAAGCGGTCAGGTCCGACGCGGTGAGGTCCGGCATCGCGCGCCTCCGCTTCGAGCCGTCATGGACGGGCGGGAGGTCCTGGGCCGCGGCGAGGAAGCGGGCGATGTGCGGATACACCTCGCGGGCCTCGGGGACGACGTCGGCGAGGATGGGGAAGACGTGCGGCATGCGGGGCCACTCCTCGTACGTGACCGGCACCCCCGCGGTGCGGGCCCGCTCGGCCACGCGGCGGCCCTCGTCGCGCAGGACCTCGGTGGAGCCGGTGACGACCATCAGCGGGGGCAGGCCGGTGTAGTCGCCGAGGACCGGGGAGAGCAGGGGGTCGTGGGGGTCGAGGCCCGCGGTCCAGCGGCGGGCGAGCCAGTCGACGCGACCGGCCGGGATCATCGGGTCGAGCAGCCGGTTGACCCTGCGGGGCGCGCCGGTGAGATCCGCCCACGGGGAGAGGCACACGGCGGCGGACGGCAGCGGCATCTCCCGGTCTCGGAGCGCCAGGAGCGTGGCGAGGGTGAGGTGACCTCCGGCGGAATCCCCGCCGAAGACGACGTCGGCGGGGTCGTACCCGTTCTCCAGGAGACACTGGTAGGCGGCGATCGCGTCCTCAAGGGCCTCGGCCGGCCGGTGGACGGGCCCCTGGCGGTAGTCGACCGCCAGTACCGGGCGCCGGGTCGCGGCCGCCAGGCGCCAGGTGATCGGCCGGTGGGTCACCGGGGAGCAGGCGAAGTAGCCTCCGCCGTGGAAGTAGAGCAGGACCTTGTCCTCGTCGAGTTCCTCCCCGGCGCGTACCCACTCACCCGGGCACGGTCCCGCCTCGTCGGGGGTGACGGTGACGTGGACGGGCAGGCGGAACGGCACCCTGCCCGCCAGCGCGACGATGCGGGAGGCCGCGGCGAAGCCGACGTCGTTCCTCAGCAGCAGGTCGGAGATGGGCTTGAAGGTGCCACGCATGATCACGTTAAGGGCTGCGGCCTGCCAGCTGAAGGGATAGGCCGGACTGACGTCCATATCGATCTCATCGTGCATGGGGGACCTCCAAAAAAGGACATTCCCCCCAGAATGGGCTTCTATCGGCGATTGAACATATCGAGAAGATTACAACTATGTATCACGCAGGTACAAGTCACTCTAAAGACACACCTGAGCACCGAAAGTAACCATCCTCGAACTCCTGCTCAGGCCGTCCCGGCGACCGGCCTCCCGCCGCGTTCCACCTGGGGGCGCCGCCGAAAACCCGTTGCCCCTCCCCGGAGCCCCCAAAGAGGATAGGAGGGTTGTCCTGACACCTTCGGGAGGCAGCCTTCCTGCTCTACGCGCGCATCGCCGGATACGGCTTCCGCCGCCACTCCACCTACCGCGCCGCCGCCGTCGCCGGAGCCTTCACCAACACCATCTTCGGCATCCTCCGCGCCTATGTCCTGATCGCCCTCTGGCAGGCCCGTCCCGGCCTCGCCGGATACGACCTCGCCGACGCCGTCACCTTCTGCTTCCTCAGCCAGGCCTTCATCGGCCCCATGCAGGTGTTCGGCGGCGGCCTGGAGCTTTCCGAGCGCGTGCGAAGCGGGGACGTCGCCCTCGACCTGCTCCGCCCCGCGTCCCTGCAGATGTGGAGCCTCGCCGACGACCTCGGCCGGGCCGCCTACCTCCTCCTCGTACGAAGCCTGCCGCCCACGGCCGTCGGCGCCGCGCTGTTCGGCTTCGTCGTGCCGGTCGACCCGCTGACCTGGCTGTCCTTCGCGGCCGGCCTCGTCCTCGCGGTGATCGTCAGCTTCACCCTGCGCTACCTGGTCGCACTGTCCTCTTGCTGGGTCATCGACGACCGGGGCGTGCAGACGATGTCGCTCGTGATGACCCTCTTCTTCAGCGGCATGGTCCTGCCCCTCAACCTCTTCCCCGGCTGGCTCGGCACCCTGGCCGAGGCGCTCCCCTGGTCGGCCATGGTCCAGGTCCCCGCCGACATCTACCTCGGCAAGCGCGACGTCCTGGAGGCCCTGGGGTTCCAGGCCGCCTGGGCGGTGGCGCTGCTGGCCCTGGGCGCCCTGGCCACGAACGCGGCCCGCAGGAAGGTCGTGATCCAGGGTGGGTGACGAAGGCGGCGGGAACACCGGAGACTCCAGGGACCCCGGGGGCGACGGTGACAACGGGCCCGCCGCGCGGGAGACGGCCGAAAAGAGCGGGCGACGCCACGGGAAGACGGCCACGGGAGGCACCCGATGGTGAGGACGTACCTCATGCTGGCCTGGACCTGGCTGAGAGCCTCGGCACAGTACCCGGGATCGTTGATCATGATGATGCTGGGCTCGTTCGCGGTCAACGCGCTGGACGTGGCGGCGATCTGGGTGATCTTCGAGCACACCGAGTCGCTCGGCGGCTTCGAACCGGCCGAGGTGATGTTCCTGTACGGCACCGCCGGCCTGTCCTTCGCCCTGGCCGACATGCTCTTCGGCAACGTCGACCGGCTCAGCCAGCACATCAGGAGCGGCGACTTCGACACCATGCTGATCCGCCCGGCGAGCGCGTTCACGCAGATGGCCGTCGACCGCTTCGGGGTACACCGCTTCGGCAGGGTGACCCAGGCCGCCGTCGTGCTCGCCATCGCCCTGCCCCAGCTCGGCCTCTCCTGGAGCAGGACCTGGATGATCCCACTGATGGTCGTGTGCGGGCTCGTCATCTTCGCCGCGATCTTCACGCTCGGCGGGGCCATGCAGTTCCTGCTCACCGACGCCCCCGAGGTGGCCAACGCCTTCACCTACGGAGGCGGCACCCTCACCCAGTACCCCCTGAGCATCTACGGCTCCGAACTCGTCAAAGGAGTCACCTTCGTCGTGCCGCTGGCGTTCGTGAACTGGCAGCCCGCCCTTTTCGTACTCGACCGCGACGATCCCCTCGGCCTGCCGTACTGGCTCCGTTTCGCCTCGCCCCTGGCGGCCGTCGCCCTGACCACCGTTGCCGCCCTCGCCTGGCGTGCGGGCATCCGCCGCTACCGTTCGACGGGAAGTTGACACATGATCGAAGTTGACCGGGTCGGCCGCTCGTTCACCGTGGGCCGCCGCAGGACCAGGAAGACACTGCACGCCGTACGGGATCTGTCGTTCACCGTGGAGCCCGGGGAGTTCGTCGGCTACCTCGGCCCCAACGGCGCGGGCAAGTCCACCACCATCAAGATGCTCACCGGCATCCTGGCCCCGACCTCGGGCAGCATCCGGGTGGCCGGGCTCGATCCGACCCGCCGCCGTACGGCACTGGCGCGCAGAATCGGAGTGGTGTTCGGCCAGCGGACGACCCTGTGGTGGGACCTGCCGCTGCGGGACAGTTTTGAACTGATCCGGTACCTTTACAAAGTAGATCAACCGGATTTCCGCAGGCGACTGGCCGAGCTGACCGAACTCCTCGGCCTCGCCGACTTCATGACCACCCCGGTCCGCCAGCTCAGCCTCGGCCAGCGCATGCGCGGCGACATCACCGCGGCCCTCCTGCACGACCCCGCCGTGCTGGTGCTCGACGAGCCCACGATCGGCCTGGACGTGGTCAGCAAGGCCGCCATGCGCGACTTCCTCCGGCGCCTCAACGCCGACCGGGGCACCACCGTCCTGCTGACCACCCACGACATGGGCGACATCGAGAAGCTCTGCCGCCGCGTGATGCTGATCGACCACGGCAGCCTGGCCTTCGACGGCACCCTCGACGACCTGCGCGCCACCGCCCCCGAAGGGGGGTCCATGGAGGAGGTGGTCGCCCGCCTCTACTCCGGCTGATCCTCTTGAGCCCGGGAAAGGCCGGCACCGGCTTTCAGGGGGCCGCGACGCCCACCACGAATCCCGACCACAGCGAAAGTGATGTTTATCACATTTTGGGCGATCGTCGCGAACCGCGGACACTACCTCGGTGCGCACTTGAAGCCACCTTGACCCGAATGATCTCTCCCATACATAAACCCGGCCTTCGGGAAGCGCCATCCTTCTCTCTACGCCACCGAAACCCCCTACACATAGCCGCGAACGCCATCGGGAAGATGTAGGTAAAACACGACTGAAAAAGGTCGGGTGATCGCCGCCACAGGCAAGCCGATCATCATGGATGATCTACCAAAAGTGGCCTTGAGCAGGAGATTCGTCAAGGCGGGGAAAGCTTTCATGGAGTAATGCTGTCACCTTGTCAAATAGATTCTGACATACCGTAATGCTATGGACAGCGACAAGTTCCTAGGTGGGTTCCTGTGCGCCCGGCGTGAACTCATCGCCCTTGAACAAGCGGGCCTCCCGCCATCAGGCGGCCTCTCCGCGCCGGAGTCGTCATGAAGGACATGAAGGGGCCGCGACTGCGCTCGATCCAGGCGCGATACACGATCGTCACGACGATGGTGCTCCTCGTCATCCTCGCCGTGGTGGGAGCGAGCATCGACATGGCGATCCGCTACCGGCTCCAGGACGACGCCTTCGGCAACGCCGAGCAGGTCGCGAGCCAGTGGAGCGCTATGGCGAGGCTCGGCACCCTTCCCGATCCGATCCCCGGCTCGGCTCCGGTCGATCTCGTCCAGGTGGTGAACGCCAACGGCGTGGTCGTCAACTCCAGCACGGGAGCGATGGGCATGGCGCCGATGAGCTCCTTCCGCCCTCCGTCCGACGACCGGTTCCAGCAGCTGACCGAGGGCTCCCTCATGGTCGTGGCCTTCCGGGTCTCCGCCGCGGCCGACTCACCCGTCGTCTACGCGGGCCTCAGGGAGCCGGCGATCCTGTACAAGAACCACCTGGAGTACTTCATCAGCGCGGGTCTCCTCGTTCTCCTCGCCCTGGCGTCCTGGATGACCTGGTGTGTCGTGGGCCGGACGCTACGGCCGGTCGCGGCGATACGCGGGCGGATGTCCGAGATCACGGTGAGCGACCTGAGCCTGCGGGTGCCCGTCCCGCCGGGCGAGGACGAGATCGCGCTGCTCGCCCGCACCGCCAACCAGACCCTGGCTCGGCTGGAGGAGGCCGTGGAACAACAGCGCCGTTTCGCCTCCACCGCCTCCCACGAGCTCAGGACCCCGATCACCGGGCTGCGCGTGCAACTGGAGGAGGCGCTGCTCTATCCCGACGACACCGATCCTCGCGACACCATCCGGAGCGCGCTCACGACCAGCGGCCGGCTGGAGGCGATCGTGAACGACCTGCTGCAGCTGGCCAGGCTGCGCGCCGCCGCCCCCGCGCCGCGGGAGCCGATCGATCTCGGCGCCCTCGTGAAGGAGGAGGCGACCCAGGGCACCGGGATGCCGATACGAGTCCAGGCGTCCGACGGGGTGTGGGTCCGCGGCTCCCGGATCCAGCTGATCCGGGTGGTGGGCAACCTGCTGAGCAACGCGCGGCGGCACGCCGACAGTCGCGTCGAGGTCTTCGTCGGCTCCGAGGACGGCAAGGCCGTCGTGGCCGTGGTCGACGACGGCGCCGGCATCGCGCCCGCCGATCGCGAGCGCGTCTTCGAACGCTTCACCCGCCTGGACGACGGGCGTCTGCGCGACTCCGGCGGCAGCGGGCTCGGCCTCGCCATCTCCCGCGACATCGCCCACGCCCATCGGGGAACCCTGCTGATCGAGGACTCGCCACGAGGAGCGAGGTTCGTCCTGCGGCTACCGCTGTCGGACGCGCAGCCGAGCGGGAACGGTTCGCAGGCCACGTTCGACGACACCTCGAAGGCACCACCGCCCGCCGGGAACGCCACCGGCGAGAAGAGCCCAGACGAGGAGAGCACCTCCGAGAAGAACGACGGCGCGGAGGGCCGCTGCGCGGAGAACCCGGTCAGCCCGGCCGGGCACCACCGGCGGTGACAGAGGGTCACGCTCATCGGACTTCTTCGTAGTCCTCCTCGTACTCCTCGTCGTCCCGGAACCGCGGTGCCCAGCGGGAGGGCATCAGCACCGGCAGGAAAAGCAGGATGCCGAGGAGTGCGTAGACGCCGCTGGTCAGCAACAGGCCCATGCCGCGACCGGCCTGCAGGAGCACCTCGTGGAAGGTCGGATCGTCCGGGACCAGGCCCATGGCACGCCTGACGTCCAGGGCGTAGACCACGGTCCAGGCGAGCAGGACGATCGACGGGACGAAGGCCGCCATCGGGGAGACACGACCGGCGACCACCAGTCCGACCAGGAGACCGATCCCGGCCATCACCCCGAGGGCGATCCAGGTCCTCGAACCGCTCTCCGCCGAGGGAACAGCCGCCAGGCTCGCCCCCGCCTCCTGCACGGCCCAGCCCGCACCGAAGAGGAGAACGGCCGACACGACCAGTCCGACCAACACCCCAGCGACGTGCCGCATCGCCATCACCTCGGCTCGAAGGAGCTCTCACGGTCGCGGCAACCATAGCGACAAAAACCTTAAAACGGCAGACGCCCCGGAACGTGAGAATATGTGGGTCACCATGCGCGCTCGCCTCCCATTACGCCTCCTGCGCGCGGCCGCCTTCTCGGCCGTCTGCCTGGCACTCGCCGTCCTCGGCCACGTGGCCGCGGGCGGTTCGGTGCCGGGGCCGTGGGCGGTGACCGCGGCGGGCGCGTCGGTCACCGCGATGGCCACGCTGCTCGCGGGACGGGAGCGGTCGGCGGTGGCGATCGGTGCCGGGCTCGCCACCCTGCAGCTGTCGCTGCACGAGGTGTTCGCCCTCGGTGACGCCACGGGGATCTCGCTTCCGCATCCGCACGTCAGAGGGTTGGGCGAGAGCCTCGGCATGCTTGTCGCGCACCTCACCGCGACCCTCGTCACCGGCTGGTGGCTGGCCCGCGGCGAGAGTGCCCTGTGGGCGCTGCTCCGTTCGGCCGGCCGGCGTCTCGGCGCCATGTTCCCGCTGCTGCGGCCCCCGGCGGCCGTCGCCGCTCCGCCACGTCCCGCGTACGCCTCGGTCACGCCCGTTCTCCCGCGTGCCGTCCTCCGTCACTTCGTCAGCCGGCGCGGTCCTCCACTTCCCGCCGCCTGACTCGACCAAGGAAAACCCCAACCCCCGAATTTTCGAAGTGGAGAACCTCCATGTCGCTCACGCATGCCTGCCGTCGACTCGCCGCCGTCACCGCCGGTGTCACCGCGCTCACCCTCGGCCTCGCCCTTCCCGCCCTCGCGCACGTCACCATCAATCCCAATAGCGCCCAGCAGGGCGGTTTCACCAAGGTCGCCTTCCGGGTCCCGAACGAGCGTGACGACGCCTCGACGACCAAGCTCGAGGTGACCTTCCCCACCGACCACCCGCTGGCGTTCGTCTCGGTCAAGCCGGTGCCCGGCTGGGAGGTCAAGGTGGTCGAGGGCAAGCTCCCCAAACCGGTCACCACCGAGTACGGCGAGCTCACCGAGGCGGTCACGAAGGTCACCTGGTCGGGCGGGAAGATCGATCCCGGCCAGTTCCAGGAGTTCGAGGTGTCCATGGGAGCCCTGCCCACCGACACCGACCAGCTCGTCTTCCCCACCACCCAGACCTACAGCGGCGGCGAGGTCGTGAAGTGGGCGGACGAGCCCAAGGCCGACGGCTCCGAGCCCGAGCGCCCGGCCCCGACGCTGAAGCTCACCCCGGCCTCCGCCGAGGGAGACGGCCACGGCGCCGCCGCCTCCGCCACCCCCTCGGCCGCGGCCCCCGCGTCGGCACCCTCCGTGGCTCCCGCCGCCTCCGCCGAGAGCTCGGACGGCACCGCCCGCCTGCTCGGCGGGGCCGGGCTCGTACTCGGGATCGCCGGGCTCGTGGTCGGCGCCCTCGGCCTGCGCCGCGGGCGCGCCTCCTGAACATCCTTCGATCGCCTTGTGATCGTCTTCTGGTCGCGCGCGGAACGGCCCCGGGAAGGCTTGGGTTCACGAGGTCGTCGCGACTCCTCGATCCGAGGAGTCGCGACGCCCCCTTGAAACCACCAGGAACTTCCCGGGACCGTTCCGCGTCCGCCCGCACCTTTCCCGGAGACCGGCGCGGGCCCCGGCACGGAGGCGGCGACGGCGCCGTCCGAGATCAGGCGGATCAGGCGGATCAGGCGGATCAGGCGGTGATGTCCTTGCCGGTGAAGCGCGCCCAGGCGACGGAGCCGAAGACGGCGACGTAGGCGGCGAAGACCAGCAGCCCCTGCCCCATCTCACCGGTGGCCACCGGATCTCGCAGGACACCGTCGAAGCCGCTCCACCAGTGGGTGAGCAGGTAGGGCTGGATCGCCGACAGCTGCGGGATGACCCCCAGCAGCTGGGACACGATGACGACGACCACGGTCGAGGCGATGGCGCCGACGGACACCTCGGTGAAGGTCGACAGCGCCAGCGCGACGGCGGCCAGCGCGGCCATGCCCGCGGTGACGTACAGCGCCACGACACCGATTCGCAGCACGCCGTCGAGGAAGGGGATCGTCCCTCCCGACAACAGCGTGATCGGCCCCGCGGGGAACAGCAACAGGCCGACGAGCAGCGCGGACAGCGCCACCGCGGCGACGGCGGCCAGGCAGAAGACGACCGCGCCGGCGTACTTGACGGCCAGCAGGCGGGTCCGGCCGGCCGGGGCCGCGAGCAGGTAGCGCAGCGTGCCGATGCCCGCCTCCCCCGCGATCGAGTCACCGGCGACGACCGCGACGGTGACCGGCAGCAACAGCTGCACCAGGACGGAGAACGCGGCGAAGGTGAGGAAGAGCCCGTTCCCCGCGACCTGTTCGAAGATCGCCGACCCGCCGCCGGCGCCTCCCTCTCCCCCCATGGACCCGCTGAACATCCGCAGCGCCGCCCCGATCAGCGCCGGGATCACGGCGAGCACGGCGAGCATCGCGATGTTCCTCGGCCGCCGGAAGATCAGGCCGATCTCCGAGCCGAGCAGCCGCAGCCACGCCCGAGGGGCGCCCACCGCCCGCGCGAGCGGAGGGGCACCGCTAACCGTCGACATCGAATCCCTCCCCGGTCAGGCCCACGAACATGTCCTCAAGGCTCGGTCGCTGGACGGCGAGGCCGCGGACGGCGACGCCGTCGGCGACCAGGGCGGCGCACACCCGCTCCGCCGCGCCGCTCCCCAGCGCGGCGCCGACCTCACCGTCACCGAGGCGGATCTCCGCCAGGCCGAGCCCCGCCAGCACGGCCGCCGCCTCGACGGTGTCGGGGGTCTCCACCCGGATCCTCACCGTCTCCCGCGCGCGCAGATCGGCGATGGATCCCTGGGCGACGAGCCGCCCGGTTCGCATGACGGCGATGTGGGAGCACATCTGCTCCACCTCGGCCAGCAGGTGGGAGGAGACGAACACCGTCGTCCCCTCGGCGGCGATCTCCTTGACCAGGCCACGCACCTCGCGGGTGCCCTGCGGGTCCAGGCCGTTGGTCGGCTCGTCGAGGACGAGCAACTCCCTCGGGCCGAGCAGCGCGGCGGCGATGGCCAGCCGCTGGCGCATGCCGAGCGAGTAGGCGCGGTAGCGCTTGCCCGCCGCGGCGGCGAGGCCCACCCGTTCCAGCGCGTACCCGATCCTGGCCGAGACCGTGCGCGGATCCGCGGAGGGATCGGCGGCGTCGTAGCGGCGCAGGTTGGCCTCGCCCGACAGGTAGGGGTAGAAGGCCGGCCCCTCGACGAGGGCGCCCACCCTCGGCAGCACGCCGCCCGCCGCCGAGGGCATCGGCGCGCCGAGCAACCGCCACTCCCCCGCCGTCGGGGCCACCAGACCGAGCAGCATACGAATCGTGGTGGTCTTTCCCGAGCCGTTGGGGCCGAGGAAGCCGAACACCGACCCGCCGGGTACGGCCAGGTCGAGGGCGTCCACGGCCACCTGACCGCTTCCGAAGCGCTTGGTCAGCCCGCTGGTGACGATGGCGAGATCCCCGTCGGCGGCGGGACCCGGCACCGGTCTCTCGTCCGTCAGCACGGCACCCCCGGCCACCCCGCCGTCCCCGACCTCGCCGGCTCCGCTCTCCGAGGTCTCGCCGCTCCGGTTCTCACCGTCCCCGCCGTTTCTCGCGTTCTGGACGATCGGCACTTCTCCCCCACTGCTCGTCGGTCGTGGGACGGCCGCGCGGCCGTCCCGTCTCATCTCACGCCCCGGACGTTCGCGGGCCGCCGGATCCGCCGGATCTCCCGAACGCCCGCGTGGTCCGGAGGGGCGTCCCCGGTTCACGCCCCCTGATCCCGCACACGGGATCGGAGGACGCCCGCCGGGAGCCGGGCGCGGACACCTGACTCCCGGCGTCGTGTTCACTTCCGACCGGCCGCCTCGGACAGCTTCTCCGGGGTGACGGCACCGACCAGCAGGCGGCCGTCGTCGGTCAGCAGCGCGGAGACCAGCTTGGTCTGGACGACCTTGCCGCTGCCCCACGTGCCACTGATCGGCTTGGCCGACTTCAACATGGCGTCGGTGATCGCGTCGGCGTCCTGTCCGACCGCGTCTCGTGAGGCCTCGTCCCGTGGTGCCGAGGTCAGCTTCCGCATCTCGGAGGCGGGGATCACCGCGACCGTGGTCCAGCCTTCGCCGACGATCTCGGCCTTGTTCCTGATCTCCTCACCTTCCCTGAGCTTCTCCCCCTGCCGCCCGCGCTCCTCGGCGAGCTCGCCGAGCGACGTCTCCTCGACCTTGGCGCCCGCGGGCGGGGTGAAGGTGAAGTTCTCCGCGGCGGGCGGGGAGAAGGTGACCGAGGTGAAGCCGATCTCGAAGGCGGGCTCGGCCGCGCTCCTGGCGTACACCTGGATCCGCAGCGGGACGAAGGTCTCCCCGTCCAGCGCCACCTTGACCTCCTTGACCAGGGAGGAGGCGTCCTTGGGCGCGAGGACGAGCTGGTAGGCCGCACGGTCGGCGACCTTCTCGGTGTTGGTCACACTGATCGCGGTGTCGTCCCCGGCCTTCTCCAGCAGCTGCCGGGCGAACTGCTGCGGTGTGGCCGCCGTGGGCAGCGCGCTACGTGCGGCGCCGTCGGCCGGCCCCCCGTGCCCGAGTCCCTCGGCGTCCTTCGCCTCCCCCACCTTGATACGGGTGGCCTTGTTCGCGTCGCTCTGCCACATCCACACCTGGTCGCCGTTGACGATCAGGTTGGTCTCGCTCATCCGCCCCGGAAGGGCGAAGCGGACCTTGTCCTCACCGCCGTACCAGACCTTGAGCTCGTGCGAGCCCGCGAGCAGGCCCGCGGGCGAGGATCCCCCCATGCCCGCCACGTCGGGCAGCCCCGGCAACCCGAGTGAGGCGGTCTGCACGACGGTGCCCGACATGGGTTTGAGCCCGGTCTGGCTCGCCTGGACGGCGTCGGCCAGCAGCTGCTCGGCGGTGCGCTCGGGCAGCGCGGGATCCCCCTGGACGGCGGCGATGACCGGTCCGGCTCCGATGGCTCCGGCGACCACCGCGATCGCGGCGACCGGCACCGCCCACCTCACCGCGCGCCCCCGTCTCGCTTGCTCAGACATCTCATTCCTCCACGGTATGCCGTCAATCCCTGTCAGCAGCAGCCTGCGCGACGGGTCCTGTGCCGAAGCTGAGACAGACTGAGAGGGCTCACAGGCTTCTCAGCCGCCTCTCAGGCCGGGTGGTCGAGGATGGGCACGTCGGGACGGTGAAAGGGGCAGTCATGCGGGTTCTCGTCGTCGAGGACGAGCGGAGGATGGCCGCCGCCCTGCGGCGTGGTCTGCAGGCCGAGGGGTTCGTGGTCGACCTCGCGCACGACGGGGAGGACGGCCTGCACCAGGCGAGACACGGCGACTACGACGTGGTGGTGCTGGACATCATGCTGCCCAGGATCTCCGGCTACAACGTCTGCAAGCAGTTGCGGGCCGAGGAGAACTGGGTTCCGATCCTCATGCTGTCGGCCAAGGACGGTGAGTACGACATGGCCGACGGGCTCGACCTGGGCGCCGACGACTACCTGACCAAGCCGTTCTCGTACGTGGTGCTGGTGGCCAGGCTGAGGGCGCTGCTGCGGCGCGGGGCGAGCCGGCGCCCGGCCGTGCTGAGGGCCGGAGACCTGGAGCTCGACCCGGCTCGGCGGCGCGTCACCAGGGGGGAGACGCCGGTGGAGCTGACGCCCAGGGAGTTCGCGCTGCTGGAGTTCCTGCTCCGCCACCACGACGAGGTGGTCTCCAAGACGGAGATCCTGGAGCATGTCTGGGACACCTTCGACACCGATCCCAACGTGGTGGAGGTCTACGTCGGCTACCTGCGGCGCAAGATCGACGTGCCGTTCTCCCGGAACGCGCTGCAGACGGTACGGGGAGCGGGATACCGGCTGGCCGGCGATGGCGGCTGATCCGGCGCACCGGGATTTCGGGGACCCACCCGCCAAGGCGGGCACGGGCTCCCGCACCGGCACGGGTCCGCACGGAGGAGGGCGCGCGGTCGGCAGGTGGCGGCGCAAGAGCCTGCGCTTCCGGCTGACGGCGGTCGCCTCGGCCGTGCTGGCGGTGGCGCTGGTGGTCTCGGCCTACGTGATGATCACCGTGCTCGGCAACGCGCTGCGGGACACCATCGACGAGTCGATCTACCAGCGGGCCAGGGACACGGTCTCGCTCGCCGACGCCGGACGGCTGCCCGACGAGATGACCTCGCCGGACGGCACTCTCCTGCAGGTGATCGACGGCGCGGGGCGGATCACCCACACGACCACCGGCACCGACAGGCTGGTGCCGCTGCTGGACGCGGAACAGCGGGCGGCGGCGATCGGCGAGGGCGAGGCGCGGTTCCTGGACGGCAAGCCGTACGGCATCCCGCACCTGCTCCGCGTCCGGGTGCTCAGCGCCGACCGGGGGCAGACGGTGATCGCGGCGCGTTCCTTCAGCGAGGTGCAGACCAGCATCTCCACGGCGGGGAACGTGCTGATCGTCGGCACGCCACTGCTGCTGGTCCTGCTCGCGGCGGCGAGCTGGGTGATCATCGGCGGGACCCTGAGGCCGATCGCGGCGCTGCGCCGGGGTGCGGACGAGATCACCGACACCGCCCGCTCGCGTCGCCTGCCGGTGCCCGAGGCGCGCGACGAGGTGCACAGTCTGGCCACGACGCTGAACGCGATGCTGGCCCGGCTGGAGAAGGCGGGCATCCGGCAGCAGGCCCTGGTCTCGGACGCGGCGCACGAGCTGCGCAGCCCGCTGGCGAGCATCCGGCTCCAGTTGGAGGTGGCTCTCGGCCACCCCGAGGGGCAGGACTGGCGGGAGACGGCCGAGGGCGTGCTCGAGGACACCATGCGCCTGTCCCGGCTGGCCGAGGACCTGCTCTCGCTCGCCCGCCTGGACGAGCGCGGCGGCACGCCCGCGCGGGGGGAGCCGGTGGAGCTGGACCAGCTCGTCCCGCAGACCGTCGAACGCTACGGCGAGGCCGTCACGGTGAGGATCATCGGCGACCCGGGCGGTGCGCCCGAGAGCGGCCCCGCCCCGGCCGGCGGCGCGGTCGTCGACGCGACCGGCGACGCGACCGGGGGCGTGTCCGGCGGCGCAGGCACGCCGGAGAACGGGTCCCGCGACGCCGGCGGCGCGGTGGAGAGCAGGTCGATCACGGTCACCGGGGACGCGCTGGACCTGGGCCGGGTGCTCGTCAACCTGGTCGACAACGCGCTGCGGCACACCTTCGCCCCCGTGGTGGTCGAGCTGCGGACCGAGGGGGCCGACGCGGTGCTGACCGTCGCCGACGACGGGCCGGGCATCCCCGAGGCCGACCGGGAGCGGGTGTTCGACCGGTTCACCCGGCTGGACAGCTCGCGCAGCCGCGACGAGGGCGGAGCCGGGCTGGGCCTGGCCATCGTGCGCGAGACGGTCCACGCCCACGGCGGCGCGGTCCATCTGGAGGACGCCTCCCCGGGTCTTCGCGCGGTCGTACGGCTTCCGCTGTCCTGATCGAGGCCGTTGGATCACCCGCTCGGCCGGGCGACGGGCCTCCGTCGTATCCCCCGTACGGGTCGATTCGTGTGATGCTGGCATTTTCCCGGCGGCCCTCGCGGGCCGTTCCCTTCCGGCCCGCGCGAGCCGTACCCCCGAGGAGAGCGATGAGCCTGCCCGACAAGGGCCGCAGCACCGAGGAACTGCTGGCCGAGATCACCCGCCTCAAGCGGGAGGACCTGCCGGTGCGCGGAGGCAAGGTGACCGCGTACGTCTACGACACCGGGCGGCCAGAGGTGCACGAGGCCGCAGCCAGGGCCTACTTCGAGATGCTGGAGGTCAACACCCTCGACCCGACGGCCTTCCCCAGCGTGGTGGAGATGGAGAAACAGGTCGTCGGCGCGGTCGCCGAGCTGCTCGGCGGCGGGTCGGGCATCTTCACCAGCGGCGGCACCGAGTCGATCATGCTGGCGGTGAAGGCGGCACGGGACGCGCGGGAGACCGCGGGGCGCCCCCGGATGGCGGTCCCGGTGACCGCGCACCCGGCCTTCCACAAGGCCGCGCACTACCTGGGGCTCGTGGTGGACGCCGTGCCGGTGGACCCGGTGACCTTCCGCGCCTCCCCGGCGGACGTCGAGGCCGCGATCACCGAGGACACCGTCCTGGTGGTCGCCTCGGCTCCGTCCTACCCGCAGGGCGTGATCGACCCGGTCGCCGGGATCGCCGCGATCGCCGCCGCGCGTGGCGTGCCGTGCCACGTGGACGCCTGCGTGGGCGGGTGGCTGCTGCCGTGGCTGCGCGAGGCCGGGGCGGACATCCCGCCCTTCGACCTGTCGGTGCCCGGGGTCACGTCGCTCTCGTGCGACCTGCACAAGTTCGGCTACGCCCCGAAGGGCGCCTCGGTCGTGCTGTTCGCCGATCCGGCGATGAGGCGGCGGGCGTACTTCGCCTCGGCGTCGTGGCCCGGCTACACGGTGATCAACGCCACCGTGCAGAGTTCGAAGTCCGCGGGCCCGCTGGGCGGCGCGTGGGCCACCCTCCAAGCCCTGGGCCGGGAGGGCTATCTGGAGCTCGGGCGCACCACCCTGGCGGCGGCCCGCGAGCTCCGCGCGGGCATCGCGAAGATCCCGGGGCTGCGGGTGCTCGGTGACCCGGAGTCGGCGCTCGTCGCCTTCGGCTCCGACGGAGGCTCCGGCAGTGGCTCCCACGGGGACTCCGGCGGCGAAGGGGTGGACGTGTTCGTGCTGTCGGACGAGGCGCGGAGACGCGGCTGGTTCCTGCAGCCGCAGCTGTCCTACTCGGGCATCCCGGCCAACATCCACATCACGGTGACCGGGGTGACGCTGCGGGGCGTCGAGGCGATGCTGGAAGTGATCGCGCAATCCGTGGAGGCCGCGCGGGAGCGGGGTCCCGCCAAGCTGCCGGAAGGGCTGGTGGAACTGGTGGCGGGCCTGGACCTGGACGCGCTCGACGACGCCGCCTTCGGTGAGCTGGCGTCCGCGGTCGGGGTGGACCTGGGCGGTTCAGGGCAGCCGGAGATGGCCGTGGTCAACGCGGTTCTCGACGCTCTTCCCGCCGATCGGCGAGAGGCGATCCTGATCCGCTTCCTCTCCGTCATCTATTCCTGATCCACCGGCGTCACCGGCGCAGTCTTTCCACGGTGGCCAGGGCGGCGCGGGCGGAGGCGGCGTCGTGGACGCGGAAGACCCGGGCGCCCTGCCAGGCGGAGACCGCCAGCGTGGCCATGGTCCCGGCGTGGCGTTCGTCCACCGGCAGGCCGCCGAGGGTCTCTCCGACGAAGTCCTTGTTGGAGACCGCGACGAGCACCGGCCAGCCGGTGGCGACCATCTCGTCCAGGCGGCGGCTGACCTCCAGGGAGTGCCAGGTGTTCTTGCCGAAGTCGTGCGCCGGGTCGATGAGGACCGACTCCCTGGGCACCCCCGCGGCGACGGCGCGCTCGGCGAGGTCGACGGTGTAGCCGATGACGTCGGCGACCACGTCGGCGTAGGCGATGCGGTGCGGGCGGGTGCGCGGGGTCACGCGCCCGGCGTGCGCGCAGACCAGGCCGATGCCGTGCCTGGCGGCGACTCCTGCCAGCTCGGGGTCCACCCCGCCCCAGGTGTCGTTGAGAAGGTCCGCGCCCGCCTCGGCGACGACCTCGGCGACCTCGGCGCGCCAGGTGTCGACACTGACGATGAGCCGGGGATGGCGGCGCCTGACCTCGGCGACCAGGTCGGCCACCCGGCGGATCTCCTCGGCGGGATCGACCTCGTCGCCGGGACCCGCCTTCACGCCGCCGATGTCGACGATGTCCGCGCCTCCCGCGACGGCACCGTCCACCGCCTCCAGGGCCGCCGCGAAGCCGTACGTCCTTCCCCTGTCGAAGAAGGAGTCGGGGGTGCGGTTGACCACCGCCATGATCGCGAACTCGCCGGGCCGGAACTCACGGCCACGCAGGCGCAGGATAGTCATCGAGACCGAGCCTATAGCCCCGGTGTCGGAGAGGACGGCGCTCCCACCTGCGCCGCCTCTGGGGGAAATCTGGGAAAACCAGCGAACCACAGGGTCCTTACGCGGCCGACCCACTTTCGGCCACGGACAGGAACTCCTGGGCGATGGCGGGCAGCCGCCGCCGCGCGTGAACGATGGCGATCACCCGGCGGACCGAGGGATCGAGGGTGCGGACCACGAGCCCGGCGCGGGAGGCCTGCTCGGCCATCCCCCGGTACCAGAGCATCGAGGCCGTACCCGAACGGACGGTGCCCAGCCAGTTGCCGCGCTCGTCGAGCTGCGTCGCCACCACGGGGGCCACACCGTGCTTGGCGAAGAGCGCGTCGAACTCCCTGCGCCGGGAACTGCCGGGAACCGGCAGCACCAGCCGCATGCCGTTGAGTCTCCTCATCGGCACCGGGTCGGGCAGGTCCACGCCGGGCGGGGAGATCAGCACGATCTCCTGGCGCTCCAGCGGGTGGCTGACCAGATCGGTGGGGACGGGCAGGTCCGTCAGGCCGAGATCGGCCCGTTGGTCCCTGATGGCGCTCACCACGCCGTCCCGCCCGTCACAGCGGACGATGTGAATGCGTACCCCGGGATGTTCCGCGGTGTACGCGGGGAGGAGGCGTCCTGCCAGCCCCGGTTCGAGGCTGGGTATCGAGGCGATGCGAAGCTCCGCCTCGGACGCGTGGCCGTGCGTGGACAGTGACTCGATCTCGCGGACGGCGTCGAGTGCCTCCCGGGCCAGCTTGACCACCCGGCGTCCCTGTGCCGTGACGACCACGCCACGTCCGGAACGTGCGAACAACGTCATCCCGAGCTCTCGTTCCAAATCCCTGATCGCACGGGAAAGGGCAGGTTGTGCGATGTACAGCGACCTGGCCGCGTCGGTCATGGTGCGATGCTCCGCCGTCGCGACCACATAGCGGAGCTGCTGCAGATTCATGGTTTGAAGCTAGGTCACGGGCCCTGGATCGGTCCGGTACATAGCGGAGATCACCTCGGATGATTTCGGAATGTAATCGAATGCAGCGACATCCGTGACGGATGATAAATCAGTATGCTTACGCCCCAAATTCGGCAAAAGTCCGGACCTGTAGCTCATATCAGACGCTCGGGGTAACGGGGAGACAGCGTGACAGGCAACGGACAACATCCTCCACCACCCCCTCCACCAGGGGGGCGACCACCTCAGGAGCCGCCCGGGTGGGCGGCTCACGGCCACCCCCAGCCGCCACCGGGGTATCCACCGCAGCCGGGACAGGGAGACCGTCCGGCGTCGCCGTGGCAGGGACACCCGTCGCCGCCGGGGCAGGGCTATCCGCACACGCTCATCCTGCCCACGTACCCGGAGCAGGGGCACCCCTCGCCGGGACAGGGAAACCCTCCGGCGCCGCCTCCGGGACAGGCCGGATATCCGCCGGCACCCCCGTCAGGACAGGCCGGATACGCACCGGCACCGCCGAGGCAGGGAAACCATCCAGCGTCGCCGCCGGGGCACGGGAGCCACCCGGCGTCGCCGCCAGGACAGGGATTCCCTCCCGGCTACGGGTATCCCCCCGCCTCCCGGCAGCCGAGCCCGCCCCAGAGCCACCCCCAGCCACCGCCCTCCGGATATCCGCCCCGGTTTCCGTCTTCGCCGGCGCGCCCGCAGCAGCAGCCGCCGGAACAGGGATACCGGCATATGCCCACACTGCCCGGCGGTCAGGCGCCGTACGGCCATCCGGCCCCACCGCCGCCGCCGTACGGTCATCCGACCCCACCGCCATCGCCGTACGGCGATCCGGCCCCACCGGCGCCGCCGTACGGTCATCCATCCCAGCCACCGTCGCCGTACGGTCATCCGCCCCCGCCGCCGTACAGTCACCCGGCCCCGCCACCACCGGACCTGCGGCAGCGGCACGCCTACCCGCCACCGCAGTGGCAGCCGCAGCGCTCTCGTTCCAGTGGCGCCGGGGCGATCGCCGGCGGGTTCCTCGGTGTGTTCGCGCTGGTCTTCCTCGGGCTCGTGGTGATGGGCGCGGTGGCCAAGAACAGCCGCCGCTCGGTTTCGGTCTCGCCGGTCGCGATCTCGCCGCCGCCCACCTCCCTGGACGGCAGGCCCACCGCGAAGCCCGCGCGGACCGCGTCCAGCGAACCGCGGCGGACGACGACCTCCTCCGACGCCTCGAAGGACACGGTCACGCCCCCGACCAGGGCACGGGCGCTCAACACCAGCCTGGAGAAGAACACGCTCTACCGGGCCGGCGGGCTTCCCAGGGTCAACTGCCCGGCGGGATCGGCCAGCATCTACGACCACAGTCAGCTCAAGGCACTGATCCTCAAGACCTCCAGATGCATGGACAAGGGGTGGTCCCGGATCATGCGCGAGCAGGGCATGGACTGGCGTCCGCCCGGCTACGCCCTCACCGCGACGAAGGGCCGCGGCGCCTGTGGCGACTTTCCCTCGCCGGGCAGCATGGTGCCCTACTACTGCCCGCGCAACACCACCATCTACGCCTCGACCAGGGCGATGGTGCGAGGGGTGGGCAACTCCGGCGGGTACGGCTCCATCACCGACTGGCACGGCGGGGTCGTCAGCATGATGGCGCACGAGTACGGACACCATGTGCAGCATCTGTCGGGGTTGTCCGACACCTGGTGGCAGAAGTCGCTCCGCTCCGGCAGTCAGAGCGGAAGGCTCGCGCTCAGCCGCCGGTTCGAGCTCCAGGCGACCTGCTTCGGCGCGATGTTCATGCGCTCGGTCTCGGCCAGCTATCCGGTGACCCCCGCCCGGCGCAACACCCTCTACTACTTCTACTCCCGCGTGGGCGACTGGCCCGGCTACCCCCGTGACCACGGTTCCCCGGCGAACAACCATCGGTGGTTCCGGCAGGGCTACGAGAAGAACAAGACCTTCCAGTGCAACACCTGGTTGGCACCGTCTTCGGCGACATCTTAGATAACATCACGACTTAAACGATCATTCACCACAGATTAGCTATCTGTCTGTCATGTCCAGGTATGGGGACTAGAATCCTGGCAAATTCCGTTCAATCGGGGAACCTTGGCTGTTTTGCCAGGTAGACCGGGGCAAGACGTAGTAGGAAGCGGTGTGACGATGCGCCTTGGGCAAGACTCGGGGGATCTCGCCGGCGACAGTGGGAACGGGAAACGGCGCCCCCGGCGCCGCAGCGGTGGCCAGGGCGCGGGCCGCGGCGGCGGCCAAGGTGCAGGTCGTGGCGTCGCGCAGGGGCCGGCCGAGACACAGCCCCCCGCCGCTCCACCCGGCACGCCACAGGCGCAGGGCTCTCCCTCCGGGCAGAACGCGTCCCCCTCCAGGGACGCGGCGAGCGGACTCCGGGCGGCTCCCGGCCAGGCCCAGAGCGTGCCGGACGGGCGGGGCACACCCCCGCAGACCCGGCCCGGCGTACGGGGCGCCGCCGACGGACAGGAGGCGCGCTCCCCTCTGGGCGCGCACAACGGGCCGGGGACGCCCTCCCCCCACGACGTACGCGGCGGGCAGGGAACGCCTCCCCCGAACGGCGTACGCGACGGGCAGGCCACGCACGACGCACAGGAGTCCGTTCCTTCCCGAGGGGCGCCCGAGACCGAGGCGGCCTCTCCCTCGCAGGCCGGAGCTGGACCGCGGCCCGACCAGCCCGCGGGACCGGCTCAGCCTCAGGGAGCAGCCCCGCCCGGAGGGCCCGGCAGCCCCGGAGGACCGGGCCAGAGCGGAGGGTCGCCTCCCGGCCCCCCTGCCCCTCCCGGGCCGCCCGGGAAGCGGCCGCGGTTCGCCAAGCCGATGACGGTCGGCGCGCTCATCGGCTGGACCGCGTTGTCGGCGCTCCTGCCCGGCGCGGCGCACCTGCGGGCGGGACACCGCCGCACCGGATACATCCTCCTCACGATCTTCGGCGCGCTGTTGCTCGCCGCCCTGGTCGGCGCGCTCGTCCTCAGCGGTGACGGCAACGCGGGCTTCGTCGCCCGCGACAGCACGCTGATGACCGGGGCGGTCCTCGCCATCGTCGGCGCGATCGCCTGGTTCCTGCTGGTGCTCTTCTCCTACGTCTCCCTCGGGCCCGACCGGCTCAGCGGCAGGGGACAGATCGTGTCGGGAATCGCGGTCGGCGTGCTGTGCGTGTCGGTGATGGCGCCGTTCGCGCTGACCGCGAGCACCGTGCTGACCGTCAAGGACGCGGCCAACAGCATCTTCGAGAGCGCCTCGGCCAACCCCACGGCGGCCCCCGTCAAGCACGAGGACCCGTGGGGCGGGCGCAAGCGGGTGAACTTCCTGCTCGTCGGCGGCGACGGCGCCGGAAACCGGGAGGGCGTGCGGACCGACAGCATGACCATGGCCAGCGTGCACGTCGCGACCGGCAACACCGCCATGTTCAGCCTCCCCCGCAACCTCCAGCACGTCCGCTTCCCGCCGAACACCCCGCTCGGCAAGCGGTTCCCCGACGGGTTCATGCGCGAGCTGCCCAACGGGGGCCTGCTCAACGAGGTCTGGCAGTACGCCGAGGACCACCCCGAGCTCATGCCCGACGTCAAGGACGGCCATCGAGGCCCTCGGGCCCTCATGGAGGCGATCGGCTACACGCTCAACCTGAAGATCGACTACTACGCCCTGGTCAACATGTTCGGTTTCGCCCACCTGGTGGACGCCATCGGCGGCCTGAGGATCAGGGTGGAGAGCGACGTGCCCTGGGGCGGCCTCTACGGCACCGCGGGGACCATCAAGGCCGGATACCGGAAGCTCACCGGCGAGGAGGCCCTCTGGTACGGGCGCTCCCGCGTCGGCAGCGACGACTTCTCCCGGATGGCCCGCCAGCGCTGCGTCATCGGCGCCTTCACCCAGCAGGCCACCCCGTCGGTCGTGCTCACCAACTTCGTCAAGATCGCGAACGTGGCCAAGAAGATGGCCAAGACCGACATCCCTCGCGAGTTGCTCGAGCACATCACCGAACTGGGGCTGAAGGTCAAGGACGCGAGGATCGTGAGCCTCCAGTTCGTGCCGCCGGAGTTCTACACCGGCTCGCCCGACTGGCAGAAGATCCGTGCCGCGACCGCCAGGACGCTGCGCCAGTCACTGCAGCCGGCCCGTCGGCCCCTCGCCGCGACGGCCTCCCCCGGGACGAGCGGCACGAGCGGATCAACGCCCACCGCCACACCCAAGCCCTCCAGGACGGCGGTGGCCAAGCCGAGCCAGACGCCCACCCCGAACGGCAAGGGCGAGGCCGCGTCCCTGGACGAGCTCTGCGGGTTCTGACCGCCCCGCGCGACCGGCTCCGCCGCCGACCATCCCGCACGCATGTGGCCCGCCCTCCGCGAAGGAGGACGGGCCACCGGCGCTTTTCCCGGAGCCCGCCGGGCTCAGCCGGCCTTGGCCGCTCCGACGCCCCTCGCGGTCCTGGGCAGCAGGACGAAGGCCCCCAGATAGATCAGGCCCGCGACGATCAGCAGTGCCTGGTAGCCGATGACCAGCGCCAGATACTCCAGGCAGCCTCCGACCATCGCGCCCAGCAGGTTCGCCCCGAAGGACACGGTGGCGTCCGCGGAGTCGGCGAAGCGCTTGGCGAACACCACGTTGGCCGCGAAGATCGGCAGGAACGCCACGACCACGGCCGCCACGGCGCGCACCGGCAGCGGCAGGCTCAGCAGCCACGAGTTGGGCACCAGCCAGGCGAGGACCAGCCCCGCGAGCAGCACCCCGTACATCACCGGCAGCGACGGCACCCTGAAGCGGCGGGTCACCTCCACCGCGGCGAGCACGGCGACCAGCACCCCGCCGAACACGATCGCGTTCACCACCCAGGTGGTGCCGAACAGCAGCGCGAACCCGGTCACGCTCTTCGTCTCCAGCAGCAGGAACGCCACCCCGAGCAGGAAGAGGTCGGCGTACGGGCGCATCCGCCGGTAGGGACCGGCGACGGCGCGGACGGCGAGCAGGCTGACGACGAGGATCAGGCCGAGGGTGATGACGTAGATCTGCGGGATCGTCCGGTCCTTCAGGTAGAGGAAGGGCCGGTCGTCACCGCTCGGCGGCGGGGTGTCGGCGGTCGCCCCCGCCCATTCGGAGTCGCAGCGCTGCGCCTCGGCGGTGAGACCCGCGGTGATCACCGCCTGCTGCCCGGTCTCGCTGACGATGTCGACGCAGGGCTTGTGGCCGAAGGCGGCCTGCATGGTGGAGCCGAGGCGGTCCACCAGCCAGGTCTCGCGGTAGTAGTTGTACATCGAGAAGGTGCCGCCGGGCTTGAGGTGGTCCCTCGCCGCCTCCATCGCCTGCTGGGTGAACAGGTAGCTCTCCAGCCGCAGCGAGCTCGCCCCGGACACCAGGGTGAGCGAGTCGGGCAACGCGAAGAGGATGAGGTCGTACTTGTCGGAGGTCCGTTCCAGGAAGGCGCGGCCGTCGGTGACGTGGGCGGTGACGCGGGGGTCGCTGTACGGACTGTCGGGGTGGTAGGAGCGGCCGAGTTCGAGCAGTTTGGGGTCGATCTCCACGGCGTCCACACGCTTGGCGCCCTTCGACAGCGCGATCGACACGTCGGTCCCGCTGCCCGCGCCCACGATCAGCACGTCGTCCAGCTTGCCCGAGGTCGCGCGCTCGTACGGCAGGGCGTACTGGCGTTCCCACTCCAGGCGGCTTTTGGCCGGGCTGGCCTGCTGGTGCGGGATGCCGTTGACCTTGATGTCCATCAGCGGCACGTCGTTCCAGTAGCCGCGCACGTAGGTCACCTTGTAGTAGGGCGACCACAGCGCCCCGGCCGTCAGCGACTCCGTCGCGAGGACCCCGACGACGATGAGGGAGGGCACGAGCAGCGCCGCGCGGGCCCAGACCCTGCGGGGCCAGAGCAGCACCGCGTAGGCGACCGCGGCGATCAACCCCCACACCACCGGGGGCGCGCTGAGGAACGACAGCGCGGTGAACAGCGCGATGCCGCCGAGGCTGCCGATCAGGTCGTAGCGGTAGGCCTCCAGCCGTTCCAGCTCGGGGAAGCACCGCCCGACCAGCTCGGCCGGGCCCATCAGCACGATCGCCGCCGCGGCGAAGATGACCGGCAGGATCAGCCAGGCGGGCGGCCCGCTCTCGCTCAGGCTCGTCCAGTACAGGACCCCCTCGGTCTGGCGGTCCACGGTGACCGGGAAGAGCCACACGACCAGCACCAGGACGGCGAGCACGATCGGCGAGTAGTACGGCTGCCGGGTGGTGCGTCCCACCCGGAGGAAGCCGAGCCCGATACCGAGAAACGACCCCAACAGGACGAAGTTGGTGAAGTAACTCAGATGAACGATGTTCGATCCGGTCCATCGGATCAGGGCCAGCTCCAAGAAGAGCATGAACCCACTGGCGACGATCAGTCTGGGCCGGGTGCTCAGCCAGTGGGTGTGCCGGACATCTGGGGTGGGGGGTGGAGTCGTCTCCGCCTCTGCGGTCATGCCGCCCAACGCTAGTCACCGGCACCCGCACAGGGAAGGAAATCCATCCCTGTCGTTTGCGTGGGTTACATGCCATGAGACCAGATAGAGGGTGGTTTCAACGGCTGGACGCGATCGAGGCGGATGCAGGAACGTGGTGGAGCCCGATCCTCTCAAGCCCCGGTGGTGCACATGCGGGTCCTGCTCCAGCTCCGTCCATCCCCCGACGTCGTCGCGGCCGTGGCCGACCCCTCGGTGAGCACGGCGGCGGCCGACGTCGCCGACGCGTTGCCCGGCGTCGTCGTGGACCCCTCCTTCACCCCTGTCGTCGCTCCCCGCCCGGTCCCCCTCGCCGGGGGCGATCCCCTCTCGCTCAACCAGCCGCTCACGTTCTCCTTCGCCGACGACGAGGCCTCCGTCCTGGTCCGCGGGGAGATCTCCGACGACGAGATCTCCACCCGGGTCACCCTGCTGCCCTCGCTGCGTCCCGACGTGGTGGGGGTCTTCGCCGACCCGATGATCCAGCGGAGCCTCACCTGCGGCGGAACGCCACCGGTGGGCGACTGGCGCGACGTGGAGCGGCTGCTCCACGTCCCCGAGCTGGCGCGCGAGGGCCTCGACGGCTCTGGCGTCGCGCTCGCGGTGCTCGACAGCGGCATCAACGCCGCGCACGTGGCCCGGCAGTTCGACCGCGGCGTGGCCCTCGACGCCCAGCGCAGCTGGAAGCCGTCGGGGGTGCGGGGCGAGGCGGGCGAGTTCCCCGTCGACCACGGCACGATGTGCGCCTTCGACGCGCTCATCGCCGCCCCGAGGGCGTCGCTGATCGACGTGCCCGTGCTGCTCTCCCGGCGTCCGGGCGGCTCGGCGCTGGACGGCCTGCTGTCGGACGCGGTCGCCGCCTTCGCCCACCTGCGCACCGTCCTCGAAGACCAGCCCGAGGCATCACGCTCCCTCGTCGTCACCAACAGCTGGGGCTCCTTCTCCCCCAGCTGGGACTTCCCCGCGGGCCATCCCGGCAACTACTCCGACAACCCGGCCCACCCGTTCAACCTGATCGTCTCCAGCCTGGAGCAGGCGGGCGCCGACGTGCTGTTCGCCGCGGGAAACTGCGGGCGCGACTGCCCCGACGGCCGGTGCGCGTACGCCAACCGGCCGATCACGGGCGCGAACTCCCACCCGCGCGTCCTGTCGGTCGGCGGGGTCGACATCCGTGGCGAGCGGGTCGGCTACTCCTCGCAGGGGCCCGGCCGCCTCACCGTGAGAAAGCCCGATCTCTGCGCCTTCACCCACTTCTCCGGCTCGCGGGCCTTCGGCGACGACGAGGCCGACTCGGGCACCTCGGCCGCCTGTCCCGTCGTCGCCGGGGTCGTCGCGGCCATCCGCACCCTGTGGCCCTCCTCCCGGCTGTCACCCTCCCAGCTGCGCACCCTGCTCCGGCGCACCGCCGACGACCGCGGCGACATCGGGTTCGACCACGACTACGGCTACGGAGTCGTCGACACCCCCGGGATGCTCGCCTCGTTGCGACGCCGCGCCAGGCGCGTAGCGTGAGTGCATGCTCCTGATCACCGTACGGCTCCCGCCCGACGCCACGCTCGCGCAGGCCATGCGGCGCCTGAAACTGCCCGAGGAGGACGTCGACACCGACTACGGCCTGGTGCTCATCGACCCCGACCAGGGCCTGTACGGCCTGCGGGTGAGCGAGGTCGCCGCCCGCCGGGTCGCCCCGAAGGAGGGCGGCCCCTACTCCGACCCGAAGATCGAGCCGTACGGCCCTCCAGGCTGAACCCCGCACTCGCCGGGCGGGGCCCGGCCCCCTGCCCCTCTGCCTGCCGGACAGAGCACAGGGGCAGGGCCGAAAGCAGTGGTGGCACTCTCTTCCCGGCACGGAACGTTCCCGTACCGCAAAGCCCGAATATTTCGGACACCTCACTCCACGAAAGGCGGATTTCGGTCTTCACCGGTCCGTTATGATCTTTGCTTGTCCTTGACCTTTTGACTTCCGGGAGTCCCCGTGCCACCGCGCGAGCGTCTCCGCCGCCTGCTCGAAACGCAGCGTTTCCAGCAGTTCATCATCACCGTCATCGTGATCAACGCGGCCACGCTCGGACTGGAGACCTCGGCGACGCTCGCCGAGCCGTACGGCGCGGTGCTCACCGTCGTCGACCACCTCGCCCTCTACGTCTTCGTCGCCGAACTCACCGCCAAGCTGTACGCCTACGGCTGGCGGTTCTTCCGCAACCCGTGGAGCCTCTTCGACACCGTGATCGTGGTCGTCTCGCTGCTCCCCACGGCGGGCGGGCTCTCGGTGCTGCGCGCGCTGCGCATCCTGCGGGCGCTACGGCTCATCTCCGTGCTTCCCAGCCTGCGCCGGGTGGTGACCGCGCTGCTCACGGCACTGCCGGGGATGAGCTCGATCGTGCTGCTGCTGGCACTGGTGCTCTACGTCGCGGCGGTGATGAGCACGAAGCTCTACCACGTCACCGCCCCCGAGTACTTCGGCGACCTGCCCACCTCGCTGTTCACCCTGTTCCAGATGATGACCGGGGACGCCTGGTCCGACATCACCAGGGAGGTGATGGACGAGCATCCGTCGGCGTGGCTGTTCTTCGTGGTGTTCATGCTGGTGTGCACCTTCGTGGTGCTGAACCTGTTCATCGCGGTGGTGGTCAGCGCGATGGAGGAGGAGCACGCCGAGGAGTCCGTACAGGCGACCGAGGAACTGGGCAGGACCGTACTCGCCGAGCTGGCCTCGCTCCGGGCCGAGGTGCGGGAGTTGCGGGACCGGGTTCCGGTGCCGGTGAACGGCGCCGCGGGAACGAACGGAACGGCGAACGGCGACTCGGGCTCCGCGGGGAAGAACGACACGAACTCCGGCGGAAAGAACGGCTCAGGCTCCGCGGGAAAGAACGGTTCTGCGGGAAAGAACGGCTCGGATTCGAAGGGCTCGGCGAACGGTGGCGTGAGAAAGCCCGCCACCCGGAAGGCGGCGGGCCGGCGGCGCGGATAGGCGCCGGGTCAGCGCGAGTAGAACTCCACCACGAGCTGCTCGTCCACCGGGACCACGATCTGCTCGCGCAGCGGGCGGCTGAAAAGGGTGAACCGGAGGTCGGCGTGGTCGACGTCGAGGTAGGCGGCCGTCCGGTCGTCCGCGTACACGCCTTCGGACGCCGCGACGAACGGCTGCATCCGGCGTGATCTCTCGCGCACCGCGACGACCTGGCCCGGCTTGACGAGGTAGCTGGGGATGTCGACCTTGCGGCCGTCCACGGTGATGTGGCCGTGGGTGACGTACTGGCGGGCCGCGTAGATGGACGGGGCGAGCCCTGAGCGCAGGACGAGGGAGGCGAGGCGCGTCTCCAGCAGCACCACCAGCTCCGCGCCCGCCCGGCCGGTGCCGCGCAGCGCCATGTCCCAGTAGCGGCGCATCTGCCGTTCGGAGACGTCGTAGTACCAGCGGAGCTTCTGCTTCTCCATCAACCGCAGCCCGTAGTCACCGGTCTGCCGCCGGTTGGTCTTGCGACCGTGCTCACCCGGCGGGTAGGGGCGCTCCTCGAAGTATCGGACGGCCTTACGGGTCAGCGGCACGCCGGCCCTCCGGGAAAGACGCACCTTCGGCCCGGTGTAGCGCATGCTCACTCCTCTGTGGTTAGGTTTACCTTAGTTAGGCAAGGCTAATCTTATACACAGCAGTGCCCCCGACCTCAAGGAGAGCCGGTTCATGCAGCCCGTCACCGCTCCGCCGATCCCCGAGCGGGTCCGCACCCTCGCAGCCACCGCCGCTCCCACCCACGTCTCCGTCTCCGGAACCAACGCTCCCGCGACACCCGCCAGGGGCGGCGTGGACGGCGCCGGACGACCCGTGCTGCTCGTCCTGCCCGGCGATCCGCTCCATGACGTGCGAGACGAGCCCGTGGTGACCGTGGATCTGACGTCGACCCGCTCACTGGGAGCGCACGAGCTCTCGCGGGGCCTGCTCAAGGTGCAGGGCTGGGCGCAGGCGGTGCCCGAGGCCGAGGCGAGGGAGACGGCGGTGGCGATCGCCGAACGCTGCCCGGACGAGGCCCTGTTCGAGACGCTGGAGGGGATGGACGGCCCCCGGCTGATCCGCGTCGACGTCGGCAGGGTGATCTATCTCACCGGGCCGGAGTCGGGCCTGCTGGACGCGGAGGAGTATCTGGGCGCCGCCCCCGACCCCCTGATGGACGACGCCGAGCGCATGCTCCACCACATCAACGGCTCCCACCGCCGGCAGTTGGAGGCCGCGCTCGTCTCCCTGCTCGCCGCACCGGTGCCGGAGGCCTGGCTCTGGGAGCTCGACCGCTTCGGGGCGACCGTCCGCTGCGGCGTCGACAGCGACCCGACGCTGATCCGGCTGCCATGGCCCTCGCCCATCGGCGACGCGGAGTCCCTCGAACACGCCGTACGCTGCCTGCTCTGCCGGCACTGACGAGGAAAGCCCGGCCGGGGCCCCTCGACGACCAAAAGGGCGACGATTCATCGCGTGGCACCGTTTTATCGCACGGCGCCATTTCCGGGCTAGGCAGGAAATGGCGCCAGACCATTTCATGTGAAGCACGCAGAATGGCCGTAGGAAACCGCTCCGAGAGCGCGATCACTCCCGGAGTGGAATATCCTCCCGAAAGGAGATCGTCCTCGGGAGCGGAATGTCAGCCCTCGGACACCACCTCGCTGGTGTTTCTGATCACCTGGTCGACGAAGCCGTAGTCTCTGGCCTCGGTGGCGGTGAACCAGCGGTCGCGATCCCAGTCCTCCTCGATCCGCTCCAGCGGCTGGCCGGTGTGGAAGGCGATCCGCTCGCGCATCATCTGCTTGGTGTAGAGCATCTGCTCGGCCTGGATGGCGATGTCGGCGGCCGTGCCCCCGAGGCCTCCCGAGGGCTGATGCATGATCACCCTGGCGTGCGGCAGGACGTAGCGCTTGCCGGGAGCGCCCGAGCAGAGCAGGAACTGCCCCATGGACCCCGCGATGCCCATGCCCACGGTGGCGACGTCGTTGGGGATGTACTGCATCACGTCGTAGATGGCCATTCCGGCCGACACCGAGCCGCCGGGTGAGTTGATGTAGAGCCAGATGTCGCGACGGTCGTCGTCGGCGGAGAGCAGGAGGAGCTCCCCGCAGATCCGGTTGGCGACCTCGTCGTTCACCTCACTGCCGAGCACGACGATCCGCTTGCGCAGCAGCCTCTGATACAGCTGGTCTTCGGGGACGATCTGGGGACCGCTCACGTCTTCCACCTACTCCGAACCCGAGGTTTGCCGATAAACGAATACCCGCGACCATAGTCCAGCGGGGAGCCGCGTTTTCCGTTCGTTCGCTGTCAGCGCTTTTCGCTGAAAGCGCAGCATCCCTCATTTCGTTTTTCCTCCGGGTGCGGCCGTCGCCCGGCCGGAACGGCCGTTCCCCCTGGCCACGAGCGTTTCCCGGCCGGATGAGTGCCCTCGGGCGGCCCCGGGGCGGGGCGTGATCACGCTCCCCCCTCGCGAGCGCCTCCAGGAGAGCGACGCCGGATCGGCCGGGCGGCGACCGCGCCCAGAGCAGGCATGTTTACCCCCTCCTCTGGAGGAGAGGGGACCTGTCGAAGTGGACAAAACTCCACAACGGGAGGGATAACACCATGGGTCACGACGACAAGATCGCCAACAAGGCCGAAGAGCTCGGGGGCAAGGTCAAGGAAGGCGCGGGACGTGCCACCGGTAACGAGCGGCTTGAGGCCGAAGGCAAGGCCGACCAGAGCGAGAGCAACCTCAAGCAGGCCGGGGAGAAGGTCAAGGACAGCGCGAAGAAGGTCAAGGACGCCTTCAAGAGCTGACTCGCGACTCACATGGCGGTGGGGGCCCGGTTTTCCGGGCCCCCACCGCCATGTCGGGAGGAGTCCTTGCCCCGGGCCCTGTCCGCCCTCGTCGGGCGGGGCCGTCCGCCCTCCTCGGGCCGGGGACCATAGGGCGCCAGGTCAAAGAGGTCGGCTCTCAGGAGGCCGGGCCGACCTCCGGTTCCGGCGCCCCGTCACCGGACGTGTCCTCTCCCTCGTCGCCCGCGATCTCGCCGTCGGCCTCGTTCTCGGTTTCGGTCTCAGCCTTGGCCTCGCTCACACCCTCTGGTCTCTCCTCTGCAGGAGTGCGGCGCGCGTCGTCGGGATCCGCCAGAAGTGGTCGCTCGGGGAAGGTCGTGTCCGCCCCCGACCGCTCCGCCACGACCCTGCTCTCGCCGTCGATGCCCCGCGGACCCGCGGGCGGCGGATCCTGCGCGGGGGCGTCACTTTCGGCACCGGCGCCCTCGGCACCGGTGCTCTCGGTGCCGCCCGTCTCGGCACCTTCACGCTCGGCCGTGTCTTCGCTCGTCTCAGGAGTGTCCGTCATGCCGACCCCCTCCCCTGACAAAGTCCAAATATGTCGCCGGGCAGGCATGGGGCCGGTCAGCCGGGTAGGGAAACCCTCGACGAAGGGAGCGAGATCATGACGGTCACCCGGTTTCAGGATCTGCCACTGGCCGAGCACGACAGGGCCTGGGACGGCGAAGCGGCCGAGAAGCGCGTCCGATCATGGTCGGACGCCGAGGAGGAGCCCAATGCCCGATATCGAGAGGCCCACCTCTGGTACGACGGCGACGAGCCGGACAACTTCGGGAGTTACAAGCTTCCCATCGCCGACGTGATCGACGGCAGGCTCAAGGTGGTGCCGCAGGCCGTACGAGCCGCGGGAGGGGTCCTGCAGGGAGCCAGGGGCGGGGTCAAGGTGCCCGAGGAGGACCTCGAACGGATCAAGGCCCACCTGGCCAGGTACTACGCCAAGATGGGCGAGAGCGCCCCCTGGGAGTCCTGAGGGGATGACGCGTTTCGCGTTCGAATTCGACCCGGCGTGGCGGATACCGCTGCTGATGGTCGGGGTGAGCCCTCAGAGGGCCTTCGCCGAGGTCCGCGAGGGCGATCTCTCGGTTCGCTTCGGCCCCTGGTCGCTGCGCACGCCCCTGTCCAACGTCGCGGGCACCACCGTGACCGGCCCGTACGCTCCGTGGAAGGCCATCGGACCGCACCTGTCGTTCGCCGACCGCGGGGTGACGTTCGGCACCGGCACCGGGCGAGGCGTGTGCGTCCGGTTCCACGTCCCGGTGCCCGCCCTGGTACCCGGCCACCTCCTCACCCACCCGGCCGCAACTCTCACGGTCTCCGATCCCGAAGGACTGGTGAGAGCCCTCGGGCAGTCGCACGAGACGTGAGCCGGACACATGACAGAGGGGCATCCGGGTAAAAGGGCGTTCCAACCAAGGAGGGAAACATGACGGCCGAAGGAGAGATGCCGGAGGAGACTTCGGCGAGCGGGAAGCCCATGGTCGCGGCCACCCCGCGCGACGTCGTCCACATTCGCCTGGGCTCGTTCGCCCTGATAGCGGCGATCGGCCTCGGGGTGCTCGGTTTCGTGGCCGGGATCACCTGGCTCACCGTCGTGATGGCCGTGCTGGCCGTGATCGCGATCGTGGACATCGCCCTGGCGGTGCACCGGCAGTCGCGTTCCGCTCCGGGTACGACGACGGAAGCGGGCTGAGCCGCCGCGTTCGGCGGTCGTCAACGGGCCACGACGGGGCGGGTCCCGGCCGGATCGTCCACCGCGCCTCGGCGGACGACGGCGCCACGGGCGCCGTGACGGCGAACGGTGCCGGGCGTGGTCACCACGCCCGGCACCGTCACGCCTCGCCTATTACCGTTTTCTACTTTTTCCTGGTTTACCAGTAGGTGTAGACAACGGGACGGTAATAGGGCTGGAAGCCGAAGGGCGTATAAGTGTTGTAGAAAGTGAATGGCGAATACCTGCTGTAGACGTAGGGACCGAAGGGGTCGTGGTCGTTGCTTCCGGCGACCACCGAGACCTGCTGTGGCGCCACGCTTGCCCCGGCGGGCTGAGCCGACACCGTCATGCCGACGATCAGGGTGGAGGCCACCAAGGTGCCGGCGGCGAGAGCCTGCTTGAACATGAAAGATCACTCCGTGTCTGATGGTTGAACCCGGCATGCCGCCAGGACTTACAGAGCGCCGATCAGATTTCCAGGAAATATGACGAATCGACGCCATGTAAGACGCTAGTTCAGAGCCATAACGACCTTCGCCCCAGAAAGGACAAAGCCTTGGTCCGGGATCATTTCCCGGCAGGAAAGGCGGAGGTTACATCCGAGCGGCTTCTCCGCTCCGCCAAGGGAGCGGCTTCTCGCCGAGCCGCGCGCACGGCATGGAGTGCGCATCCATGTCGATCTTGATGTGCTTCGACCCCGCCGAGCCGCCCACGCGGCACGGAGATCACGAGCCCGCTCACGCCGGGGATCCGCCACCCGTCCGCGCGGGCCCGCGCATCGGCAACCCGAACCGGCCGGTCCATCCCAGCCGGTCCAGCAGATAGGCCACCCCACGCACGGTGTAGGAGACCTGGAACCTCTCCGCGATCACCACGGCGACACGCGCGGTGGTCCAGTGGCCGTCGTCCCAGCCGTGGGCGGCCGCCCCCTCCGCCAGGACCGCCTCCAGCCGGGCCAGTTGCTCGTCGGTGAGCTTCCTGCCGCCCGCGGCACCCCTGGAGACCAGTGCCGCCCTGCCTCCCCGTCTCCAGAGCGCGTACCACTCGTAGGCGGACTTGCGGGTGACTCCCAGCAGCCGGGCCACCCGCGCGGGCGTGATCTCCCCGGCGAACATGTCGGCGGCCCGGAACCGCAGCCTCTCGCGCCTGGCCCGCTCCTGCGCCGACAGCCCACCGCCCCTGTCTGAATATCTCATACTTTAAGGCTCTCACCTGGGCAAATGGGGCCTAACAGGCACCCACCCTCGTGTCACCCCCGCGTTTCCCCGCCGGGCCGGCGAGAGGCGCCCCCTGCCCCGGAGCCTCGGGGGACGCGAGGGCGACGCTCCTGAGCGAGGCGCCGTTCCCGCGCGAACCCCGGCGCGTGGGCGGGAACGGAGACCGCGCCCGCCCGCCGAGGTCCCGCCGGCCCACCCCGGTGTCAGACGCCCACCGGGTGCCAGACCGTCTTGATCTCCATGAAGGACCTGATCCGGGAGACGCCGGGATCGGCGACGGTCCAGTCGTCGTGAAGGCCCGGCCGCAGGACCCGCTTGAGGGTGGTCGCCGCGCTCTCCTCCAGCTCTGAGGCCAACTCTGAGCCGGGGTCGCCCGCCCCGGTCAGGTCGAGGGCGTTCACGTCGGCGTGCCCGGCGAGCGGCGGGGCGAGCTCACCCAGGCGTCCGGTCAGGATGTTCACGACCCCCGCCGGCAGGTCCGAGGTGGCCAGCGCCTCGGCGAGCGTGACGGCGGGGAGCGGGGCACGCTCGCTCGCCACCAGCACCGCCGTGTTGCCCGAGGTGATCACCGGCGCCAGCACCGAGACCAGTCCGAGCAGCGGGGAGCCGGCCGGGGCGATGACGCCCACGACCCCGGTCGGCTCGGGCTCTGAGTGGTTGAAGAACGGGCCCGACACCTGGTTCGCCCCGCCGAGCACCTGGCCGACCTTGTCGGCCCAGCCCGCGTAGTAGACCCAGCGGTCGATGGCGGCCGAGACCAGCCTCTCGGCCCCCGCCCTGCTCACCCCCTCGGCCGCGGCGGTCTCCTCGGCGAACTGGGCCCGGCGCCCCTCCATCATCTCGGCCACCCGGTACAGGATCTGGCCCCGGTTGTAGGCGGTACGGCCGGACCAGCCGGGAAACGCCTTGCGCGCCGCCACCACGGCGTCGCGCGCGTCCTTGCGGGACGCCTGGGCCGCGTTGGCGAGATGGACCCCGCGGGAGGATGTCACCGGATAGGACCTGCCTGACTCCGAGCGCGGGAACGCCCCGCCGAGATACAGCTTGTACGTCCTGCGCACGACGACGCGGGCCGGCGCGGGGAACGGGGGGTCGGTTCTGTCAGCCAAGGTATGCCTCCAGCCCGTGCCGGCCGCCCTCGCGGCCGTAACCGGACTCCTTGTATCCGCCGAACGGGCTGGCGGGATCGAACATGTTGAAGGTGTTGGACCACACGACGCCGGCGCGCAGCCGGCTCGCGGTCCACAGCATCCGGGAGCCCTTCTCCGTCCACACCCCGGCGGACAGGCCGTACGGCGTGTTGTTCGCCTTGGCGACGGCCTCCTCCGGTGTGCGGAAGGTGAGCACCGAGAGCACCGGGCCGAAGATCTCCTCGCGGGCGACCCGGTGCGCCTGCGTGACGCCGGTGAACACGGTGGGCGGGAACCAGAAGCCGCGCTCGGGGATCGGGCACGCCGGTGACCAGCCGCTCACGCCCTCCGCCTCGCCGACGGCGACCAGTTCGCGGATCCTGGCGAGCTGCGCGGCCGAGTTGATCGCCCCGATGTCGGTGTTCTTGTCCAGCGGGTCGCCCAGCCGCAGGCGCTCGATCCTGGCGCGCAGCTTCGCCAGCAGCTCCTCGGCGATCGACTCCTGCACCAGCAGCCGCGATCCCGCGCAGCACACGTGTCCCTGGTTGAAGAAGATCCCCGAGACGATCCCCTCCACGGCCTGGTCGATCGCCGCGTCGTCGTACACGATGTTGGCGCCCTTGCCGCCCAGTTCGAGGGAGAGCCGCCTGCCCGTGCCCGCCACGGCGCGGGCGATCTCCCTGCCCACCTCGGTCGAGCCGGTGAAGGCCACCTTGTCGGCGTCCGGGTGGGCGACCACGGCCCGGCCGGTGTCGCCGGCGCCGGTCACGATGTTCACCACGCCCGGCGGCAGTCCCGCCTCCTGGCAGATCTCGGCGAACGCCAGCGCGGTCAGCGGGGTGGTCTCCGCGGGTTTGAGCACCACCGTGTTCCCGGTGGCCAGCGCGGGCGCGACCTTCCAGGCGAGCATCAGCAGCGGGAAGTTCCACGGGATGACCTGGGCGGCCACGCCCAGCGGGCGCGGCGAGGGGCCGAGCCCGGCGTGGGCCAGCTTGTCCGCCCATCCCGCGTGGTAGAAGAAGTGCGCCGCGACCAGGGGCAGGTCGACGTCCCTGGTCTCCTTGATCGGCTTGCCGTTGTCCAGCGACTCGAGCACGGCCAGCTCGCGTGCGCGCTCCTGGATGATGCGCGCGATCCTGAACAGGTACTTGCCGCGCTCCGCTCCCGGCAGCGGCGACCAGACCCGCTCGAAGGCCCGCCGGGCCGCGGTGAAGGCGCGGTCGACGTCGGCCTCGGAGGCGACGGCCACCTCGGACAGCGGCTCCTCGTCGGCCGGGTTGATCGTGACGATCCGCTCGTCGCTCTTGGCCTCGACGAACTCGCCGTCGACGAACAGGTCGTAGGACGGCCGGATCGACACGGTCGACCGTGACTCCGGCGCGGGCGCGTACTCGAAGATCTCCTCCGTCATGTGATCGGAGTCCCCCTAGTCGATCGTGTAGTAGTCGGGCCCGGCGTAGTGTCCGGTGTTCAGCTTGGTGCGCTGCATGAGCAGGTCGTTCAGCAGGGTCGAGGCGCCGAGCCTGAACCACGCCGGATCCAGCCAGCTCTCCCCCGCCACCTCCTTGACCAGCACCAGGTAGCGCATCGCGTCCTTGGTGGTGCGGATGCCGCCCGCGGGTTTCACCCCCACCCGCCGCCCGGTGGCGGCCAGGTAGTCCCGCACCGCCTCCAGCATGACCAGGGTGACCGGCAGCGTGGCGGCGGGCGTGACCTTTCCGGTGGAGGTCTTGATGAAGTCCGCCCCGGCGTGCATGGCGAGCCAGGAGGCCCGCCGCACGTTGTCGTAGGAGACCAGTTCCCCGGTCTCCAGGATGACCTTCAGGTGCGTCTCGCCGCAGGCTTCCTTCACCGCCGCGATCTCGTCGAAGACCTTGCGGTAGTCGCCCGAGAGGAACGCCCCCCGGTCGATGACCATGTCGATCTCGGTGGCGCCGGCGGCCACCGCCAAACGTGTGTCGGCCAGCTTCACCTCCGGCGACGTGCGGCCCGCCGGGAAGCCCGTGGCGACCGAGGCGAGTCCCACCCCGCTGCCGGACAGCGCCTGGGCGGCCACCGGCACCATGTCCGGGTAGACGCAGAGCGCGGCGACCGCGGGCGTGGTGGGGTCGGCGGGGTCGGGACGCATCGCCTTGCTCGCCAGCGCGCGTACCTTGCCCGGGGTGTCCGCCCCTTCGAGCGTGGTCAGGTCGACCATCCGGATGGCCAGGTCGATCGCCCGGCGCTTGGCCGTGGTCTTGATCGACCGGGTCGCCAGGTCCGCGGCCCGCCGATGCACGCCGACCTCGTCGACCCCCGGCAGTCCGTGCAGATAGGCCCGCAACGAGCCAGGGACGGTGTCAGGCACGAGCGCCCCGCCTTTCGATGAGCATGTTGAGGATGAGGGCGACCAGCAGGATCAGGCCGGTCACCACCATCTGGAAGAAGGAGCCCAGTCCGAGCAGGTTGCACAGGTTGCGCAGCACCGACAGCAGCAGCACCGCCACGAACGTGCCGAACACCCCGCCCCGGCCGCCGAACAGGTTGGTGCCGCCGAGCACGACGGCCGCGATCGCGTCCAGCTCCAGCCCGCTGAAGGCGGTGGGCTGGCCCACGGTCAGCCGGGAGGTGAGCAGCACCCCCGCGAGCGCGGCGAGCGCGCCGGACACCGCGAACACGGCGGTGATCACCCCGCGCACCGGCAGGCCGGACAGCCGCGCGGCCTCCTTGTTGCTGCCGACCGCGTAGACGTACTCGCCGAAGGTCGTGCCCCGCAGCACCAGGGCGGCGAGGATCGTGATCACGACGAACACGATCCCGATGATCGGCACGTAGCCGATGAACCCGCCGCCGAGGAGCTGGAACGCCTCCGAGCCGCCGCCGCCCGCCGGTTTGCCGTCGGTGAGCAGGTAGGTGAGCCCGCGAATGGCCGTCAGCCCGGCCAGTGTGGTCATGAACGAGGGCAGCGACAGGTAGGCCGACAGCCCGCCCATGAGCGCGCCGAACAGCGCGCCCACCGCGACGCTGAGCAGGATCGCCGGTACGAAGTGCACGTCCGACCCCATGAGCAGGGCGACCGTCATCCCGCCGAAGGCCGCCACGCTGCCGACCGACAGGTCGATCCCCGCGGTCAGCACCACCATCGTCATGCCGATGGCGACGATCCCGGTGAGCGACGACTGCTGCAGCAGGTTGGCGATGTTGCGGCCGGTGAGGAACTGCGGGGCCAGCAGCGTCGCGACGACGCACAAGGCGATGAAGACCAGCAGCAGGTTGGATTTGACGATCAGGTCGGTGCCGCGGCGCGACCTGGAGCCGCCGGGGTCCTTGGTCGCCGGGGTGGCGGATCCGATCGATGTGGTCATGGAGTCGCTCCTGTGATGACGGTGTGCGCGATGACGTTCTCCGGGCTGACCCTCGGGTCGAAACACGCGACGTTGCGGCCCTCGTACAGGACCTGGATGCGGTCGGCGTTGGCGGTGAGCTCGGTGAGCTCGCTGCTCGCGAGCAGTACCGCCACCCCCTGGTCGGCCAGGTGGCGCACCTGCCGGTAGAGGTCGGCCTTGGCCCCGACGTCGAGGCCGCGGGTGGGCTCGTCCAGCAGCAGGACCCTGATCCCGCCCCGGGTGATCCACTTGGCCAGCACGACCTTCTGCTGGTTGCCGCCCGACAGCTCTCCCACGAGCTGGTCGGGTCCGGCGGACTTGATGCCCAGGTCGGTCAACGCCGGCCGGGTGAGCCGCCGCCCGAGGCGGCCGGGCAGCAGCCAGGGGGGCCGGCCGATCGCCGCGATCGCCGCGTTGCGGCCCACGGACAGGCCGAGCATCAGCCCCTGCTCCTTGCGGCTCTCCGGCACCAGCGCGAGCCCGGCGCGTACCGCGGCCGACGGGCTGCCCACGCGCATCGGGCGCCCGTCCAGCTTCGCGGTGACCTGTGCCCTCAGGTCGCCGAAGAGCGCGCGCAGCAGGGTCGTACGGCCCGCGCCGCCGAGTCCGGCGAGCCCGACGATCTCGCCCGGCCGCACCTCCAGGTCGCGGACGTCGATCAGGCCCGGCAGGTGGACCCGCTCGACGCTCAGCAGCGGCTCACCCTCGGGCGCGGGGTGGTCGGTGGGGCGTATGAGTTCCCTCGCCTCACCGATCATCGCGGCGACGATCTCGCCGGGGCCGGTCGAGGCCAGGTCGTAGACGCCGACCGTGCGGCCGTCGCGCAGCACCGTGGCGCGGTCGCCGATCTCCATCACCTCGTCCATCCGGTGCGAGATGAAGATCACCGAGCGTCCCTCGGCGGTGAGCGACCTGATGACGTCGAAGACGGCGAGCAGCTCGCTCTCGCCGAGGGTGGCGGAGGGCTCGTCCATCACGATCACTCGCGCGTCGGCGGTGAGCGCCTTGGCGATCGCGGTGAGCTGCTGCGCCGCGATGGGCAGCTCCCTGACGGGCGTGGTCACCGAAAAGCGCGCGCCGACCCGGTCCAGCGCCTCGCGGGCCAGCCGCGCCCGCCGGGACCTGCGCACGAACGGGCCGAACCTCGGCGCCCTGCCCAGCAGCAGGTTCTGCGCGACGGTGAGATCGGGCAGCAGGTCCAGCTCCTGGTAGATCACGGCGATGCCCGCGGCGAGCCCGGCGTGCGGGGTGGCGGCCCTGAAGGGTTCCCCGTCCAGCAGGATCGTGCCCTCGTCCGGCTGGTAGGAGCCAGAAAGGATCTTCATGAGCGTGCTCTTGCCGGCGCCGTTCTCGCCCAGCAGGCAGTGCACCTCGCCGGGGCGTACGGTCAGCTCCACGCCGTCCAGGGCGACGGTGCCGGGGAAGCGTTTGACGATCCCGGCCATCCGCAGCCTCGGGTGCTCGGCGGTGTCCGTCATGGCTCCTCCCTCGTCGCGGTGTCCAGCAGGTAGGTCGCGCTCTGGTCGTCGGTGATCAGCACGTCGCAGAGGCGGCTCACCACGACCGCCCGGCACACCGCGTGTTTCGCCGCGCCGCTGACGAGCGCGACGGAGGTGGTGGCCGAGCGCAGGGCGTCCAGCGAGAGGCCGAGCGTGCGCCCGTCCAGGCCCGGATCGACGATCCGGCCGCGCTCGTCGACGAAGCGGCCGAGCACGTCGCCGACCGCGCCGGCCCGTGCCAGCCGGGTGACGTCGTCGGCGTCGATCTGGCCGGAGTCCACCAGCACCGAGTCGCTGCCCATGCCTCCTGGGCTGAACAGGAACAGGTCGGCGCGGCCGGCGAGGGCGAGCACGTCGGAGACGGCCCGGTCGCTCTCCAGCACCGCCCGGGTGCTCTCCTGCTCCAGGATCGCCGGGGCGGGCAGCAGCGTCGCGGTGCCGCCGCCGTGGTGCGCGATCAGGTTCGCCATGCTGTGCGCGGTGGTCGGCTGCCGTGATCGGCTGTGCGCGCCGTTCACCTGCACCACGTTGACGCCCGTGGCCCACCCGGGGGTGAGCCCGCCGGCCAGCCGGTCGAGCGTGCGTCCCCAGGAGACGCCGATCAGCTGGGGCGCGGGACGCATCGCCATCAGGTGGTCGGCCCCCGCGGCGGCCACCCGGTCACGCAGGTACTCCGGGTCGTTCCTGGCGTTCCCCGCCACCACGATCGCCTCGCGCAGGCCGAACCGCTCCCTGAGCGAGCGCTCCAGGGCGTGCACCCTCGACCTGGGGTGCAGCACCTCGATCCGCACGATCCCGGCCTGGCGGGCCTCGGCGAGCATCCGGCCCACCTTCCAGCGGGTGAGATGCATGCGGTGGGCGATCTGCTCCTGGGTCTCCCCGCTCTCGTAGTAGCGGACGGCGACCTGGTAGAGCTGGTCGTGATAGTCCACGGGAATGCTCATGTCAGCCCGTCCCCTCGTCGCGGTGCGCTCAGCCGGTGCGCGATCGCCGTGGTGGCGGCGGTCGCCGCGAGATAGTCGTCGTAGCCCTGCCGGTACGGGTTCCGGTGCTCGGCCACCGGCTCGACCACGCGAATCCTCGGCTCGTAGTGTGCCGCGGCCTCGGCCAGCGAGGCGTACCGCCCCGCACCCACCGAGGCGATCACCGAGCAGGCCCGCAGCGTGAGGTTGTCCCCGGTGGCCAGGCTGATCGGCCGGCCGAGCACGTCGGCGGTCGTCTGGAGCCACAGCTCGTTGTGCCGGATGCCGCCGGAGACGAAGATCTCCTGCACGCCGATCCCACCCGCGACGAAGGAGTCGATGACCTGGCGGGTGCCGTACGCGACCCCTTCCACGGCCGCCCGGTAGACCTGCTCGGGGGTGCTGGCGAGGGTCAGCCCGAGCACCGCGCCGCGCAGCCGCGGATCGCGCAGCGGCGTGCGGTTTCCCATGAAGTAGTCCAGGACGATCAGCCCGTGCTCGACCGGCGGCAGCGCCGCCGCGGCCTCGATGAGCCCGCCGATCTCCGATCTCGGCCGCCCGATGAGCCGCTCGCCCGCCCAGGCCAGCACCGAGCCCGCGCTCACCTGACCGCCCTCCACCAGCCAGTGCCCCTCGCGCAACGCGTCCGGGTACGGGCCCCACACGGTGGAGGGGAAGACCGGTTCCGCGATCTCGGTGACGAACGCGTTGGACGTGCCGCACACGATCGACACCCGCCCCTCGCGGGCGCCCCCGACGGCCAGCAGGGACAGGTGCGCGTCGATCCCGCCGGAGGCGACGACGGCGGGGCCGACGATCCCGAGCTGTTCGCGGGCGTCGGGGCCGAGGGGCCCCACCGGGTCACCGACCGGCACGATCTCGTCCGGCAGCTTGTCGCCGAGATCGCCGATGCCGAGCTTCTCGTACAGGTCGTGCGGGAACCCCGCCCCGCGCGGATCGTAGTTGCTCTTGCAGACCGCGTTCATCTGCGATCCGGCCCACCGTCCGGTGAGCCGCCACACGATGTAGTCCACGGCCTCGACGACGCGTGCGGCGGCGCGGTAGACCTCGGGCTCGTGACGGGCCAGCCACATGGCCTTGGGCACCAGCCACTCCACCGCGTCGCAGTCGCCCGAGTAGCGCAGGGCCGGGTGGTCGATCCGCGCGGTCAGCGCCGACTCCTCGCTCGCCCTGCCGTCCATCCACAGCAGGGCCGGGCGCAGGGGGCGCCCGTGGCGGTCGAGCACGGCGACCGTCGAGGCGGTGGTCGCCACCGCGACACCGGCGATCTCCGGGTTGCCCGCCTCGGCGAGCGCCGCCCGCGCGGCGTGGACGCTCGCCCGCCACCAGTGGTCCGGGTCCTGCTCGGCCCAGCCCGGCCTGGGGAAGGTGGTCGGGTAGGACTCGTCGCCCGCCCCGAGCCGCGCGCCGTCGGCGTCGTAGACCGCCGCGCGGGCGCCTTCGGTTCCCAGGTCGAGGGCGAGGAAAGCGCTCACGGTCACCCCTCGTTCGGCATGAACAGGACCTTGGAGCTGAAAATGGAGCGTTCGCCGAGGCTGACCATGGTCTCGGGGAGCGCGTCCAGCCCCAGCTCATGCGTGATCATGAACTTCCAGGCGAGGTCGCCCGAGGCGAGCGTGCTTGCCGCCACCCGCCACTCCTCGCCGGGGAACGGCGCGGAGAAGGAGTTCCACGCGCCGTGCAGGGTGACCTCGCGGCGCAGGAAGGAGCTGAAGGTGGACTTGGGCAGCACCACGGGGTCGTGCGGGATGCCGATGAACACCGCCTCCCCGTGCCGTCCGGCCAGGCCCACGGCCTGGTCGACGGTGGCGGGCACGCCCGCGGACTCGATGACCACGTCGTAGCCCTCTCCGGCCACCTCGGCGGCGGCCTCGGCGCTGACCGCGGTGTGCGTGGCCCCGGCCTCCGTCGCCATGGCCGCCTTCCGCTCGTCCAGTTCGATCACGAGCACCTCGGCGGCCCCGGCGATGCGCGCCCACTGCACGGCGAACAGCCCGATGGGGCCTGCGCCCACCACCGCCACCCGGTAGCCTCCGCGCATCTTCGTGCGCCACAGGGCGTGCAGCGCGATCGCCGCCGGGTCGAGCATCGCCGCGGCCCTGGGGTCGAGGCCGTCGGGGAGCACCATCAGGTTCTCGGCCGGTACGGAGACGTACTGCGCGTACGCTCCGTCCCTGCGGCTGCCGAAGTAGCCGTAGTTCTTGCACAGGCCGAACCGGCCCTGGCTGCAGGGTCCGCAGGCGTGGCAGGGAATGAGCGGCGGCACGGTGACCAGGTCGCCCTCCCGCACCCGGCCGGTGGCCGACAGCCGATCGCCCATCCGCACCACGTGCCCGGAGAACTCGTGGCCGCAGATGATCGGGAAACGGTAGGCCCCGGCACGCAGCATGCGCGGGATGTCCGAGCCGCACACTCCGCACGCCGCGACGCGGACGAGCGCCTCGTCGGGGCCCGGTGTGGGCACGGGTACCTGCTCGACCCGGATGTCCCCGGGGGCGTGAAGCACTGCGGCCTGCATGGTTTCCGGCATTTCTTCTTTCTTCCTCGTCTTCTGCTTCTCGCGTGTCGGTCGTCGCGGGTCGTGTCCTCCAGGGGTCCTCCCTGGGTCTTTCACGACCCGGACCACCGGCCTTCGCCGCGGATGCCCGCGTGCCCGCCCCTGCGGGCCGGTCCTTCGGGGAACGGTCGCCTACGGGAGGGTCTGGGCGAACTCGGTCTCTCCGACGTACTTCGCGGCGTTCTCACCGTCGATCAGCGCGGTGCCCGCGTCGACCGAGGGCTCGACCTGCTCGCCCTTCTGGACCTTGAGCACCGTCTCGACGGCCGTCGCGCCGAGGGAGATGGGGTCGTTGAGCGCGGTGGCCACGTACCGGTCGCCGTCGGCGATCTGCTTGACCGCCTCCATGAGCCCGTCCACTCCGGCGACCAGGACCTTGTCCTTGCCGTTCTCGGTGAGGACCTGCAGCGCGCCGAGCGCCATGTCGTCGTTGTGGGCGTAGACCGCGGCGACGTCCGGGTGGACCTGGAGCAGGTCCTGCATCGCGGTGACGGCCTTGGCGCGGACGTAGTCGGAGTACGGCCCCTCGACGATCTTGATTTTGGGGTTCGCCTCGACGGCCTCGTGGAAGCCCGCGCTGCGGTCGCGCGCCACGGCTCCACCGGCGTCCCCGCGGATCTCGATGACGGTGCCGCCCTCGGCTCCGAGCTTCTCGCTGAGCCGCTTGCCGACGAGTTCTCCCATCGCCTTGTTGTCTCGCCCGACGTGCGCGACCGCGCCCTCGGCCACCGGCCGGTCCACGGTCACCACGGAGACCCCGGCCGCCTTGGCCGCGGCGAGGCTGGGCTGCACGCCCTGCGGATCCACCGGGTTGATGAGCAGGATGTCGACCTGCCGGGTGATGAGGTCCTGGATGTCGTTGTTCTGCTTGGTGACGTCCCCGTCCGCGTCGGCGAAGTGGAGCGTGGCGCCGGCCTTCTTCGCGGCGGCCTCGGCCCCCTCGCGCAGTTGCACGTAGAAGGGGGACTGCTGGGTCGCCTGGCTGAAGCCGATGGTGATCGCGCCGTCCGCCTTCTGGTCGGCACCGGCGGTGGATCCGCCGGGGGTGGACGACACCGAGCAGGCGGACATCGCCGTGAGGGCGAGGAGGAGCGCGGGCATGGTGAGCAGCCGCAATCTACGCATATGGGACCTCCGGGGTGTGATTTAGATAACGCACGCTAAATCGGACGTTAACCTCACGGCAACACATGAGCCAAAATTTGCTCATATGAGCACGCTACCCCGTCTCCCCACCACCGGCTCCCGAACATACCCGCCCTACCTGCGGAAACGTGCCGATCCCCCCATCAGGGGCGGTTCGGTCCGAGCCTCGCGTTGACGTGGGCCCGACCATGTCTAGGGTGAACACGTGCCCGCCATGCTGAACGCCACCAAGACCCGCACCGCGCTGCGCACCTCGGCGCGCATCTCCCTGGAGATGCTGCTCGTCGTGCTCATGACCGCGGTCAGCCTGTGGATCCTGGGCCAGATGTGGTCCATCCTCTGGCCGCTCGTGATCGCCCTGCTCCTCACCACGCTCACCTGGCCCGTGACCCGCCTGCTGCGCCGGCACGGCTGGCACCCCACCCTCGCCGCCACGACCGTCACCGTGCTCTTCCTCCTGCTCGCCGCCGGCACCGTGGTGCTGATCGCCGTCCCGGTGGCGTCCCAGTCCGGCGAGCTGGCCACCGGTGTGGGCAACGGCATCCAGCAACTCCGCAGATGGGCCGCCGGGCCGCCCTTCAACATCGGCGCCGACCAGGTGAGCACCGCGCTCGACACCGCGGCCTCCCGCATCCAGGACAGCGTCGGCAGCATCGTCACCGCCACCCTCAGCGGGGTCGGCACCGTGGTGAACGGCCTGGTCAACACCGTCCTCGCGCTCTTCCTGATGTTCTTCTTCCTCAAGGACGGCCCGCGTTTCCTGCCCTGGCTCACCCGCCAGCTCCCCGGCCGCCTCGCCACGGACGTCCCGGCCGTGGCCACCCGCAGCTGGGACACCCTCGGCTCGTTCGTCCGCTCCCAGGCCTTCGTCGGCCTGCTCGACGCCGTCTTCATCGGCCTGGGCCTGTGGATCGTGGGCGTGCCCCTCGTCCTCCCCCTCGCCGTCCTCACCTTCGTCTCGGCGTTCATCCCCATCGTCGGAGCCCTGTTCGCCGGCTTCGTCGCGGTCCTCATCGCGCTGGTGTCCAACGGCCTCACCGACGCGCTGATCGTGCTCGCCATCATCGTCGCGGTGCAGCAGCTTGAGGGGAACGTGTTCCAGCCCATGGTGCAGAGCCGCGGCCTCGGCCTGCACGCCGCGGTGATCCTGCTCGCGGTGACACTGGGCGGCAACCTCGCGGGCATCGTGGGCAGCCTGCTCGCCGTACCGGTCGCCGCCCTGATCGCCGTGGTGTGGAACTACATCCGCGAACAGCTCAGCGACCCGCCCCGGGAACCCGACACCGGCGCGCCGGACACGAGCGGGCCCGGCACGGGCGGGCCGGAGGCCGAGAAGCCGAAGACCGAGAAGCCTGGCACCGGCGCGACCGTCCCCGCACAGAACCCCGGCTGACACCGTCAAATACTGCGCGTAACTCACCAAAAGGTGTCGAACTAGGCTAGAACGGGAATTTCCCCTCCAGAGCCACCATTTCTCCGGCGCCCTCCGTCCAGGAGGGCGCCGCGACGACCGAAAGGCCGGACGAGACGCCGCGACCTCGCGCGCCTCGACGCCCTCCACTCCCCCTGACGCCTGAGCCTTCGCGGCTCTATAAATCCATACCTAAATGGACATATAAGGCGAAAGGGGATGAGGATGACCGGTCTGGCGACCGAGAACACACTTATCCGGAACGCCGCGGATGTGGAGACCTTCGCACGACGCTGTTTCCTCGGCTCCCCCGGCGACCGGGTGGGTGTCGAGCTGGAGTTCCTGGTCTTCGACCGTACGGATCCCGCCCGCCAGGTTCCGCCGGCGAGGATCACCGACGCCCTGCCCCCGCTCCCCGGAGGGAGCCTGGTGACCTACGAACCCGGGGGGCAGCTGGAGCTCTCGGGACCGCCAGGCTCGCTGCCGAAGGCGATCGCCCTGCTGAGCGCCGACGTGAACGCGGTACGCCGGGCACTGCGGGACGCCGGCCTGGTGCTGGGCGGGGTGGGTCTCGACCCGCTGCGACCGCCCAGGCGGCAGCTGCGCCTGCCCAGGTACGAGGTGATGGCGCGCTTCCTCGGCACCCCGTACGGGGCGCTGATGATGTGCTCGACGGCGTCGGTCCAGGTCAACCTGGACCTGGGCGACAGACCCGCGGCCCGCTGGGAACGCGCCCACCTGCTGGGGCCCGTCCTCGTGGCGGCCTTCGCCAACTCGCCGCTCAGCGAGGGACGGCCGTGCGGATGGATGTCGGGACGCCAGGCGGTGTGGGAGCGGCTCGACCGCACGCGCACGGCCGCCGTCCCGGTGAGCCGCGACCCCGGCGCCGCGTGGACGGACTACCTGCTCGACGCCCGCCTCATGGCCGTACGCGACACCGACCGCGACACCGGCGGAGACGGGGAGGACGGTGAGGACGGTGAGGACACCGAGTCCTACCGTCCGGTTCTCGACGGCTCGACCTTCCGCGACCGGCTCGCCTCGCCGGAACACCCGCCGACCCTGGCGGACCTGAGCTACCACGCCACGACGCTCTTCCCGCCCGTACGGCCGCGCGGCTGGCTGGAGATCCGCTACCTCGACGCCCAGCACCCGGCGATCTGGCCGGTGTGCGCGGCGGTCACCCACGCCCTGGTGACGGACGACCGCGCGGCCGACGCGGCGCTGGCCGCGGCCGGGCCGTGCGCGGGGATGTGGGCGTCGGCGGCGCGCCACGGCCTGGCCGAGCCCCGGCTGCGCAGAGCCGCCGACGTCTGTTTCCGCGCCGCCCTCGGCGCGCTGCCCCGGCTGAGGGCGACCCCGGCCCTGGTCTGCGAGGTGGCCGCCTTCGCCGACCGCCACGTGACACCCGGCCGGTCCCCGGCCGCCGACCTGCTCGATCTGGTGACGGGATCGGCGGAACGTCTGCCCGGCTGGCTGGCCGAGGAAGGACAGACCCGATGAGCGACTTCAAGGAACGGATCGCCGCCGAGTTGACCGCCGCGCGGAACCGCTCCACGACCTACACCGACGCCGAGGACGACCTGCTGGTCAGGCAGCACTCGCCGCTGATGTCACCTCTGGTGTGGGATCTGGCCCACGTGGGCAACTACGAGGAGCTGTGGGTGCTGCGGGAGGTCGGCGGGATCACCCCGCTCCGCCCGGAGATCGACGACCTGTACGACGCCTTCAAGCACCCGCGTGCCGACCGCCCGTCCCTGCCCATCCTCGGGCCGGCCGAGGCGCGCCGCTACATCGAGGGGGTGCGCGGCCGGGTGCTGGACGTCCTGGACACGGTCGACCCGTACGACCCCGACCCGCTGCGCAGGAACGGTTTCGTCTTCGGCCTGGTGATCCAGCACGAGCACCAGCACGACGAGACGATGCTCGCCACCCTGCAGTTGTCGGGGCGGCCGAGACTGGTCCGCGACGGCGACCTGCCTCCCGCGGGAGCGCCCGGCTCCGAGGAGGTGTTCGTCCCCGCGGGGCCTTTCATGATGGGCACCGACACCCAGCCGTGGGCCTACGACAACGAGCGCCCCGCCCACCGGCTCGACCTGCCCGGCTACTGGATCGACAGACTGCCCGTCGGCAACCGCGCCTACGCGGACTTCGTCGAGGACGGCGGCTACGACGACCCCCGCTGGTGGTCCCCGGACGGCCTGCGCTGGCTGCGGCGCAACCACGCCTCCGCCCCGCTGTTCTGGACCAGGGACGGCGACACCTGGTGGCGTAGCCGTTTCGGCAGGACCGAGCCCGTGCCCATGGACGAACCCGTGCAGCATGTGTGCTGGTACGAGGCCGACGCCTACGCCCGGTGGGCGGGAAAGCGACTGCCCACCGAGGCCGAGTGGGAGAAGGCCTGCGGCTGGGACGCCGAGGCCGGTCGGGCCCGGACGTACCCGTGGGGCGACGACGACCCCGGCCCCGGCGTGGCGAACCTCGGGCACCGGGCGGCACGGCCGGCCCCGCTCGGCGCCTTCCCGCTGGGAGCGAGTCCCTGCGGCGCCGAACAGATGATCGGGGACGTGTGGGAGTGGACCGGTTCGTGGTTCCTGCCCCACCCGGGCTTCCGCAGCTTCCCCTACCGCGAGTACAGCGAGGTGTTCTTCGGCGCCCGCTACCGGGTGCTGCGCGGCGGGTCATGGGCCTCCGACCCGGCCGTGGTCCGCACCACGTTCAGGAACTGGGACCGCCCGGCCCGCAGGCAGATCTTCGCCGGCTTCCGGTGCGCCCGCTCGGCCTCCCCCGAACACTCCCCGCGGCGTTCCCCCGGCCACTCCGCCAGGCGCTCCACGCCCCGATCTTCAGGGGACTCCCCGAAAGGTCCGCCCGGAAGTTCGCCGGGACGCCACCGGGAACGCCCGGCGGAGCGCCTCGCGGAACGTCTTACCGGGCGTCCTGCGGAGCGCGGTTAGATGTGCCGCCACGCGTCCTGGCTGGGCGCTCCACGCACCCTCGCCTCGCTGATCCACGAGCCGGTCAACGGCCTGCTCCGGCAGTCCTACGCCCCGCGCCTGCAGCGCCACGGCAGGCTGAACGCCGACGGCTTCGGCATGGGCTGGTACGACGCCCTCGCGGAGCCGGTCCGCTACCGCCGGACGATCCCCGCCTGGGCCGACGCCAACCTGGCGGGCCTCGCCCGAACGGCCCGCTCCGGCTGCCTGCTGGCCTGCGTACGGTCGGCCAGTGCCGGGATGCCGATCGAGGAGAGCGCGACCGCGCCCTTCGCCGACGGGCCGTGGCTGCTCAGCCACAACGGCCGCGTCTCGCGAGAGACGGTGAGGGAGCTCGCTGACGAAGCGGAGAGTTCCTGCGACTCCGCGTGGCTCGCCGCCGCCGTGTTCGCCAGGCGGCGGGTGGGCGACCCGCTCGGCGAGGCCCTGGCGGAGGTCGTCACCCGCGCCGGGCTGAAGGATTCCCGCGCCCGCCTGAACCTCCTCGCCTGCGACGGCGCGTCGATCGCCGCGACCGCCTGGGGCGACACGCTCTTCCTCCGCCTCGACGGCCACCCGCGCGACGGCGTGCTCGTCGCGAGCGAGCCGCTGGACGACCGGCCCGGCTGGCAGGCCGTACCGGATCACACCCTGGTCCTCGCCTCACCCGACGGAGTGAGCGTCCAGCCGCTGTGACCGGGCGGGACGAGACCACGAGAAAAGCACAGCACCCGGCCACGGACCGGCGAGCGGGATCGTGGCCCCCACACATCCAGGAGGCCCAGTGACCGTCAGTGAGCCGACCATCCGCCTGGTCAACCATCTCGGCCGCGACCATCTCCGGCAGGCACTCGAACACGACGTCCGCGCCGGGCTGACGTCGACGCCGAAGTGGCTGCCGCCAAAGTGGTTCTACGACGAGGCGGGCAGCGAGCTGTTCTCCCGCATCACCCGGCTGCCCGAGTACTATCCCACCCGTCGCGAGCTGGCCATCCTGCGCAGGGAGGCCCTCGACATCGCCGTACGCGGCGGCGCGGACACCCTGGTCGAACTCGGTTCGGGGACGAGCGAGAAGACCGTCCTGCTGCTGGACGCCCTCTCCGCGGCCGGGACGCTGCGCGCCTACACGCCGGTGGACGTCGACGCGGCCACCCTGAGCGAGGCCGCGCACCGCCTCGCCTCCCGCTACCGTGGCCTCACCGTGCGCGCGGTCTGCGCCGACTTCGAGGCGCACCTCGCCCTGCTGCCCCGTACCGGACGGCGGATGGTGGCCTTCCTCGGCGGCACCATCGGCAACCTGACCCCGGCGGCGCGCGAGGTCTTCCTGAAGGAACTGCGCGCCACGCTCCGCCCCGGCGACACCTTCCTGCTCGGCGCGGACCTGGTCAAGGACGCCGACCGGCTGGTCGCGGCGTACGACGACGTGAGCGGGGTGACCGCCGCCTTCAACCGGAACGTCCTGCGCGTGATCGCCAGAGAGCTGGACGCCGACTTCGAGCCGGACGCCTTCGAGCACGTCGCGCTGTACGACGCGCGGCACGAGTGGGTCGAGATGCGGCTGCGCGCGAGCCGCGCCATGCGCGTGCGGATCGGCGACCTCGGCCTGCGGATCTCCTTCGCGGCCGGAGAGGAGATCCGCACCGAGATCAGCGCCAAGTTCCGCACCGAGGGACTGCGCAGGGAACTCCTGACGGCCGGTTTCGGGATGATCCGCCAGTACATCGACCCCACCGGCGACTTCGTCCTCGTCCTCGCCCACCCGTGACCCGCGCTCCCCTCAGGGCTCGACGCCGTATTCCGGATTCCGGGCAGCGCGGGTGAACTCGGCGGAGGCGTGGAACCGCTCGCAGCCGCCCCGGAGCCCGGCGCCGGCTCTCGCCGGGCACCGGGCCGGGGTGGCAATCGGCGAGTAACCACCGGCTGAACACCGGCCATCGACCACGGCGCCCCGTCGATCGTTGAGGGCGATCCGATCCAGCGAAGCGCCCGGGTTCGAGCCCGGCACGATGGGTTTCGAAAGGGTACGGGTAAGGGGCGGCCATGACCGACAAGCGCAGGCAGGACGACCTCGACGTGGGTGACGAGGTCACGTGGGAGAGCCACGGCTCGTCGACCTCGGGCAGGGTCGAGAAGAAGATCACGGAGCGGACCGAGGAAGCGGGCCGTACCGTGGACGCCTCGGCCGACGATCCGCAGTATCTCGTGCGCAGTGACAAGAGCGGCAAGACCGCCGTGCACAAGCAGTCGGCGCTGCGCAGGAAGGATCGCCATGACTGACGACGGCGAGCAGATCACCTCGGACTTCGACCAGGCGGTCAACATGACGGCCACGGAGCTGGAACGCTGGCTGGACACCGAGGAGTCCAAGAGCGTCGGGGACAAGTCAGGTGGCGAGGAGTCGACAGGCCACCGGTCCGGCCGCCGGATCATCGAGATCCTGCGGAAGCGGAAGGACGACCTGGGAGAGGACGACTACGCCCACATGCGCAAGGTGATCGGCTATGTCCGCCGCCATCTGACGCAGCGGCCGTCCGGGGACGTGAAGGAGACCCGCTGGCGATACTCCCTCATGAACTGGGGGCACGACCCGCTCAAGTGAAGGCGCGGCCCGCGCCGCCGGTCACGTGCGGACAGCCGTCCTGACCTCGTCCCCGGCGAGCCGGAACCGGCCGAGGGACGTCGCGGTGTTCTCCGCTTCGCAGAGGGCGACCACATAAAGTTCGCCTGCCTTGTGCAACTGACGTTGATCGTTTACGCCTGGGTCTGAGTCTTCTGCTTAAGGCGTTCGTAGGGGGTCTGGCCGCTGAGGCCGCCATGGGGTCGATCGTAGTTGTAGTAGTCCTCCCATTCGCGAAGCTTGTCGTTGAAGACCTCGGCGTCGTCGATGACGACACCGTCCAGCATCCGGTAGAACTCTTCGGCGTCGATGCGGTGTGAGCGTTCGACCTTGCCGTTCAGCCGCGGTGTGCGGGGACGCACGATTCCCAAGGCGGGCGGCAAGCTACGCCGTCTGGGGATCGCCACAGTGGCCGATCGGGTTGTCCAGGCGGCGCTGAAGCTGGTGCTGGAACCCATCTTCGAGGCCGCCTTCGAGCCGGTCTCCTACGGGTTCCGGCCCAGGCGGCGAGCCCACGACGCAATCGCCGAGATCCACTACTTCGGCACCCGCGCATACCGGTGGGTGCTGGACGCGGACATCAAGGCGGCCTTCGACAACGTCTCACACCCGGCCCTGATGGACCGGATACGGGCAAGAGTGAAGGACAAACGCGTCCTGGCGCTGGTCAAGGCGTTCCTCAAGGCCGGGATCCTCACCGAACTCGGCGAACACAGGAACACCCACACCGGCACGCCGCAGGGGGGCACCCTGTCCCCGTTGATCTTCAACATCGCCATGTCTGCGCTCGATGAGCACCTGCACGGCCCGTGGAAGGAAAACGGGACGATGAGCACCCACAGCCGACGCGTGCACCGCCGCCGCAAGGGCATGCCGAACTGGCGCATCGTCCGCTACGCGGACGATTTCGTCGTGCTCGTGCACGGCACCCGCGACGACGTGCACACCCTGCACGAAGAGATCACTGATGTGCTCGCCCCGCTGGGTCTGCAACTCTCGGAGTCCAAGACCCGCATCGTGCACATGAGTGAGGCGTTCGACTTCTTGGGGTTCCGCATCCAGTGGCGCCGCAAGCAAGGCACCGACAAGTGGTACGTCTACACCTTCATCTCCCACCGGGCCATCCGGTCGGTGAAGGCCAAGATCCGTGCCCTCACGCGCAGAACGTCACAGCAGGACCTCGAACACGTGCTGAGAAGACTCAATCTGATCATGCACGGCTGGGCCATCTGCTTCAAACACGCCGTCGCACAGACAGTGTTCGACATGCTGGACAACTTCACCTGGTGGAGAGTCATCCGCATGCTGGGCGAACGGCACCGTTGGAGGTGGAAGGACATCCGCCGACGGTTCACCACGCCCACTGGGCAATGGCTACCGATCGTCGCGGGTGAGATCGAGCTGAAGCGCCTCGCAGCGATCCCGATCATCCGATATTGCTACCGAGGCAGCAAGATCCCCAACCTTTGGGGTCCTACCCCCACCTAACGACAGAGACCGTGGAGAGCCCGTTGCGATGAGAGTCGCACGGCGGGTTCGGCGAGGGGTCCGGGGAAACGGACCGGAGGAAACTCCGACACCGCGCCCCGGGCCTACTCAGCGCGACCCGCCTGCGGCGTCTCGCCGCGCGTAGGGCGGTCGCTGGCCGCGCTACGGCTCTTCGGCCGGTCGCGGCCAGCACCGCCCACGCGCCCGACAGCCACAATGAACCGCGCCAATCGGTTAATACGCATCTCGACCATAGGGAACAAACCGACGCAAAGATCGTAGCCGGTGATTCTCCGAATACGCTGCCGATGGGCTCTATGGCCGCGAGGCGACCACCCCACTGGGGACTCAGCTTGTGGAGTGGCTTGCCTGGTACCTGATCACTGCTGTGGACGACTGCCAGAGCAGGGCGCACCTCCTTCTTTTGGCATTCACGGACATACAACCCAGTTCCCAATTACAGTCGACGCGCGAGGCGCGCAGTTCGAGGACGCTTTCGGTGAGGGGTTGGCAATGATTGGGGACCTTCCCACGTTGGTCGGCCAGGCATGGCCCTACATGGGCGCCGCAGTGGCTGCCTACGGTGGGGCCGTCTTGGCCAGGGCGCAGGACGAAGCCGCAGATGTCACGGTCACATGGGGCCGAAGGATGTTGCAACGAATCTTCGGTGTCACTCCGGAGGGTGAGGATGCGCCCACGGCGGTGGTCGAGCTCGCAGACGACCCGAGTGATTCGGATCTACAATCGACGCTCCGCATCCATATTCGCAAGGCGCTGGCCGCTGACTCAAGCCTCGCGGCCGACATCCGAAGGATGCTGGAGGAAGCTGATCGCGCATCGGGCGTGCGCGTAGAGATCGGCACACAAGCTGTTGGCGTAGCACAATCAGTTGGCATAGTAATTGGACCCAATTCCACTGTGGAAAAGGCCGTCCACATCGAAAATGTTGAACAGGATGTCAATTTCTAAACCTGAGTAATGTGGATGGTTTCGAGGATGGAATCGCGCGGTCCTGCATCATCGGACGGTGAAGAGCCGGTCTTCGCTATGTGGTCATCAATGGATGCCGGGATAGTAGTGGGCGCCCATGCTCACATAGATAATGCCGTATCTATAGGTCACGCTCAGAGTGTTAACGTACATCTATCTGAAAACGAGCCACCTTTTTCAGCGCCTCCACTGCCCAAGAGGCCGGCACTCTGCATAGGCCGCGAAAATGAGTTAGAAGAACTCACAGCCGGGATCGCCTCATTATCCCCACCGACGGGCATGGTTACCACCGTAGCCATAGTCGGCTCTCCTGGGGTGGGAAAAACTACGTTAGCTCTAACGTTCGCTCACTCAATCGCCGAAAAGTATCCAGACGGTCAGATCTATCTTCAACTCGAAAATACCGAGAGGAGAGGAGAATCCGAAGACCTACTTGAGTTAATTCTTCTGTCGCTAGGCCAGCGGGGATCACAGATTCCCAAGTCGGTCACCGGCAGAATCGGGCTTGTGCGTTCTATTTTATCTAAACGCCAAATACTCATATTGGTGGATAATGTCACAAGAGAAGCGCAACTGCGAGGAATGCTCCCCATTCCAGACGGATCTCTCTTAGTGTGCACAAGCCGGTCGGGGCTGAGTGGATTGCGAACACCTGGCGTGCACCATCAGCACATTGGGACACTCAGTCAATCAGCTGCAACAGCATATCTTTCGGCAAGGGTCGGTGAATCTCGAGTCCTGCCTCCAGATCAAATGGACCGTTTAGCGGAGCTTTGCGGAAGGCTACCTCTCGCGCTTCACTTGATATCGGCTAAGCTTCTTGCACGACCGAACCTGACAGTCGCGAAAATGATTTGTGCCCTCACCGATAAAAAGCAGCGTTTGAAGGGCCTGCGGGTGGGCGAGCTCTCGATTAGGGCTGCTTTCGAGATGAGCTACACAGATCTAGCGGTCGATTCGGCATGTGCGTTCCGCGCGCTAGGCTCGCATCCGACAGGTAATATCAGTGCGAGCATTGCAGTTGCAGCGACTGATGCCCTTATCTCTGCGACGGCAACTTTCACCGATCTTGATGCAGAAGAGTTGCTCGATGAGCTCGTCGAGCAAGGCTTGGTCGAACATGTAGGTGTCGAACGGTTCCGCATACACGACTTAGTGCTGAGCTATGCATCAGCGCTATTTCTTGAAGACGAGGCAACAGAGGCGCAACATAAAGTAACTATCGCTGTCTGCCAAGCCTACGTGGCGCTCGCAATGGAGCTCGCAGGGCAAATAAACCCCCAGAAAAGCAATGAGCAGGACGGGTCACCTATAGCCGTCGAAATTATGGAGATCACCACAAATGAGGACCTCGCGAACTGCCTAGAAGTTGCTCAGCAGGCTGTAGATATCTGTGAATGGAATCTTGCTGCAGAGCTAGCATTTTCTGCCGATCCCATACTTCGCGCGCGCAGTCGCTGGAGAGCGCTTCTTCGCATGAACGAGCTCGTATTGGCAGCTGCAGCAGAAACTTTGAACAGCTGGTGGCAAGCACGTGCTCTGCTTAGTATTGGTCACGCGCGTGTGAGGCTGGGTGAAGTTTCTGCGGGCCAGTCAGCCATCCACGATTCCTTCGAGCTGTCGCGCGAATCCGGCTACACAAACCTAGCGATCGAGGCCCTCCATCATGTGGCACAGCTCCAGGCGGAGTCTCAGCCTGACGAGGCCGCAAAACTATACAAGCTGATCCTCAAGTCTCTTCGCCAGACTGGAAATAGGGAAGGTATAGCAAGCGCGCTCTCGGGTCTAGCGGACTGTATGCTAAGGACTGGTCGGCCCGAAAGAGCAGAGCAGCTTCTACAGCACGCCCTTGCGATCGTCAAAGACGCCACGAACCTGGCATTTCGCGCTGCTATTCTCGCTAACCTCGGGCTGGTTTGCCTCGAACTGGAAAGGCCACATGAGGCGCACGCATTCATAGACATGGCTCTCCGTGATCACATAGCTGCCACTGATCCATCAGGTGAGGCCGGGGCCCACCTGCTCAAAGGACGAATTGCCGAAGCGCTGAGCGACACCGGAAGTGCGCTATGCGAGTACCAGCGGGCACTTGAACTCTACGAAAAACTGGAAGAGGTAGCTGGTCAGCAGACCTCTTTTAGTCACATTGGCGGACTCTTCCACGCTACAGGTCGACCAGCGGAAGCAGCCGAATATTATCAAAAGAGCCTTGATCTCGCAGAAACCTTATTCGATTCTCAGGCCATCGTTGTGTCACTAGCAAACCTCGGGACACTTTGGCTGAACGTGGGCGAGCTTGAATCTGCCAAAGAGGCTCTCACAAGAGCTCTGCGTGTGGCTGAAGATTCCGAGAACTCATTCCTAGTTACACAAGCGTTACAGCAGTTCTCTAAATATTGGACACATCAAGGGGAATGGGAAAGAGCAGCCCAGACACTAGAGCGGGTTCTAACGCTTGTTCGGAACATGAGAGCAAATCCGAATACCGCGGAAACGCGCGTGTCGCTCAGCTATGCATATTTCCGCTTGGGGCGACAAAAGGATGCACTCCGAGAACTTCGTCTGGCAGAGTCGGAACTTGGGGCTGGTTCTACATCGATCTCCATTGTTGCAGTAAAGAGGCAGCTCGCGACGATACTTTCAAGCCGTGGAATGTTCGATGAGGCAATTGCAGAAGCAGAGGATGCCTTGGAACGGTCAAAGACTATAGGGCTTAACCCTGGCATTGCAGAGTCATTAGGTGTGCTCGCTAACGTGTTAGCTCGTCAAGGCGAATTCGCTCGAGCTGCCGGTATATATCGTGAGTGTATTCAGCTCGCTAGCGATGCGCTCGACCTGCGTCTACTTGTCTCACACACCGTAAATCTTTCTACCTGCCTAGCGAATTCTAGCCAAGCGGAGGACGCCTTTGAGGGATATAAGAATGCACTTAAGCTTGCAGGTCGGCTCCAAGATCGATCATTGCAAGCAACAATTCTCCGTTGCATTGGGGTCGAGCATGCTAAGAGTAGCCGCTCAGCTGAAGCGCTGAAGCGCTTTGCCGAGTCAGAAAGAATTGCTACCTCGCTAGGCGACAAGCACCTGATTGCTGTACTACGAACTGACCAGGCTCAGGTTTACGTTGGACGACAGAAGCTAGACAGGGCTCGGCAGTTGCTAGAGAACGCTCAGCACATTTATGCGGAGCTCAAAGACGTTGATGCAGAGCGGAAGACCCTCCTCCGGATTCTGGGCGTTGAGGTGCAGCGTGACGGCCTGTCGGGTAAACAGCTTCCTCAAAAGGTCAATGAGCTCCTCTGTCAGAATGGTCACTCCCCAGCCGGCGCGTTCCTGAGGCGTGATCTCATTGCACCCACTGAGGCCTATCAGTTCCTCGGTAGTGAGCACCAGCTTCCTGGGCGTCGAATAAACATCTCTAGCGATGTGCGAGAAAGTCTACCTCCAGTTGATATTGAAGGCGCTCTTCAGCATATGAGTGTCTCGCGTCAGAACTGCATAGTTTGCAGACAGCCGCTCGCCTTGGGAGGGGAGGCGAATCTAATTCGGCTCTTGCATCGGGGAGAGGATTCGCTGCTATGGCTTAAACTGAGCCACTCTAGATGCGGCCCATCGGAGATCGTGACTATTGATGAGATCCCTCAGGCTGGCATAGTAAACATGGAGATTGAATGCGCCCTAATGTCGTTGGGTGACACGCTGATTCCCAGCCTCATTATCGATATCCCCTACCTAGCTCGTAGTGCGGATGGCGACGGTTCCTCTGATACGTTTCTAGATGGACTGGTTGAGCGTGGATTTACGCGCATGAGTTTGGACTCTCACTCGAAGCAGATCCAAGCGGAACTAGTAGCCGCCGTTCAGAATCCAGAGATCCTTGCTGTGTTACACAACGGCCGAGTAGACGTTTCTGCCCGCGACTTGAAGGTTCTCTCAAATGCCCCGCTTAGCTTTCTTCCAGCATGGTATGAGCGGACATATGAAGGCATTCTTGGCGTGATGGTTGGCCACAACCTCCAAGGCATGAGTTGGGAGAGTACTGATCATATTATTGACGCAGCGATGCGTGGTCGTCTTGTCTTCGGCATAGCTCCTCTTGTCGTCCACCATCCCCCCAAGGGCCGCCCATGTATTTGCACGCCTTCTACGGGAAGAAAGTTCAAACGTTGCTGTGGCTCGTCTGTGTAGGCGTCAGACTAGATCTCCCATCGGCATACCATATTGCTATGAAACTCCGCCACAGCGAACCTGGATGGCAGGGGAGGCCAGAAGATGAGGGTGGCGCCTACCAGGTCCTGAACAGGAAGCGCAGGTGCCCGTGGGCGGATCATGATCGCCCCTTGCCAACAGATGCTTCGATATTGCGATGCACCCGCAGGACAATCATCAGGATGATGTAGATCTCGATCGTAAATGAGCAGGTGGGGGTGAGGTTTCAGGAGGCGTAGAACCGCGCTCCTCATGCAGGTGTTTTTGTCGAGTCCTACGGGGAGGCTGTGACGATCGCTGACTTCGGTAGCCGCCGTTGGCTGCTGGGGCGATCGACGCCAAGACCCTCCTTTGTTGGGACTTGCCATCGATGACCATGGTTGAGGTGACAGCGGCGCTGACAGCAACGTCCCCGCACACGGACTCACTTCGGCTACCGTCCACCCCCCTCTGACCACGGTCTCAGCTACCCCACCAGCGTGATTGGTACGCCTGAAAAGCGGAAGGTCGTATTTCTGTTTGCTGAGGCGTGGCGACACGGGTCCCTCCAGATCCCGCGCCGCCACGCCCGTCTCACCGAGCTCTTCCGGACAGCAACGCCGTCCAGATCGCCCGAGCCTCATTGATCGGCCAGGAAAAGGTCTCTTGGACCTGGTGGCCGCTGTCGAGTTGGATGGTTCGCCGGACGAACGCCCGACCGGCGCCTTCGTACAGTTCGTAGACCGTGGCACGGCACCAACAGGTCCAGGCCACCGAGCGCGCCCGCTCAAGTGCTGGATAGGGCTGTTGCCAGTCCAGCCGGATATGGTCTCGCTGCGGCATTGCCACATGTGGGCTCAGGCACTCGTCGAGCAGAGTCACGACGTGCGCTCCGCGACGCCTCCGCACCGGTAGGCCGCTTTGAGGAGCTCTTCGTACCGCTGGGCGACGTAGTGGGCGACGGTGATGGGGTTGTCCACGCCGTAGACCCGATACAGGCGGCGCCCCGTCTTCACCGAGGTCTTCCCCGTCCACCAGCGGTAGGCGCGCCCGTCCGTCCAGACCAGGAGATCGGCCCAGACGGAGACCAGGGCGACGCCGTGGCCCTCGTGGACGTCGGCCGAGACGCCGCAGTGTTCGAGGCCGATCCGCAGGCGCTCAGCAGCCAGGGCCGCCGGGCATCGTTGAGCCGGCCCTTTGCCGCCGAGGGCGCTCACGACTCCAGCCCTTCCTGGTCGCGGAGCTGCTGGGCGAGTTCGGTGACGTCGTCGGCGTCGATTGTCCGGTAAATGCCACGATTTATCTCTTCGTCGGTGAGGTGTCGGCCATTCCGGGTTGCCCACAAACGACCCGCAGAACTACGCCAAATACACCATCCGGGAAATTCTGCCTGGAGGTCTTCCAGAATCATGGGTGTTGACATGGAGTAAGCGTCGTTCCATTTGAGTGACGAACCCACCGCGTTCCAGAGACGTCCAGGACGTTTCAAAGTTAGAGTCGAAAACGTCCTTGACGTCCTCACTTCCCGAGGTGCACCGTGGCCAACGTCCCCTTACGCCGCGCCATGCTCGATGCGAAGCTGAGCAACCAGAATCTGGCAGACCGCTGCGAGGTGGACGTTAAAACGGTGGAACGCTGGTTACAGGATGAGGCACGAGTCCCGCACCTCCGGCACCAGTTGGCCGCCGCCGAGGCATTAGGAGTTGATACGTCCGTGTTGTGGCCAGAGGCTATCCGTAACACCGTGAAAACCGGCCCGGATCGAGAGGTTCTGACCGTTTACCCATATCGGTCGGCGTGCCCCAAGTCGATCTGGCGCAACCTGATCACCTCGGCCCGCAACGAGATCGTCTTCGCCGGGTACACCAACTACTTCCTGTGGCTGGAACACCCCAACCTCGCCAAGGTCCTCAAGCGCAAGGCCGAGCAAGGGTGCAAGATCCGGTTCCTGATCGGTGATCCGGACAGTGAGGTCACCCGCCGCCGGGAGGAGGTGGAGAGCGTTCCGTTGACGGTTTCCACCCGCATCCGGATCACCCTCTCGGAGATCGAGCAGGTTCGGGACGTGCCCGGTATCGAGGCGAGGTTCGGAGACGAGCACATCGCGATGAGCGTCTTCCGCTTCGATTCGGAGATGCTCGTGACGCCGCACCTGGCCAAGCTCGTCGGCCACGACTCGCCGATGATGCATCTGCGCCGCTACCAGGACGACGGCCTGTTCGACCGGTTCGGCTACCACGCCTCCGAGTTGTGGAGCAATGGGAGGAACGTCTGGGCAGAGGAGCCACGCAAGCCTGCGGGGAGCGCCAGTTCTGGGTGACCAGCGCCCCCGGACGGGAGCATTTCCGATGGCCGCTGCGTCGCGGTGAGGGCCGGGACACGGCCCCGTCCGCGTCGCAGCCGGCGCGGATCGGAGCACGACCCTTTCGCACCGCGCGCCGGAGCACGGAACCCGGCCCTCGTGCGCGGTACGCGTCAGGGCAGAGGGTTCGGCTCCGGGGCGGTGAGCCGCCGGAAGAGCGGGCGCGGCTCGGGAAGGCCCTCCTCCCCGGCTGTGCACTGCGCGGCGATCCGGGCGGCCGTACCTGGCAGGAACGGCGCCAGCTGATCGGCCAACGTCTCGCACGCCCGGACGAGCGCGGCGAGGACGGCGTCGAGCCGAGCCGCGGCGCCGAGGGCGCCGTCGCGTTCGGCCCGGGCCAGCTCCCAGGGCCGGATGAGGTCGACGTAACGGTTGGCCTCGTCGACGATGGCCCAGACCGGCGCGGTGGCCCGGCGGAACGCGAAGTCGTCCAGGGCCGAGCGGACGAGACCGGGCGCCTGGCGGCAGGCCGCCTCCAGGGCCTCCCCTCCCGGCGCGCCGATCCCACCGCCTGTCCCTGGCCCTGTGCCGGTGAGGGGAACGTGCCCGTCGCGGTAGCGGTGGACCATGGCGACGACCCGGTTGACGAGGTTGCCCAGCCCGTTGGCGAGCTCGTCGTTGGCGCGGGCGACGAGCCGGTCGACCGTGAAGTCGGCGTCCCCGACGCGCGGCACCTCGCGCAACAACCACCAGCGGACGGCGTCGGTGCCGTACTCTCCTGCCAGGGCGATCGGATCGGCCGTGCCCCCACCGGATTTACTGATCTTGCGGCCACCGGCGGTGAGGTAGTCGTGTACCACCACGTCCGTGGGCGGCGGCTGCCCGGCCGACAGCAGCATCGCCGGCCAGTAGACGGCGTGGAAGCGCAACACTCCCTTGCCGACCAGGTGGATCCGGCGGTCGGCGCCGACCCACCAGCGGCCGTGGTTCTCACCGCCGGTGCCGTAGTCCAGGGCCGTGATGTAGTTGCCGAGCGCGTCCCACCACACGTAGACGACCTGGCCGGGGTCACCGGGAACCGGGATTCCCCACCCCCGGGCACGGGCGGTCGACCGGGAGACCGAGAGGTCCTCCAGGCCACCGGCGATGAAGCCGAGGACCTCGTTGCGACGCTCCGCGGGCTCGATCCTCAGGCGTCCGTCGGCGACGAGGTCGTGGAGCCGGTCCGCGTAGCGCGAGAGGCGGAAGAACCAGTTCTCCTCGGCCACCCGCTGGGGCTCGACACCGTGTTCCGGGCATCGTCCGCCGGTGAGCTCGGCGGGGGTGTAGAACTGCTCGCAGCCGACGCAGTAAAGACCCTCGTAGTGCTTACGGTAGAGGTCACCGGCATCGGCGCAGGCCCGCCAGAGCCTCTCCACGCCACTCCGGTGGCGGGGGTCGCGGCTGGTACGGACGACGTCGTCGACCGTGAGTGCCAGCGGCTCGCGCAGCGCGACGAACGCCTCGGCGTTACGGTCGACGAACTCCTGGACGGGAACACCGGCCGCCTCGGCGGCCAGCACGTTCTTCAACGAGTTGTCGTCGGTGCCGGTCTGGAACCGTACCCGGTCGCCCTGTGCCCTGCGGAACCGGGCGAGCACGTCGGCCTGCACGAGCTCCAGCGCGAACCCCAGGTGGGGGCGGGCGTTGACGTAGGGGATGGTGGTGGTGACGTAGGTGTGCGGTGTGGTCATCGGAACCTCCGAAAGAACGGGGGCTCCGGCCGGTGAAACGCGCCGAGGCCCCGTGACAGGGCCTCGGAAACGAACGTCCGTGCAGCGTCAGCGGCCCCGTGAGCGGGGCATCATCACCTGGCGTCCGGACGTGTTCATGCGGTCAGGTTAACACCCGCCCCTTGGCACGAGCCGCCGGTTTTACGGCGAACGGCCTCAGCGCGAGGAGGGATCAGGTGCCCCCGCGACGAGCCGCCGGGAATCGCGACACGCCGCGCGGCCCACCTCATGGCCTCGGCGATACCTCCGGCAGGTGATCCGGACCATGCACCGACCACCTCCTTCACTCTGAGTGATAGTCTCGTTACTCATTGCAGAGAATCGAGATCGTCGAGAGGATCGTCGTGAAGCGAATCGCCCTCGTCCCCGTCATCTCCGCCGCCCTGGTCGTGGTCATGGGCAGCGCCGCCTACGCCTCGCAGTACGTGGCCTACGAAGGGCCGGGCTTCACCGGCCGGTCGGTGGTCATCGACCGGTGCGGCCCGTCCAACATCCCCTTCCACGGGTCCTACAAGTGGTACGGCGACGGCCAGAGCGGCCGGATGTACAACCAGCCCGACACCCAGGGAGTGATGCACTTCGAGCTGGCGCCCAACCGCAACGCGGAGCAGAGGACACCCGTCGGCTGGAAGAGCATCTTCATCGTGTGCTGACGCCCGGAAGACGTGGCCGGAAGCCGGAGCCTCTCCGGCTTCCGGCCACGCGCCTGTGTCTTCCCGTGTCTTCCCCGTGTCTCGCCGCCCGCCTCCTCAGACCGCCTCATTCAGCCGGGAAGCGGCCACGGCCCGCTGCAGGGTAGGTCCACTTTCTCCTCGTCCAACGATCCCGCCGGGGCTACCGGTTACCTGGCCGACTCCATGATGGCGAGCACCTCCGGCATCATCTCCCGGTAACCGGCGCCTTGCTTGACCCGCGCGCTGAAGTTCTGGGCTTCGTGCGTCGTCGGCAGGACGCCCACGAGCAGCATCGGCAGGAACAGGCGACGGGCCAGCAGTTCGGGACCGGAGACGGCGTGGGGGCGGCGCAGGACCGAGACGTTCACGCGGACCGCGTGCTCGTTCAACCGGGGCACCCCCGGCCGGTCGGTCTCGATCGCCGCGTAACGGAAACCATGGGCGAGGTCACAGGGGTCGCAGCCGACCGGCCCGCGGCTCAGGACCCCATGACACTTCGGGCACACCATTTTGTCGAGCGCGGCATCGACCACCCGCCAGTCGTGCCGGTCCGGCTCATCGACGACCATTTCTCCGACGGCCATCGCCTCGGCGGGAGAGACGGGGCCGATTTCCGTGCGCAGGAACTCCTGCCAGCCTTCCTCGACGATGTCGTCCACGAGTGCGGCGCAACGTGCGCAGTCCGGGGCGCCACCGTATTCCCAGCAGTCGCAGGCCGGACAGATCCTCAGCGGGTCACCCACCGCTGGCCGCATCGCTTCTCCATGCACATAGACCGCGTCCACCGACGTTCTAACCCTACCGATGGGGTGTACGGGCTCGACTGGATTTCACGCCGGAGGAAGCCCTCCCGGGGAGCCCCGCCGGCCCGTACACCTTGGAGAAGATGCGCAGGACCGCCAAGACCGGGTGACAACGACTCGGGACGGTGGACGGTCGTGACACCGTACGCCCAGGTCAGGGTCGATTCCTGTCCTGGGCGCCGGAGGCGGTCGTCTTCCGAAAGCCCGGGTAGGCGGGTGTGTGAGGACCCGCCTACCCGGGGGTTCTAGCGGCGGGTGATGTTGGACTCCGAGTACAGGCAGTTCGTGCCGTCGGGTCCCTCGCCGATCTTGCTGGGCTCGCTGCCCTTCGGCACGCCCTTGTAGCGCTCGCAGATGGTGGTGTTGCCGTAGACGGTGATCCGGCTGAAGCGCGCGGTGTCGCCCCAGTTGGAGTTGATCCCGGCCAGCACCTTCGTGGAGCGGGCGGTGATGCCGTCCATCACCACGTGGCGCGTGTAGGAGGAGGAGCAGTTGCCGCAGGCCCGGTACAGCTTGCCGGAGCTGTGCACCTGGAAGTTCCTGATCGTGAGCGTGCCGGCGCCGTTGTGCTGGAAGACCTTGTCGGCGCCGGACTTGGCGCCGCCGCCGTCCACCAGGTAGGTGGCCGAGGAGCTGGAGGACTTGAACGTCGCGGCGTCCTCGCCGACGTCGTTCCACCACACGTTGCGGATGGTGCAGGAGCCCTCGCAGTGGATGCCGTCACCGGCCGGGGCGTCGAGGATGACGTTCTGGATCGTGCCGCCGTTGGCGACGACGAACATCGGGTCCTGGCTCTCGCTCTGGCCTCCGTCGCCGATGCCGTAGTAGCGCTTCATGCCGCCGTCGAAGAACGTGCCGGCGTTGCGGGTGGTGGTCTGGTGCACGCTGCCGGTGTCCGAGGGCCACGAGCCGCTGCCGTCACCGTTTCCCGGGGGCGGCGAGGTCGGGGTCGGAGTCGGGGTGGGGTTCGGCGGCGGCGTGCCGCCGGCGGTCCGGAACGTCCACTGTTTGGTGGCCACCGAGTCGCAGGAGTTCTGCTGCAGCAGGGCGCCGGAGGAGGTGGAGTTGTCCTGGACGTTGAGGCACTTGCCGCCGTTGGCGTTGACCACCCGGTAGTTGGACCCGGAGGCGGTAAGCTGCCAGGTCTGCGACGCGGCCCCGGTGCAGGACTCCTGCTGGACCGCCTTGCCGGCGCTGGTGGAGGCGTCCCGCACGCCGAGGCACTTGCCGCTGTGCGTCGCCTTGATCTGGTATCCGCCGCCCGAGGAGGTGAGCGTGAAGACCTGTCCGGCGGCGTTGGTGCAGGCGTTCTGGGCCAGTTGCACGCCGTCGCCGGTGCTCTGCCCCGGTACGGCGGCGCACAGGCCGCTGCCCGCGTTAGCGAGCGTGTAGTTGCCGTTGGAGGGGGCCGCCGAGGCCGGGGTGGAGAGCACGGTCACCAGCCCGCTGCCCGTCACGAGGGCGGCGGCCAGCATGACCGCGAGTCTTCGGTCCTTGCGCATCGTCATCTCCAGTTCGGTCGGGGGGGTGTGAGCGCTTGGCGGGGTCGAAGCGCGTCAGGGGCGATCTTCTCGACGGCCACACCTGCGGCGGCCCGGACGCCCTGATCGTCACCGTCCTCGTCAAGCTCCCTTCGCCGGCGGGCACGCCCGCCGGACAGCATGGAGAAGGTCGCCCATCTTCTATTGGTAAGCGCTTTCCCACATGCGTTTGGAGTGAAGCACACGGTGGACGAGGATGAGAAGCCCTGATGGGCGAAAGGCCCCGACGACTCGTCATCGGGGCAGGTCACCGCGATTTTCCGAGGGCCGCCCACCTCGGGACGACCCTGAAACTTTCATTTCGGGAGGGGTGGGTCGCTCACCGCGCTTGGGTTCTCGCCCTCGAAGGAGTCCGGAGACATCGTCACCGGCGGGCGTCGACGGTGACCGGGTTTCCTCCGGGCCCGCTCGGATCCGATGGCGGCAGGTACGACAGGTATCGGTGCGGGTCCGTTACCGGGGGACGATCGGGAGGGTGATGGAGGAGCCGGGGAAGACGGTCTGGTGCTGGACGACCAGGTCGGCCTCGGTGGAGTCGGCGGAGGTCCGGCCGGTGCCGGGGTTGCGGTCGAAGCGGGGGAAGTTGGAGCTGGAGATCTCGACGCGGATGCGGTGGCCGGTCTTGAAGACCTGGCTGGTCGCGACGAGGTCGATCTCGTGCACCCCGGAGGCGACGGAGGTCCGGACGATGCCGTCGGTCACGCTCATGGCACGGCCGTCGGGGTGGACGTCGACGAGCTTGGCCGTCCAGTCGGTGGAGACCGCCGAGGTCTCGGCATGCAGGGTGACACGGAGGTGGCCGGTCACCTCGACATCGGCGGCGAGCGCCTCGGTCGTGAAACAGAGCACGTCGGGGCGAAGCTCGACGTCGCGCTGGTCCTGAGGGCCGATGTTCGTCACGTCGGGGAGCAGGAGCGGGCCACCGGTCGTGGGCACGGGATCGCGGGGGTCGAAGGTGAAGGTGGACGGCGCGGGGTCCGAGGGGGCCTCGGCGGACAGCAGGCCGCCGGTGTGCAGGTAATAGCGGGTGTCGACCGCGCGAGACAGCGGCCACTCCTCCTCGTCCCGCCAGACGTTGTCGCCCATGACGAAGATCTTCACGGGCGGGCCGGCGTCCTCGCCGCGGAGGAAGCCCAGCTGCCGCTGCGGCAGCATGATCGCCTGCGCCGAGGCGGAGAACCCGAAGTCCAGGCGGCCGGTGCCCGTCGCCTCCGAACCGTGCGACCAGGGGCCGATGACCAGCGGGCCGCCCAGCCGCCGATGGTTCTCCAGGGTCCCGGCGAGGAACAGGTCGAACCAGCCCGCGACGTGCATCACGGGCACCTCGATCCGGTCGTGCCGCAGGGTCTCGGCCGGCCCTTCCCAGTAGGCGTCACGGGTCGGGTGCGAGATCCAGTCACTCCACCACGGCCCGGCGGGGACGTCGCGCAGCGGCAGCGTTCGCGCGGCGGCGGCCTGGTCGCCCAGTACGGGCAGGAGCGTGCCGAAGCCCGCCCCCACGTCCTGGCCGGCCTCCATCGCATGCGTCAGACCGAGCATCTCCTGCAGCAGTCCCCAGTTCAGCGCCGAGCCGAGCGCGAAGGCCCCGCCGTGATACTTCAGCCCGTCGTAGAAGTCGTGCGGGGTCATCGAGGCGACCACCGCCCTGAGCCCCGGCGGGCGGGTCGCGGCGGCCTGGAGCGCGCATCCGGCGAGGTAGGACATCCCGAAGGCCACGACCTCGCCGTTCGACCACGGCTGGGAGGTGATCCACCCGACGGTGTCGTAGCCGTCGTCGCCCTCGTCCAGCCACGGCCGGAACTCCCCGTCGCTGCTTCCGCGTCCCCGGCAGTGCTGGAGCACCACCGCGAAGCCGGCTTCCAGCGCGGGGATCGTCGGTGCCGTCGAGAACGAGCCCGAGCCGTACGGTGTGCGGACGAGCAGGGCGGGGAAGGGCCCGCCGGAGGCGGGGCGGTAGACGTCGCCGCGCAGGATCGTGCCGTCGCGCACCGGCATCGGGGTGTCGTGCTCACCGACGATGGAGAGCGGAGGGCGGTTCAGCTTCGGCATCACGAGTTCCTTGGGACGTCCGTCGAGCTTCGGGGATCGTACCGGGGAGCTGATCCCCCTTGATGTACATCATCATGTACACTGACGACATGAAGGTGATGACCATGTCCGAATCGCGGGCCAACTACGCCGCCACCCTCGACGCCGTCATCGACGACCAGGAAGAAGTCCTCATCACCCGCCCCGGCGGAGAAGGCGTCGTCATGGTGTCGCAGCGCGAATACGAGTCGATGCGCGAGACGCTCTATCTGATGGCCTCTCCCGTCAACCGCAGAAGGCTGTCGGAAGCGGTCGCCCGGTTGGAGGCCGGAGGCGGCACCATCCGCGAGCTGGCGGATGAGGACGCCACCTCGTGAAGATTCTTTTCGACGAACTCGCCTGGCAGGACTACTGCTACTGGCAGCGAGAAGATCGACGCATCCTCAAAAGGATCAACCAGTTGATCGCCGACATAGCCCGGAACGAGAACGAGGGCATCGGCAAACCAGAGCCGCTGAAGTACGAATGGTCCGGCTACTGGTCACGGCGCGTCACCTCGGAACACCGGCTCGTCTACCGTGTCAACGACGACACCATCATGATCGCCGCCTGTCGATATCACTACGAGAAGTAGCGTTCGTCCGGCGAACCCCGCGTCCTGCTTCAGCCCCGACGGCTAGCCATCGGGGCAGGTCACAGCGATTTTCCAAGGGTTGCCCGCATCAGGGCAACCCTTGAACCCTCATCCGGGAAAGGCGGGTCACTCACCGCCGCGCAGGTCGGCCAGGCGCTTGGGCGAGTACTCGATGTCCTCGAAGCGTACGGTGCAGCCGTCGCCGGTGGGGCTCTGCGCGAGGAAGCCGACCTCCGGGTCACCGTCGAGCGCGAAGTATCTGATGAGGTTCCAGAAACCGGACTCGTCGGCGACGTGGAAGGCGAAGGCGGAGCCGATGCGGGAGATCCGCAGCCGGATGTCCCGGCCGTCCATGGTCACGGAGTTGCAGTCGTCGGACACTCCGCGGGTGACCACCGAGACGATCGTGGGCTTGCCCTGCGGGGAGAGTTCGAGGCAGAACTTGGCCCACCGGTCGTCGTCGGCGTACAGCAGCAGGACGGCCGCGTCGTAGGTGGAAAGCAGGTCGAGCCTGACCCGCGCACTGAGGGTGAAGTCGCCGTCCAGGCGGCCGACGAGGGCGGGGGCGTTGGCGTAGCGGTTCGGCTCTCCGGGGTCGGAGAAGAGGTCGGTGCCCGCCCCCGCGACGATGGAGAGCGCGTCACCGTCCGCGCTCCAGTCCTCGGGCCGGTTCAGCCAGCGCAGCGGCGTGGGGAAGGCGGGCAGGGAGACGGTTTCGCTCACGGGTGTTCCTCCAGAGGGGTTGCGATCGCGTAGACGGTCGCGATGAGACGGTCGACGGTGTCGGCGTCGCGGACGGTGCAGACCGGATCGGTCCCGTTCCTGACGCTACGGGCGAAGTCGGCCATGAGGGGGAGATGCGGGTTCTGCGGCGGGGGAAGAAACTCGTCGACGGCGACCCCGTCGACGATGCCGCGCACGGTCCCCGAGTCGAGGGGGTCGAGTTCCAGGTGACCGCCGTCGAAGAACAGGCGCAGCCGGTCGTGGCGGGCACCGGGCCTCCACGCCGCCTCCAGGCCGGCCGTGGTCCCCGACGGCCAGGCCAGTTCCATCCGGGCGAGGCGCTCGGCGCCCAGGTCGAAGGGCCGCCCGGTCCACGCGGCGGTCACGACCGGCTCTCCCAGCAGCCAGCAGAGCAGGTCCAGACGGTGACTGCCCACATCGGCGAGTACTCCCCCGCCGGAGAGCGCGGGGTCGGTGCGCCAGAGCCTGGGATCGTCGGGGCCCGGGTCGAAAGGGCTGGAGAACTCCACGATCGCGCGGTGTACGGCACGCCCGCGCAGGATCTCGCGCACCCACCCGAGCGCGGGCGCGAGCCGGCGGTAGTAGGCGACGCCCGCGTGGGCGCCGGCCAGTTCGGACACCATCTCACGGTGGTGGGCGATCCCCGGGTGGGTCCAGGCCGGGACATATGGCGATCCGCGCCGGCGGGTGTCCCTCGCGCGAGCCGGGGCCGGCTCGGACGCCGTTCCGTGCCGGCGGTCGATTCCCACGTGGGCCGCGGCCGGCTCGGGCGCCGCCCCGCCGAGCGGTTTCTCCACCAGGACCGGCAGTCCCGCACGCGCCGCCGCGATCGCGAGCGGCAGATGGGCCGCGACCGGTGTGGCGACGTAGACGACCTCCGCCGCGTCGAGCAGTTCGGTGTAGTCGGACGTGCCGAAGGCGCCGGGAGAGGTTCCGAACTCCTCACAGATCGCCTGGGCCCGCGTGGCGTCCCTGCCCCACACGCAGGTGACGGTCTCCTCCAGGGAGAGCAGGGCGGGAAGTGCCTTCCTGCGGACGATGTCGCCGTATCCGGCGATCCCCCATCTCAGTCCTGGCCGGGACATATGGCGATCTTCAGGGTTTGCGGGGGCGGGGTCTGGAACGGCGCCGCGCTTCCCGCCGGATGAAGGGTGGGACTCTCGGAGAGGCGGTCGAGGGCGTCCTGAAGCCGTTCCAGTGGGTAGACGGCGCTGAGGATCGCGTCGAGACGCAGATCCTTGGTGAACGTGGCGGCCAGCCGCTCGGCCACTCGCATCGCCTCGGCCCTCGCGGTGTCGGTCGGCTCGGCGGAGCTGTGCACCCGCAATCCCTTCTTCTCCCACTTGACCATGTCGAAGGTGACGTGGGTGTCGATGTGGTGGGTGCCGAGGAAGACGACGAGACCGTTCTGCCGGACCAGGTCGACGCAGGCGTTGGCGGTGTGCGGGGTGCCGACCGCCTCGATGGCGACGTCGAACTCCCCTCCCAGCTCCTCCGGTACGGCCTGCGGTGACTTCACCAGCGAGGTCCGGTCCGCGCCGAGGAGCACCGAGCGCTCCAGACGCCAGGGGTCCAGGTCGGCGACGGCGATCTCGGCCGCGCCGCGCAACCGTGCGACCCGCAGGGCCATCAGCCCGACCGGCCCCTGCCCCACGATGGCCACCCGATCGCCCAGCCGCACCCCTCGGGTCGCGTGCACGGCCAGGGGCAGCAGTTGCAGGATCGCCCCCTGCTCGAAGGGCACGTCGTCGGGAAGGACGCCCACGCTCACCTCCCTCGCCGCCGCGTACTCGGCGAAACCCGGGGTGAGCGGGGTGCGGACGAACACCCGCCGCCCCGGCTCGACGCGGGTCACCCGCTCCCCCACGGCCTCGACGGTGCCGGCGACCTCGTGGCCGAAGCAACCGGTCGCGCAGTGATCACGCAGGCCGAAGTAGTGATAGTAGGCCAGGTCGCTGCGGTTGCAGACGGTGCAGGCTCCCACCCGGACGAGCACGTCGCCCGGCCCGATGGGCGGGACCGGCGCGTCGCCGTCCAGGCGGATGCGATGTCGGCCGACGAGTTCGATCCGGCGCACGTCACTCCTCGTTGTTTCCGGTTTGCGGATGTCCCGTGATCGCTTCGCCCGCCAAGGGCCGTGGACGTCCCAGGGCCGCATCGCCCGCCAGAGGCCGTGGACGTCCCGGACCCGTATCGCCCGCCACGGGAGGTGGAGGTCCCGTGAACGCGCCACCGACGAGTTCGCGCCAGAACAGGTCGCCGCCCGGCGTGGCGCCGACGAGCCTGCCGGTCGTGCCGGTCAGCGTGGCCAGCCCGGGTGTGGTGCCCAAAAACACCCACTCGTCATCCCGTGTCCTGACCCGCAGTTCCCCGTCGGGAGTCAGCCCGATCAGCCGTCCCCCCACGTGGGCGAGCGCGGCGAGCCTCGGCCCTTCGCCCGCACGGGTCCACGGCCGCGACCGACCCGCGGCGAGCGGGCGCTGCCACAGCTCGCCTCCGGCACCGGCGGCGAACATGGTCTGGTCGACGGGGGCGATCCCGACCGCCTCCGGCGGGGCGTCGTACAGGTCCTGCCACGAAGCCCGCTCGGTCACCGGCTCGCGGACGACGACGCGCCCTTCGGAGTGCAGGCCGTACAACAGGACGGGTGAGCCCGGCGTCGCCTCTCTCGGCGCGGTCAGCGCCACCAGACCGGGCGCGGGCTCGATCCGCCGCCATCTCAGGTTCTGGGTGCGGTACGGCCTCACCCAGAGGTCACCGTCGGTGCGGACGGCGAAGAGACGGTGCTCGCAGGCGGCGAGCGCGAGCGCGGCGGCCCCGTGCCCCATCGGCTCCCACCAGCCGGGATCACCGGCGAGCCTGGCGAGCACGTTGCGGGTGACGCGGTCGAGCACCGGGTCGTCGAGGGCGTCGCCCCAGCCGATCGTGGCCGCGTTGAAGACGGTGCCCGCCCCACGGCGCATGATGCCCATGGTGGCGTGGCCGCCCTGGCCCAGGTGCCGCCAGTGGCGCAGGTCGGCGGTGGCCAGGATGGCGAAGTCGGCGGGAGTGCCGTCGGCGCCGGTCGCGAGCGGGACGCCGTCGACCTCGACGTACTCGGCGGCGTCGGTCTCGTACCCGACCGCGCCCCTGCCGAAGGTGTCGCCGTCGCGCAGTCCCGTGCCCTCGAACACCCAGTGCTCGGCGAAGCGCACCGTGTACGACTCGGACTTCATCGCGTCCATGTCCTCCCAGCAGCCCGCGCCGCGCCGGAAGCTCACGCCGGTCAGGCTGTTCTCCGGCCGGCCCACGGGCGAACCCGACCACTCCACGGTGACCAGGCTCGGATCGGTCGCGGCCATCGGGTCGAGCAGGGCGTCGCGGTGGCACACCATGGTGCGGCCTTCGTCCTCCAGCCGGATCTGCCACCAGCACGTGTTGCCGGCGAAGAAGGCGATGTTGCCTCCGGAGGCCACGAAGGACTCCGCGGCGTCGCGCATCTCCCGGGTCCAGTACTCGTCGTGCCCGGGGATCACGAGCAGGCGGCGGCCGCGCAGCAGCGTGTCCGGATCCTCGTGCAGGTCCAGGTTGGAGCAGTAGTCGGCCCGGACGCCGTTACGGCTCAGCCACCGGTAGAAGTTGTCCTCCCAGTTGCCCGCGGGTCCGCCGCCCGGCCGGTCGAAGGTGACCCGGCCGGCTCGCTCAGGGCTCTCCGTGGGATACAGGCCCTCTCCCGGGACTCCGGCCCTGTTGTACGCCTGCCAGGTGAGGAAGGGCACCGACACCAGGACCGCCCCGGTGGGTCCCGGTTCGCGGGCCAGGACGACGAAGTAGGTCTCGTCGTCCCCGCTCTCGTCGCTCCCGCCGGCCCGGGCCTCGCCTTCCCAGGTCCCGTCGTCCTCCTCGCCGAGGGTGAACCGCACGGCGTAGAGGGAGCTGGGCCAGCTCTCGGGGACCCGCAGGGTCCACCAGGGCCCGGAGGCGTCCAGCTCGGCCCTGACCTCGCCGGTCACGGCGTCACGAACCCGGGCACGGCAGCCGGCCGCGCCGTGCCCGCCGCCTGCCGCCGTCTCGTCGGCGGCGACACCGCCGGGCATCGGGTCCTCGGTCGTCGGATCGTCGGGCAGGAGACGAAAGCGCAGCGATCCGCCCTGCGGCACCGAGGTGCGCGCCGCGTAGGCGCGAACGGCCAAGGTCATGCCCTGGGACCTCGCAGGTCGCCGTATCCGCCGGCGACGCTCCAGCTCAGCGGGGCGATGTGGGCGTTGAACGGCACCCCGTCCAGGGTCATCTCCGGACGCGGGTGGGCCAGGTGCAGCAACGGGTCGTCGAACCGGGTGAACCCTCCCGCCAGGCTCAGCCGCGCCACGACGTCGTCGTCCTCGCCGCCCCAGCCCTGGTATCGCTCGTCGAACCCGCCGATCGCGTCGAAGGTCGTCCTTCTCGCCCAGAGGCAGGCGCCCGGCGGTTCCTTCAGCACCAGCGCGCGTACGGCGTCGAGCGGCACGCCGGCCTCGCCGTGCTCGCAGCGCCGGCGGACGGCGGCGGCGGAGGACTCGGGATCGAGGCAGAACATGCGACGGTAGGGCAGGAAAGCCGAGAGTTCGGGCTCGCTCGCCATGCGGTCCAGGTTCCGGCTCAGGAACCGGCGGTCGGCCAGGATGTCGGTGTCCAGCACGCAGATCAGCTCGGGCTCGCCGGGGGTGTCGCGAACCCCGACGTTGACCGCCCAGGACTTGTTGAAGTGCCCGTCGTGTCGCGCGAACACGTAGTGGTCCACCAGTGGTTCGACGGTGTCACGCCAGGTGGGCGCCGAGTCGGACTCGACCACGGTGACGCTCACCCGGGCGTCGTGACCGTCCTGGTCGCGCAGGGCGGCCAGGCAGGCCAGCAGGTTGCGGGTACGGGCGCCCCCGACGCGGTCCCTGAAGGGGATGACGACCACCGTCCGCACCCCCGACGCCCCCGGTGTCCCCAGCGTTCTCGGCCGTGACCAGGCGGAGGCGTCGGCCACCGACACCTCGGCGGCGGAGCGGTCGGCCGACACGCCGTTGTGGTAGTCAACCAGCACGCGCGCGTCGGCCGCGACGACCAGCTCCCCGAGGCGCGCACGGTCGGCGGGTGAGCGGTCCAGCAGGGGAAGGAGCGCGTTCACCAGCGCGGTCTCCAGCTCGCCGTCCCCGGGGCGGGCGGCGAAGCGGCGCAGGTCCTCCGCCGCGGGCTCTCCGGCCACGAAGTGGGCGAGAGCGGCGGCCACCGCCTTGTAGTGCGGGCCGCTGATCTCCCACCAGTCGGCGGCGACCATGGGAACCGACGGGTCGTTGGCGAGGAAGGCATAGGCGGCCAGCCTGGACCCGAGTGTCCGGGTGTCCGGGAAGGAACCTGGCATTTGGGGTGACGCTATTGGGGTTTCTGTCATGCCGTTTCCCTCCACCTGCACGAACTCCCTCCGGCCGCGCGAATGTCGGACCCCGACGTACCGTACCGTGTCCGAAAATGCCCTACAAGAGGTCTTGACCCATTTTGAAGCGTCATTTAGGATCCCCATTTGGGAGCGCTCCCATAGTCCGAATGTCACGATCCCGACCCTAAATCGACCTACTTCAACACGTATCCGAACGACGTTGCCAGCGCGCCGAATTTGGCACAAGGACCGGGTTGATCAAATCCTTCCTGGTCGATTGGGGATGAAATGTCGAACGAGAGTTACCGGGCGGCGAGACCCACCAATGGAGAGGGCCTGGCGGAGGTCGAACTCGACCAGGCACACGCTCCCGACAAGGTCATGGCCCACGAGGATCTGCTGAGGAAGTTCGTCAACGGGGAGAGCTTCCGGCCCGTCCATATGCGCATCGGCATCATGGGTGCCTGTAATATGCGCTGCAATTTCTGCAACTTCCACTCGCCGAACGAGGAGAATTTCTACGATCTGTTCTCCTTCAAGGACGCGATTCCCACCGACAAGAGCGTCAGGCTCATGCGGGAGTTCGCCGAGTCCGGCGGCCGGGCCGTCACATTCTGCGGCAGCGGTGAATGCACCATTCACAAGGGCTATACGGAGATCTGTGATTCCGGGCACGCGGCCGGGCTGCGCATCGGTCTCATCACCAATGGCTCCCGCCTGCACAGGGACGACATCGCCGACTGCGTGGTGAACACCCACACCTGGGTGCGCATCGGCCTCAACGCCGGCACCGAGGCCACCTTCAACGAGATCACCCGGGACCGCGAGCAGACGTTCAAGTCCTTCCTCGGCTCCGTCCGCAGGTTGCGCGACAACGCCGTCGACCCCGAGTTCCGCATCGGGTTCAACTTCGTGATCACCATGCAGAACTACCGGGAGATCACGCAGGCCGCCCTGATAGCGCGCGACTCCGGAGCCCACTACGTACGGTTCGAGCCGGAGTTCTACAGTTCGATGGGCCACGAGACGATCGAGCAGGTCATGGCGGAGGTCTCCGCCTCGCTCGACGAGGTCTCCGCGCTGTCGTCGGAGGAGTTCGAGGTCTCCGTGCCCAAGCTCGACCGGGGACCGATGGACCAGGTGGAGTCCGTCGAGGGCGACTTCGACCACTGCCACTACAGCCGCTTCGTCACGGCCGTCGGAGCGGACGGCCATCTCTACCCCTGCCCCCAGGTCCACCTGAACAGCCGCTACCGCATCGGCAACGTGCTCCAGGACGGCTACCTGAACGTCCTGGAGGGCGGTCCCAGAGCCGAGTGGGAGTCGAGCAACCCGCTCAGGACCGACCTGTGCAAATCCTGTTTCTACCGGCCGCAGAACGAGCTGCTCGAATGGCTGCGCAAGGGGCGGATCAAGCTGGACGACGCACTGAACACCTACCGCGTCGAGGTTCCGCACACGCTCCACGCCGACTTCGTCTGAGATCCGGGGTTCGCGTTGACGTCGATCGACCGGTTCCACCATCTCGGCCACTCTCCGGTCGATTCCGCCCCCGGCTCCCCCACGTCCGACCCCGCCCTCGCCGCCGTCCGCAACGCCCAGGTGCGCAGGGCGGTGGCCCGGCTGGCCGCCGTCCGGCAGGTGCCCCTTCGGGTGCGCTCCACCCGCAGGCAGGAGGGCGGGGAGCCGCGGGTGGACCACTACCTCTTCGAGCACGAGGGCCGCCGGGAGCTGCGCGCGGTCATGCTGGCCCCGCCGGGCCCGGGGCCGTGGCCGGCCGTGCTGGTCTGCCCGGGGCGCAACGCGACCCTGGAACGGGTCACCGGGCTCCTGCCTCCCGACCATCCCGGGCGCGACGTCGCCGCGCACCTGACCCGGGCCGGTTTCCTCACCCTCACCCTCGACCACGGTCTCGACCGGTGGGCGGAGCCCGCCACGCTGGGCGGGCGCGATCCCGGCGACGTGCTGGACGGCACGCTGCGGCTGCGCGGCGGGAGCCTCCTCGGGGCGATGGCGGAGGACGCGGGAGCCGCGCTCGACTGGCTCGGCGCGCATCCGGACGTGGCGCCCGGGCGGGTCGGCCTGTTCGGGCACAGCATGGGCGCGGCCGTGGCGCTGCACGCCGCGCTGCTGCGCGAGGAGCCGCTCCCGCTGTGCGCCGCCAGCCATCTGGGCACGTACGAGACGATGATCGGCCGGTCGCTGGCCTGGAACCAGTACGTCGCCCTGCCGTCGATCCTGCGTCACGCCGACCTCCCCGACCTGTACGCGGCGCTCGCCCCCGCTCCGCTGCAGGTCCAGTACGGCACGGCCGACGGACGCCTCGATCCCGGCGACGCCAAGACCGCCGGCGAACGGATCGTGAGCGCCCATTCCTCGGCCGAGATCCTGCCGCTGCCCATGGGCCACGGCACCGGCCTGCCCGAGGCGGCGGACTTCTTCACCCGGTCCCTGGCCGAGCCCGCCACCGCCGCGCCGGACGTGCCCGCGGCCAAGATCGGGTTCGATGTCCGGGCCCGCCTGGACATCCTGGACCTCGTCGACGACGCCCTCGCCTCCGGGTCCCTCACGCTCGGAACGCGCGGCACCCGGCTGGAGGCGCTCGCGACCGGGGAGATCGGGCGTGGCACGGCGGCGGTGAGCTCGGGCTCCTCCGCCCTGGAGATCGCGCTACGAATCGTCGGGGTCGAGGGGCGCACCGTCCTGGTCCCGGCCAACACCTTCTTCGCGACCGCGGCGAGTGCCGTCCGCGCCGGCGCCCGGGTCGACTTCGTCGACATGGAGCCTGACGGTCTCGGCATGGACCCCGAAGGGCTGCGCGCCGCCCTCGCCGCCCACGAGGACGTGGCCGCGGTCGTGCCCGTGCACATCGCCGGGGTCGTCCCCGACTCGCTGGCCGAGGTGCTGGCCGAGTGCGACAGGCAGGGGATCGCCGTCGTCGAGGACGCCGCCCACGCCCTCGGCTCCTCGCTGCACGGACGCCGGGCGGGCACCTTCGGCCGATTGGCCGCCTTCTCCCTGTACCCCACCAAGATCATCACTAGTGGCGAGGGCGGCCTGCTCAGCGCGGACGAGAACGACCTGAGGCGCGTCATGCACCTGCGCGACCACGGCAAGCGCTCCTTCGAGGAGAACCTCCACGACGATCTCGGCAGCAACTGGCGGATGAGCGAACTGCACGCGGCGGTGGGCCTCACCCATCTGGCCCGGCTGGCCGAGGTGCTGGCCGAGCGTACCGAGCTGGCCGCCCGGTACGACGACGGCCTGGCCGGCGTGCCCTCACTGAAGCGCCCCGCCGTACCCGCGGGGTGCGCGACGAACCACTACAAGTATCTCGCCCTGCTGCCCGAGGGCGTCGACCGCGCGGCGCTCAAGCGGCACCTCCGCGCCGAAGGGGTACGGCTCGCGGGCGAGGTGTACGACGTCCCGCTCCATCGCCAGCCCTACTTCGCCCGGCGCTTCGCGAACCGGTCCTTCCCGAACGCCGAGGCGTTCACCTCCCGGCACATCTGTCTGCCGCTCTTTCCCGGCATGACGCGAGCCCAGCAGGAGCGGGTCGTCCACGCGCTGCGGGACGCGCTGTCGTGACCGGCGAGGCGGTCCTGCCGTTGCTGCGCGCGGGACGGTGGTACCGGTCGATGGACACCGTGCCCGTCCCCGGAGGGCCGTCGCTCTCCCTCGCCCCGGAGATCCTCGTCCGCGACGACGCCGCGCGCCTGCGGGCGCGTCGTGCCGCGACGACCGTTCCCCCCTTCGCCCGGCGCATGGAGATGCTCCGCGAGGCCGTCGCGCTGTTCGGGCACGGCCGCGTACCCGTCGAGTCCCTCGGCGTCCAGGACGCCGGGGGGTTCGACGAGGCGATGCGCGCCACGGCGGGGCTCCCCTCCGTTCTCGTGCGCCGCTGGTCGGCGATGCTCGGCGAGCGGCTGGAGGAGCTCGCGGCGGACGTGCGCGAGACCGGCGGGCTCACCCTGGTCTCCCTGCCCGCCAACACCTTCACCTGCCTGGAGGGAGTGCTCGAGGCGGCGCTGTCGGGCGCGGCGGTCTGGGTCCGCCCCAGCAGGCGCGAGCCGCTGTCGTCGGCCCGCCTGATCGGTGCCCTGCTGAGCGTGGGCTGGCCGCCGGAGACGCTGGGCTACTACCCGAGCGCGCCCCGGGTCCTGCCCGCGCTGATCCGGGCGACCGACAGGCAGGTCGTCTACGGCGGCGACGGCCTGGCCGCGGAACCGGCGATGGACACGCCGTCCCTCGATCTGCGCGGCCCCGGGCGGGCCTGCGTGATCGTGGGCGCGCGGGAGCCGGTGGATCCCACCGAGCTCGCCTTCCGGATCGCGCGGGACGCGGGCCGGTTCTGCACCTGCGTGTCCACGGTGGTCTGCCTGCGGACGGCCGGGGAACCCGCCGTCGAGCGCGGCCGCGCGGTCGCGGCGGTGCTCGACGGCATCTCCCTCGACCCGCCCGACCCGCGCCTGCCGCAGGCGTCGTGGCCCGAGGCCGACGCCGCGCGCATGGCCGCGTTCGTCTCCGACCGGCTCGCCCCCGGCGGGCGCGTCCTCACCCGGCGGCCGCTCCTGGTCAGGTCGGGCGGGACGACGTTCCTCGCGCCCACCCTCGTCCACGTCGACGACGTCGGCCATCCACTCGTCGGCTGCGAGCTGCCCTTCCCCTTCGCCGTCGTCGTCTCCGCGGACGAGGCGGGAGCGCGTGACGTCGCCGCCGGGTCCCGCTTCGTACACCCGGCCTGCTTCGCGGCCGTTCCCCAAGGAGTGTCGTCCTGAACCCGAGCAGTCATCACCTCCCGGTCGGCTCCCTGCTGGACGCCATGCGAGAACAGATCCCCGCCATGCGCGAGTCCCTCGACGAGTGGACGGCGCGCATGATGAGCTGGCACTTCAGCGAGGAGACCGGCTCACCGTTCTGGCTGGCGCGCAGGAGCCGCCTGCCCTTCGACCCGATCCGCGACGTCACCGACTACGCCTCCCTGCGCCTGTTCGGCCTGTTCGACAAGACCGACCTGCGGGGGGTGAGCGCGCGCGACCTCGTGCCCAGGGGCTTCGCGGGGCGGCCGTTCCGCGTCGTGGAGACCGGCGGGACGTCCGGGCCGCCGTACCGGGTCGTCGATGTGACCCGCGCCGTCTACGACGTGAAGATGTACCGCGTCATGCTGGAGGCCCGCGGCCTGCTCGGCGGCGACATCCTGGCCATGACGCCCAGCGGCCCGCACGCCTACGGGCATTTCGTCAAGCTGCTCGGCGACAGCTGGGGGGCGGCGGTCTTCTCCGTGGACTTCGACCCGCGCTGGGTGAAACACCTGCTTCGCGCCTCCAACGACGGCGACGGCGCCGACGCCTACGTCGAGCACCTCGTCGCGCAGACGGCGGACCTCCTGCGGGACGAGCGGGTCAGCCTGCTCTTCACGACCGCCAAACTGCTCCTGTCGCTCGCCCCCGCACTGGACAAGCCCCTCGCCGAGTACGGCGTCCGCGCGGTGTGCACCGGCGGCACCTCCTGCTCCCCCGAGGAGGCGCGCTATCTGCGCGAGGAGTATCTGGACGGGGTCCAGTGGATCGACACCTACGGCAACACCCTCGTCGGGCACGCCCTCCAGGGGGACGCCCCCTCCCCCGAAGAGCCGCACAGCTACCATCTGCCGCCGCCCTTCGCGGTCATGCACGTCGTCCGGCCCGACGACGTCTGGCGGGAGGCCGCCACCGGTGAACGGGGCCGGATCAGGGCGGTGACCCTCCTGGAGGATCTCTTCCTGCCCAACCTGCTGGAGCGGGACAGCGCCGTCTCCGCCCCGCCGCATCCCTGGTTTCCGTGGCCGGGGGTGGCGCGAGTGGGGCCCTACGAGGCGGAGGACGCCGACCAGATCACCGAGGGGGTCTACTGATGCCAGGAGACAGGCGGGCCGTCTCCTCCAACGGCGTGCCCATCCCGTTCACCGACGAGTTGTTCGCCCCGCTCGCCGACAGCAGCGCGCTGCTCGGCGATCCCGAGGCGCTCAGGCGGCGGTTCCACGACGACGGCCTGTTGCTGCTGCGGGGGTTCCTCGACCGCGAGGCGGTCCTCTCCCTGCGGGCGGCGTACCTGTCGGCGTTTCCCGAAGGTCTGCTCAAGCCGGGGACCACCCCCGAGGAGGGCGTCTTCTCCGGCCGTCCGCCGGAGGGGCTGCCCTCCCACGGGGTGAGGGACCACCCCGCCTACGACTTCGTGCGTACCGAGCGGTTCGCCTCCTTCGCCCGGCAACCGGCCCTGACGGAGCTCGCCTCGACCCTGCTCGATGGCCCCGTCCGGCTGCTGCCCCGGGGCATCCTGCGCCACTTCTACGCGGGCTCGCTGCGGGCCTCCCGCGCCCACACCGATCACGCGTACATGTCCCAGGGCAGCGACCGCGTCCTGACGATGTGGATACCGGTCGGCGACTGCCCGATGGAGACCGGGGGCCTGGTCTACCTGGAGGGCTCGCACCGGGAGTCCGCGGAGCGGTTCGACCCGGCGCGGCTTCGAACCGATCGGGCCCACGACTCCCGGCCGATCAGCCACGACCTCCAGACGACGGCCCGCGTCGTCGACCGGCGATGGCTGTGGAGCGACTACGAGGCGGGCGACCTGACCGTGCACAACCCGTACGTGGTGCACGCCTCCCTCGACACCGTGACCGACGTCATGCGTGTCTCGGCCGACGTGCGGTTCATCCGCGAGGAGGACGAAGTGGACCCCAGGTGGATGAAGGAGTGGGCCGGCGATGACGGCGCCTGAGAACATGACCGAACCCGCCTCCGGAGGACGGCCTCCCAACGAGCCGCCCGGGGTTGACTCTCCCGCCGGTGAGCCGCCGGGGACGCCTCCCGAAGCGGTGATGTCGCGGGCCGCGGGCCTGACCCGCCTCGCCGCGATGTCGGCGTTCCTGATCGTGGGGATCTCCTACGCCAGCTTCCTGATCAGGGTCCCCTCGCTGAAGGTGGAGCACGACCTCTCCGCCGGGCAGCTCGGTCTCCTGCTCGTCGTCCCCTCCGTCTCGGCCCTGGTCGCCATGCAGCTCGCCGGTGGCCTGGTGGCCCGGTACGGCAGCGCGCCGATCGCCCGGGTGACCGGGGTGGCGCTGCCGCTCTCCCTGGTCGGCCTCGCGCTGGCCTCCGATCCGATCCAGCTCGCCGTCGCACTGGTGATCTTCGGTCTGATCGACGGGCTTCTCGACGTCTCCATGAACGCCCACGCCATCGCGGTCGAGCGCGCTCACAAACGGTCCGTCATGAACCGCTGCCACGCCGCCTGGAGCATCGGCGCGATGATCGCCTCCGTGCTGGGCGGCCTCGCCATCCAGGCCGGCCTCACCCCCATGTCGCACTTCCTGTGGCTGGGCGTGGCCGTGGCGCTGTTCTCGCTGGTCACCGGGCTGTGGATGCTGCCGGCCTCGGCCGACCGGCACGCGAGCCGGGAGGGCGAGAAGAAGGTCCGGGTGAAGTGGCGGGACGGGTGGACCCCGCGGGTGCTGATGTTCGGCGCGATGGGCGCCGTCATCCTGATCCTGGAGGGCGCGGTCGGTAACTGGAGCGGTGTCTTCCTGCTGGAGGATCGCGGCGCCACCCTCGCCGTCGCCTCGCTGGGATACACGTTCTTCAACCTGTGCCAGACCGCGGGCCGCCTCGTCGGTGACCGCCTCCACGAGCGGTACGGCGCGCCCGCCCTGGTCAGGGTGAGCGGCGGCATCGCCCTCTGCGGCCTGCTGATGGTCGTGCTCAGCCCGGGGATCGTCGTCGCGATCGTGGGTTTCGCGGTGGTGGGGATCGGTCTCTCGGTCCTGCTCCCCCTCATCTTCAGCGCGGTGGGGCACGGCGGCGCGGAGGGCCTCGGGGCGGCCGCGGCACTGGCCAGGTTCACCACGCTGACCTACTCGGGACTGCTGCTGGGCCCCGTCCTGGTCGGCTGGTTCGCCGAGTTCGTGGGCCTGGCCGCGACCTTCGCCGGGTTGCTCGTCCTGCTGGCGCTGGTGGTGCTCAACGCCAGGTCCACCGGCACGGCGGATCGCAGGGAGACCCCGCAGGAGGCGTAGCAGGCAACGAGACGGGCTCCAGACGAGAGGGCTCAGACGAGGGAGCGGACGGAGCGGACCGAGCGCGGCGGTTGCCAGCCGGCGGAGTCGACGGCCTCGGGCGACAGGATGTGGTCCAGGACCATGTGGGCGCAGCCGATGATCCCGGCGCTCGGGCCGAGCCGGCTGCGCTCTATCCGCAGGTTGCGGGTGGCCAGCGCCGTCGAGCGGCGGTAGATGACCTCGCGGACCCCCGAGACCATCGGCTGGAAGGTCTCCGCGACGTCTCCGCCGAGAACGACCACCGAGGGGTTGAGCAGGTTGACCGCGCTGGCGACGACCTCGCCGAGCATCCGGGCGGCGTCGCGGACCACGGTCATGGTCTCCGCGTCCCCTGCCCTGACCAGGCTCACCACGTCGGCGAGACTCGTGACCTCGTGCCCCCTGGCCCGGAGCTGACGCAGGATCGCGGTGCCGCTGGCGACGGAGTCGACGCAGTCGATGTTGCCGCAGCGGCACAGGACGCCCCCGCCGTCGCGGACCGGGATGTGCCCGATCTCCCCCGCGGCGCCCAGCGCGCCCCGCAGGATCTCGCCCCCGGCGATCACTCCGGAGCCGATCCTGGTGGAGACCTTGATGAACAGCAGGTCGTCGGCCTCGCCCGCGTAGACCTCGCGGTGCTCACCGATCGCGATGACGTTCACGTCGTTGTCGAGGAAGACGGGGGCGGGGAAGCTCTCGGCGATGATCGGCGGGATGGCCACACCGGTCCAGCTGGCCATGATCCGGGCGCTCTCGGTGCGACCGGCCGCGAACTCCACCGTGGCGGGGACCCCCAGGCCGACGCCGCGGACCAGGGAGACGGGGCGGTCGCCGAGCAGCTCGCTCCAGCTCCGCATGACCAGCGGCAGGACGACGTCCGGCCCCTCCTCCACGTCCACCGAGAGGGCGGTGTCGGCCAGCACCTTGCCCGCGAGGTCGCAGACGGCGACCTGTGCGCGGCTCGCGCCGAGAGATCCGACCAGGACGACCCCGCCTGAGGCGTTGAAGACCAGGCGGGTGGGCGGGCGGCCTCCGGTGGAGGGGCCCTCACTGTCCTCCACGACGAGGCGCCGCTCCAGCAGCTCGGTGACGCGCAGGGACACGGCGGGTCTGGACAGGCCGGTGACACGCCCTATGTCCGCTCGGGTGGCGGCCTCGCCCGAGCGGATGAGGTGCAACACCTCACCGCTGGTGGCCAGCGCGGCAGCGGGACGTCGAGGCATCCGCCAAGTGAATCACACCCACTTAGGAAATGAAAACTTCCTACTTTCTCATCTCAAATTACAAAACTCCGCTTGTGTAGAGCGCAAGATCTAGCTAGTGTCCGATCTATCCCCAAATTCGATAGATCATCACGGAGAGTTCCCCCGATGTCCGAGACCCCGCAACCCGCCGACCTCATCGTCTTCGGCGGCACCGGCGACCTCTCCATGCGGAAACTCCTCCCGGCGCTCTACCACTCCGACCGGGACGGACGTCTCGCCCCCGAGACCCGCGTGATCGCGATGTCCCGCGGCGGGCTCGACGACGCCGACTTCCGCGGCAAGGTGGACGCCGCGATGCGCGGCTCGGTGCCGCAGGACGACCTCGACACCTGGCGGCGCTTCCTCGGCCGCCTGCACCACGTCACCATCGACATCAGCGGCCAGGACCCCACGGGGTGGACGAGACTCGCCCAGACGCTCGACGGGCACGAGCGCCGCGACCGGGTGTTCTACCTGGCCAGCCCGCCCATGACATTCGGCCCGTTCTGCCGCGAGGCACACCGCGCCGGCCTGGTCACCCCCGCCTCGCGGGTGGTGCTGGAGAAGCCGCTCGGACGCGACCTGCGCAGCGCGATGCGGATCAACGACGAGGTCGGCGCCATCTTCGACGAGCGGCAGATCTACCGTATCGACCACTACCTGGGCAAGGAGACGGTCCAGAACCTCCTCGTGCTCCGGTTCGCCAACGCGTTCCTGGAGCCGATCTGGAACTCCCTGTGGATCGACCACGTCCAGATCACCGTCGCCGAGACCGTCGGCACCCCCGGCCGTCGCGGCTACTACGACCACGCAGGCGCGCTGCGCGACATGGTGCAGAACCACCTGCTCCAGTTGCTCTGCCTGGTGGCGATGGAGCCGCCGTCGCGCAACGACCGCGAGTCGATCCGCGACGAGAAGGTCAAGGTCCTCCAGGCGCTGCGGGCCATCACCGGCGGCGAGGTGGACCGTTTCACCGTGCGCGGCCAGTACACGGCGGGCGAGTCCGGCGGCGTCCCGGTGCCCGGCTACCTCGACGAGCCCGACAAGACCGCGCCCACCGACGACTCCCGCCGGGTGGAGACCTTCGCCGCGATCCGCGCCGAGGTGAGGAACTGGCGCTGGGCAGGGGTGCCGTTCTACCTGCGTACGGGCAAGCGCATGCCGCAGCGCTACTCGGAGATCGTGGTGCAGTTCAAGGACGTGCCCCACTCGATCTTCCCTGACAGCACGCCGAACCGGCTCGTGCTGCGGCTGCAGCCGAGCGAGGGCATCCAGCTGAACATCATGGCCAAGGAGCCCGGCGCGGGCGAGGTGGCGCTCAAGCCCGTCCCGCTGAGCCTCAGTTTCGCCGAGACCTTCACCGGCCGGGTGCCCGAGGCCTACGAGCGGCTGCTCATGGACGTCCTCGCCGGCAACCCGACCCTGTTCATGCGGCGCGACGAGGTCGAGGCCGCCTGGCGGTGGATCGACCCGATCCTCGACGAGTGGGAGTCGCGGGGAACCCCGCCCGAGCCGTATCCGGCGGGCAGCGCGGGACCCGCCGCGGCCCACGAGCTCGTCGGCCGCAGCGGCCGCGTCTGGCACGAGGAGGGGGCGGAGTGAGCACGCGAGCCGACCGCCCTGCCCGAAGCGACCATCCCGGCAACGATGACGCCGACCACGATCGAGGAGTCCGGATGCACCCCGTGATCCAGGAGGTGACCGACCGTCTGGTCGAGCGCAGCCGCCCCAGCCGCACCGCCTACCTGAACCGGCTTCACGCCGAGGCCGAGGCGGCCCGCCTGCGCGGCCCCGCCAGGGCGAGCCTGGGCTGCGCGAACCTCGCGCACGGCTTCGCCGCCGTGGGCGAGAGCGACAAGCGGGACCTGCGCGCAGGCGTCAAGCCCGGCGTGGCGATCGTGTCGAGCTACAACGACATGCTGTCGGCGCACCAGCCGTACGAGACCTACCCGGCGATCCTCAAGGCCGCCGTCAGGAAGGCCGGCGGCGTCGCGCAGTTCGCCGGGGGCGTGCCCGCGATGTGCGACGGCGTCACGCAGGGCCGGGCGGGTATGGAGCTCTCGCTCTACAGCCGCGAGGTCATCGCGATGGCCACCGCGATCGCGCTCTCGCACGACATGTTCGACGCCTCCCTCATGCTCGGCGTCTGCGACAAGATCGTTCCCGGCCTGCTGATCGGGGCGCTGCACTTCGGCCACCTGCCCGCGGTGTTCGTCCCCGCCGGTCCGATGACCTCCGGCCTGCCCAACAAGGTCAAGGCCCGCACCCGGCAGCTGTTCGCCGAGGGCAAGGTCGGCAAGGGCGAGCTGCTGGACGCCGAGGCGAAGTCGTACCACTCCCCCGGCACCTGCACCTTCTACGGCACCGCCAACTCCAACCAGGTCATGATCGAGGTCATGGGCCTGCACCTGCCGGGCTCGACGTTCGTCAACCCGCGCACCGAGCTGCGCGAGGCCCTGACGAAGGCCGCGGGCAGGCGGGCGGTCGAGCTGACCGCGCACGGCTCCGAGTACACCCCCGTCGGCGAGGTCGTCGACGAGAAGGCGATCGTCAACGCCTGCGTGGCACTGCTCGCGACCGGCGGCTCGACCAACCACACCATGCACATCGTCGCCATCGCCGCGGCGGCCGGCATCGAGCTCCTGTGGGACGACCTGGCCGCGCTGTCGAAGGCGGTGCCGCTGCTGACCCGCATGTACCCCAACGGCCACGCGGACGTGAACCACTTCCAGGCCGCGGGCGGCATGCAGGTGCTCATCGGCGACCTGCTGGACGCCGGGCTGCTCCACCGCGACGTGCTCACGATCGCCGGGCGAGGGCTGGACCACTACCGCTCGGCCGCCGAACTCAAGGAGGGCGAGCTGGTCTGGCAGGAGCGCACCGAGGGCAGCACCGACCTCGACGTGCTGCGCCCGGTCTCCGAGGCGTTCTCCGCCGACGGCGGCATCCACATGCTCGACGGCAACCTGGGCCGCGCGGTCAGCAAGGTCTCCGCCGTCAAGGACGAGCACCTCGTCATCGAGGCCCCGGCCAAGGTCTTCGACGACCAGCTTCAGCTGCTGCGCGCCTTCGACGCGGGCGAGCTGGACGGGCAGGACTTCGTGGCGGTCATCCGCTACCAGGGGCCGAGCGCGAACGGCATGCCGGAGCTGCACAAGCTCACCCCGCCGATGGCGGTGCTGCTGGACAGGGGGCAGCGGGTGGCGATCGTCACCGACGGCCGCATGTCCGGCGCGTCCGGCAAGGTCCCCGCGGCCATCCACCTGTCGCCGGAGGCCGCCGACGGAGGCCCCATCGCACTGGTGCGCGACGGTGACCCCATCCGCCTCGACGCCGCCGCGGGCACCCTGGAGCTGCTGGTCGGCGCCGAGGAACTGGCCGCCAGGCCCCTTCAGGGCGCGCCGCTCACCGACGCCCAGTGGGTCGGCACCGGCCGCGAGCTGTTCGGCGCCTTCCGCCGCGCGGCGGGCCCCGCGGAACGCGGCGCGGGCGTCTTCGCGCTGAACGGCCACGCCGAGGCCGTCGCGAACGGCACCCGCCCGGCGACCGCCCAGAGCGGGATCCGGGCGTGAGCGCGCACATCGTCTCCTTCACACGGTCCGCGAAGGAGATCTCGTGAGCCTTCCCTGGCTCGTCGCCGACATCGGCGGCACCAACGCCCGGTTCGGGCTGGTCACCGAGCCCGGTGGACAGCCCGAGGCGGTGGCCGTGCTCGCGGGCGCGGAACACGATGGCCTTCCCGAAGCCGTAGCCGCCTATATCGCAGATCATGCGGGCGGAGTTCAGCCGGGAGCCGCGTGCGTCGCGATCGCGGGGCCCGTGGAGGGCGACCGCTATCGGCTCACCAACTCCGGGTGGACCGGGTCGGTACGCGACCTGGGCATCCCGAACGCCTGGCTGCTCAACGACTTCGAGGCGCTGGCCGCGTCCCTGCCGTACCTGCGGGGCGACGACCTGGTCTCCCTGGGCGGTCCCGAGCCCTCGCACGGCGTCAAGGTCGTGCTCGGGCCGGGGACGGGTCTCGGCGTGGGCGGTCTGGTGCCCGCGGCCGAGGGATGGGTGCCGATCCCCGGGGAGGGCGGGCACGTCACGGCGCCCGTCCTCGACAGGCGGGACCACGAGATCGTCCGGGCACTGCGCGGAGACGGCCTGGAGCACGTGGTGGCCGAGCACCTGCTGTCCGGGCCGGGGCTGTCACGTCTGCACCGAGCTCTCGCGCTCGTCCGCGGAACGGACGCGCCGGCACTGCCCGCCTCCGACATCGTGGCCCGGATGGACGACTCGCTGTGCGCGGAGACCGTCGAGGTCTTCTGCGCCATGCTCGGCACCTTCGCCGGGAACGTCGCCCTCACCCTCGGCGCGCGGGGCGGCGTCTACCTGGGCGGCGGCGTGCTGCCACGTATCGTGGACCGGGTCCGCTCCAGCGACTTCCGCCGTCGCTTCGAGGCCACCCCGACCCTGAACGACTACCTTTCCGACATCGCCACGGTGCTGATCGTGGCCCCTCAGCCCGCCCTCACCGGCGCGGCGGCCTGGCTGAGCCGGCGCCTGTCCAACCTGGAGTTCGCATGAGTCTGCTCGACATCGCCCCGGTCGTCCCGGTCGTCGTGATCGACGATCCGGAGACCGCGGTCCCCCTGGCCCGAGCCCTGGTCGCGGGCGGCCTGCCGGTCATCGAGGTGACCCTCCGCACCACCGCCGCCCTGGACTCCATCACGCGCATCGCCGCCGAGGTCCCGGAGGCGGTGATCGGCGCCGGCACCATCCGCACCCCGGCCGACGTGGCGGCCTCCGTCGCGGCCGGTGCCAGGTTCCTGGTCAGCCCGGGAACCACCCCGGGGCTGGTCGACGCCATGGAGGTGAGCGGGGTGCCGTTCCTGCCCGGTGTGGCGACCGCCTCCGAGGTCATGGCGCTCGCCGACCGCGGGGTGACCGAGATGAAGTTCTTCCCCGCCGAGGCCGCCGGCGGCCTGCCGTACCTGAAGGCACTCGGCGGCCCGTTGCCGCAGGTCACGTTCTGCCCGACGGGTGGCATCAAGCTCGCGACGGCCCCCGACTATCTCGCGTTGCCGAACGTCGGGTGCGTGGGCGGCACCTGGCTCACCCCGGCCGACGCGCTCGCCGACGGCGACTACTCGCGCATCGAGAAACTGGCCGCCGAGGCGGCCGCCCTCCGCTGACTCCCCCGTCCCCACGACTCCTCCCGGGTGCCGGCCCTGGAGAAGCGGACTGAACCGCGCACGGACCCCACGCGTATCTCGCGGCGAAAGGCACTCCCTCACAGAGGAGCCATGAATGCGAGTACGCACCGTCACGATCTGCGCCACGGTCCTGGTCATGGGCGTCGCCGGTACGGCGTCCGCCGGGACCCATCAGGCGCGGGCCGGAGCGAAACAGGCCGGGACCGCGAGCGGTCCCGAGAAGGCCGGTCAACAGAGCCTGCGAAAGCATTTCGCGGTCACCAACCTGGTCTCGGACGTCAGCGGACGGGCCGCGGTCACCGACCCCGCGCTGGTCAACCCGTGGGGACTGGCGATGGGCAAGACCCTCTGGGTCTCGGCCACGGGCACCGGCCTGGCCACCGTCTACTCCGGCGGCGCGGGCACCGTGAAGCAGGAGAAGACCCAGGTCCGCGTCCCCGGCGGCAGGCCCACCGGGCAGGTCGTCAACATGGGCGAGGAGTTCGTCGTGAAGGGGCCCGGTGGTTCCGGGCCGGCCACGTTCATCTTCGCCAGCCCCAGCGGGGCGATCACCGGCTGGAACGCCGAGGCCGACCCCGACGACGCGATCATCAGCGCGTTCGTCAAGGGCGCCGACTTCAAGGGCCTCGCCCTCGCCCAGACGAACCGGGGGCCGATGCTGCTCGCCGCCGACTTCGCCCGCAACCGGATCCACGTCTTCAACGGCGACTTCGACCGGATCTCGATGGGCCGCCGCGCGTTCCAGGACCCCGGCCTGCCGGAGAACTACGCGCCGTTCAACGTGGAGGTCGTGGGCAACTCCGTGCTCGTCGCGTACGCCAAGCGCGACCCCGAGACCGGCAAGTCCGTGGCCGGGCAGGGCAAGGGGTTCGTCAGCCAGTTCAACGGCTCCGGCCGGTTCCTCGGCCGCTTCGTCGCTCGCGGAGCCCTCAACGCCCCCTGGGCGATGACGCTGGCCCCGAAGAACTTCGGCAACCTCTCCGGTGCCCTGCTGGTCGGCAACTTCGGCGACGGCCGCATCAACGCCTACAACCCGCGCAACGGCCGCTCGCTCGGCCCGCTGCGCTCCTCCGACGGCAGGCCCATCACCCTGAGCGGCCTGTGGGACCTGGAGCCAGGTACCGAGACCGTCGGCGGCACGAACTCCCTGTGGTTCAGCGCGGGCAGCGACGGCGGTACGCACGGCCTGCTCGGCCTGATCAGGCCCGGCGGAGCGGCCACCTCGACGACCTCCCCCACGGGCGGTTCCTCCCCCACGCCCTCCTCGCACCCGAGTTCCCACAACTCCGGCAACTCGAACAACTCCGGCTCCAACAACTCCGGTTACAACTACTGACGGACCACCGACGGGCGTCAGGCCCAGGGCTTTCCCGGCGGCGCCGGCACCCCTACACCAGCGGACCACGAGGCCGAGCCGGCAGACCGGCCCGTACGGATCGCGGGAGGGGTGCCGGCGCCGCGGCGCGTCCGGAAGAGTCACCCTTCATGAACGCGAGATCGCCCGCTTTCCTTTAACCTTGAACGAACGAGGGGAGTACTTCCCAAAGACCGGCCCGGTCAGTACGGACGCCCTGTGGCGTCCCCGGGCGGTCGCCCGCGAGACGCGGGTGAAGGAGACCTCGAATGGCCGAGCGCATTCGAGGAGCGAGCATGCCCCCTGACACCCCCCTCCCCCTCCGGGCACCGTCCCACCGGCTTCTCCCCCGGAACGCGGGACGCGGCATGAGTGAAGCCCCCCACACCAGCGAGGTGCACGTGATGGCCACCACACCGGCCAGCGGGCCCTCCGCCGGGGATCTGCGCTATCCGGCCGGATCGCTGGTGCTCCTCGCGGGGATCCCCGGCGCGGGCAAGAGCACCCTGCTCGACCGTCTGTACGGGCTGCGCGGCGACGAGAGGGAGCCGGTGCGCGCCGGTGACGCCCTCGTCATCGACTCACGCCAGTCCCGCAACTGGTGGGCCCCCTACCTGGGACCGATCCCGCAAAGAGCCCGCGTCCCGCTCGTGCACACCACCCACGCGGTGCGGATCGCCCGCGCCATGTGGAAGGGGCACGCCGTCGTCGCGCACACCCGCGGCACGTGGCCGCACATCCTGTACGGGTTCGCCTGGCTGGCCCGCAGGGCCGGCAACGAGGTCCACCTGATCCTGCTCGACGTGGAGCCGAGGCTCGCCCGCGAGGGGCAGCTCTCGCGCGGCCGGGTCGTCACGAGCGCGACCTTCGCCCGGCACTGCCGCCGCTGGCGGGTGCTCGTCGAGCGTGCCCGCGGCGGCTCGCTCCCTCCCGCGGCGAGCGTCACCATCCTCGACCGTCCCGCCGCGGACCTGCTTCGGACCATCCGCTTCGACGGGCGGCCCTCCGCCCGGCGGGGCGGATGACTTTACCTTCGCCTGGCTCTGCGTCTCGCCCGCCCAGGGCAAGATTCACAACGACCGGAAGGAAACCCGATGACCGACGTACTGGCTCTCGCCCAGGAGCATCTCACCCTCGCCAGGGCGAGCGCGCACGGCCGCAGCGCCCACACCTACCTCAACGAGGGCACCCTGCGCCAGGCGGTCATCGCGCTGACCGCCGGGACGGCCCTCGGTGACCACGAGGCCGCGCCTGCCGGGAGCCTGCACGTCCTGATGGGACGGGTACGGCTCGTCGACGACGAGCGGACCGTCGAACTCGGCGAGGGCCACACGGCCCCGATCCCGCAGCGGCGGCACTCGCTGGAGGCCGACGAGGAGTCGGTGGTCATCCTCACCAGCGTCGTCAACATCGGCGACTGAGGACGCACGCCCGCCCCCTCTCTCAGGTGAGGGACGAGCACAGGCGCGGGACGGCGACGCCGATGGGGTCGTGGATCACCTCGTCGGCGAGGTGGTCGTACGGGGTCGGCTCGGCGTTGACGACGATCAGCCGGGCACCCGCGCGCACCGCGACCGCCGCCAGGGAGGCGGCGGGCTGCACCTGCAGCGAGCTGCCGACGGCGAGGAACACCTCGCACTCCTCGGCCGCCTCGGCCGCGCGGGTGAGGACGACCGGGTCGAGGGACTGGCCGAACATCACGGTGGCCGTCTTGAGGATGCCCCCGCACTCGTGACAGGCGGGGTCGCTCTCGCCCGCGTCGATCCGGTCGATCGCCTCGCGCGTGGTGGAGCGGGCGCCGCAGGCGGTGCACAGGGCGCCGAACATGTTGCCGTGCAGTTCCAGCACCCGCTCGGGCGGCGACCCGGCCCGCTGGTGCAGGCCGTCGACGTTCTGCGTGACGATCCACGCGTCCGGCAGGGCGGCGAGGGCGCGATGCGCCGCGTTCGGCTCGGCCTCCCACGCGGGGTTGTCGCGGCGCATCAGCCACGAGCGCCGCCGGATCTCGGGATCGGCCATGTAATGGTCGTAGGTGACGAGCTTCTCGTGGTCGGGGTCCCTGCGCCACATGCCGTTCGGCCCGCGGTAGTCGGGGATCCCCGACTCGGTCGAGATCCCCGCACCCGTCAGCACCGTCACCCTCATGACGAGTGATCCTAGCCAGCCGGAACGGGGCCGGTGCAAGCCCGGCCGACCGGCGAGCCATGCGTCACGGATCCTCCTGGCCCCGCCTCGAACTCCGGAGTGTCCTGAGGGCGGCCGGAAGCTCAGAGGGGCAGGACGCCGCCGGGTTTGAGGGCTTTCATGGCGATCTGGGAGGTGAGCTTGTCGAGACCGGGCAGGCGGCCGAGCTTCTCCAGGCACAGCTGGCTGTAGGCGTCCATGTCAGGCACCGCCACCCGCAGCACGTAGTCGGGGCGGCCGAACATGCGCAGGCACTCCACCACGTCGTCGATCTCCATCACGGCGGCCTCGAAGGCGGTGACCGTCTCGGCGTCCTGGCCCTCCAGCTCCACGTAGGCGACGACCTGGAAGCCCCGCCCCACCGCCACCGGGTCGATCACGGCACGGTAGCCGGTGATCACTCCGGTCTCCTCCAGGTTGCGGACCCGGCGCAGGCACGGCGAGGGGGTGAGCCGCACCCGTTCGGCCAGCTCCAGGTTGCTCAACCGCCCCTCCACCTGCAAGAGACCGAGAATTGCGCGATCCGTCACATCCATGACATCGGATGCTAACGAGAGGTGCTCTCCCTGGAAAGTTTGACATCGAATTTTGTTCTACCTGGCATAACCTTGCGGCACTGCAGGAGCGCCGACGACGGGACGACAAACCATGACGATCTTCGCAGACGCCCGTGAGATCTCCCCCGACGACCGCTACCTGCTCGACGAGAGCCAGGTCTTCATGACCGGCACCCAGGCCCTGGTGCGGGTCATCCTCGACCAGATGCGCGCCGACAGGGCCGCGGGCCTGCGTAGCGGCGCGATGGTGTCCGGCTACCCCGGCTCCCCGCTCGGCGGCTTCGACCAGGAGCTGGCCCGCTCCCGCCGGCACGCCGAGCCGCTCGGCGTCGTGCACCGCCCGGGACAGAACGAGGAACTCGGCGCCACCGCCGTCTGGGGCAGCCAGCTCGTGCCCGCGCTTCCCCGTCCGCGCACCTCCGGCGTGCTGGGCGTCTGGTACGGCAAGGCGCCCGGTGTCGACCGCGCGGCCGACGCGTTCCGGCACGGCAACTTCGTCGGCGCCCACCCCGAGGGCGGCCTGATCGCGCTCTGCGGCGACGACCCCACCTGCAAGTCCTCCACCCTCCCCTCGGCGACCGAGGGCACGCTCGCCACGCTGGGCATGCCGATCGTTCATCCCGGCAGCGTCCAGGAACTGCTCGACCTGGGACGCCACGCGATCGCGGCGTCCCGGGCCAGCGGCCTGTGGGTCGCGGTGAAGGCCGTCTCCAACGTCGTGGACGCCACCGGCACCGTGGACGTCGGGCGTGACCGGGTCGTCCCGGTCACGCCCGTCGTCGAGTACGAGGGCAGGCCGTACCGGCACGTGCCCGACGCCACCCTGCTCACCCCGTGGTCGCTGGAGATGGAGCGCACGCTCTTCGGCCCCCGCCTCGACCTGGCCCGCGCCTACGCCCGCGAGAACGGGCTCAACCACGTCACCGCCGACCCCCGCGACGCCTGGCTGGGCATCGTCGCCTCGGGAACCGCCTACCACGACGTCCGCGAGGGCTTCCGCAAGCTCGGTGTCACGCCGGAGGAGGCCGGTGTCCGCCTCCTGAAGATCGGCATGCTCTGGCCGCTGGACCCCGAGATCGTCAGGACCTTCGCCAGAGGGCTCTCGGAGATCCTCGTGGTGGAGGAGAAGGCCCCGCTGCTGGAGACCTCGGTCAAGGACATCCTGTACGGGACCGCCGACGCCCCGCGCGTGCTGGGCAAGCTCGACGAGAACGGCGCGCGGCTCATTCCCCCGCACGGCGCGGTCGACGCCGACCTGGCCGCCAAGGCCGTCGCCTTCCGGCTGCGCCGCAGGGGGCTGACCGACCTCGGCGAGCGGGTGGCGAAGGGGCTCTCCGTCATCTCGCGCCCGGCACCGCTCACACTGCTCGCGCCCAAGCGCACCCCCTTCTTCTGCTCGGGCTGCCCGCACAACCGTTCCACCGCCGTCCCCGACGACGCGCCCGTCGGCGCCGGGATCGGCTGCCACACGATGGTGGTGCTCAACCGCGAGGGCAAGGGCACGCTCACCGGCCTGACCCAGATGGGCGGCGAGGGCGCGCAGTGGATCGGCCAGGCGCCGTTCACCGACACCCCGCACATCTTCCAGAACCTCGGCGACGGCACCTTCCACCACAGCGGCTCGCTCGCGGTGCGGGCCGCGGTCGGGGCGGGCGTGAACATCACCTACAAGCTGCTCTACAACAGCGCGGTCGCGATGACCGGAGGCCAGACGATCACCCCGGCCCTGTCGGTGCCCGACCTGACCCGCTGGCTGGAGGCCGAGGGGGTGCGCAGGATCGTCGTCACCACCGACGAGCCGGAACGCTACCGGGGGGTCAGGCTCGCGGGCATCGCCGAGGTCCGCGACAGGACGGCCCTGGAGGACGCCCAGCGCGAGCTGGCCGCGATCCCCGGGGTGACCGTCCTCGTCCACGACCAGCAGTGCGCGGCCGAGAAACGGCGGCTGCGCAAGAAGGGCGACCTGCCCGACCCCGTCAGGCGGGTCGCGATCAACCAGCGCGTCTGCGAGGGCTGCGGCGACTGCGGGCAGAAGTCCGAGTGCCTGTCCGTGCTGCCGGTGGAGACCGAGTTCGGCCGCAAGACCGAGATCCACCAGTCGTCCTGCAACAAGGACTACTCGTGCGTGGAGGGCGACTGCCCGTCCTTCCTGACCGTCATGCCCGCCACGAAGAAGGCGTCCTCCCGCGGGCGCGCACCGGTGCCCGCGCCGCCGGACATGCCCCTCCCCGAGGCGCGCACCGGGGACGCCTCGATCAGGCTGGTCGGCATCGGCGGCACCGGCGTGGTGTCGGTCGCGCAGATCCTCGGCACCGCCGCGATGCTCGACGGCAGGCGCTCGCGAGGACTCGACCAGACCGGCCTCGCCCAGAAGGGCGGCACGGTCGTCTCCGACATCCTCATCTTCGACGGTGACGGCGAGCGCTCGGCGCGGGGCGGGGCGGCCAGTGTGGACGCCTACCTGGCGCTGGACCTGATCGGCGCCACCGACCCCGCCCACCTGGCCGCCGCCGACCGTGACCGTACCGTGGCGGTGGTCTCCACCAGCCTGGTGCCGACCGGTTCGATGGTGCTCGACCCGTCCACCCACCTGACCGACCCCGGCTCGCCGATCGCCGCGCTGGAGTCGCGGACCCGGCGCGAGCTGAACGTCTACCTCGACGCCGAGGAGCTGGCCCAGGCGCTGTTCGGCGACCACATGCCGGCCAACACGATCATCGTCGGGGCCGCCTGGCAGCGCGGGCTCATCCCGCTCGGCCTGGAGTCGGTCGAGCGGGCCATCCGCGCGGGCGGAGGCAGGGCCGCCGAGCGGACCGTCGCCGCCTTCCACTGGGGCCGCGCGGTGGTCGCCGCCCCCGAGGCCGTGGCGGCGGTGACCCGCCCCGCCGTCCCCGCCGCGCCGCTCCCCGACAGGTCGGCGGCACAGCTGGTCGACGCGGTCGCCGAACCCGGCGGCGAGCTGCACCGGATCCTCACCGTCCGGGTCCCCGACCTCGTCGCGTACCAGAACGCGCGCTACGCCGCCGGGTACGTCGACGCCGTCCGCGCGGTCCTCGCCAGGGAGCGTGAGGTCTTTCCGGACGGCACCGCCGTCACCGAGGCCTACGCCAGGCAGCTGCACCGGCTGATGGCGTACAAGGACGAGTACGAGGTGGCGCGCCTGCACCTGGACCCGGCCGAGCGGGCGCGGATCGCCGCCGAGTTCGGAGAGGGCGCGAGGGTCTCCTACAACCTGCACCCGCCGTTCCTGCGCGCCCTGGGCATGAGGCGCAAGCTCCGCCTCGGCCCCTGGTTCGACCCGGCCTTCCGCCTGCTGTACGGCATGCGCGTGCTGCGCGGCACCCGGCTGGACCCGTTCGGCCTGGGCGGGGTGCGCGCGACGGAGCGGGAGCTCGTCGCCGAGTACACCCGCGACGTGCACCGGGCGCTGGACCACCTGCGCCCGGCGACCGAGGAGCGGGTCCGCGAGCTCGCGGAGCTGCCCGCCATGGTGAGGGGGTACGAGCACGTGAAGCTGCGCAACGTGGCCGCCTACCGTGAGCGCGTGACCGCGCTCCTCGACGACCTGCGCGAGGGCTGAACGTCAGGGCGTGGGGACGACTCCCGTGCCGCCGGCGGGGGGCGACTCCCCGCCGAACCGCTCGCGCGGCCTCACGGGGACCGGCTTCCCTGTCCGGCCGAGGAGGTCAGCGAACTTGTCGCGACACCTGAGCTCCGTCACCGAGCGCTCCCGCGCGGCCGAGGAGGTCCGGCTCGGTGATGGGGTTCTCGTGGGTGCCCTCCGACGTGCAGGCGTGGGCTCCGGCGACGGCGCCGAGGGGGATGGAGTCGTCGAGGGAACGGCCGGAGAGCAGGCCGTACAGGACCCCCGAGACGAACGCGTCCCCGGCGCCGTTGCTGTCGGCCACCGGGCCCGGCAGGGGTGCGGCGGGGAAGGCGCGCGGCCCGTCCGCGTCCAGGACGTGGCAGCCCTCGGCGCCCTCCGTGCAGACCACGGCCCTCGCCCTGCCGCGCGCCAGGATGTCGCGCATGACCTCGTCGCGGCGCGGGCCGAGTGCGGTGGCCGACAGGAAGACCAGGTCGGAGGAGTAGGCGAAGTCCCTGTGGTGGTCGTTCTCGCCGTCCCAGTCGTGCAGGTCGGTGGAGACCGACCCGGCGCCCAGGGCGATCCCCGCCGCCGGTCCGGCTCCCGCCCCGGTGCCGCGGACCGGCTCGGGAGCGGTACGCGGGCCGGACCCGTCGCGCAGGTCGGGGTAGACGTGCCGGGAGAAGTCGGTGATCGACACGTGGACGTGCCGGGCCGCGCGGACCGCGTCCAGGTAGAGCTCCCTGGGCAGTCGCTCGCCCGCCGCGGCGCGCGGGTCGAACAGCGAGGTGCGCCGCCCGTCCGGGCCGACGAGCAGGACGCTGCGCCGGGTCCCCTGCGGGGCGAGCGCCCAGCCGGTGTCCACCCCCTTCTCCTCGAAGTGGGCCCGGATGAACCTGCCCTGCGGGTCGTCGCCGATCAGGTCGACCAGCTTCACCCTCAGCCCGAGCGCGTGACAGCCGAGGGCGACACCGCTGCCGGTGTTGCCGATCCGGTCGATCACCGGGGGGACCGGGTAGGTGTCGGCGTACGGCAGGGGGAGCGAGGGCACGTAGGCGGTGGTGTCGACGCCGGTACCGCCGATGACGACGACGTCGTGGACAGCGTTCACCGTGTTCAACGTGTTCAACGTGTTCCCTTGACCAGGGGGCCCGAGCCGGTGGAGCGGCGGACGACGAGTTCGGGCTGGAACATCAGCTCGACGTGTTTGGCACGGACGCCGTTGATCTCCTCCAGGAGGGTCGCCACCGCCGCCGAGGCCATCGCGCCGATGGGCTTGCGCACGGTGGTGAGCGGCGGATCGGTGAACGCGATCAACGGCGAGTCGTCGAACCCCACCACCGACACCTCACCCGGCACCGACAACCCCCGATCCCGGCACGCCCGGATCGCCCCCAACGCCATCAGATCCGACGCGCACACGATCCCCGTACACCCCCGCGCCAGCAACTGCGCCGCGGCCGCCTGACCACCCTCCACCGAGAACAACGAATGCGAGATCCACTCGTCGACCTCCGCCACCCCCAGCAACTGCGCCATCGCCTGCCGATACCCCTCGATCTTCCTGATCACCGGCACGAACCGGCCGGGGCCGACGGCGAGACCGATGCGCTCGTGCCCGAGATCGGCCAGATGCTGCACCGCCAGCCGGGCCGCGGCCCGGTCGTCCGGGGAGATGAACGGGGCCTCGACGCGCTCGCTGTAGCCGTCGAGCAGGACGATCGGCAGTCCGCGTTCGATCAGGCGGCTGTAACGGTCCATCTTCGCCGTGGTGTCGGCGTGCAGCCCGGAGACGAAGACGATGCCGCTCACCCCGCGGTCCATCAGGAGTTCGGTGAACTCGTCCTCGGGGGCTCCTCCGGGCAGCTGGGTGCACAGCACCGGGGTGTAGCCGTGCTGGGTGAGCGCCTTCTCGATGGCCTGGGCGAAGGCGGGGAAGATCGGGTTGTCCAGCTCGGGGGTGACCAGGCCGATCAGCCCGTTGCTGCGCTGCCGCAGCCGCTGGGGACGCTCGTAGCCCATCAGGTCCAGAGCCGTCAGCACCGCCTGCCTGGTGAGGGCCGACACGCCCGGCTTGCCGTTCAGCACCCGGCTGACCGTGGCCTCGCTCACCCCGGCCTGCGCGGCGATGTCGGCCAGCCGTATCGTCGTCCCGTCGGAGCGGGATCGCGAGTTCCGAGGGAGCTCATCGTCCATCAGGAAGTCACCCCACCATGCGGCTGAACCGGGCGCGAACCGATCGGCGTCCGGCGCCCTCCATGAAATTCGTTTCTGCAACTTTTCGCAAACTGTAACATTTCAACCCTCGTCTGGCGGTCTGGTCAGGGCTCCCTGTCACCGCTGGTCGTCACGTCGGGGAGCGGAGAAGTAACTAACAGATGAGCGATTTCTAACGACATCTATGGACACGCGGGTAAGTGTCGCGATGTACTACCTCATCAATCACACAGCTGGGATCCGGGCGGGGGCGCCCGGGAGGAACGAGCGCGCATGAGTACCGTCGTTCTCGACAACGTGAGCAAGGTATACCCGGGCGGATACCTCGCGATCGACCGCATGAGCCTGCGGGCCGAGAACGGGGAGTTTCTCGTGCTGCTTGGCCCTTCGGGCTGCGGTAAATCCACCCTGCTCCGGATGATCGCGGGCCTGGAGGAGGTCACCGAGGGAGACCTGTGGCTGGGCGGCACGCTCGCCAACGATCTGGCTCCCCGCGACCGCGACGTGGCGATGGTGTTCCAGAACGGTGCGCTCTACCCGCACCGGACGGTACGCGGCAACCTCTCCTTCCCCCTGGAGATAGCCAAGGCCGACCCCTCGCTGGTGAAGGAGCGGGTGACGGAGCTGTCCAAGGCGTTGCACATCGACGAGACCCTGGAGCGGCGCCCTGGAACGCTCTCCGGCGGCCAGCGCCAGCGGGTGGCGATGGGCCGCGCGATCGTCCGTCAGCCCTCCCTCTTCCTGATGGACGAGCCGCTCTCCAACCTGGACACGGGCATGCGCACCGAGCTCCGGATGGAGATCTCGTCGCTGGTCCGCTCCCTCGGAGTGACCACGATCTACGTGACGCACGACCAGGTCGAGGCCCTCACCCTGGCCGACCGGATCGCCATCATGAACCGCGGCGTCCTGCAGGACGTCGGCACCCCCGCACAGGTCTACAACGACCCGGCGACCGCCTTCACCGCGGCCTTCCTCAGCTCCCAGCAGATCAACCTGCTCGCGGCCACCGTCCGCACCCCGCAGAACCAGTTCATCCTGCTGGACTTCGGCCCGCACCAGATCATGATCCCCTGGACCGATCCCAGGGCGTACGTCATCTCACAGCACGTGGGCCGCCAGATCATCGTCGGCCTGCGTCCCGACTGCCTGGCCCCGGTCCCCGACAGCTTCGAGGGACCGACCTTCCTCGGCCGCGTCCGCGCCCTGGAGTACCACGGCCACGAGTGGCTCGCCTACGTCGAGAGCGGGCTCACCTCCGTGACCGTCCCCGAGCCTCCCGACCCCCGGCAGAAGATGAACGGCATGGGCGTCCCCCTCGTCGGCGGGCGGGTCCGTTCGGTGTTGCGGAGGCTGATGCCCAGTGCCATGTTCGACGAGGACGAGCCCCAGCCGGAGCAGGAGCAGGAGCGCTCCGGCGGCCACCGCCGGGCCGACCTCATCGTCCGTCTGGGCTCCCGGCCGGTCTGGCGGGCGGGAGAGCCCGCCAGGGTGGGGGTCGACGTCACCCGCCTGATGCTCTTCACCATGGACGGCGCCCGCATCGACCCGCCGCAGCGCTGAGACGACACTCACCCCGGCACCACCCCGGCACCGTCGTGGCGGCGGTCGTACGGGCGGGGGCGCCGGTCAGACCGTCCTGATCGTCTCGCCGATCCGGTCGAACAGCGCCTGCTCGCCCTCGGTGTCGGTGCTGAGCGTGACGATGCAGGTCTTGTCCTCGGCGGGCACGTAGTACTGGGTGCCCCGGATGCGGACGCCGTTGGTCTCGAACGAGTAGACGAGCCGTGCCGCCTCCTTGGAGCCGATCGGCACCCTCCTCGCCTCGACGACCTTGGCGCCGAGCTGTTCGAGCTGGGTTCTGGTCTCCTTGATCAGCTGCTCCGTCGAGATCTGCCGGCCGGCCTGGCAGAAGGCGTTGAGGTTGGTGGGAAATCCGTTCGCGGAGGGCCCTGCCGAGGCGCCGCCCGAGGCCCAGAGGCCCTTGTTTTCGACCAGGGTCTGCAGGCTCTCCTTGGCCTGCTCCAGCATGGGCCCCGACAGGCCGCTGTTCCTCAGTCCTTTGTCGAGGTCGTCCTTGGCCAGGTCGAGCGCGACCCAGTCCTTGGGGACCGCGACGACGACGCCGTTGGCGGGCCCTCCGATCAGCTTGAATCCTTCGGGCACGGATGCGGGGCTTCGCGTGGCGGTGGCACCGGGGGTCGCGCCCTGCCCGGGACCGGGGCTTCGCACCGTCTCCAGGCCCCGCGCGGGGGCGGCGTCCACGGCGACCGGTCCCCCGCTCCCGCAGGCCGTACTCACCCCCAGACAGAGCCCGAGCAGGCTCGTCGTCACGACGTGATGGCGCTTAGGCATCAGGCTGCCCTCCTCCCGGACCCGCGAGGGCCCGGTACCGATACGACCTGCGGCGTCTGTCGGGGGGAGAGCTGATGCGGGTGTGGGCGGCGGCCATCGCCTCGCCGGGGAGCTGGCCCGCGACGGGCGGGACGGGGCACGACGGGCGGGAATGCCCGGTCACGGGAGTGGCATCAGGCCACTCCTCGTCTTCCTACCCCATAACAGACATATCGGAAACGCTGGCACTCAAGCAGTACGTCCCATGATGGAGACGATCTCCAGGACACGCATGGCACGGTCCAGCTCCGCGCGGTGGAAGGGCGGGCCGTCGGCCCTGGCCAGGATCAGGTGCCGGCTCGTCCCAGGCACCGGCAGGCTCATCAGCTGGTGCCGCCCCGAGCCGAGGACGGCGGGCCTCAGCGTGGCGAGATCGGTCACCTTGACACCGACGAGACCACTCCCCTCGTCGAATGCCTCGGGCGCCTGCCAGCTGCGGTGCAGGAGCTCCCCGCTCTCCGGCGACACGATCACCGCCCAATCGGCGCTCACCAGGTCGGGCACGGCGTCCACGAGGGTGGCGAAGGCCCTGCCCGGATCGGCGGCGACATGCTTCAGCAGGTCGTAGTCGGGGGCGGCGCCGGGAATCTCCCGGGTGGGCCAGACGCCCTCGACGCGCATCCCGGGGACACCGGAGAGACGGTCTCGCACCGTCTCCGCGTCCACGGTGCCGGGCCAGGAGACGGTGAAGTCGTCCATCGCCCGGCCGAGTTCACGTTCCAGCACCGTCACCTGGAGAATGTCCGCGCCCAGCGTGCCGAGCACCCGGGCCGCCTGCCCCAGGGCGCCTGGCCTGTCGGGGAAGGAAACGCGTAGCCGCAACATCATGCCGATCACCTCACTCTGCGCACCAGACTGTCCTAGCCAGGTTTCACGGAGGTTCCAGGGAGATGTCCAAAATAAGACCTGAAATAGGTATAAGTCAGGACTGATAGGCCCCGGCGGCGGGAGACGCGGACAGCGCGGCGCCGGAGAGGTCACGGGCGAGCCCCGTGCCCCCGTACCAGTCGGGGCCGAGCTTGACACCGCGGCCGAGCGCCGGGGAACCGGGGCGCAGGCGCAGGTCCGTCCGGCTCCTGAAACGCGGATCGGCCATGATCGACCGTGGACCGAGCTTGAACTTGCGGGAGCGGCCCTTGTAGACGCCGGCGTCCTCGTCGGCCCCCTTGCCGTCCTCGAAGCCCACCTCGCCGCCGACCACGATGATGTTGTTGCGCAGCTTCAGGATTCCCGGGGAGCAGCCGTCGTGACAGATCCAGCCGAGGGTTTTCCGTGCGGGCAGGTAGACCGAGTTGTGCACCGCGACGGTGCCCTTCACCGGCCCGACCGCGTGGCGGGCGCCTCGGGTGACGAGGAAGGCGGCCCTGCGCGAGGAGGTGACCACGTTGTGGGCGAAGACGTTGCCCGCGGCGGTTTTCCCCTTCTGCGCGCCGAGCTCGACGAAGGTCTCGTTGTTCCTGGCGATGTTGTGGGTGACCCGGTTGCGGTCGCCGTTGAACACCTCGACGGCGGCGCCGTCGGTGCCGTAGTCCTCGCTGGCGGCGTAACTACCGGTGATCACGTTTTCCGTGACGAGGTTGTCGTCGCCGTTGAGCAGCACGCCGAACGCGCCGGAGTCGTCGTCGCCGCCCTTGGTGTTGACGCTCATGCGGTTGTTCTCGCTCAGCAGGCTGTTCTTGACGACGTTGTACCTGCCCATGAGGTGGACCCCGGTGATGTTGCGCTCGGCGATCACGCGGTCGAGCTCGTTGCGGTTGCCGCTGACCTCGAAACCGGCCCACCGGCAGTTGACGGCCCTCACCCCGACGACCCGCACGTAGGAACCCGTGATCACCACGCAGTCCTCGTCCCTGCCGCTGATCCTCGGAGCCGTGCCCCTGCCGTAGGGCTCGACCACGACGGGAGCGGCGGCGGTGCCCCTGCCGGACAGCGTGAGCACTCCCGGCCAGCTGCCGCCGCGCTTGAGACGCACGGTGTCACCGGCGCCCAGGGTGGCGGCGTTCACGTTGTCCAGGCTGCGCCAGGCCGTCGCGGCCGAGGTCCCGGCGGCGGAGTCGTCACCGGATCTGGAATCGACGTAGTAGACGGTGCCCGCCGTGGCCGCGGTGGCTCCGGTGGCCCCCGTGGCTCCGGCGGCCCCCGGCACGGCGACAAGCAGGCTTCCCACCATGAGAGCCCCCGCCACGGGAGCGGCCCACGGCCTCGTCGAGTTCATTCCTGGTACGCTCCATCGCCTTCACCGCCGGTATGTCAGCGCAGATCTTCGCACACCCGGAGTTCGCTCAGCGATCCGAGTGACGGACCCACAGCCGACCGTTATCTACGCCTCGCCCAGGCGGGGCACGGATCGTGGCGAGAGGGCGGCGCGGGCATGTTCAGCGAACGATCTTGGGACCCGATCCCGTCGAGCCCCGCACGATGAGTTCCGGCTGGAAGATCAGTTCGGAGTGCTGTCCCGGCGCGCCCGCGACGGCCTCCAGGAGGGTGTGCACGGCGGCGGTGACCATCGGCTGCACGGGCTGGCGCACGGTGGTGAGCGGCGGATCGGTGAACGCGATCAACGGCGAGTCGTCGAACCCCACCACCGACACCTCACCCGGCACCGACAACCCCCGATCCCGGCACGCCCGGATCGCCCCCAACGCCATCAGATCGGACGCGCACACGATCCCCGTACACCCCCGCGCCAGCAACTGCGCCGCGGCCGCCTGACCACCCTCCACCGAGAACAACGAATGCGAGATCCACTCGTCGACCTCCGTCACCCCCAGCAACTGCGACATCGCCTGCCGATACCCCTCGATCTTCCTGATCACCGGCACGAACCGGCCGGGGCCGACGGCCAGGCCGATGCGCTCGTGCCCGAGGTCGGCCAGATGCTGCACCGCAAGCCGGGCCGCGGCCCGGTCGTCCGGGGAGATGAACGGGGCGGGCACGTCGGCGGCGTGCCCGTTGAGCAGGACGATCGGCACGCCCTGCCCGATCAGCTGGGTGTAGCGGTCCGAGCGCGCGGTGATGTCGGCGTGCAGCCCGGAGACGAAAATGATGCCGCTCACCCCGCGCTCCACGAGGACCTCGGTGAACTCGTCCTCGACCGCCCCGCCGGGCAGCTGGGTGCAGAGCACCGGGGTGTAGCCGTGCTGGGTGAGCGTCTTCTCGAACGCCTGGGCGAAGGCGGGGAAGATCGGGTTGTCCAGCTCGGGAGTGACCAGGCCGATCAGCCCGTTGCTGCGCTGCCGCAGCCGCTGGGGACGCTCGTAGCCCATCAGGTCCAGAGCCGTCAGCACCGCCTGCCTGGTGAGGGCCGACACCCCCGGCTTGCCGTTCAGCACCCGGCTGACCGTGGCCTCGCTCACCCCGGCCTGCGCGGCGATGTCGGTCAGCCTCGCAGTGCCGCCGCCGGTGCCGAGCTGCCCGGTGCTATGCGACATCGGGTTCCCACCAGACGGCGGAGTCGGGGGCGAGCCGCACCACGCCGTCCTCGACGGCCGTCTCCGCGCTGGCCAGCAGGATCCGCCCGAGGGCGGGCAGTTCCACGGGCTCGCCGGTGAGGTTGAGCGTGCAGGCGAAGCCTTCGCCCCTGGAGAAGGCGAGGGTGCCCTCCGGGGAGTCGAGCCAGGTGAGCGGGGCGTCGTCGAAGGAGCGGCGCTCGCGTCTGATCCGCAGCGCCTCCCGGTAGAGGTTCAGCGTGGAGAGCGGGTCGTCGAGCTGGGAGGCCACGCTGAGCGGCCCCCAGGAGGGCGGCATGGGCAGCCAGGTCGCCTCGGCGCCGGGCAGGCTGAAGCCGAAGTGCGGCTCGTCGCCGGCCCACGGGAGCGGCACCCGGCAGCCGTCACGCCCGTGGTCGGGGTTGCGCAGGCGCTGCGGGTCGCGCTGGAACTCCTCAGGCAGGTCGAGGACCTCGGGCAGCCCGAGTTCCTCACCCTGGTAGACGTAGACCGAGCCGGGCAGGGAGAGCGTCAGCAGGGCGGCGGCACGGGAGCGGCGCAGGCCGATCTCTCCGCCGCCGTACCTGGTGAGATGGCGTTTGACGTCGTGGTTGGAAAGCACCCAGGTGGACGGCGCGCCGACCGTCCCCGCCGTGGTGAGCGACTCCTGGATGACCGCGCGGAACGGAGCGGCCTCCCAGGGGGTGACGAGGAAGTGGAAGTTGAACGCCTGGTGCATCTCGTCGGGACGGACGTAGTTGGCCAGCCGCTGCGAGGACGGCGCCCACGCCTCGGCGACACCGATCCGCTCCCCGGGGTAGGAGTCGAGCAGTTTGCGCCAGGCGCGATGGATCTCGTGCACGCCGTCCTGGTCGAAGAACGGCACCACCTCGGTGCCGATCATCCCGACCTGGTCGGCGTGGCCGACGTCGGGCAGGCCCTCGGCCTTGACCATGCCGTGGGCGACGTCGACGCGGAAGCCGTCCACGCCCATGTCGAGCCAGAACCGCAGGATCGACTCGAACTCCGTGTGGACCTCGGGGTTCTCCCAGTTCAGGTCGGGCTGCTGCGGGGCGAACAGGTGGAGGTACCACTCGCCGCCGGGCAGCCGGGTCCACGCGGGGCCGCCGAAGACCGACTCCCAGTCGTTGGGCGGCAGTTCCCCGTCGGCGCCCCTGCCCCGGCGGAAGATGTAGCGCTCACGCGCGGGGTCTCCCGGAGGCGCCGCCAGGGCCTCCAGGAACCACGCGTGCCGGTCGGAGGTGTGGTTGGGCACCACGTCCACGATGACCCGCAGGCCGTGCCGGTGCGCGTCCTCGATCAGCGCCCCGGCGTCGGCGAGCGACCCGAAGATGGGGTCCACGTCCCGGTAGTCGGCCACGTCGTAGCCGAAGTCGGCCATCGGCGAGGTGAAGAACGGGGTGAGCCAGATCGCGTCGACCCCCAGGTCGGCCAAGTATGGGAGCCTGCCGCGCACGCCGAGCAGGTCTCCCACGCCGTCGCCGTTGCCGTCGGCGAAGCTGCGCACGTAGACCTGGTAGATCACCGCGTCGCGCCACCATCGGGTGACGGCCCCGGCAGCGAGGCCCGCCCGGACAAGCTCGGTCATATTAAATCCCCCGATCGGATGACGTACCAGGATGTAGTAGCACGGTGGTGTTACGACTTCGTGGCACCGGCGGTAAGCCCGGTGACCAGATGCCGCTGGACGAGCAGGAAGACGACCGCGGCCGGGACCGCGATCAGCACCGCCGCGGCCGTGAGCAGGCCCCAGTCCGACCAGTGCTGGCCGACGAACTGCTGGAGCCCGATGGCGAGTGTGCGCTTCTCCTCCTGCGACATGAACACGGTGGCGTAGGCCACCTCGCCCCAGGCGGTCATGAACGAGTAGAACGCGGTGACCGCGAGGCTCGGCCTGGCCAGGGGCAGCACGACCCGCCAGAACGTGCCGAACGGGGTGAGCCCGTCGACCAGCCCGGCCTGGTCGATCTCGCGCGGGATGGAGTCGAAGTAGCTCTTCATCATCCACGCGCAGAACGGCACCGCCACCGTCATGTAGGCGATGACGAGTCCGGGGATCTGGTTGAGCAGCCCGAGGCCCGCCATCAGGTTGTAGAGGGGGACGATCAGGATCGCCACCGGGAACATCTGGATGACGAGCAGCATCCACATCACCCCGCGATAGCCGGGGAAGCGGAAGCGGCTGACCGCGTACCCGGTCGTGGAGGCGAGGAAGACGCCGATGACCGTGGTGAGCCCGGCGACGATCACCGAGTTGAGCAGCCAGGTCGGGAACTGCGTCTCGGTCAGCACCCGGACGTAGTTGTCCAGCGAGGGCTGGTTGAAGATCTCCAGTTCGCTGGAGAGCCAGCCGTCGCGCGGCTTGAGCGAGGTGAGGAAGAGCCAGACGATCGGGAACAGCGAGACGGCGACCGCGGCGAGCAGGGTGGCGTGCAGCAGGATCGACGCGCCCACACCGCGTTCCCCGCGTTCCCCGCGTCCCTTGACGCGTCCGCTTCCGGCCCCGGTGGTGGCGGTGCTGCCGGCGGTGCCACTGACGGTGCTCACCAGACCTCCCCTTGCTTGCGCAGCGAGCGCCGGTAGACCACGGCCAGCACGACGAGGAGCAGAAGGATGATCACTCCCCAGGCCGCGGAGTTGGAGTAGTTGCGGACGCCGGTGAAGGCCTCGCGGAAGGCGTAGGTGACCAGGATCTCGGTGGAGCTTCCCGGCCCTCCCCCGCTGATCAGATAGATCACCGGGAACATGTTGAACGTCCAGATCGTGCCCAGAAGGACAACCGTGCTCGACACGGTACGCAGGCTGGGAACCGTGATGAAGCGGAAGCGCTGCCACGGCGTGGCGCCGTCCACCTCGGCCGCCTCGTACAGCTCACCGGGGATCGACTGGAGCCCGCCCAGCACGGCGACCATCATGAACGGCACACCCATCCAGACGTTGACCGCGATGACCGCGATCTTCGCGGTGGTCGGGTCGTCGAGCCAGCCGACCCCTCCCAGGCCCGCGGCCCGCAGCATCGCGTTGATCACGCCGAAGTCGCTGTTGTAGAGGTAGCGCCAGATGAACGCCGAGACGAACCCCGGGATCGCCCACGGCAGGATGAGCAGCAGCCGGTAGGCCGAGCGGAACCTGACCTTGCGGTTGAGCAGCAGGGCCAGACCGAGCCCGAGCCCGTAGTGGAATCCCACGCAGGTGACGGTCCACACGACCGTCCAGGTCAGCTTCTCCCAGAACAGCCCGCTGGTCAGGATCGCGACGTAGTTGTCGAACCCGACGAACTCATACGTCGAGGGGATGACGTTGACGCCGATCGTCCGGCCGATGTTGGCCTCGGTGGCGTCGGTCAGCGACAGGTAGACGCCCCTGGCGAGCGGCCAGCCGACCAGCAGGGCGGTGACCAGGATCACCGGGGCGACCATGGCCCAGGCGTACCAGTGCCTGCCCAGCGCCAGCCGGAGGGCCCCCGGGGGGCGGCCCCGGCCGCGGGTGCCGTCGGCACCCGCGGCCCGGTCCCTGGCCGTGTTGTTCACACGCCCAGTCGAGAGCGCCACGGATCAGCTCCAGTCCTTGAAGATGCCTCGGTACTGGTCGTCGACCTTCTTGAGCATGTCCTCGGGGGTCGCCGTGCCGCCGACCAGCGACTGGTAGCCCTCGAGGAGCGGCTGGAAGAGCTGGCCGCCCTCGGGGATCCACGGCCGCGCGGTCGCGGTCTCCATGATGGGCTTGAAGACGGAGACGTCCTTGTTGGCCTGCACGTCGGGGTTGTCGTACGCCGAGACGCGGGTCGGCAGGAGGCTGATCTCCTTGGCGACCTTGGCCTGCGCCTCGGGGGTGCTCATGAAGCGGACGAACTCGTAGGAGGCGTCCAGGTTCTTGGAGCCGGCGTAGATGGCCAGGTTCCAGCCGCCGGTGGGTGCCCCGGCCTTGACCGAGCCCGCGGGGACGGGCGCGATGCCCAGGTTCTCCTTGTCCTTGAACTCCTTGCCCTGGTAGATCTCCGACAGCGCCCACGGGCCGTTGTAGATCATCGCGGCCTTGCCGTCCTTGAGGGCGGTCATCGCGTTGGCGTAGCTGTCCTGGATCGCGGGCTTGGGCGCGGCACCGGAGGTGATCAGGTCGGAGACGGTCGCCATCGCCTTCGCGTTCTCCGGGGAGTTGACGGTGATCTTCTTGTTCTGCACGTCGAGGAGGTCACCGCCCTCGCCGTACATGAAGGGCAGCAGGAAGTAGGAGTCGACGTTGAGCGCGAGGCCGTTGGCGCCGGTCTTCTTCTTGACGTCGAGCGCGGTCTGCTTGAGCTCCTCGACCGTGGTGGGGGCCTCCTCGTGCCCCGCCTCCTTCAGCAGCCGCTTGTTGTAGATGAGCGCGAGGGTGTCGGTGACCTGCGGGACGGCGTACGTCTTGCCGTCGTACTTGGTGCTGCTCAGCGGTCCCGGCAGGAAGTCCGCCTCGTTCTCCACCGCGCGGGTGCCCTCCAGCGGCTGCAGGTAGCCGAGTGAGGCGAACTGGGAGGTCCAGGCGACCTCGGAGCGGATCACGTCCGGTGCCCCCGCGCCCGCCTGCGCCGCGGTCTGGAACTGGTTCTGCGCCTGGTCCGAGGGGACGTTGACGTACTTGACCTTGATGCCAGGGTATTTCGCCTGGAAGTCCTGGATGAGCGCCTGGAACGTCGGGCCCTCGCTGTCGGGCCTGACGGTGTCCCACCAGGTGATCTCACCGGTGATCTTCGACGGGTCCGCCGCCGCGGACTGGGCGGGGGCCGCCGTGCCGGCGTCACCGCCACCGCAGGCGGAGACCGCCAGGGCGAGGGCCGCGACGATCGTCGCGGCCGAGAAGGCTCGCCGCATGTTCTTCTCCTCGTGTTCAAGGGGCGGCCGGGACCGAAGAGCCGTCCGGCCGGGGTCTGGAGTACGCCGGACGTTACGCCTACGTGAACCCCATTGGAAGAAGTTTCTGCAAGAGTCTGCAAAGTCGTTACAAAGCCACCCCAAACCCAAGGAGCCGGACCACCTTCCGACGGGATCCTAGATGGCGATATCAACCATTTAAGGGCCATAAATCCCTTTTTGTGTGTTTTGGTCGCTCGACCGGATCTCTTCGGGACGCTCACGAATTGCCGGGATTCAGAAATTTGCCGCAAGGGATTGCATCGACCATCACTAGTGAGTAACTTCCGGGCAATACCCCCGAAACAACATCCCGTGGAGGCCCCCGTGGTCTGGCCGCTCCCCCCACGGCGCGCGAGAACGACCCTCCTGACGGGCGCCGCGCTCGCGGCAGCCCTGATCGCCACCCCTCTCGCCGCCACCCCGCCCCCCGCCGCCGCGTCCACCTCCCCCGCGTCCGCGCCCCTCACCGCACCGGTCTCCGCAGCGCCGTCCACGGTGCCGTCCGGTGCGCCCGCGACGGCCGGCGATCCCGTGGTCTCCGCGCTCAGCCGCACCGCCGAGCCCTCCGACAGGGACCTCGCCCGCGACGCGCTCCGCACCGACCTGAGCCGCGAGCGCTTCTACTTCGCGATGACCGACCGGTTCGCCAACGGCGACACCCGCAACGACCGGGGCGGCCTGTCCGGCGACCGGCTCACCACCGGCTTCGACCCCACGCACAAGGGCTTCTACCAGGGCGGCGACCTCAAGGGCCTGCTCGGCAGGCTCGACTACGTCAAGAACCTGGGCAGCACCGCGATCTGGATCACCCCGGCGTTCGTGAACCGTCCCGTGCAGGGCACCGGCGCCAACGTCTCGGCCGGCTACCACGGCTACTGGATCACCGACTTCACCAGGATCGACCCGCACCTGGGGACCAACGCCCAGATGAAGGAGCTGGTGCGCGAGGCGCACCGGCGCGGGATGAAGGTCTTCTTCGACATCATCACCAACCACACGGCCGACGTGGTCGACTACGCGGAGAAGACCTACTCGTATCGCGGCAAGGGCGCCTACCCCTACGTCGACACCCGCGGCACGCCGTTCGACGACCGCGATCACGCGGGCAAGGACACCTTCCCCAAGGTGGACACCGGATCGTTCCCGTACACCCCGGTCGCGCCGAAGAACGTCAAGACGCCGGCCTGGCTGAACGACCCGACGATGTACCACAACCGGGGCGACTCCACCTTCAGCGGCGGCGAGAACGACGAGTACGGCGACTTCTTCGGCCTCGACGACCTGTGGACCGAGCGCCCGGAGGTCGTCAAAGGCATGATCGACATCTACAAGACGTGGGTGCGCGACACCGGCCTCGACGGCTTCCGCATCGACACCGCCAAGCACGTGAACATGGAGTTCTGGGAGAGGTTCTCCCCCGCCCTGCGCGGCTACGCGGCCCAGCAGGGCAACAAGCGGTTCTTCATGTTCGGCGAGGTCTACTCGGGCGAACCCTCCTTCACCAGCCGATACTCCACCCGGGGCGGCATGAACGCCACCCTGGACTTCCCGTTCCAGGAGGCCGCCCGCTCCTTCAGCGGCGGCACGGCGGACGCGTCCAGGCTGGCACGGCTGTACGCCGAAGACGACTACCACACCGACGCCGACGGCAACGCCGCGTCGCTGCCGACCTTCCTCGGCAACCACGACATGGGCCGCATCGGCCGCTTCGTCTCCCAGGACAACCCCGGCGCCCCCGACTCCGAGCTGCTGCGCAGGTCGCTGCTCGCCCACGAGCTGATGTATCTCACCCGCGGCCAGCCGGTCGTGTACTACGGCGACGAACAGGGTTTCACCGGAAAGGGCGGCGACCAGGACGCCCGCGCGTCCATGTTCGCCTCCAGGACCGAGAGCTACCTGAGCGACGACCTGATCGGCACCGACTCCACCCACGCCAGGGACAACTTCGTCCCCTCCCACCCGCTCTACCGGGGGATCTCCGCCCTGGCCGCGCTGCGCGACGCCCACCCGGCCCTCGCCGACGGCGCCCAGATCGAGCGGCTCGCCTCCGGCGGCGTCTACGCCTTCTCCAGGATCGACGCCGCCCGGCAGGTCGAGTATCTGGTGGCGGTCAACAACGCCGAACAGCCCGCGACCGTGAGTCCGCCCACCTTCTCGGCGGGCGCGACCTTCACCAGGGTGTACGGCGAGGGCGCCGCCACGCTCACCACCGGCGCGGACACGAAGCCGGCGCTCACCGTTCCCGCCCTGTCGGCGGTGGTCTACAAGGCGCCCGCCAAGCTCGCGGCTCCGGCCTCGGCCCCCGCCGTCTCGGTCGCCCTGCCGGGAGCCGAGATCAGGGGCACCGCGCAGGACGGCCGGATCCCGGTCGTCGCGATCGTGCCCGGCACCGGCTTCGACCAGGTCACCTTCGCCGCCAAGGTGGGCGAGGGCCCCTGGCGGGCGATCGGCACCGACGACGCGCCGAACGCCACCCCCTCGGGCCGCGCGTTCCGGGTCTTCCACGACCTGCGCGGCATCGCGGCGGGCACACCGATCTCGTACAAGGCCGTGGTGAAGGACTCCGCGGGCCGGTTCGCCTCGGCGGTCGCGGCGGCGACCGTCGGCGCCGAGCCCGCCCCCGAGGAGCCGGGCGCGGTGAGACGCGACTGGCTCGTCGTGCACTACCAGCGGGAGAACGCCGGCGACTACGACGGCTGGGGCCTGCACGTCTGGGGTGACGTGGAGAACCCGACCGAGTGGGCGACCCCGCTCCCGCTGACCGGTGAGGACTCCTACGGCCGCTTCGCCTGGATCAGGCTCAAGCCGGGTGCCACCAGCGTCGGGATCATCGCCCACCGGGGTGACGAGAAGGACGGCGGCGACCGGATCGTGAACCCCGCCAGGAACGGCGAGGTGTGGCTGGCGAAGGGAAAGGCGGAGACGTACCCGTCCCGCGCGGCGGCCCAGGGGTACGCGACCGTCCACTACAACCGCCCCGACGGGAACTACGAGGGCTGGGGGCTGCACCTGTGGGGCGACGGGCTCGCCGACGGGGTGCCCACCGACTGGGCCGCGCCGCGCCCGCCCGACGGCACGGACTCCTACGGCGCGTTCTGGAAGGTGCCGCTGAAGGACGCCTCCGTCCCGGCGAACTTCATCGTGCACAGGGGCGACACCAAGGACCCCGGGCCCGACCAGTCGTTCACCCCCGCCCTGCGGCCCGACGCCTACGTCGCCTCGGGAGTGGCGAAGGTCCATTCGAGCCGGGCCGCGGCCGAGAACGTCGCGATCCTGCATTACCACCGGCCCGACGGGAACTACGACGGCTGGGGACTTCACCTGTGGGGTGACGTGGCGACTCCCACCGAGTGGGGCGCGCCGCTGCGGCCCGCGGGCGAGGACGGGTTCGGCGTTCACTTCCGCGTCCCCCTGACCGAGGGGGCCAAGACCGTGAACTACATCATCCACAAGGGCGACACCAAGGACCTGCCGGACAACCAGTCGCTGGACCTGACGGCGACCGGCCACGAGGTGTGGCGGGTCGCGGCCACCGAGGGCCACCTGCTGCCCCAGTCCTCGGCGCGCGGCGCCGACGCCGACCTGTCGAAGTCGTCGGCGCACTGGATCGACCGCGCCACCGTCGCCTGGAAGATCGACCCCTCCACCGCCGGCCGCTACTCCCTCGCCTTCTCCGCCAAGGGCGACATCGCCTATTCGGGTGGCGACCTCACCGGCGAGGTCAGGCTGATTCGCCTCGCGCCCGGCGCGCTGACCGACGCGCAGAAGGCGAAGTGGCCGCACCTGGCCGGGCACGCCGCGTTCACCGTCGACCCGCGCGACGCCGACCTGGTGAGGGAGGCCACCCGTGGCCAGGTCGTCGCCGTCGAGCGCGACGCCTCGGGCGCCCTGCTCGCCGCCACCGGCGTGCAACTGCCCGGTGTGCTCGACGACCTGTACGCCAAGGCGGCGACCGCCGGCCTCGGCCCCTCGTGGAGCGGCGGCAGGCCCGGCCTGTCGGTCTGGGCCCCCACCGCGGTCAAGGTCGAGCTCGCGCTCTACCGCGACTCCTCGGGCGGCAGACGCACCGTCCACCCCATGCGCCGCGACGACGGCACCGGCGTCTGGTCGGTGCGCGGGGAGCGGGACTGGAAGGACCGCTACTACACCTTCCTGGTGACGGTCTACGCGCCCGGCGAGGGCACGGCGGGCAAGGTCGTCGTGAACGAGGTGACCGACCCCTACAGCCTGTCGCTGTCGGCGGGCTCGGGCCGCAGCCAGCTCGCCGACCTGTCCGACGGTGCCCTGCGGCCCGACGGCTGGACCTCCCTGGCCAAGCCCAGGGCCGTCCCCCAGGAGAAGGCGTCGGTCTACGAGCTGCACGTGCGCGACTTCTCCGCCTCCGACACCACCGTCCCCGCGGCGAGGCGCGGCACGTACGCCGCGTTCACCGGCGACTCGGCGGGGATGAGGGAGCTGCGCGGGCTGGCCGAGGACGGGCTCACCCACGTGCACCTGCTGCCCGTCTTCGACATGGCGACCGTCCCCGAGCGGAGGGCCGACCGGACGGAACCGGCCTGCGACCTCGCCTCGATGCCCCCGGACTCCGAGGAGCAGCAGGCCTGCGTCGCCAGGACCGCGGCGAAGGACTCCTTCAACTGGGGGTACGACCCGCTGCACTACACCGTGCCCGAGGGCTCCTACGCCTCCGAGCCGGACGGGTCGTCGCGGATCAGGGAGTTCCGCGGCATGGTCGGCGGGCTGAACAGGGCCGGGCTGCGGGTGGTGATGGACGTGGTCTACAACCACACCCACGCCTCGGGCCAGGACGCCTCCTCGGTGCTCGACCGCATCGTGCCGGGCTACTACCACCGGCTGCTCGACGACGGCACGGTGGCCACCTCCACCTGCTGCGCCAACACCGCGCCCGAGCACGCCATGATGGGCAGGCTCGTCGTCGACTCCGTCGTCACCTGGGCCCGCGAGTACAAGGTGGACGGCTTCAGGTTCGACCTGATGGGCCACCACCCCAAGGCGAACCTGGTCGCGGTCCGCGCGGCCCTGGACAGGCTCACCGTCGCCCGCGACGGCGTCGACGGAAAGTCGATCATCCTGTACGGGGAGGGCTGGAACTTCGGCGAGGTCGCCGACGGCGCCCGCTTCGAACAGGCCACCCAGGCGAACATGGCCGGCACCGGCATCGGCACCTTCAACGACCGGTTGCGCGACGCGGTGCGCGGCGGCGGCCCGTTCGACGCCGACCCCCGCGTGCAGGGCTTCGGCTCGGGGCTGGCCGGGGCGCCCAACGACTCACCGGCCAACGGCGACGAGGCGCAGCGGCGGGCCCGGCTGCTGAACTACCACGACCTGATCAAGGTCGGGCTCGCCGGCAACCTCCGCGACTACACCTTCACCGCCACCGACGGCAGGCGGGTCAAGGGCTCGGAGGTGAACTACAACGGCTCTCCCGCCGGGTACACGGCCGCACCGGGCGAGGTCGTCACCTATGTCGACGCCCACGACAACGAGACGTTGTTCGACGCGCTGGCGTACAAGCTGCCACCGGCGACCGCGATGGCCGACCGGGTGCGCATGCAGTCGCTCTCCCTGGCCACGGCCGTCCTCGGGCAGGGCACCTCGTTCGTGCACGCGGGCAGCGAGCGGCTCCGTTCCAAGTCGCTCGACCGCAACTCCTACGACTCCGGTGACTGGTTCAACCGGCTGCTGTGGGACTGCTCGGCGGGCAACGGGTTCGGCGCCGGGCTTCCCCCGAAGCCCGACAACGAGGACAAGTGGCAGTACGCCAGGCCGCTGCTGGGCGATCCGGCGCTGAAGCCGGACTGCGCGGCGATCGACGCCGCCCGCGCCCGCTACGGCGAGCTGCTGAGGATCCGCTCATCGTCCCCGGTCTTCGGTCTCGCCACCCTGGCCGAGGTGCAGAAGCGCCTCACCTTCCCGACCGGCGGCACCTCGGAGACCCCGGGTGTCGTGACCATGCACCTGGACGCCACGGGGATCGACCCGCGCTGGAAGTCGGTCACCGTCGTCTTCAACGCGACCCCCGAGGCCCGGCCGCAGGCCGTCGCCGCGCTGAAGGGCGCCCGGGTGACGCTCCACCCCGTCCAGACGGCCGGCGACGACGCCGTCGTGAAGCAGTCGACGTTCGACCCGGCCACCGGCACGCTCACGGTCCCCGCTCGCACGGTCGCCGTCTTCGTCCAATCCTGACAAACAGCGCAGAACTCCCCGCGGGGAGTTCGCGCACAGCCCCGCAGAGCCCATGAAAGCCGCCGGGCCGGGTGTTGCAGCACCCGGCCCGGCCAGGGAACCCGTCCATCGATCCTGGAGGCCCCACCCGTGAAACCCTACAGAGTCGTCCTCGCCACGGCGTTGAGCGCCCTGGTGAGCGCCGCCGTGCTGGTGCCCGGCGCGCTCCCCGCCCAGGCCGCGCCACCCACCCCCGGCCCGATCGTCAAGCTGTGGAACTGGAACTGGAACTCCGTCGCCAGGGAGTGCACCGACGTCCTCGGCCCCGCCGGGTACGCCGCCGTGCAGGTCTCCCCGCCGAACGACTCGATGTCCAAGGGCGGGTCGGTCTGGTGGGACATCTACCAGCCCGCCCGCTACACCCTCACCAGCAAGTTCGGCGACGAGAACGCGTTCAAGAACATGATCAACGCCTGCCACGCGGCGGGCGTCAAGGTCCACACCGACGCCGTCATCAACCACATGACAGGCCAGGGCAGCACCAGCTACGGCGGCTACACCTTCGGCAAGTACAACTACCCCGGCCTCTACTCCGCCGCCGACTTCCACTCCCCCACCTGCACGATCAACGGCTCCGACTACGTCAGCGACGGCTGGCGGGTGCAGAACTGCGAACTGGTCGGCCTGGCCGACCTCAACACCGGCTCCGAGTACGTCCGCGACCAGATCGCCGGCTACCTCAACAGGCTCACCTCCCTGGGCGTGGACGGCTTCCGCGTCGACGCCGCCAAGCACATCAACCCCGGTGACCTGGCCGCGATCAAGGGCAGGCTGACCGGCTCGCCGTACATCCACCAGGAGGTCATCCAGGGCAACGGCGAGGCGATCAGCCCGAGCCAGTACACCGGGATCGGCGACGTGCACGAGTTCGTGTACGGGCGCAAGCTCAAGGAGCAGTTCGGCGGCGGCCAGATCAAGAACCTGCAGTCCTTCGGGCAGAGCTGGGGCCTGTCGGTGCCGAGCGACAAGGCCGTGGTCTTCATCGACAACCACGACACCGAACGCAACGGCTCGACCATGAACTACAAGTACGGCGACTCCTACAGGCTGGCCAACGTCTTCATGCTCGCCTGGCCGTACGGCACGCCGAGGGTCTACTCCGGGTTCACCTGGAGCGACGGCGAGGCCGGCCCGCCCTCGTCGGGCGGCGGCTTCGCCGCCGACGCCGACTGCGGCAACGGCCGGTGGACCTGCTTCCACCGCCAGATGAACGGCATGGTCGGCTTCAACCGTTCCGTCCAGGGCACCACGGTCGGCAACTGGTACGACAACGGCAACAACGTGATCGCCTTCAGCCGGGGCGCGAAGGGCTGGGTCGCGATCAACAACGAGGGCGGCAGCGTCACCCGCACCTTCTCCACCGGCCTGCCAGCCGGGACCTACGCCAACGTCGCCGGAGGCGGCTCGGTCACCGTCGGATCCAACGGCACGGCCTCGGTCACCGTGCCCGCGAGGGGCGCGGTCGCGATCCACACCGGCGCCTCGGGCCCCGGCCCCAGCCCGACGCCGACGGTCAACCCAGGCCAGGTCGCCACCTCGTTCAACGCGACCGTGACCACGAACTGGGGCCAGAACGTCTTCGTCGTCGGCAACGTCGCCGCGCTGGGCTCCTGGAACCCGGCGAACGCCGTCGCCCTGTCGTCGGCCGCGTACCCGGTCTGGAGGGCCACGGTGAACCTGCCGCCGGGCACGACGGTCCAGTACAAGTACATCAAGAAGAACCCCGACGGCTCGGTGACCTGGGAGAGCGACCCCGACCGCTCCTTCACCACCCCCTCCGGCGGCACCGCCACCCGCACCGACTCCTGGCGCTGACCTCCCCGGCCCCATCCCCTGATCGGCCCCGGACGGTACGGCCTCCCGGTCGCGCCGGTCAGGAGCCGGTCAGGGGATGAGCCGTTCGGGGCCGGTCAGCCCAGGCGCCAGACGCGGACGGTGTCGTCGCCGCCGCCGGTGACCGCGACGGGGCGCCCGTCGAGTTCGGTCACCGCGGCGGCGAACACGTTGTGGTCGTGGGCCTTGAACGGCCGTCCCGCCCGTTTCCCGGTGTCGAGGTCGTGGACCTGCGCGGTGGCGTCGTTGCTGCCGGAGACGACGACGGTGAGCGACCCCACCCGGCCGACCGCGAGGGAGTAGATCCAGCCGCTGTGGCTCTGGATGGGCGGGCGGGCCTCACCGGCACCGGCGGCGTCGTCGATGTGGATGTCCTGCGCGCCGCCGGCGGAGAGCACCACGAGCCTGCCGTCCAGTTCGGCCGTGGTGACGGCGGTGACCTGGGCGCGCTGGGTGAGGAGCGTCTCGCCGGCCCCCGAGCGGAGCGGCCAGCGACGTACCGTACCGTCGCCGCCGCCGGTGAACACGACGGGCTCACCGTCGAGGGTGGCCGTGGCGAGGCCGAACACGGCGCCCTCGGAGGCGCGACGGGCCTTGCCGATCGCGGCGCCCGTCCTCAGGTCCCACACGCGCAGGCTCCCGTCACGGCCTCCGGTCACCACGACGGGCTCGCCGTCGAGGGTGGCGAGAGCGAGGGAGAAGACGGGCGCAGCGACGTCGAAGGGCTTGCCGACCGGCTTGCGGGTGGCGAGGTCCCAGCGGCGTACGGTGCCGTCGTCGCCGCCCGACACCGCGATCGTCCTGCCGTCCAGCTCGGTGACCGCGACGGAGCGCACCCAGTCGGTGTGCCCGGTGAGGGTGGCCAGCGGCTTGCGGGTGGCTAGATCCCACAGGCGGACGGTGCGGTCGTTGGCACCGGAGACGATCACGGACCTGCCGCCGACCTGGGCGATCGCCACCGACTGCAGGTCGTCGCGATGGCCGCGCAGCGGGCCGCCGACCGGTGCGCTCTTCCAGTTCCCGGTGACCGAGGTGGGGGTGGCGGCGGGGGACGGCGCTCCACCGGTAGAGGGTGAGGTGCTGGGAGACGGTGAGGCGCTGGGCTGCGTGGACTCGCCCGGTGAGGGGGAGCCGCCGGAGATCGAAGGGGAGCCGGTCATCGCGACGGGAGTGGGGTCCACGCCCTCCTCCCCGGTCCCCGCCAGCAGTGACGGGAGCACGAAGACGCCCGCGGAGACCGCGGCGGCGCAGACGGCGACGACGGCCCCGATCCGCCACGGGCGCGATCGTCCTGACCCGCCCGGCGCGGTCGCGCCACCGGCCCCCTCCCATGGGTCACCAGGAGAGGTGGAGACCCCGTGGCCCTGCCGGTGCCACTGTCCGGGCTCGGTGCTCGGACCCGTCGGTGACCACCCGGCGTACGGCGGCAGCGAAGGTGCCGCGCCCGGCTCGAACGGCGGCGACGGCCGGGACGGCGGCCGCTGAGGGTCGGCCTCCCACCCGGGGGACGGCTGTCGTTGCGACGAGGGCGGCCGGTCGTGGAGCGGTGATTGCGAAGACTGTGGCTGAGAAGACTCGGGCTGCGAAGGCTGCGGGGACGGGGACGGCTGCGGGGACGGCTGCTCGGTCCGCGACGGCCACTGGGACGACGAGGACCGGCCCCGGGCCGACTGACCGGTCTGCGGCGATTCCGCGGGCGGCATGGCGGTGCCGGCCGACGGCTGGCGGATCAGCCGGAACAGCAGGTCGGAGGCGACCGGCCGATCGGCGGGATCCTTGGCCAGGCAGGCGCGCAGCAACGGGCGCAACCCCTCGGGAACCCCCGACAGGTCGGGCTCGACGGTGAGGATGCGGTGCAGCACGGCCGGGATGGTGTCCCGGCCGAACGCGGGGCTGCCGGTGGCCGCGAACACCATCGTCACGGCCCAGCTGAACACGTCCGAGGGGGCGGCGGCGGGCTGGCCGTGGATCTGCTCGGGCGACATGTACGTCGGGGTCCCGACGGCGCCGCTGGTCTGGGCGAACCCGGCGTCGAGTGCCTTGGAGACGCCGAAGTCGATGACGCGCGGGCCGTCGAAGCCGAGGAGCACGTTGGCCGGTTTGAAGTCGCGGTGCGCGATGCCCGCCTGGTGGATGGCGACGAGCGCGGTGGCCGTGCTGATCGCGATGCGCTGCAGGGCGGCGCCGTCGCGCGGCCCCTCCCTCTCAACGGCCTGCTGCAGCGAAGGCCCGTCGATGAACTCGCTCACCACGTAGAGGTGGTCGCCGCTCTCCCCCGCGTCGAGCACCCGGGCGGTGCAGAACTCGGCGATCTGCCGGGCGACGGCGATCTCCCGCTCGAAGCGCGCCCTCGCGACCTGGTCGGCGGCGAACCTGGGATGCAGCACCTTGACCGCGACACGCTCACCGGCCGGATCACGACCGAGGTAGACCGTCCCCTGCCCGCCCTCGCCGAGCCTCGCCTCGATCACGTACGGCCCGAAGGCGGTGGGGTCGCCGGATCTGAGCTCCGTACCGGCCATCGTGCTCCTCCCCCGCCGCGAGCCCGCCCGAGTGGTCCGGCGGCCACGCCCTGCCGCACGCGCCGGGTTCCGGGCAGTCTGGTCCCGGAAAAGAGCATGCCAGTATCGGCAAATTTGACCAAATGCCCGCAGCTATCAGTCGAGAAGGTTGGCGTGCAGGGCGCGCAACACCGCGTTGGTCCGGTCCCGCGCCCCGAGTTTGAGCAGCATGGTCGAGACGTGGTTCTTCACCGTGCCCTCGGCCAGGAAGAGAGCCTGGGCGATCTCGCGGTTGCTGTAGCCCTCCGCGACGAGCCGCAGCACCTCCACCTCTCGTTCGGTGAGCCGCTGGATCGCGGGCAGGTCGTCGTCCGCCGGGCGGCGGCGCCGCACCGCGCGCAGCAGCCGGTCGGTGATCGACGGCGAGATCAGTGTCCCCCCGTCGGCCAGGACGCGGATGGCCCGGGTCAGCCGTTCGAGCGTCACGTCCTTCAGCAGGTAGCCGCACGCCCCCGCCCGCATCGCGTCCAGCACCAGGGTGTCGTTGTCGAACGTGGTCAGCACGAGCACCGGCGGCGAGTCGTCCGCGCGCTCCCGCAACGCCCTGAGCACCCAGATGCCGTCGTGGCGGGGCATGCGCAGGTCGAGCAGGACGACGTCGGGGGCGTGCTCCCCGATCGCCGCCAGCGCGGCCATGCCGTCGTCGGCCTCTCCCACCACCTCGATGTCGTCGGTCAGGTCGAGCAGGCTGCGGATGCCCTGCCGGACCAGGGTCTGGTCGTCGACCACGATCACCCGGATCATCGCGCGGGCACCGTGGCGGTGACCCGGAAACCGTCGCTGCCGTCGAGCCGTACGTCGCCGCCGATCGCCTCGATCCGCTCGCTCAGGCCGCGCAGCCCGTTGCCCGGCCGCAGTTCGGGGCTGCCGCGCCCGTCGTCGACGGAGGTGAACCTCACCTCCCGCTCCGGTGTGCTCTCGATCCGGATGCGCAACGAGGTCGCGTCCGCGTGCCGGATGGTGTTGGTGACGATCTCCTGGACGACACGGATGAGCGCCAGGGTCACCTCCTCGGTGGGGCACACGTCGTCGTCGATCCACACGCCGATGTCGAGGCCGGGAATGTCGCGTACCACGGCGGCGAGGGCCTCGCGCAGGTCGGGCGCGTCGGTGCGCAGCTGTCCGACGGTCGCGCGCACGTCGCGAAGCAGGTCCCGCGCCACCCGGTCGGCACGCTCGATGTGCACGCGCGCGCCCGCCCCTTCGCGGTGCCGGGCGACCTCCAGTTCCAGGGTGAGCGCGGTGAGCTGGTGCCCCATCAGGTCGTGCAGTTCCCTGGCGATGCGCAGGCGTTCGTGAGCGCGTGCGGTGTCGGCCAGGATCACACTCGCCGCCCGCAGTTCCAGATGAGCCTCGCTCAGCTCGCGGCGCATCCGCTGCTCCCTGATGGTCACCAGCACGCTCAGCAGCGTCGCGATCTGGATCAGCAGGTACAGCAGCGCACTGAGGCCGATCTCGGCGACGGTGGAACCGGTGAGACCCACGGTCACGGCGATCACGACGACGTTGAGCACGATCACCACCGGGCCCGCCCACGGCGGCGCGACGTACGCGCTCAGGGCGGCGGTGAAGACCAGCAGGATCGGCAGCCATCCGGCGCCGGGGGCCGTCAGGATCGTGAGCCATCCCAGCACGACGGCCGCGCCGTAGCAGACCCACGCCTGCCTCGGCCGGCATTCCTCCCAGAGCGCGGCGATCAGCGCGGTGACCAGCAGCGCCACGAAGAGCGCGCCCCACACCGGCCGGGGGATCTGTGTCTCGGCCACGCCGAGCAATATCGGGGTGCCCACCGCGAGGCACACCAGCAGTGCCGCCAGCCCCGCCCACACGTCCGGCTCGATTCGCCGCATGCCGTTCACCCTAACGTGCGCTCGTGCCCCCGCTGAGGTGCCGAAAGTCATGGGTGCCGATACTGACCATCGGCACAGGCGCCGGCGGCTCGCCCTTCCTAACGTCGACGGCATGCATGCGACAACGTCATCTCCCGCCGTCGAAGCGGACGGCCTGCACAAGCGCTACCGCTCCAAGGTCGCCGTCGAGGAGGTCGGCCTTTCCGTCGCCGCCGGTGAGATCTTCGGCATCCTGGGACGCAACGGAGCCGGTAAGACGACCACCGTCGAGCTGATCGCCGGGCTCAGGCGGCCCGACCGCGGCACCGTCCGCGTGCTCGGCCTGGACCCCCGGCGGGACCGGGCCCGGCTGCGCCAGGTCCTCGGGGTCCAGCTGCAGGAGGCCGTCCTGCACTCCGCGCTCACGGTCACCGAGCTGGTCCACCTGTACGGGACCTTCTACCGCGACCCGCTGCCGTCCGACGACCTGATCGAGTCGGTCGGCCTGACCGCCTCCCGGCGCACCCGCTTCGAGAAGCTCTCCGGCGGCCAGCAGCAGCGACTGTCGATCGCGCTCGCGCTCGTCGGACGGCCCCGGGTGGTGATCCTCGACGAGCTCACCACCGGCCTAGACCCCGAGGCGCGCCGTCGGATGTGGTCGACCCTTGAGCGGTTGCGCGAGTCAGGCGTGACCATCCTGCTCGTCAGCCACACCATGGAGGAGGTCGAACGACTGTGCGACCGGGTCGCGCTGCTCGACGAGGGCCGGGTCGTCGCCCTCGACTCTCCCTCGGGGCTCGTGCGAAGGGCCGGGTTCGCCCAGCGGGTCACCTTCCGCGCGATCACCCCTGTGCCGGGCGGGCTGCTCGAAGGACTCGACGGGGTCGACCGGGTGCACGCCGACGGCGACCGCGTCGTCGTCGAGGGCCGCGGTGAGCTGCTCCAGGCCGTCAGCGTCGCGCTCGTGCGCGCGGGCGTCGCGGCGGCCGAGACGCGCAGCGAACAGGCCGGCCTCGACGACGCCTTCCTCGCGCTGACCGGGCATCGGCTCGACAACACCAAGCTCGACGCAGAGTTCGACACCGTGCCCGACACGAAGGGGGAGACGATCCGATGACGGACATCACCGTCCACCGCCCAGGCCCGCGGGCCTGGGCCGCACTGCTGATCTGCGAGCTCAAGATGGTCACCCGCGACACCGCCGGGCTGATCGTGCCGATCGGCCTGCCCATGCTCATCCTGGTGATGAACGCCTCGTCCGCCGGCCGGGAGACGATCGCGCACGGTCGCACGGCGTTCGACGTCTACGTGCTGCCGCTGGTGTTCACGATGGTCGTGGCCACGACCGGCATCGTCAACATGCCGAGCTTTCTGGCCTACTACCGTCGCAGCGGCATCCTGCGACGCCTGGGGGTGACCCCCGCCTCGCCCGCGCTGGTCCTCGTCGCCCAGGCGGCCGCCGGCGTGCTGCAGATGGCCCTCGGTATCGCGGCCGCCTGGATCCTCGCCCTGCTGGCGTTCGGCGCCCACCCCCCGGTGCGCGTCGGCGCGGCCCTCGGTGTGCTGGCGTTGACGGTGGCCGCCATGTACGCCCTGGGGCTGACCGTCGCCGCGCTCTCGCCCACCCCGAACTCCTCCGTCGCGATCGGCCTGGTCGTCTTCTTCGTGCTGGGCGCCACCGGCGGCATGTTCGGCGGGCGCGGCAACCTCCCGGAGGTGATCGCGACGATCGGGCAGTGGCTGCCGTTCGGTGCCGGGAGCCAGGCCCTGTCGGCCGCCTGGATCGGCGCGCCCATCGAGGCCTCCAACCTGATCGGTCTCGCCGCGGCCATCGTGCTCGGCGGCGTCGTCGCGGCCGTGTTCTTCCGCTGGGAGTAGCCCGCCGTACGTCCCCCGGGGCGACCGGCGCTCGGGCACGGCCCGATGGGACGGTCCGCGAGCCGGCCCCCGCCAGGCTCGCGGCTTTCCCGGCACCCGGTACGACACCCACGAGGAGCGGCGCCGACGTCATCGAAAACGACGGGTAACGACGGGTACGGATCCAGCCCTTGCACGCCCGCCCCGTGGATCGGCCGGGACGGGTCTTTCCGAACGCTAGGCGGGGGAACGGCGGAAAGCATGAGTATCCCCTACTCATGCCCTGCGGTTCTCGGCTAACAAATCACGCAGATGCTCATATATCCATGTCAGAGGTCATCGCAGGATGCGCAGGAACGTTGCCCGCTGAGCAGGGGACCCGGGCAGGCCGGACGTCCACGAAGACCGCTCCGGCGCCTAGCCGAGCGGCAGCGTCTCGCCCGATTCCAGCAGGGTCTTCAGGTTCGACAGGATCTCGGGCCAGCCCTCGCTGACGCCCTTGATCATCTCACTGCCCGCGACGAGGCCCTCATGGGTGACGATCAGCTTGACCGTGGCCCCACCGGCGGGTTCGATCTCGAAGGTGATCTTCGAGATCGGCTCCCTCCTGAGCTCGGCGAGCTTCTCGTCGCTCCAGCCGAACATGTCGGCCACCTCCTGCTCGTAGTTGTGCCAGGTGTACGACAGGCGCTTGCCGGGGTCGGCCTCGAGCACCCGCTGGCCCCAGTCGTGGTACTCGCCGTCCGCGGTGACCTTCCACTCGACCGGGGCACCCGGCGTCCAGTCGGATCGCGGGCCCCCGCCACCGAAGTAACGGGTGATGAAGGCCGTGCCGGTCAGGGCCTCCCACAGCCGCTCCGGCGTGGTTTTGATGTAGCTGACGTAGACGAAGCTGGTCTCGGACACGTCCGTACCCTCCAGGGCTCGTTTCAGGTCGGCGAGCGCGCGCGCCCGCTCGCGGTCGTAGCGGCCGATCCACCGGTCGGCGATCTCGTTGATGGGCGCGGCGTTGAGGTGGTGGAGCTTCTCCCTGCCGCGCCTCACCGTCTCCACCAGGCCGGCCGCCTCCAGGACGGACAGGTGCTTGGTCACGGCCTGCCGGGTCATGTCCAGCCCCGCGCACAGCTCGCGCAGGGTCTGGCCGTTGTGCCGGTTGAGACTGTCCAGCAGCCTCCGGCGACTGGCGTCGGCGAGTGCTTTGAATACCGCGTCCATGCTGTCTCACAGAGTTAGGCAACCGTTTGGATGCATGTCTGAATATAGGCAACCTTTTAGTTGCCCGTCAATACGGACCTTCGCGCCTTCACGATCTCCCGTCGGGCGACCAGCGCGGCGGGCGCGACCACAGCGGGACCCCGAGGGCTTGCGACCGCGGTTCAGGAAGCCGCGCCGGGGTCCCGGCTCAACACGGCGAGCACTCCGTCGATCTCGGAGAGCGCCGTGGTCAACTCCGTTATCGACCCGACGCCGTGCACGGTGAGCCAGAGCGACACGACGGCCGGGCTCTGGCCATCGCTGCGCCGGTCGACCGACAACTCGTCCACACCGAACCCTCGCTCCGTGCATTCGGCCAGTGCCGACCGCAGCACGCCCCGGCCGCCGAGGTAGGTCAACCGGAACCGCGAGGGGGCGTACTTGGACCCGGGAAGCCGCTCGGCCAGCGGCGTGAGGACGAACACCGTCACGAGGTATCCGGCGGTCACGATGACCGCCAGAAGCCACAGCCCGGCCCCGGCCGCCATCCCCACCCCGGCGGTGAGCCAGACCGCCGCGGCGGTGGTGAGGCCCCGGACCACGTCACCTCGGACGAATATCAGGCCCGCGCCGATGAAACCGATGCCGGACACGATCTGGGCGGCCACCCGGGACGGATCGACCGTGACGTGATCCCGCAGAACATCGGAGAAGCCGTACTTCGACACCAGCATGATCAACGCCGCGGCGAAGCCGACCAGGGTGTGGGTGCGCAGGCCCGCGCTCTTCTGGCGGGCCTCCCGCTCAAGGCCGATCAGGGCCGAGAGCACGAAGGCGAGGAGCAGCATCCCCACCTGCGCCCAGCCCTGTCCGGCGAGTTCACCGAGAGGCGCCATCGCCGTCACCCCCGTCCCGTGTCCCGGTGGGGGCATTCTCGTTTCCGGCTACGCCGCCTCCGCGGCCTCCCCCGCCTGCCGCAGCATCGGGAACCGCCGCTGTTCCGACAGGTAGTGGCCGAACCCGACGACGAGCGCGACGGGCCAATCGATGACTCCCAACGCTCCCAGCGCCCCCAGCACCCCGTAGAAGACCAGCCGGTCAGGCGTCGGCAGGGTCAACGTCCCGATCACCGGCACGGTGATGTGCGGCGGCGACTGTCCCCCCTCCGCCCTGCCACGCGCCCTGCCGTTCGAAGCGGTGGTGGTTGTCCTCGCCATGGCGGCCTCCACAAATCACGACATATCCCGCCAATCCCCTGCCTCACTCAAGCCGTAACGCCGTTTGACCAGGACTTTACCCCTCCGACCGGCTCTCGGACCGTCGGCTCGCGAAGCCCTGCGCGTCGCCGGAATCGATACGAACGGACGATCCGGATCAGCCGAACCGCATCGACCATGAGCTCCAGTGCCTCCGCGAAAAGACACCGCTTCGTGGCCGGTACGGCAAGTAGGCTTCACGCGATCAGCGGGAGGCGGCAGGATTGGCGGCGTGAACCGCACCGCTGTACGTCTGGGAGTGCTCCTGCTGGCCGCCGTCGCGGTCGGGGCGGTGCTGCTCGCACTGCTGCCACCGTCCTCGACAGGCACGTACGGCAAGGAGGGCATCCACGTCTCCACCGTCGCGGTGAAGAAGCTGGGCGAGCGCGACCACGAACTCACCGTCACCTCCGCCGCGCTCGGCCGCGAGGGCAGGGTGAGGGTCCTGCTGCCCGAGGGATGGGCGCCGGGCTCGGGTCCGTGGCCGGTGCTGTACCTGCTGAACGGCTGCTGCCAGTCCGGCTACGACACCTGGATCACCAAGGGCGGCGCCGCGGAGCTCACCTCCGGCTACCGCGCGCTCGTGGTCGTCCCCGAGGGAGGCACCGTCGGTTTCTACTCCGACTGGCGCGAGGGCCCCGGCTGGGAGACCTTCCACCTCAGCGAGGTACGGACCATCCTGGAGCGCGACTACGGCGCCGGAGACCGGCGGGCGGTGGCGGGGCTGTCCATGGGCGGGTTCGGGGCGATGTCGTACGCGGCCCGCCACCCCGGCATGTTCCAGGCCGCGGCCTCCTTCTCCGGGGTGCTGCACACCCGCGACGGCAACGGCGGCGTCGACTGGCTGCTCGGGCAGTACGGCGAGAAGTCCGTGAAGCTCTGGGGTCCCCCCGAGGATCCGCGGTGGGCCGCCCACAACCCGGCCGACCTCACCGGCGCGCTGCGCGGGATACGGCTCTTCGTCTCCAGCGGCGACGGCGCCCCCGGACCGCTGGACGACGTCTCCGAGGCCCGGGACGAGGGCGAGGCCTCCCTTCTCCTCCAGGCCGTGACCTTCGTCGAGCGGGCCAGGGCGAACGGCGTCGACGTGGCGGTCGACTTCTACGGCCCCGGTACCCACTCCTGGCCCTACTGGCGACGCGGCCTCGAACGCTCGCTTCCTCTGCTCATGGGCTCCATCGGCGCGGCGGCCTGAGGACCCCGACTCGTCCTCGTCCGGCGCCACGAGCAGCAGGCCCTCGTCCTTCTTCTCCGCCCGCTCCCGGCTGGGGCTCCCGGCGGCGCGGAAAGTTAAGACTGGCGACTCTGGACGTTCAGCTCAGACACCCCTTTTCGGTCTATCCCCGTAGCTAGGTTCCTATGACACCCCAGCTCAGGGGCGTTCGCCGTATGTCATGAGGAGCCACCTTGCGAGTCCTGGCCGTTGTCCCCGCCCGTGGAGGTTCGGTGGGGGTCCCCCTGAAGAACCTGGCCGCGGTGGGCGGCACTCCCCTGGTCGCCCGTGCGGTACGAGCCTGCGTGCGCGCCGAGTTGGTCGACGAGGTCGTGGTCAGCACCGATCACGAGGGAATCGCCGAAGTCGCCCGCGCCGCGGGCGCGACCGTGATCGACAGGCCGGGAGAGCTGAGCGGCTCGACCGCCTCCAGCGAGTCCGCCGTGCTCCACGCGCTCGACCACGTCCCCGACGTTCCCGACGTGGTCATCCTGGTGCAGTGCACCAGCGCGTTCATCGACCCCGCCGACCTGGACGGCGCGATCGCGAAGGTCCTGGACGGCAGCGCCGACGTGGTGTTCTCCGGGCTGGAGACCCACGAGTTCCTCTGGGACGCCGCCGGCGCGGGCGTGAACCACGACCCGTCCTACCGTCCCCGCCGCCAGGATCGCGAGCCGCACTTCCGCGAGACCGGCGCGTTCTACGTGATGCGCACCGAGGGTCTGCGCGAGCACGGCCACCGCTTCTTCGGCTCCGTCGCCGTGCAGCAGGTGCCCTCGCGCCACGCCATCGAGATCGACACCCCCGAGGACCTGGAGATCGTACGGGCGCTCGCCCCCTTCGTCGACGAGCCCGAGCCGATCGACGTGGACGCGGTGATCACCGACTTCGACGGCGTGCACACCGACGACCGCGCCTACGTCGACCAGGACGGCCGCGAGACGGTCGCGGTGAGCCGTTCCGACGGCATGGGCATCTCGCTGCTGCGCCGCTCGGGCGTCAAGCTGATGATCATGTCCACCGAGCACAACCCGGTGGTCGCGGCCCGTGCCCGCAAGCTGGGCGTGCCCGTGCTGCAGGGCCTCACCGACAAGCGGACCGTGCTGCGCGACTGGCTCGCCATCGAGGGGATCGACCCGGCCCGCGTCGCGTACGTCGGCAACGACGTCAACGATCTGGGCCCGATGAGCGACGTCGGCTGGCCCGTCACGGTCCCCGACGCCCACCCCAGGGTCCGCGCCGCCGCCAGGACCGTACTGACCAGGCCAGGAGGCGCCGGGGCCGTACGGGAACTGTGTGACCGCGTCCTCGCGGCCCGCCCGGTGGACGAGGTCGCCGTCGCCCCCGCGCCGCGCGCCGAGCTGCGGCTCACCTCGACCGCCAGGCCCGTCCAGATCGGCGACGCGCTCGTCGGCGCCGGGCAGCCGGTCTACGTGATCGGCGAGATCGGCATCAACCACAACGGCGACCTGGACATCGCGCGCAGGCTCATCGACGTGGCGGCCGAGGCGGGCTGCCAGGCGGTCAAGTTCCAGAAGCGCACGCCGGAGATCTGCGTGCCGCTTGAGCAGCGCGACCAGATCCGGCAGACGCCCTGGGGCGAGATGACCTATATGGAGTACAAGCTCAGGACCGAGTTCGGCCTGGACGAGTACACCCAGATCGCCAAGTACTGCCAGGAGCGCGGGCTGCACTGGTTCGCCTCGCCGTGGGACGTGCCGTCGGTGGAGTTCCTGGAGTCCATGAACGTCGTCACCCACAAGGTCGCCTCGGCGAGCGTGACCGACCTGGAGCTGCTCCGCGCGCTCGCCGCGACCGGCAAGCCGATCATCCTGTCCACCGGCATGTCCACGCTGGAGGAGATCGACCGGGCGGTGGAGATCATCGGCACCTCCAGGCTGGTCCTGATGCACGCCACCTCCACCTACCCCCTGCCTCCCGAGGAGGCCAACCTCCGCGCGATCATCACCCTCCAGGAGCGGTACGGCGTGCCGGTCGGCTACTCGGGCCACGAGCGCGGCCTGCAGATCTCGCTCGCGGCGGTGACCCTGGGCGCGGTGACCGTGGAACGACACATCACGCTCGACCGCACCATGTGGGGCTCCGACCACGCCGCCTCCCTGGAGCCGGCCGGGCTGGAGCACCTGGTCCGCGACATCCGGATCATCGAGACCGCCCTGGGCGACGGCGTCAAGCGCGTCTTCCCCGGTGAAGAGGCTCCCAAGTCGCGGTTGCGCCGAGTCACAGTATGAATTGCGACGCTGGCGCGTCGCGGTGAGGCGGGTGATTTGCGACGCTAACGCGTCGCGGTGAGGCCGCTCTTACCCGGCTCCTTCCCTCGTCGAGGGAGGTCGCTCGTTCCTCGCGACCTCCCTCTCCTCGGTCCAGTCGCCGGCGCGGCCTCACGGGTAGTCCCGTCGGGGGCGTCATGGGGGTGGTCCCGTGGGGAGGGAGGTGAAGGGGTCGATATGAGGTGGGGATGGGAGGGTGGAGTTGATCAAGTTGTCGGTGGTGGTTCCGGTGCGGGACGCGGAGGACTACATCGGTGACGCGCTGACCTCGCTGACCAGGAACGCGCGCAGGGACTTCGAGTTCATCGTGGTGGACGACGGCTCCGCGGACGCGACCGGGCAGATCATCGAGGACTTCCGCGACGACCTGCCGGGGCTGGTCGTGCTGCGCAACGAGGCGCCGGTCGGGCTGGCCGACGCGCGCAACCTCGGGGTCTCCCTGGCCTCCGGCCGTTATCTGACCTTCATGGACGGCGACGACTGGCTCGCGCCCGGATACCTGGAGAGCCTGGTCGGGGCGATCGAGCGGCTCGGCTGCGACTTCGTCCGGGTCGACCACGTCCAGGTGGAGGGCAGGAAACGGACGATTCACCGGGCGCCGCTCGCCACCCGGGAGGTGGTGGTGAAGCCGCGCGACCACATCCTGCCCGCCGAGTCGAAGACCATGGTCGACTACCCGTACGCGTGGGCGGGGATCTACCGCCGCGACCTCGGCGAGTTGCTGACCTTCCCTGGGCACCTGCACACCGCCGAGGACAGGCCGTGGATCTGGCGGCTGCACCGTGAGGCGGGTTCCTTCGCGGTGGTGTCGCTGGCCGGGCTGTTCTACCGGCGGATGGTGGCGGGCTCGCTGACACAGATCGGCGACGCGAGGCAGCTGCACTTCTTCGACGCCTTCGACCTGGTCTTCGAGGGCCTGGAGGAGGAGTTCACCCCCAAGGCGGTGCGGATGTTCCTCGCGCTTCTCGCCCACCACCTGGAGACGGGCGAGCGGTTCTCCCCCGAACTGCGCGCCCGCTTCGAGGAGTGCGGCGCCGCGGCCCTGAGGCGCTTACCCCCGGATCTGCTCGCCGAGATCCGTCTGGACCCGGAACGCGACCAGATCCTGCGCAGACTCCTGGAGGGCTGATGACGCAGCTGTTCTACGCCTCGACCCTGTTCGGCGCGATGACGCTGGCGGCGGCGATCGACGACGGCCGCTTCGGTCCCCGCGAAGGGCGCCGGATCCTGCTGGTGTCCAACAACGCGGCCATCCCGGAGATCACCCCGCCCCTGGACGAGGCGCCCGGTTTTGCCGCGCTGCGCCCGCACTTCGACGAACTCCACTCGTGGAACGAGATCATCGCCCCGCTGCATCCCTCGGACTGGAGGGCCCGCGTCATCGAGGTGCCGATGCTGAGCCGCCTGGTCGCCTCGCGTCTGTCCCTGGGTGACGGCCCCGCCGAGCTGATCCTGGAGTCCGTCGCGGTCCCCCCGGCCAGGACCCTGGGAGGGCTGGTCAGGGACTGTCCGATCACGGTCTACTCCGACGGCCTGATGAGCTACGGCCCGACCCGCGACCCGCTGCCGTCGGAGATCTCCGGGCGGATCACGCGCCTGCTCCACCTCGACCTGGTGCCCGGCCTCACGCCGTTGCTGCTGTCGGAGTACGGGGTTCCCGCCGAGTCCCTTCCCGGCCGGGCCTTCCTCGACGTGATCGGGAAGGTCGGCGGGGAGACCGGGCACGCGCGTTCGGGCCGGGCGATGATTCTCGGACAGTACCTGTCCGCCCTCGGCATCCTCACCCCCGAGGAGGAGGCGCGACTGCACGCCGACATGCTGCGCGGCCTCGTCGCCCGGGGATTTCGCGGCGTGCTGTTCAAGCCCCACCCGGCCGCCGGGCGCAGGCACGCGCAGCGGTTACGCGAGACGGCCGCCGAGCTGGGCGCCGAGCTCGACGTGGTGGCGGAGACCGTACCCGCCGAGTCGTGCTTCGCCGCACTGAGGCCCGAACTCGTGGTCGGCTGCTTCTCCACCGCCCTGATCACCGCGAGCCGGTACTTCGGGCTCCCGGTGGCGACGTCGGGCGTCGAATCGGTCCTGGAGCGGCTCACCCCGTACGAGAACAGCAACCGGATCCCGGCCACCATCGCCGACGCCCTGCTGCCGCGCCTGTCGGCGGACGGCTCGCTGGAGGAACCGCCGCCGGTGGATCTTCCCGCCCTGGTGAGCGCGGTCGGCTACTGCATGCGGGCCGAGGTGTATCCGGGGCTGCGCGAGAGTGCCGCCGCCTACCTGGAGGCGCACGGCACCGCCCGCTACTTCAAGCGCCAGCGCCTCGGCGCCCTGGATCTGATCACCGCTCCCCCGGCCGCCGCCCCCAGGGAGCGGAGCCCGCTGGTCAGGCTCCGCGACCGCCTGTCGAAGGCGCTCCCCTAGAGGGCCGGTCGGGTAGTCGCGCAGGAGCGTTGATCGACATGGGACGTGGCCAGGCCGATCCGTTGCGAACCGCGGTTTTACCCGGTGACCGGCCCTTACCCGACCGGTGCTCTAGGGTCGGCCGAACCCCTTGAGGTAGCGGCGCATCCGGCGCTTGGCGCGGTAGCCGACGCGCAGCATGTTCGGCGGCACCTCCACGCGCATGCGGGCGCGGCGGCGGGCGGTGGTGTACTCGGGACCTTCGAGCAGGGACATCGCCGGGGCGAGGCGGCCGGAGCGGGCCTTTCCCACCAGGGAGACCATCCGCGACACCCAGTCGCTCTCGCCACCGGGGTGGAAGTAGTTGACCTTGCACCAGGCGTCGTCCGGGTGCAGGAAGCGCCCGGCGGAGAGGTCGTCGAGGGTGCCGAGCAGGCCGCTGTCCTCGAAGACCAGATTGATCATCTCGGCGCCGACCCCGAAGTCCGACAGCACCAGGAGCGGTACCTTCTGGGCGATCGCCTCCAGCGCGGCGGTCGAGCTGACGGTGACGAAGCCCGTCGCGTGGGCCAGGTGCTCGTGCATGGGCCCCACCGCGAAGCGCACGGCCTCGGCGCGCACCCGGCCCTCCTCGGCGAGCGACTGCCACAGGCGCTGGTAGTGGTAGCGCTCGTTGTGGGTCTGACGCTCGGTGTCCAGGGCCCGAAGCTTGACGACGACGTCCAGGTCGGGCCGCCTTCCGGCCAGCTCGGCCAGGGCGAGCAGGACGCGTTCGCGCTCCTCCCTGCGTTTGGGCACCTTGGCCTGGGTGGCGAACACCACCCGGTCGCGCGGCCCGGTGGCGGCGATCTCCGCGTCACCGCGCAGGAACGGCAACCTGGCCAGCCCGATCTGGCCGCCCCCGCCCAGTCTGGCGCCGATCTCGGAGAACTCCTCGACCTCCCGGCCGCTGTGCAGCACGAACAGGTCGCATCCGCTGCGGAACAGCCACGCCTTCTCGGTGGCGGGGACGGAGATGCCCGGCAGCCCCGAGACGAACACCGGCCGGGGCCGCAGCCCGGTCAGCACGTCTGCGGTCAGCACGTCCACCACCGGTCCCGTACAGGCGACGAGCACCACGTCGGGTCTGAATCGTTCGGCGGCCCGGCGCAGCGCGCGGGCCGACAGCACCGGCGGGTCTGCCGCCGAGCCCGCCACGGCGGCGTGGATCTGCGCCGGCGAAGGGGTGATGGGGGTGCGGACGACCGCCAGTTCCGACTCACAGCCTGCGGGCAGGTCCCGCAGCAGGCAGGCCGCCCACTTCAGGTAGGAGTCGGAGTCGGCCACGGCCAGGACCTTCAAAGAAAACCTCCGGCGGGGAATTCCCCGGTTTCGTGTGCGGGCACGGTGTGCGTGGCGCGAGCGGCGAGCCCGCCCGGCCTCGGCCGTCGGGTCATGACCCGGTGACTCCCGTGTCGTGATGGGCGAACCTCGACAGGTGGGAGCGCAGTGACGGCGCCGCCTCGGCCGTCCACCACTCGTCGGGAACGTCCACCGTCTCCACGGCGACCCCCCGGGCCGAGAGCAGGACCCGCAGGGAGGTGACCGCGGTGGACGGCAGGCTCAGCACCCGCTGCTCGGCGGCCAGGCCGCGCAGGGTCATCTCGGCGGGGATCCCGCCGTCGTAGACGGTGATTCCCGGCTGCTCCCCGACCCGGGCCAGGTCGCCGGGGTCCTCGCGGCGGTGCGGGAAGTAGGCCACCGGCTCGGCCGATCCGAGCCCGGCCAGCCAGCCGAAGTAGCGTTCGCGGTGGATCAGGCCGTTGCGGACCAGCGAGGTGCCGAGGACGACGGTGCGCTCGGCGGGGCGGGGCCTTCGCAGCGGCTGGGATCGCAACCAGGCGAAGTCGTGGGTGACCAGCTCGACTCCCCTGGCACGTACGGCCTTCGCCAGGTCGGAGGGCACCGGCAGCGCGGTGAAGATCGACAACCGCCCCGCGCGGGCGGCGGCGCGCAGCCTGAGCCCGGCCGCCGTGGCGAGGACGGTCCTGAGCCTCCCCGCCTTCCCCCTCGCCCTCAGCAGGGGCGTTCCCGTCCTGCCGGTGAGCAGTTCCAGGAGCCTGATGGTGGCGAGCCCGTCGTCGACGATCACGATCCGGCCGGGGGACGCGGTGAGCCAGCGGAACTGGACCTTGCCGGAGAAGGCGTCGCCCACCGCCCAGGTCTCCCCCCGGCGCGGCCTGGGCATGTCCGGGCGCGCCGGGGTGAGCTCAAGCCCTCTCGGCAGGGTGAGGCGGCCGAGTTCGCGGCCTGTCACGGCCAGCGGGCGGAGTTTCGCCCGGGGTACGAGATGGCTGCGGGCGCCGAGCAGCCCGGCGTGGTGGGCCTCCACCGCGCAGAGCATCTGCAGCGGGGATTCCACCCAGGCGATGGCCGAATCCTGCTCCCGCGCGTGGTCTCGACCGTCCTCCACGCCGGGCGATGACCCGTTCACGACTGGCACAACCTAACCCGGTGGCCTTAAGGAGCAGGGAACTGCGGGTGAACAGCCGACCACGCGAGATTGCAGATGATCTCTCTGGTCTTTACCTCTCCGCCGCCACCGTCCGAGATCGGATGCGACCGGATGTCCGTCGGGCGGGCCGGCGTCGGCGGGGCCACGATGATTCATCGTCGCGGGCCGGGCGGGGAGGCGCCGGCCGTGGACCCCGATCACCTGGAGGCCGCGAGAACCTCCTCGGACATGGTCGTGAGCCGCCGGGCCCCGTGCGCGCTCTCAGGCACTTCCATGGGAGAACTCCTACCATCCGCATACTTTTTACCATCGAATACTTGTTCTAAAAAATGGTGACTATACGATCTTCGACGGAGGGTCCCCCCACGCGCGGTAGCACAACCTGGCCGACGCCTCGCGAGCGGGTCGGGAAAACCCGGATCGCCGTGAACGCGGGGGATCCCGGACGCCCCTCCATCCCCGGAGGAAGGTGCGCCCGGCGCCGGAGGGGCGTGATCGACTCCCCTCTTCCCCTCCAGGCGGCACCCCGCCGTACCCCCTCATTTAGGACGTATTACCAAGTCAGAGCAATGTGTCCCACTTGTAATCGTCTGCCGTGTTGTCGTACGTTCGTCCTGTTCATGGCAATTGTCTAGGTCTATACAGATCTGTGCATTGCCGTCACATTGCCCGACCGCGCTCCACCCGGCGGAACCTTCCGCCGTCGGTGAGCACGGCCGCCGAATCCGCGAAGTCTGCGGAACCGGGGAACCACGTTCCTGGGGTGAATCAACGCACTCATGCGTCGTAGGGCACTTCCCAGCCCGAACCCGTCAGCTAACCCGGTAGGCGGTATGGAAGCGAAGCAAGGAGTCGAACCCCCGCATGACCAAGCATCGCCTCACCTCCACCCCCCGCGCCGTCTGCGCCGTCCTGGGCGCCTGCGCCGTCCTCGCGACGGGCACCACCGGCGCGGCTCTGGCCGACGGCCACGGCGTCGTGAACGCACCGCCCGCCGACACCCGCGCGCAGGACGCCGGGGCCGCGAAGACCTCCCTGCAGGTCATCGCCGAAGGCCTTCCCAAGGTCTCCGCCGCACAGATCCTGGACATCGCCTCCAAGCAGATCGGTGTCCGCGAGAACGCCCAGGGTGGTGGAACCAAGTTCCAGTCCTGGTACGTTTCGAGCCCTCGCGCCAAGGAGACCATGGCCCGCGACGGCGGCAAGAGCGTGTACGAGTACGCCAACGCCCCCTGGTGCGCGATGTTCGTCTCCTGGGTCGGCGAGACGGCCGGCATCCGCCCCACGATGGGCTGGGACGCCTACACCGTCGCCCACGCCAAGTGGTTCAAGAACAACGGACACTGGGGCACCGTCCCCACTCCCGGCGCCGTCGTCTACTTCGACTGGGCCGGCGGCAAGAGCATCGAGGGCATCGACCACGTCGGCTTCGTGAAGAAGGACAACGGGAACGGCACGATCACCACGATCGAGGGCAACACCGGCAACGGCGCCGTCGAGGAGCGCGTCAGGCCCGTCTCCCAGGTCGTCGGTTACGGCTACCCGGTCTACTCGGACTGACCTCCGGCCGCCCCGGCCCCCCGCCGGTGAACGCGGACCGGTCATCACACTCCCAGGGGCGCCGCTCGTTCGAGCGGTGCCCCTGACGATATTCCATATTCCACCCCGCCCGCCCCTCTCTCTCCCCTCCGCGAGCCCCGCACGGCCACGAAATGCCCCAACTGGTATGCCCGTGAGGTGGGAGCGCTCCCAATCACCCTTGTGGGAGGTATGTCGACTTTTCACACCAAAAGTCCCACCTAAAGCGGCTGGATGTAACGGTTGAGTTTCGGCATATTGACGTCCTGGTTGCCCATCGTCCACTCTTCGTGGGAGCGCTCCCAAAAGCACATTGAGGAACGATCTCGTCGCGACGACCGCGTTTGTCGGGGACCGGTCCGCGATGTCGCCTCCCAATGAAGTTCGGGCGACCACCTGAGAGGGGTCCGGAATGTTGAACAACAAGCGACACGGCAAGCTCGCCGCCGTCGCGGTCATGGCGGCCACCGCCCTGGCCATCACGTCATGCAGCTCCAGCGAGCCGGCGGCACCCGCCGCGGAGGGCGGTTCCTCCGCCCCGGCCGAGCCGGTAACCATCACCGTGCACACCTTCGGTGGCGGTGAGAACTTCGGCTACGACAAGGCCGTGGAGACGTGGAACGCGGCGAACCCGAACATCCAGGTCAAGTACCAGAACCTGACCGACCGTTTCGAGGACGTCTATCTTCCGCAGCTGCTCCAGCGCCTGCAGGCGGGCAGCGGCGCGGCCGACATCATCGCCCTGGACGAGGGCGCGATGGGTCTCATGAAGGCCCGCCCGCAGTTCTTCACCGACCTCGCCGAGTACGGGCTGGACAGCCGTAAGGCCGACTTCCCCGCAGCGAAGTGGGACAACGGCATCAACGCCGACAACAAGCTCTTCGCCCTGGGCACCGACATCGGTGGCATGACCATGTGCTACCGCAAGGACCTGTTCGAGAAGGCGGGCCTGCCCACCGACCGCGAGGAGGTCGGCAAGCTCTGGCCGGACTGGAACGCCTTCAAGGCGATCGGTGAGAAGTTCAAGGCCGCCAACCCCGGCAAGACCGATCCCAAGTTCCTCGACGGCCCGAACACGCTCTACAACGTGATCCTGTCGCAGGAGGCGCCGAAGAACGGCAACGTCGCCTACTTCGACAAGAACAACCAGCTCATCATCGAGAGCAACCCGGCCATCAAGACCTCCTTCGACACGGTGAAGGACTTCAGCGAGGCCGGTCTGACCGCCAAGCTCGCCTCGTTCACCCCGCCGTGGAACGCCGCGATCAAGAAGGGCGCCTTCGCGACCATGGGCTGCCCTGCCTGGATGCTCGGCGTGGTCTCCGGTGCGGCCGGTGACGACAACAAGGGCAAGTGGGACGTCGCGGCCGTGCCCGGCGGCGCGGGCAACTGGGGTGGCTCCTACCTCGCGGTTCCCAAGCAGAGCAAGCACCCCAAGGAGGCCGCCGAGGTTCTGAACTACCTCACCGGCAAGGAGGGCCACGTCATGGCCTTCCAGGAGGCCGCGGCCTTCCCGAGCTCCATCCCCGCCCAGCAGGACCCGGCGGTCGCCGACCTGAAGAACCCGTTCTTCAACGACGCGCCGACCGGTCAGATCTTCGGTGCCTCGGTCAAGGACCTGCTGCCCGTCTTCCTCGGCGAGAAGCACGCCCAGGTCAAGACCGCGGTGGAGAAGGTCCTCGAGGGCATGGACCAGGGTTCGGTCCCCTACGACCAGGCCTGGACCAAGTTCCTTGAGGCCGGCGTCAAGGCAGCGGGCTGATCCCCGTACCGCCCCGCATCGGCCCGGCTGTGGCGATCCCGCAGCCGGGCCGGTCGCCTGCCCCCGCTGAAAGGCTCTGACCGATGACACTGCACGTCGACTCCCCGGCCGCGCCGCCACGGCCCGGCCCCCGCCGGTCCGGCGGGCGCCGCGGACCGAAGCAGGGCGGTGGGTGGTCCCGCTTCGACCTCCGGGCGACCCCCTACTTCCTCGTATCCCCGTACTTCCTGCTTTTCGCCGTCTTCGGCGTCTTCCCCCTCGGCTACACCCTCTGGGTCTCCCTGCACGACTGGGAGCTCGCCGGAGACAAGACTCTCGTCGGCCTCGACAACTACATCGAGCTGATCACCGACGAGGCCTTCTGGAACGCGGTGATCAACACCCTCGGCATGTTCGTCATGTCGACGATCCCGCAGCTCGTCCTGGCCCTCCTGCTGGCCAACGCGCTCAACAAGCGCATCCGGGGACGGCTCTTCTTCCGCCTCGGCGTACTGCTGCCGCTGATCACCTCCGTCGTCGCCGTCGCCGTCGTCTTCACCCAGCTCTACGGGCGCGACTACGGCATGATCAACTGGTTCCTGAGCTTCTTCGGGGTCGACGCGATCAACTGGCAGAACGAGAAGTGGTCCGCGTGGATCGCGATCTCCACGATGATCGACTGGCGCTGGACCGGCTACAACTCGATCATCCTGCTCGCCGCCATGCAGACCATCCCCAAGGACCTCTACGAGGCCGCCGCCATCGACGGCGCCACGCCCAGGCGGCAGTTCTGGCAGATCACCATCCCGATGCTCCGCCCGACGATCATCTTCGTCGTCTTCATCTCCACCATCGGCGGCCTGACGCTGTTCACCGAGCCGGTCATGTTCGACGGCAACCCGACGATGAGCGGTGGCGCCACCGGCCAGTACCAGACCGTGGCGATGTTCATCGTCAAGGAGGCGTTCCGCGACTTCGACTTCGGCTACGCCGCCGCGGCCTCGTGGCTGCTGTTCGCACTGATCCTCATCGGGACGCTCATCAACTACTCCTTCACCCGCCGTATCGGGGGTTCCAAGTGACGGCCACCCAGCTCCGGCGGCCCCCCGCGCAGCACTCCCGACGCCCCTCGGGCCAGTCGGCCGCGCGAAACCGCATCTGGGACGCGGGCCCGCTGACGAAGGTCGTCCTGGCCTTCGCCCTCGTGCTGTCGGCGTTCCCCATCTACTACATGTTCATCATGGCCACCCGGACCAACGAGGAGGCCATCGACGTACCCCCGCCGCTGTTCCCCGGCGGCCACCTCGGTGAGAACATCGCGCGACTGCTGTCCACCGAGGACGCCTACTTCATGACCGGCCTGATCAACTCGGCCATCGTCTCGGTCACCGTGACGGTCTCGGTCGTGCTGATCTCCACCCTCGCCGGCTTCGCCTTCGCGAAGCTGCGCTTCAGGGGCAGCAAGATCCTGCTGGGCCTGATCCTGGTGACGATGATGGTCCCGCTCCAGCAGATGGGCGTCGTGCCACTGTACGAGCTCATGGTCACGCTCGGCTGGACCGGTCAGCTGAAGGCGGTGATCCTGCCCTTCCTGGTCAACGGCTTCGGGGTCTTCATGATGACCCAGTACGCCACCCAGGCGGTGCCGGACGAACTGGTCGAGGCGGCCCGTGTCGACGGCGCCTCCACCATGCGCATCTATCTCAACGTCATCCTCCCGGCGCTCCGGCCGGGAATGGCGGTGCTCACGCTCCTGGTCTTCATGCAGACCTGGAACGAGTTCATGTGGCCGTTGATCGTGCTGAACCCGGACAACCCGGTGGTCCAGACCTCGATCGCGGCGCTCAACCAGGCCCACGGAACCGACTACGTGATGCTGTTCACCGGCACCGCGGCATCGGTCCTGCCGCTGTTCATCGTTTTCATCGCGTTCGGCCGCCAGATCGTCGGCGGACTCATGGAAGGTGCGGTCAAGGCGTGACCACGCAAGAGACGCGGATCAAGAGCCCGGATCTAATGTTTCCGACGAACTTCGTCTGGGGTGCGGCCACCTCCGCCTACCAGATCGAGGGCGCTGTCTCGGAGGGCGGCCGAGGCCGCTCCATCTGGGACACCTTCGTCAAGCAGCCGGGAAAGGTGGTGAACGGCGAGCACGCCGACATCGCCATCGACCATTACAACCGCTACCGGGACGACGTGCGGATGATGGCCGAACTCGGCCTCAACGCGTATCGGTTCTCCGTCTCCTGGCCCCGGATCCAGCCCGAGGGGCGCGGGGCCGTCAACCCCGCGGGCATCGACTTCTACAGCCGCCTGGTCGACGAGCTCCTCTCCCGGGGCGTCGACCCGTGGGTGACGCTCTACCACTGGGACCTGCCCCAGCCCCTGGAAGACGCGGGCGGCTGGCCGGCACGGGACACGTCGAAGCGCTTCGCCGACTACGCGCTGGCCGTGCACGACGCGCTGAGCGACCGGGTCCGCAACTGGAGCACGGTCAACGAGCCCTGGTGCTCGGCGTACCTCGGGTACGCCTCGGGAGAGCACGCCCCCGGGCGGCGTGAGCCGGAAAAGGCGGTGTACGCCGCCCACCACCTCCTGCTCGCGCACGGCCTGGCCGCCCAGGCGATCCGTGCCCAGCGGCCGGAAAGCATGATCGGCGGCTGCGTCAACCTGTACGCGATCTCGCCCCAGACCTCCTCGGAGGCCGACCAGGACGCCGCCCGCCGCATCGACGGGCTGCAGAACCGTTTCTTCCTGGACGCCCTGCTCAAGGGCGAGTACCCCGACGACGTCCTGGTGGACCTCGGCCGGCCCGAAGGGCTCGTCCACGACGGCGACATGGAGATCATCTCGACGCCGCTGGACAAGCTGCTGATCAACTACTACAGCCGCTTCACCGTCTCGGGAACCCCCGGCGGCGCCGCGTCGGCCGCGGCGGCACCCACCGACAGCGGGTCGCCCTGGGTGGGCAGCGAGCACGTGTCGTTCGTCGAGGGCGGGCGCCCCGTGACGGCCATGGGCTGGGAGATCGACCAGGCGGGACTGCTGGAGATCCTGCACCGGCTGGCCACCGAGTACCCGCGCGTCCCGCTGGTCATCTCCGAGAACGGCGCGGCCTTCGACGACGTCGTGGGCCCCGACGGGGTCGTCCACGACCGCGACCGAGTCGACTACTTCGACGCCCACCTGCGCACCTGCCACGCCGCCATCGAGGCCGGGATCCCGCTGGAGGGCTACTTCGCCTGGTCGCTGATGGACAACTTCGAGTGGGCGTGGGGGTACGGCAAGCGGTTCGGGCTGGTACACGTCGATTATGAAACCCAGATTAGAGTTCCCAAAGAGAGCGCTCTCTGGTATGCCGGGACCATCAGGCGTGGAGGCCTGAGCGGTCCGGCAGAATAGGGGCCGGGAAATTCATCACTGGGGGCACAATCACATGAACGGCGACCGTCGTCCGACGCTTGAGGCGGTCGCGGCCCTGGCAGGTGTCGGCCGGGGCACGGTGTCGCGGGTCATCAACGGCTCGCCGAAGGTGAGCGAGAGGGCTCGCGACGCCGTGCTGCGGGCGATCCAGGAGCTGGGTTACGTGCCCAACCGGGCGGCCCGCGCGCTGGTCACCCGGCGCACCGACACCGTGGCACTGGTCGTCTCGGAGTCGGAGCTGAGGGTCTTCGACGAGCCGTACTTCGCCGGGACCATCCGCGGCATCGGCTCGGCCCTGTCGGAGACCGGCCTGCAGCTGATCCTCGCGATGGCGCAGTCGGCGCAGGAGCACGAGCGGCTGGAGCACTATCTGACCGGGCAGCACGTCGACGGGGTGCTGCTGATCTCCCTGCACGGCGCCGACCCGCTGCCGGGGCGGCTGGAGGCGATGGGCGTGCCGACCGTCATCGGCGGTCGGCCGGTCGGCCTCACCCCCTACAGCTACGTCGACGTCGACAACCGGGCCGGGGCCAGGCAGGCGGTCAAATACCTGCTGAGCAAGGGCCGCCGCCGGATCGCCACCATCGCGGGCACCCAGGACATGGGCGTGGGCGTCGACCGGCTCGCGGGCTACCGCGACGCGCTGATCGCGACCGGCGTGAGCGAGATGGTGACGTACGGCGACTTCAGCGAGGAGAGCGGCATGGCGGCGATGCACAGGCTGCTCGCCGAACACCAGGACCTCGACGCCGTCTTCACCGCCTCCGACCCGATGGCGCTGGGTGCGATGCGTGTGCTGCGCGAGGCGGGGAAGTCGATTCCCGGTGACGTGGCGGTGATCGGCTTCGACGACTCCCCCGCGGGGGCGCACTCCTCACCCGCCTTGACCACCGTGCACCAGCCCACCGAGTCGATGGGCCGGCAGATGGCCCATCTGCTCGTCGCCCGCATCAACGGCGAGCAGCTGGAGCAGCCGGTGGTCATACTGGACACCCACCTGATCGAGCGCGACTCAGCCTGAGCCGCCCTCGACGGCCGGCGCCCACCTTCTTCCCTGCCCCGGCGCGCCGTGTTCCGGCCGCACCGCTCCCCCAGCAGCGCCGAGGCAGGACGAGGTAGGAGATGGACAGCAGGACGAAACGCCCGCTCACGCTCGCCCAGCTCGACGCGCTGACGCGGCGTGCCCTGGGGGTCGGCCTCTCCTCCGCCACCGAGCTCACCGGCGGCTTCGCCAACGCCGTGTGGCGGCTCGCCCTGCTGGACGGGCGGGAGGTGGTCATGAAACTGGCACCGCCGCCCGAGCTGGAGCAGCTGCGCTACGAACGCAACCTGTTGCGTACCGAGGCCACGGTCTACGGCCTGGCCGCTCAAGCGGGGATTCCGGTCCCCGAGCTGCTGCGCGCCGGGTTCGACGATCCGGTGCTGGGCGGCGACTACCTGGTCCTGTCCGTCCTCGACGGGGTGCCCTGGAGCCGGGCGAAACCGGCGGAGGCCGACCGGCGGGCCCTGCGCAGAGAGCTCGGCGGCCACCTGGCCAGGCTGCACGCGATCACCGGCGACGTCTACGGCTACCCGTACGCGGGCCTGACCGGGAGCACGTGGCGGGAGGCGTTCCTGGTGATGACCGATGCGATCCTGGCCGACGCGGGCCGCTACGCCACCCCGCTGCCGAGGCCGGTGTCCGAGATCGCGGCGGCGATCGAGGCGGGTGCGAGCGCGTTGGAGGAGGTCGTGACCCCCTGCCTCGTCCATTTCGACCTGGGGTCGGGCAACGTCTTCCTGACCCGCGACGAGACACCGCGCATCCAGGCGATCATCGACCACGAGCGGGCCTTCTGGGGTGACCCGCTCGCCGACTTCGTCGTCCCGACGATCTTCGGCGAGCTGGAGGAGTCCGATCCGATCGTCGCCGGATACCGCGACGCGGGCGGCGTCGTGGAGTTCACCGGCCCCGCCCGTACCCGGATGGTCCTCTACCGTCTCTACCTGGCGCTGATGATCCTGATCGAGAACGGCCCCCGCCGGTATCCGGAGAAGGAGTACGCCCCCCTGCGCGACCGCTGCGCCGCCGACGTGCTCGAAGCCCTCGGCAAGCTCTCGGCGACGCCGTGACCCGCGTCACTCGGGTGACCTGAGCCGCTCGTCGCCGCCGACACGAGAGGGCACGGGAAAGCCGGGAAGGCACGGACGGGCGGCGACTCGCGATCATCCGGGCCCTCCGACGAGGCGTCGTACGACGGCGAGCCCTTCGGGCGTACCGGGCCAGTGTCCTGCCAGAGCGTCCGGGCCCGCACGTCTGACGACCGACCGCAGGACGAAGGCGACGACGATCGCGTCGTCGGCGTAGCCGAGCACCGGGATGAAGTCGGGGATCAGGTCGATGGGCAGTGCCAGGTAGCCCAGCAGCAGCCACAGCCGGACCCGTACCCCGCGAGGCAGGCCGTCGTCGCGCGCGAGCCTGGCGACCAGGCGGAGCAGGTCGGGCAGCAGGCGCAACGCCTCACCCAGGGCGCCGCCCCTGGGGCGCGCCATCACCAGGAAGACGGCGAGCACGAGCCAGAGCAGCAGCATGCCCCCCGCGATCGCCGCGGCCACCTGCCAGACCTCGGCCACCTTCCCTCGCCTTCCTCGTTCTCACCGGCTCTCACCGGCTCTCACCGCCCGCGAACGCCCTTCACACCGACGGTTCCGTGGCAGCGGAACGGGCATGGCCAGACCGTAGGTCAGGATACGTGCCCTCGGGAAGACGGTCCGCGGCGAAGAGCTTTGATCACCACTATCGCCCCCCAACCTGCTTTCCTTCCCCCGGATCCTGTGTCAGAATTTCACTAGGTGATGAATTATGCGGAGAAACACATGCGTGATCGCCGGGGGCGGCCCGGCGGGGGCGATGCTGGCGCTGCTGCTCGCGAGGGCAGGCGTCGAGGTGACGCTCCTGGAGAAACATGAGGACTTCCTGCGGGACTTCAGGGGTGACACCATCCACCCCTCGACCCTCCAAATCCTCGACGAGCTGGGGCTGGCCGAGGAGTTCCACCGGCTCCCGCACCACAAGGCGTACACGATGGAGATCCACACCGACGACACCACGGTGCCGGTCGCCGACCTGAGGCGGCTCAAAGGCAGGTATCAGTACATCGCCTTTGTCCCGCAGTGGGACTTCCTCGACCTGCTGACCAACGCCGCCGGGCGCTATCCGAACTTCCGCCTCATCATGAAGGCCGAGGTGTACGGGGTGATCCGCGAGGGCGACGCGGTGCGCGGGGTCCGCTACCGAGACCCCTCGGGCGAGCACGAACTGCGCGCGACCCTCACCGTCGCCGCCGACGGCCGCCACTCCGACGTACGCCGGGCCGCCGGGCTCGTCCCCGTCGAGCACAGCGCCCCCATGGACGTGCTCTGGTTCCGGCTGCCGCGCGAACCCTCCGACCCCGACGAGACGTTCCTTCGGCTGTCCAACGGACACATGATGGTGTCGATCAGCCGCGAGACCTACTGGCAGCTCGCCTATCTGATCGACAAGGGCGACTTCGAAACCCTGCGCTCGGAGGGGATCGAGGCGCTGCGCGGGCCGGTCGCCAGGCTCCTGCCCTTCCTCGCCGACCGGGTCGGGCGGCTGCGGGACTTCGGGGAGGTCAGCATGCTCTCGGTCGCCCTCAACCGGCTGCGCCGCTGGCACCGGCCCGGCCTTCTGGTCATCGGCGACGCCGCGCACGCCATGTCCCCGATCTTCGGCGTCGGCATCAACCTCGCCGTACAGGACGCGGTCGCCGCCGCGAACCTGCTGGCCGGGCCGCTCGCCTCCGGGGCCGAGATTCCCGAATCCCTGCTCGCCAAGGTCCAGCGGCGGCGCACCCCGCCCACCGTGATCACTCAGTTCGCCCAGCGCGTCGTCCAGAGCCGGCTCATCCGTCCGACGCTGAGCGACCGCGGCCGGCCGGTGCGGCTACCGCGCGACATCTCCCGCCTTCCGCTCATCGGCTGGCTGGCCAGGCGTTTTGTCGGATTTGGCGTCCTCCAGGAGCATGTTTCCAGCCCCGAGGAATCTCACCAGGTATAAAGTCCTTCTCACTACGTGGACGATCGGGTCTGTTCCGACACCCGGTTGCAATAGCCTGGTATGTCGTGAGCATCAACCTCGAATCCTGGCGGCGGCTGCCCGCGGCACAGCAGCCCGAGTGGCCCGACCGTGGCGAGCTGGAGAAGGTCGTCACCGAGCTGAAGAGCCTCCCGCCCCTCGTCTTCGCGGGCGAGTGCGACAACCTCAAGGCCGACCTCGCGGCGGTGGCGCGGGGAGAGGCCTTCGTCCTCCAGGGCGGAGACTGCGCCGAGACCTTCGCCGGCGCCACCGCCGACGACGTGCGCAACAAGCTCAAGACGCTGCTCCAGATGGCCATCGTGCTGACCTACGCGGCGAAGGTCCCCGTGGTGAAGATCGGCCGGATGGCCGGGCAGTTCGCCAAGCCGCGCTCGAAGAACACCGAGATCCGCGACGGTGTCGAGCTGCCCGCATACCGGGGCGACATGGTCAACGGCTTCGAGTTCACCGCCGAGTCCCGCGTTCCCGACCCGTGGCGGCTGCTGCGGGCCTACCATTCCTCGGCGGTGACGCTCAACCTGGTCCGCGCCTTCACCAAGGGCGGTTACGCCGACCTGCGCCAGGTGCACGCCTGGAACCAGGACTTCGTGATCGAGTCCCCGGCCGGCAAGCGCTACGAGCAGCTCGCCCGCGAGATCGACCAGGCGCTCGCCTTCATGCGCGCCTGCGGGGCGGAGCCCGAGGAGTTCCACACCGTCGAGTTCTACTCCTCGCACGAGGCGCTGATCCTCGACTACGATCAGGCGCTCACCCGGATCGACTCGCGGACCGGCCGGCCGTACGACGTCTCGGCGCACATGGTCTGGATCGGCGAGCGCACCCGCCAGCTCGACGGCGCCCACCTGGAGTTCTTCGCCAGCATCCGCAACCCGATCGGCGTCAAGCTCGGCCCGACGACCAGCTCCGAGGACGCCCTCGCGCTGATCGAGAAGCTCAACCCCGACAACGAGGCCGGACGGCTCACCTTCATCACCCGGATGGGCGCGTCGAAGATCCGCGAGCACCTCCCCGAGCTGGTGGAGAAGGTGACCGCGAGCGGCGCCCAGGTGGCGTGGATCTGTGACCCCATGCACGGCAACACCTTCGAGGCGCCCAGCGGTCACAAGACCCGCCGCCTGGACGACGTCCTGAACGAGGTGGCGGGCTTCTTCGAGGTGCACCGCGCGCTCGGCACCCACCCGGGCGGCGTCCACATCGAGTTCACCGGCGACGACGTCACCGAGTGCGTGGGCGGCGGCGCCGAGATCGTCGAGAACGACCTGGCCAGGCGCTACGAGACGGCCTGTGACCCGCGTCTCAACCGCGGCCAGTCACTCGACCTCGCCTTCCGGGTGGCCGAGCTCTACCGTTCGGTCTGATCTCACCGGCAGGTTCTGCCATCACGCGAAAGCCCCGCGCCATCGGTCTTCCTCCGGTGGCGCGGGGCTTTTCACGTGATCGGGAGCCGGGCATCAGCCCTTCTGCGCGCCCAGCTCGTTGGCGAGCTCGGCGCGGATCGCGTCCATGTCGAGCGCGCGAACCTGGCCGATGAGGTCCTCAAGGGCGGGCTCGGGCAGCGCGCCCGGCTGGGCGAAGACGACGATGCCATCGCGAATGGCCATGATCGTCGGAATCGAGGTGATCTCGAACCCCTGTGCGAGCGCCTGCTCGGCCTCAGTGTCGATCTTGCCGAACTTGATGTCGGTGTGCTTCGCCGACGACTTCTCGAAAATCGGCCCGAAGGTGCGGCACGGTCCGCACCAGGCCGCCCAGAAGTCCAGCAGGACGATCCCCTCGTCGGCGATGTCGTTGAAGTTCTTCTCGGTTACCTCGATGGTGGCCACCGGTGGCTCCTTCTGTCGTTCACGTCTGTATGGCTGGCATAACCACTTCCCCTCCCCGCGCATTCCATCCCGCCATCCCGCCGGGCATGCTCCTCGCACGGCCCGCACGCCTCCCGCCCGGCGTCGCGCGTCGCACCGGATCTCTCCTTTTCCCCGGAATCGGAACCGGAGGCCGAGGGCGGGGGGCGGTCCCACGCCCCTCGCCGGCCGGGCCTGGCCTGGCCTGGTCTGGTCATACGGCGAGACCTCCGCGGGGCGGCCCCGCGGAGGTCTCGCGTCAATGTGCCGTGGTCGCGATCAGTGCTTTCCACCGGTCAGCGTCAGTCCGATGATCACGGGGTCGTGGTCGGAGGAGCGGAACGCGTCGGGCTGGTAGAGGCTCGGCGGGTTGAACTCGGTGTTGTAGTCGAGGATCCGGCTCTCGTCGGCGTTGATGTGCCAGATCGTCGCGCTGGTCACGCGCTTGAGCAGGTCCTTGCCGACCAGGGCGTGGTCCAGCTCGCCGACCAGTCCGTCGAAGAGGTAGCTGTAGCGCAGCGGCGCCGGGACGAACCTCTTGGTCACGCTGGTCAGGCCCGCCGCCTCCAGGGTGTCGATCGGGTCCTCCTCGCCGTAGGCGTTGAGGTCGCCGAGGACGAGCGGGTTGGTCAGCTTCAGGCTGTCGATCAGGCCCAGCGTCGCCTGTGCCTGGCGGACGCGCTCGCCGTTGTAGCAGCTCTGCCCGTCACCCTGGTCGGCGTCGGGGCCCACCGCCTGCGCGTCGCAGCCCTTGGACTTGAAGTGGTTGACCAGCACGGTGAAGGACTGACCGCCCTGGACCCTGCGGAAGGTCTGGATCAGCGGAGGCCTGCGGAAGACCGGGTCGGTGGAGGAGCGGGCGGCACCCACCGGCTCGACCCTGCCCGGCTTGTAGATGGCGGTCACGTGGATCAGGTCGGTGCCGGGATAGGGGTGGGTGATCGCCGCGTAGGTGCCCGCGCCGACCTCGGCGTTGAGCGCGTCGACCAGGGCCTGCACCGCGGTCTGGCCGTTGTTCTGGACCTCCATGAGGCCGACGACGTCGGCGTTCATGCCCTTCAGCGCGGCGACGAGCTTGGCCAGCTGGCGCTGCTGCTCGGGGGCGTTGCTCGCGCCGCGCGAGCCGAGGGTGGTGAACCAGTTGAGCGTGTTGAGGCTGGCCACCTTGACGTTGCCGATGACCGGGAACGGCGCGGGCAGGCGCGGGTTGGTCCGCAGGAAGTTGACCTGCTTGGTCGGCTGGAGGCGGTACTTGCCGAAGCCGTACCCCATCACGCCGGTGACGCCGAGCGCGGTGTCACCAAGACGAACGGTGCGCGGGTCGGTGTAGGGGATCGTCGCCGGGTTCTCCACCGTGGAGCCGTCGTCCAGCAGCAGGGTGCGCCGCGCGTTCTTGGCGGCGTCCACTCCCGCCCGGTCGGTCGGCTGGAACACCCGCCCCCCGGAGGCGACGGTGACCTCGCCGTAGCGGCCCAGGTTGTAGTGGTCGTTGACGGTGAGCAGCTCGGGGAAGGTGACGAGCATGCTCTCGACGGGCTCGAAGGTCGCGCCCTCGGCGAGCGGCAGCTTCTGCTTGAGCGGGGTGATGGTGCCCTTTCCACAGACGTCCACCGCGGTGACCGGCGACAGCTCGGTCCAGCCGTTGAACTCGATGACCCTGCCGGTGACCAGGACGCGGTCGCCGACCTTGACGTCCTTGAAGGTGTCGCGGGCGAAGGCGAACAACCCCTCGGAGGTGGCCGGGTCGGAGTCGGGGGTCGGGTCCTGCAGGAAGAAGCCGCTGAGCTGCGTGCTCTTCTGGAGGTCGGCGGTCACGACGCCCTCGACGCGGACGGTCTGGCCCGCCAGCGGGCTGACGTCACCGCTCCCCTGCACCTGGGCGATCTGGTGGGTGACCGGAATCTCGCACGGCTCCCCCGTCGGGGTGGGGGTCGGCGTGGGCTCCACCGTCGGGGTCGGCGTGGGGGTGGGGGTGGGGGTCGGCTCGACGTCGCCGCAGGGCACGGGGGTGGTCGCCCGGTTGCGCGGCGCCGGGTCCCCTGTCTCCACGTCGTCACCGTTGACGTCGGTGTCGGCGCAGCCGTGGTCCTTGCGCAGGCCCGCCAGGGCGACCGCGAGGGCGGGGGCGGCGGTGCCCTCGAAGTAGTTGGCGCCGCCGTACCCGATCAGGTCGGCGATGAGTGCCGTCTGCTCCGGTGCGCAGGGAGCGGAGCCGCCGTTGCACGCCAGGCCCGTGGCCGAGCGGACCAGGGCCACCTTGCCCGCGGTGCCGCTCAGGTTGATCGTTCCTGTGGTGTCCGCGGCGGGCAGCGGGGAGCCGTTGGCGCCTCCGGCCAGCTGGACCAGGTGGTACTGGCCGGGCGCGAGGGTGCCCGCCAGAGGGACGACCGGGTTGGCGCCGAAGTTGCCCGTACCGGTGGCGCTCGCGTACTGGACGGACCAGCCGTCCAGGGCGACGGGCGCGGCGCTGCGGTTGAACAGCTCGACGTAGTCGTTGGCGAGCGGCGCTCCGGCGTTGCCGCCACCGCCGTAGACCTGGCTGATGACGACGGTGCCCGGTTCCGCCAGGGCCGGGGATGAGGCGAGGGCCGCGACGCCGGTGGTGGCGAGGCAGGCGGCCACGAGGGCGGCGAACGCCCGGGTTGAAGCACGCATGAACCGGAGCGTAAGGCTCCATGCATTGCTTATCACTCACATATAAGTGGATAGATAGTGAAATCCCGAATATTGACACTTCATGTCTATCCGACCCGGTCAGATATGGCTTTCCTTGACCTAGAAGTCGCTTGTCCCGGCGTTCGCGGGTATCACTGGAATCATGAGAACTCTGGACGTGGGTTGGGTCACCTGCGCCGCCTCCCCCGAGTGCGCCGGATCCGCGCGGCAACCATACGGACGGTGCCTGGCACATCTGGACACCGCCGAGCTCGACGAGGTCACCCACGGCCTCTCCCCCGGTTCCGCCGTCGACCTGCGGGCCACCGTCGTCGGCAGGGATCTGCTGGAGCGGATCCTCACCGCCACCCGAGGTCGCCTGGGCCGGGCCCGGTTCGACTGGGCGACCTTTCCCGAGAGCGTACGGTTCGGCGACATCACGTTCGGCGGGGACGTCTCCTTCGACCACGCCCACTTCCGGCGTCTCGCCTCGTTCTTCAACGCCCGTTTCGCACGCAACGCCTCCTTCAGGGAGGCGAGGTTCGACCGGGGGTTGTCCCTGCACGGTGTCGCCGTCACCGGGCACGCGGCCTTCGACCGGGTCTCCATCGACGGTGACGCCCTGTTCGGGGCCGCCCTCTTCGACCGGACCGCGTCCTTCGAGTGCGCCGACTTCCATGGCTTCGTCACCTTCGACGGCACCGGCTTCGCGGGCGACGCGACCCTGCGAGGATGCAGGTTCCGCCGTACGGTGTCCTTCCGCAAGACGAGCTTCGGCGGGCTGGCCGGGTTCGACGGCGCGCGTTTCTCCGCGGGCGGCTACCTGGCCCCGATCTCGGTCGGCCGCCACCTCACCCTCGCCGGGGCGTGGGCGGGCAAGGGGCTCGACGTGACCACGGGCGGGTGCTCGGTGGACCTGCGGCGCCTGGAGGTGGGCGGGCGGTTGAACGTCCGGCTCGACGACGCCGAGGCCGACCTGGAGGGGGCGACCCTGCGCGGCCCCGCCACGGTGCGGGGCCGGGACGGCGCCAGGGTGACCTCGCTGCACGAGGTGGACGCCGAGGAGCTGGAACTCGCCGACCTGGATCTCAGCACCTGCCTCTTCACCGGCATCCGCCATCCGGAAGGACTCAGGATGAGCGGCTGCGCGCTCGCCGTCGTCCCGCGCGGGACGCGCTGGTGGTCCCTGTGGCGCTCCCCCGACCACGGGTGAGAGCTTTTCGCGCGGCCGGACGGCCCACCGGGGTCCGGCCGCGCGAGCCTGCGACCGGACCGGAAGAGGGCAGACCGTGGCAGGCCCGGGAGAGAGCCGGCCCAGTCAAAAGGTCAGGCAGGTGGCCTCTCCCCGGCCTCCCCCGCCAGGTCGGGGCGCGACGCGGAGGAGAGTCGCGGCGGTCAGGAGGTCGTGAGGGTGATCTCTCCCGGCCCGGTTCCCGTCAGGAAGGCCGTGACGTCCTCCGCGAACCGCCCGCTGCGGAAGGCTCCCAGGTGGCCGAGGCCCGGATAGGTGATCAGGCGGCCGTCACGGACCCCCTCGGCGGTCCGCCTGAAGAGTTCGACCGGGTAGTCCAGGTCTCTCTCGCCGCCGATGACCAGGGTGGGGGCGGCGACGTCGGCGAGACGGCCGGTCAGATCGAACCTCTCCTCGGCGCGGGCGAAGGCGAGCATGTCGCGAGGGTCGTCGGGGCGCGCCAGCGGGTCCAGCAGCCACAGCAGCGCCCCGGCGAGGGCCTGTCCCGCGGGCGAGGCGGCGGCCGTGACCGCCTGGTGCTGCAGGCCGCGCCGCCCGGCGGCGACCGCCTCGGTGTAACGGCGCTGGAGCCGCCGGACGCGTGGCGTGAGCCTGCAGGCCGCCCCCGCCACGACCAACGTGCGGACCACGTCCGGCCGGTCGGCCGCCATTTGCAGCGCCACCGAACCTCCCGACGACAGGCCCATCACGTCGACGGGTCCGCCGAACCGCGCGTGCAGGGCATCGGCGTGCAGGGCGGCGATGTCGGCCATGGTGGTTCCCTCGGCCATGCCGGGGGCGCGGCCGACGGCGTACAGCCGGAAGCGGCGGGCCAGCGGGGCCAGCACCCGCAGTTCCAGGCCGCGCGCCAGTCCGGTCGGGTTGGCGTGTGCGGGGGTGAACCAGCGCAGCACGACGAGCGGCGCGCCATCGCCGAGGGCGTAGTACGGCAGGCCGCCCGCCAGCGTGCCCTCACGCACCTCAAGATCCTTGATCCTCACGACGAGCCCCTCCCTCCCACCGGTGCCGCTGGGTTCGAGCGTATTCGCAGGTGGGCGTGGGCCGCCTCGGGGTCTTCTCAGGGGCCTCCCCGATGCGCGGGTTCCGGACGGGAGACCAGGATGGGAGACGCGTACCCTGGATGGAAATCGGGCGACTGGAGAGCACATGGCAGGCACCGGGGTCATCGAGGATTACGTGACCGGGCTCAGCCGCACTCTCAGGGGTCCTCGGAGACCGAAGCTCGACATGATCGCCGAGGCGCGCGACAGCCTGCTCGACACCGCCGAGGCGCTGGAGGGCGAGGGCCTGAGGCGTGAGGAGGCCGAGCGGGCCGCGGTCGAGGAGTTCGGGACGATCCGCGAGATCGCGCCCGGCTACCAGGAGGAGCTGTCCAACTCGGCGGGCCGGAGGCTCGCGGCCCTGCTGTTCGTCACCGTGCCGCTCACCACGGTCATGTGGAGCGTGATCTGGAAGATCTTTCCCGCCGCCCCGGCGTACGAGACCATGCCTGACTGGTTCGTCCCGGTCGCCCGTGGCGTGGACCTGCTCCAGATGCTCACCGGCGTGATCGGCGGGGTCGCGCTGTTCGCGCTGGGCAGAGGGCTGCGCAGGATCAGGCGGCCCCGGCTCGTCACCCGGGCCCTGGCCGTGTTCGTCTGGGCCATGCTGCCGGTCATGCTCGTGCTGTGCGGGGCGCTGATGTTCGGCTCACGCGACTCGGCCGGGTTCGGCGACTATCCGCCGGGGATCGTCGCGTCGCTGATGAGCTACGTGTTCTGGCTCGCACAGCTGTACTGCGCCTCCCGTTGCCTGAGTGTCACCCGGCGCGGCCCCGTCCCCGTGACCGCCTGAGGGCGGCTCGGGAGGGCGTCAGCGGGTGGTGCGCGGTTCCAGGACGCTGCCGATCACCCCGGCGAACTCCCGCCAGGCGGAGCGCTCGCCGGCGAGGGCCGTACGCCCCGGCGAGGTGAGCCGGTAGGTGCGCCGCTTGCGCCCGCCCACCGTGGCCCACTCACTGGCCAGGTATCCGGCCTGCTCCAGCCGCCGCAGCGCCGGGTAGACCGTGCCCGTCGGCACGTTCAGCGCGCCACCGCTGCGCGCCTGGAGCGCCTCGATGATCGCGTAGCCGTGCAGCGGCTCGTGCTCCAGCACGGAGAGCAGCAGGGCGTCCATGTGACCGCGGAGCGCGTCGGTGTTCATCCGGTCGCCTCCGCCCACCGGGCGGATCCCGTCTCACCGCACCCGGCGGTTCGTTCACTTCGCTGGCTCACGTCGTCAGCCTACCTCTCGTATAGGCATGCTACATGTAGGCCTTCTACATGTAGCATGCCTATAGGTAGACAGACATAACAATGGAGGTGAGACCGTGGACGTGCTCGACCTGGCCCGGACGCAGTTCGCCGTGACAGGAAGCCTCCACTTCCTGTTCGTCGTGCTGACCCTGGGCCTGGCCCCCCTGATCGCGATCATGCACACCCGCTACGCCGTCACCGGAAAGCCGGTCCACGAAAGGGCGACCCGCTTCTGGGGCCAGATCTACGTGATCAACTACGCGCTCGGCATCCTCACCGGACTGGTGATGGAGTTCCAGTTCGGCATGAACTGGAGCGGCCTCTCGCACTACGCGGGAGACGTCTTCGGCGCGCCGCTCGCGATCGAGACGCTCGTCGCGTTCTTCCTGGAGTCCACCTTCCTCGGGCTGTGGATCTTCGGCTGGCACCGGCTACCGAAATGGCTCCACGTGGCGTGCATCTGGGTGGTGACGCTGACCGCCTACGCCTCCGCCTTCTGGATCATGGTGGCCAACTCGTTCCTGCAGAACCCGGCGGGAGCCGTGGAAGGGGACGGCCACCTCGTCCTGACCGACTTCGGCGCGCTGCTCACCAACCCGACGCTCACCATGGCGCTGCCGCACGTACTCGGCGCGGGCCTGTGGACCGGCGGTTTCGTGCTGATGGGGGCGAGCGCGTACCAGCTGTTCCGGCGCACCGCCGAGCGGGAGTTCTTCACGAGTTCGCTCCGCACCGGAGTGATCACCTCGCTCGTCGGCTCGCTGATCACGGTCGGCTTCGGCTACGCCCAGTTCGGCCCGCTCTCCCTGTTCCAGCCGGACAAGTTCGACAACGGGGGGCCGGCCGCGTGGGCGCTCGGCCTCATGATCGCGATCGGCCAGCTGCTCCAGTTCTTCGTCATGCTGGTGCTGGCGCCGACCGTGTACTGGCTGCCGCGCTGGCGCTGGGCACACCCCCTGCTGATCGCGATCACCCCGCTGCCGTTCGTGGCGGCGATCCTGGGCTGGCTGGCGCGGGAGTCCGGCAGGCAGCCCTGGATGATCAACGGCAGGCTGACCGTCGCCGACGCCATGTCCCCCGGCCTCACCTCCCAGATGGTCAGCGTCTCGCTCATCGCCTTCGGCGGTGTGCTCGCCCTGCTCGCGGTGATCGACTACGTGCTGATCGTCCGCACCGTACGGCGCGGACCCGCCGCCACCACCCTCGGCGCGGACGCACCGGCCGACCCCACCGAGCGCGCGCACGCGCTCAGCCACTAGGGAGACAGACCGTGGACATCCTCTGGCTCGGCGTGTTCGCCCTACTGCTGATCGGCTACTTCGCCCTGGAGGGCTTCGACATCGGCCTGGGCATGCTGTTGCCCGTACTCGGCAGGACGAGGAGGGACCGGGACGAGATCGTCGCCGCCATGGCGCCGTTCGTCCTGGCCAACGAGGTGTGGCTGGTGGCCGTGGCGGGCGTGCTGTTCGGCGTCTTCCCCTCGATCGAGGGAGACGTGCTGTTCGGCCTCTACCCGCTGGTGGTCTCCCTGCTGGTGTCGTGGATCGTGCGCGACGCCGGGCTCTGGTTCCGCCGCCGCGCCGACGGGGGCGCGTGGCGGACGACCTGGGACTGGGCGATCGTCGCCGGCTCGTACGGTCTCGCGCTGAGCTGGGGCATGGCCCTGGTCGCGGTGGCCGGCGGCCTGACGGGGTCCCCGATCAGCCTGCCGGGACTGGTCGGCGCTCTGGTGGTCGCCGCGCTGCTCGCCTTCCACGGCTGGACGTTCGCCTCGTGGCGGCTGCCCGGACAGGTGACCGGCGCGCGCCGCACCGGACGGGCGCTCCTGCTCTCCGCGGGCGCCGCCGCGGCGCCCGTCGCGGTGCTGCTCGCCGTACTCGCCCCCTGGCTGCTCGACCGTACGGCGCCCGCCGGGACGCTGAGTGTGTTGAGTGTCATGATTCTGCCCTTCGCGCCGGTCATGGTGGCTGCGCAAGTATGGGTATGGCGGACGTTCGGTCCCGGGCGCGCCGCCTCCGATCGGGTTCCTTCGTTCTTCTGAGCTCTCTAGGGTTGGCATGCACAAGGATCTTGTACGGCTGGCACTGGGCGAGCGGGCCGTCCGCCGCCACCTGGCCCTGTGCCTGGCCGCCGCCGTCCTGACCGGGCTGCTCGTCCTCGTCCAGGCGGAACTGCTCGCCGGGGTGCTGTCCGGACGGTTCGCGGCCCAGGCCCTGATCCTGCTGGCGCTCGTCGTCGGCGTCCGGGCGCTGCTCACCCTGGGGCAGGGAGTCGCCGCCGGGCGCATGACCACCGGGGTGAAGTCCGCCCTGCGGCACCGCCTGCTGGCGCGGCTGCGGGATCTGGGTCCCGTCAGGCCCGCCTCGCAGCGCTCGGGCGAGTTGGTGACCCTGACCGGCCGGGGCCTGGACGCCCTCGACCCCTACCTGTCGGGCTACCTGCCGGCGGTGGCGGTCGCGGGTGTCGTGCCGATCGCGGTGCTCGTCCGGCTGTTCACCGCCGACCTGGCCAGTGCGGTGATCGTACTGGTCACACTGCCGCTCATCCCGATCTTCGGGGCACTGGTCGGCATGCACACCAAGGCCGTGACGGAGCGCCAGTGGAAGGCCCTGTCCCGCCTCGGCGGGCACTTCCTGGACGTGGTCAGGGGCCTTCCCACGCTGCGGGCCTTCGGCAGGGCCCGCTACCAGGCCGAGGTGATCCGGCGGGTGGCCGACGCCCATCGGGCCGCGACGATGCGCACGCTGCGGGTGGCGTTCCTGTCCTCGCTCGTCCTTGAGCTGGCCGCGTCCCTGTCGCTCGCCCTGGTCGCCGTCCCGGTGGGCCTGCGGCTGCTTTCCGGCTCCCTGGACCTGTCGACCGCGCTGCTGGTCCTGCTCCTGGCGCCGGAGGCGTACCTGCCGCTGCGCACCATGGGCGGCAGGTTCCACGCGGCGATGGAGGGCGTCGCCGCCGCCGACGAGGCGTTCGCCGTCCTCGACGGCGAGGCGGGAGCCCCGAGGGCGACGGGGGCCGCGGGAGCCTCGGCGATCCCGGCGGTCCCGGCGGTCCCGGCGGTCCCGGCGGTGGGGCCCGCGCGCGGCGGGCGGGCGGGAACGCGTCCGGCGGAGGAATCCCCGCCGGAGGCGCGGTCCGGAGCGGGGAGGGCGCCGGAGATCCGGCTGGAGCATGTCACGGTGCGCTACCCCGACCGCGAGGAGGCCGCGCTGCGGGACGTGTCGCTGGTGATCGCCCCCGGCGAGCGGGTGGCCCTGGTCGGCGAGAGCGGTGCGGGCAAGAGCACCCTGCTCCACCTGCTGCTCGGCTTCGTCACCCCCACCGAGGGCCGGGTGCTCGTCGACGGCGCCGAGATCGGCGACCACGACCCCTGGCGGGCGCGCCTGGCGTTCGTCCCCCAGCGCCCGCACCTCTTCGCCACCTCGGTGGCCGACAACATCAGGCTCGGTGCCCCCGGTGCGACGATCGAGGAGGTCGGGGTCGCGGCGCGGGCCGCGCAGGCGGAGGAGTTCATCCTGGCGCTGCCCGAGGGCTACCACACGGTGCTCGGCGAGCGCGGGACGAACCTGTCGGCCGGGCAGCGGCAGCGGGTCGCGCTCGCCCGCGCGTTCTGCCGCCCGGAGGCCGACCTGCTCCTGCTGGACGAGCCGACCGCGCGGCTCGACGGCCGCAGCGAGGGCGCGGTCGTGAACGCGACCCGCGAGCTCGCCGAGGGCCGCACCGCCGTGATCGTCGCCCACCGGCCCGCGATGATCGACCTGGCCGACCGGGTGATCCGGATCGCCGACGGCCGGGTGGTGGCCGGGGAGAGACCTCCGGCGGGGACACGAGAGGAGGTCTCCCCGTGACCGATGTCAGCCAGATCCCGACGGGCCGGACGGACGGGGAGCGGACGGAGGCGCGACCGGTGGACCGGGCGGGCGGACGACCGGTGGGCCGGTCCGGCGGGCGGCTCGCCCTCGCCGCGGCCGCGGGGGCGGCGGCCGAGCTGGCCGGGCTCGGGCTGATCGGGTCCGCCGCGTGGCTCATCACCAGGGCCGCCGAGCAGCCGCCGCTCGCGGCGCTGAGCGTGGCGATCGTCGGGGTCAGGGCGTTCGCGACGACCAAGGGCGTCTTCCGCTACGGGGAGCGGCTGGCCGGTCACGACGTGGCGCTGCGGGCCCAGGCGACGACCAGGGAGCGGCTCTACCGGGCGCTCATCCCCACAGGATCGCCGAAGCAGCGGGGGGCCGACCTGCTCAGCCGCATGGTCGACGACACCGACGCGGTACAGGACCTGCTCGTACGCTGCCTGCTGCCGGCGCTGGCGGCGCTGGTCACCGGCGTGGCCGCGGTGGTGATCGGCCTGTTCCTGCTCCCGGTGGCGGCATTGGCGCTCCTCGCCGGGCTGCTGGTGGCCGGGGTGCTGATCCCGGCGGGCACGGCCGCCGCCGCGCGGCGCTGGTCGGCGCGGATCGCCCCGGCACGGGCCGACCTGGCCGCCCGGGTCGCCGATCTGGTGCACGGGGCCGCCGACCTCGCCGCCTACGGGGCGGACGAGCGGGCACTCGCCGCCGCCGCCGAGACCGACGCCCGGCTGGCGGCGCTGGAGCGCAGGCAGGCGCGGGCGAACGCGGTGGCCTCGGCCCTGGGCATGCTCACCCAGGGACTGACCGTGACGGCCGTCGTGCTGCTGGCGGGAAGCTCGGGGGCGGGTTCGGTGACCACCGCGGTGCTCGCGCTGGTCTCGCTGGTGTCCTTCGAGCCGGTACTGCCGATGGCCGCGGCCGGGGAGCGGCTGACCGGGGTGCTCGCCGCCCTGCGCCGCCTGCGGGAGGTGGGCGCGACCCCGCCGGCGGTGACCGAGCCGTCCGTCCCGCTCCCTGTCCCCGGCGGGCCGCCGACCGTCGAGATCGAGAACCTGGTGGTCCGGCACGACACCGGCCTCGCCCCCGCCCTGGACGGCGTCAGCCTCACCCTCACCCCCGGCAGGCGCGTCGCCCTGGTCGGCCCCAGCGGTGCCGGCAAGAGCAGCCTGCTGTCGGCCCTGATGCGCCTGGTCGAACCCGAGTCGGGGACGATCAGGGTCGGCGGGGTGGACGTCCGGGAGCTCGCCTCCGACGACGTGCGGCGGGTGATGACCGGGCTGACGCAGGATCCGTACGTGTTCCAGACCTCGCTGAGGGACAACCTGCGGCTCGCGGGCCCGGAGGCCGGTGAGGAGGAGCTGGCCGAGGCGGTGCGGCGGGCACGCCTGGACCGGTGGGTGGAGCGCACCGGCTGGGACGCGACGCTCGGGGAGGACGGGCGTACGGTGTCCGGTGGCCAGTTGCAGCGGCTGGCGCTGGCGCGGGCGCTGCTGCACGACCCGCCGGTGCTGCTGCTCGACGAGCCCGCCGAGGCCCTGGACGAGACGACGGCGGACGCGCTCATGGCCGACCTCCTGGACGCCACCCACGGCCACACGACGCTGCTCGTCACGCACCGGCTGCGCGGGCTGGAGCGGGTGGACGAGATCGTCGTACTGGAGAACGGGTCGGTGACGCAGCGGGGCACCCACCGGGAGCTGGTCTCCTCTCCCGGCTACTACCGTGACCTGTGGCGCTCGGAGGCGCTCACCGCCGGCCGGTGACGCCTGCTCACCCGCCGCCCGTCCCTCCTCTCCGGCCGGAGCGAAACCAGTGATCTTGGTCGATTGGACGAACAATTCACCATTCTTAGGAAAAACAGCCGAATTACATCTCCCTCAACCTGTCGTACCGTCGCGGTAACCACGCAGGAGGGCTGGCCCGTGTCCGTTGAGCTCCACCACCGCGCCGTCGTCGCGGACACCCACAACGATCTGCTGATGGCGGTCACCGCGCGTCCGCCGGACCGCTGGGCGTCGTTCTTCGTGCGCGAGGTGCTGCGGGAGGTGACTCCCCCGTGCTGCGAGCAGGACTACGGCGCCGATCCCTTCGCGGCCCTGCCGGGACTGTCGGGACTGTCGGGACTGTCGGGCACCAGCGGGCTGCCCCTGGTCACCGACGCCCTGCTCAAGCACGGCTTCGCCGACGAGGAGATCACGAAGATCATCGGCGGCAACGTACACCGCCTGTTCCGCGCCGAGTTGGGACGAGCACGATGAACCTGGACGTCATGCTCGAGGACCTGGAGGAGCTCGTCGCGTGCGAGTCGTTCTCCGCCGACCACGAGGCGGTGGCCCGTAGCGCCCGGGTGGTCGCCGACCAGGGGTTCAGGAGGCTCGGCGCACGCGCCGAGACGATCGTGATCGACGGGGTCACCCACCTGCGGTGGACCTTCGGCACACCTCGGGTCCTGCTGGTCGGCCACCACGACACGGTCTGGCCGCTCGGGACGCTCGCCGAACGCCCCTGGTCGGTGAGCGGCGGGATCGCCCGGGGCCCCGGGGTGTTCGACATGAAGGCCGGGCTGGTGCAGGCGTTTCACGCACTCGCCGCGCTGCCCTCGCCGGACGGGGTGTGCGTTCTGGTCACCGGCGACGAGGAGGTCGGTTCACCGTCCTCACGCGCGCTGATCGAGGAGTCGGCACGCGGCCTCGCGGCCGCGTTCGTGCTGGAGGCGAGCGCCGACGGCGGAGCGCTCAAGACGGCACGCAAGGGAACGTCGCTCTACGAGCTCGTGGTGCGCGGAACGGCCTCGCACGCAGGCCTGGAACCGGAGAAGGGGGTGAACGCGGGGATCGAGCTGGCCCACCAGATCCTCGCCGTCACCGGGATCGCCGACCGGGTGAACGGTGCTCCCCATGCCGTGACGACGGCGGAGACGCCGCCCGCCGCGACGCGCGGGCTGCCCCTGCTCCACGATCCGCGGCCGGGCTCCACGACACCGGGGACGCCATCCGGCGGGCCCGGCGGCCTGGGCCGGACCACCGTCACGCCCACGGTGCTGTCGGCGGGGACCACGGTCAACACCGTGCCCGCGCTGGCCCGCCTGTCGGTGGACGTGCGGGTGCCCACACTCGCCGCGCAGGAGCGGGTGGACGAGCTGATGAGGGCACTGTCCCCCCGGCTCGCCGGAACCCGGCTGGAGGTGACGGGCGGCCCGAACCGCCCTCCCCTGGAGGAGGCCTCGTCGGCCGGACTGTTCGCCGTCGCCCAGCGGATCGCCGACGGCCTCGGGCTCGCCCCGCTCATCGGTGTCGGAGTGGGCGGAGCCTCCGACGGCAACTACACCGCCGGAGCCGGCTGTCCCACCCTCGACGGGCTGGGCGCGGTGGGCGGCGGCGCCCACGCCGACGGTGAGCACGTGGTCGTGGCCGAGATGCCCGGCCGTACGGCGCTGCTGGCCGGCCTGCTCCGGGCGACACTCGGATGAACGGCGTGATACTGCGCGAGCTGCGCTCCATCGAGGAGATGGAGGAGGTCTTCCGGCTGTTCGACGGCATCTGGCACCCCGATCCCGGCGGGGAGCCCATCACCGTCGAGCTGATGCGGGCGCTGTCACACGCGGGCAACTACGTCACCGGCGCCTACCAGGGCGATCGGCTGGTGGGCGCCTCGGTCGGCTTCCTCGCCGCCCCGGCCGGGCAGGTGCTGCACTCGCACGTCACCGGCGCCGCCGTCGGGCGCGGCATCGGATTCGCGCTCAAGTCGCACCAGCGCCGCTGGGCACTCGACCGGGGCCTGGAGCGCATCACCTGGACCTACGATCCGCTGGTGCGCCGCAACGCCCACTTCAACCTGGTCAAGCTCGGTGCCCGTCCCGAGGAGTACCTGCCGTCCTTCTACGGCGTGATGGAGGACGCGATCAACGCGGGCGACGAGTCCGACCGGATGCTCACCGTCTGGCGGCTGACCGAGCCGCAGGTGCTCGCCGCCGTACGAGGCGAGCCGGACCGGCCGAAGATCCCGTCGGACGCGGTGACCGCACTGGCCGAACGCGACGGCCGACCGGTCCCGGGAAGAACCGACGCCCGGACGCTGCTGGTCGCGATACCGGCCGACATCGAGGCGCTGCGCCGCACCGATCCCGGCGCGGCCACGTCATGGCGCCACGCCGTACGCGACGTGCTCGGCTCACTGATGGGAGAAGGCGCCCGGGTGACCGGGTTCACCACCAAGGGCGACTACCTCGTGGAAAGGGCGCCCGGGTGACCGGGTTCACCACCAAGGGCGATTGCCTCGTGGAGCTGACCGGGTTCATCGCGAGGGCCGCCACCCGGTGGAGGTGCGCCGCTGAGTGTCCCGATCTGCGAGGCTCGTGGCGGAGGCTCCGGAGACGTCCGGCGAGGCGCGCGGAGAAGGACGCGGCGCGAGCCGCGCGACAATCGTGGAACGGGTCGCCTGACCGGCGGCGCTAGAGGAGGGAGACGCGGCGGAGGCCGCACATCGTCATGAAGATCACTGGAATCGAACTGCGGCGGATCAGAATGCCGCTGGTCGCCCCCTTCCGCACCTCGTTCGGCACCGAGACCGAACGCGACGTCCTGCTGCTGCGCGTCGTCACCCCCGACGCCGAGGGCTGGGGCGAGTGCGTGGCCATGTCCGACCCGCTCTACTCCTCCGAATACGTCGACGGCGCCGCCGACGTCCTGCGCCGTTTCCTCATCCCCGCCCTGCCCGCCCACGTCGACGCCCACGGCGTGAACCGCGCCCTGCGCCCTTTCAAGGGCCATCGCATGGCCAAGGCGGCCCTGGAGACCGCCGTCCTGGACGCCGGGCTCCGCACCTCCGGCGAGTCCTTCGCCTCCTTCCTCGGCGCGGAGGCCGACCGTGTGCCCTGCGGAGTGTCGGTCGGCATCATGGACTCCGTCCCCCGGCTCCTCGACGCCGTCGCCGGCTACCTCGACGAGGGCTACGCGCGGATCAAACTGAAGATCGAACCCGGCTGGGACCTCGCCCCCGTCCGCGCCGTCCGCGAACGCTTCGGCGACGACCTTCTCCTGCAGGTCGACGCCAACGCCGCCTACACCCTCGCCGACGCCCCCCACCTGGCCAGGCTCGACGACTTCGGCCTGCTGCTCATCGAGCAGCCCCTCGCGAACGACGACATGGTCCAGCACGCCCGGCTCGCCACGAAGATCACCACTCCCATCTGCCTGGACGAGTCCATCGAGTCGGCCGAGCACGCGGCCGCCGCCATCACCCTGGGCGCCTGCTCGATCATCAACGTCAAGCCCGGCCGCGTCGGCGGCTACCTCGAGGCGCGGCGCATCCACGACCTCGCCCGCGCCCACGGCGTCGCCCTGTGGTGCGGCGGCATGCTGGAGACCGGGATCGGCCGCGCGGCCAACCTCGCCCTCGCCGCGATGCCCGGCTTCACGCTGCCCGGCGACACCTCCGCCTCGCGCCGCTACTACGCCACCGACATCACCGCCCCCTTCGAGCTGGACGAAGGGCACCTGGAGGTCCCCACCGGGCCCGGCATCGGTGTCGCCCCCGTCCCCGCGATCCTGGACGAGGTCACCGTCTCCACCGAATGGATCACCGTCTGAAGCGTTCCCCACCTCGGCGAGAACCCAGATGGAGCCGGTCGCGGCCGGCTCCCTTCCGCCCCTTCCGCGGCGCGGCCGGTTTCCGCTTCGTGCTATCGCCCGAAGAGCCGCATCTGGAGCATCACGGTGAGCCGTGCGTCGGGATCGGCCAGGTCCAGGCCACTGATCTCGACGAGTCGCTTCAAGCGGTAGCGGAAGGTGTTGGCGTGCACGTGCACCCTCGCCGAGGCGGCGTTGACGTCGCCGAACGCGTCCAGGTAGGCCCGCAGGGTGGCGACCAGTTCGCTGCCGTGCTCGGCGTCGTGCCTCACGAGCCGCTGGTAGGGCCCGGTGGGAACCTGCTCCTCGGCCTCGACGAGGTCCGACAGCCGCAGCAGCAGCGCCTCGAAGTGCACCCCCGTGTAGCCCACGACCGCGCCGGACGCCTCGCGGGCACGCAGCACCCGCAGCGCCCGGTCGGCGTCGACCCGGGACCTGGCCACCTCGGCCAGGTTGCCCGCGAGGCGTCCCACGCCGATGTTGGCCGCGTGCCGGGGGCCGACCCGGGCGAGGAAGCTCTCGGCGACCCGCACGGCCCGTGACTCCTCGTCGCCTCCGGCGTGCAGCGGCAGTATGGCGTAGGCCACCGAGCCGACCAGCGCGGCGGCGGCCTTGGGATGGATCGCCCCGACATGCAGGGCGAGCGCGTCGCAGAATCGCTGCCTGTCGCTCTCCCTGTGCGCGGCGTCGGTGTGGGATCCGCCGCTGAGCTGGGCCGCGAGCACGCACAGCCGTCCGCTCGCGACACCGAGCCGCCCGGCGGCCTCCGCCGCGTCCCGGCCGCCGGCCAGCACGGTGGAGAGCAGGTCGGCGCGGAGCCGCCGCCTGGTGTCGGCTCCGGCCCGCTGCCGGAGCAGTTGCAGCGCGACGATCTTGGCGGCGTCGGCGAGGGCGCGCTGCCGCTGCTCGCTCAGCGGTTCCCGCACCGCGGCCCAGATGGAGCCGAGGATCTCGTCCCCGGACCTGACGGCCATCGCCGCCCGGTTGATGCTGTCGCCGCTCAGCTCCATGTAGATCGGCTCGCGGCTCTGGTAGAGCCGGCGGAAGAATCCGCGATCCTCCAGCATCCGCTGGTAGCGTTCCGGCACCTGGCGGCCGAGCACGGTCGCCACCCTGCCCGGATCGGCCTCGTCCTGCCGCCCGGAGTACGCCAGCACCCGCGACGACCGGTCCTCGATGGTGACCGGCGCGTCCAGAAGCGCGCACACCGCGTTGGCCAGCGCGAACAGGTCGTCCGGCGGATCCTCCCCCGGTTCCGCGAAGTCGCCCTCGGCCAGCAGGGAACGCAGCAGCGCGGCCACCTGCGCCCACGAGGCGGCACGGGTGAGGCCCAGCACCGCCACCCCGGTTTCCAGGACCTTCGCCCGGACGAGCTCGTCGACGTCCACCGGTTGCTTGACGACCACACCCGCCGCCGGGCCCGCCTCGTCGAGCAGGGCGCAGATCCGCTCGGCGCGGTCGACCCCGACGGCGAGCAGGAGACCTCCCTCGGGGAGCAGGAGCTCGTCGAGAGGGTCGTAGATGTGCACGCCGGTGACCTCGGCGTCGAGCTCCCCGGGGGAGACCGCCACCTCCAGCACCGTGCTGCCCAGATCCTCCAGGATCCGCTGCAGGCTCGCCCGCGGCTGGCTGGTCATCCACTCACGGTAACGGACATACAGCGATATTGTTCTCTGTCCGCACCATCGGATGCCTCACGCAGTGATGACCTTCTCCGCGCCGTCGGCGACGGCGAACTCCGGCAGGTATTCGCGGACCGGCCGGTCCAGCTCGATCAGCCCTTCGTCGACGAGCTGCATCACCAGGGCCGCGGTCCAGACCTTGGTGGTGGAACCGACCTGGAAGACGCTGTCGGCCGTGGTCCGTACGCCGGTGTTCCTGTTCACCACCCCGGTGGCGGCCTCCACGAGTTCGCCGCCCGCCCAGATCGCGAGCGCCGCACCGGGCACGCCGTGCCGCCGCGCCGCCGCGTCGAGGCGCTCTCGCAGGTTCTCGGACATCCCGGCTCCTCAGGCGATCTTGGGCGTGGCACGCACACCCAGGTGGATGTACGGCGAGCCGTCGGGGAGTTCGTAGAACACCGCCGACAGCCACTGCGGCTCTCCTTCGGGACGGCCGACGAAGGTGACGTCGTCCACCGCGACGAGACCGAACTCCATGGGCTGCTTCAGCCCGGCGAGGGCTCCGGTGGCCTCGATGTGCAGCGAGAGCCCGCCGTCGCGGACCGTGAGCGTCATCCGGCTGCCCGCCCGCTCGTACACGCCGGCGTACCGCTCGACGTCGGTCTCGAACGGCACGGCCGGCGGTCCCAGCACGGGCGGCACGGCCAGGCCGAGCAGTTCGTCGAAGAGTTCGGTGGCGAGGGCGTGGTGGAACGCGGCGGTGTGGCCGCCGTTCGCCAGCACGCACACCACGGTCTCGCTGTCGGGTACGGCCCAGAGCATGGCCGCCTGGCCGATGGTGTTGCCGCCGTGGGAGATGATCCGCTGCCCCTGCCACTCGTCCAGGATCCAGCCCAGCCCCCACTGCCTCCCCAGGGTGTACGGGTTGGGGATGTCGACCTGCGGCTCCCACATCGCCCGCGGGTCGGCGAGCAGGCCGGTGCCCAGGTGCGCGCGGGCGAAGGCCACGACGTCGGCGGGACGCGCGCAGATCAAACCCGCCGGGCCGCAGGAGCGCATCAGGCCCCAGACGGGGGCGGGTGCGCCGTCGATGTGGCCCATCGCGCCGCGGAAGCGCAGCACGTCCTCCGGCAGGGTCCAGGTGTGGGTCAGGCCGAGCGGCTCGATGATCTGCTCGCGCAGCGCGGCGTCCCACACCTTGCCGGTGAGACGTTCGACGACGCGCCCGGCGATGACGAACCCCGAGTTGCAGTACGACTGGGTGGCGCCCAGGGGGTGGTTCTGCGCGAGGTCCGCGCAGGCCTCGACGTACTTCTCGACGCAGTCGTCGCCGCGGCCGGTGTCGAGGAAGAGGTCCCCGTCGATGCCGGAGGTGTGCGAGAGCAGGTGCCGGATGGTGACGGTCTTGGTCACCTCGGGGTCGGCGACCCGGAACTCCGGCAGGACCTCGGCGACCGGGGTGTCGAGCGTGAGCGCGCCCCGCTCGACGAGGAGCATGATCTGGGTGGCGGTCCAGACCTTGGTGACCGAGCCGATCTGGAAGAGCGAGTCGGTGGTCGCCTCCACCCCGGTCTCCACGTTGAGCACGCCCGCGGCGAACTCGTGCACCTCCCCCTCGTGCAGGAAGGCCAGGCCCGCGCCGGGTACCTCGTACTCGGTGATCAGCTCGGCGAGACGGGCGTGCCAGCGACCGGGATCCGCTGCTCCAGCCATTCGACGATCCTTTCTTCGTGGTCCACCCGAAGGCGAGGCATGTCCGAACGTTAAGCCCACCCGGGCTGCGCTTCTTCGGCCTTCACGACGAACCGGGCCCGATCCGTTGTGTCGTTCTCCAACCGCCTCGCGGGAGCGCCCGTTCTCCGGCCCCGCGCGAGGGGCGCCTCCGGCGAGGGCTCGAGACCAGCGGGACCCGGCGACGGCCCACGGCCCACGGCCCACGGCCCACGGCCCACGGCGAGGATGTGCCGTGAACGACGAAAACGGATGTGCCGCCGGAGCCGTGGTGGCTCCGGCGGCACATCCGTCGGGGAACCTTACTCGCCGGTCTTCTCCGCGAGGGTCACCGTGACGCTGTGGGGCTGCCCGTCCCGGACGTAGGTGATGCTCACCTGCTGGCCGGGCTTGAAGCCGCGGACGGCTCCGACCACGGTGGCGGCCTCGTCCACCGCCGTGTCGTTGATCTTGGTGATCAGATCGCCCTGCTGGATGCCCGCCTTGGCCGCGGGGCTTCCCTCGGTGACCTGGCCGACCAGGGCTCCGCCCGCGTCCCCGGTGGCGTCGGTCATGCTCACGCCCAGGAAGGCGTGGGAGACCTTGCCGCTCTCGATGAGCTGCTGGGCGACCTGGTTGGCGGTGGTGATGGGAATCGCGAAGCCGACGCCGATGCTGCCCTCCCCGCCGTTGGTGGCGATGGCGGTGTTGATGCCCACCACCTGGCCGGCCGCGTTGACCAGCGCACCTCCCGAGTTGCCGGGGTTGATCGCCGCGTCGGTCTGGATGGCGCCGCCGATGGTGGTGCCCGCGCTGCCGCTCTGCTGCTGCCTGCCCCAGCCGGGCGGGAGCTGCTGCCGGCCCTGGTCGCCGCCGACGGTCAGGGTACGGTTCAGCGCGCTGACGATACCGGCGGTGACCGAGCCGGACAGGCCGAGCGGGCTGCCGATCGCGAGGACGGAGTCACCGACCTTCAGCCGGTCGCTGTCGCCGAGCGATGCCTTGGTCAGGCCGGAGACCCCCTCCGCCTTGATGACCGCGAGGTCGGTGGCCGGGTCGGTACCGACGATCTTCGCGGTGGCGGACTTCCCGTCGCTGAACTTGACGGTCACCTGGCTGCCCGGACCCCCCTGGCCTCCGGCCTCCACCACGTGGTTGTTGGTCAGGATCAGTCCGTCCTCCGACAGCACCACCCCGGACCCCTCGCCCCCGCCGGCGGCGGTCCTGATCTCGATCGACACCACGGAGGGCTGGACGGCCTGGGCGATGTCGGCGACCGTGGTCACGTTGCCGACCTGGCTCACCACCGGGCCGGCCGACGAGACCTGGGCGACGGCGCCGCCGTTGAGACTCGTCGCGGCGAAGGCCCCCGCGACCCCACCTCCGACGGCCATGGCCGCCAGAGCGAGACCGGCGCCTACCTTCTGCCCGACGCTGAGTCTTCCTCGCTGCGGGGGGACCGCCCCCGATCCCCCGTACCCTCCGGCTCCTACCGGCGCCTCGGCGGCGAGCTGTTCCGGCACCGGGTGGATCAGCGTCGGCTGCGGTCCGGTGTCGGCGTCGGCGCGGTAGGCGCCGACGCGTGGCGGCACCTTGCCGAACTGGGTCCAGCCGTCGTTCCCGGGGGTCGCCTCGGCCGGTGTGCCCTGCTGCTCATTCCTGTTCGGGTCCATGTCTTCCCCCAAGTCCTACATCCCCCACGATTCGACGGGGCGGAGGCCGGTACTCACCGGTTAGGGAAAACAATGCCCGACCGCACGTAAGACCAGGTTAAGAGCCTGATCGCGTCGAGCGGGATCCTCTGACAACGGCTTTATCCGCCGTGCTCAGCGGGCACCCCGCGGCCCGGAGACCAACGTGAAGATCTTTTCCAGACTCGGCGCGCGGACGGGGATGCCGAGGACCACCCGCCTCTCCGGCCGGGAAATGCGGCGATCACCCGTGAGGACACCACCGGCATTTCGCCTCGCTCTCTTGTTCTCAGCCCATCTCAGCTCCATACTCAAATATGATTATTAATCACCATGACTGTGGTGGCTAGTCGATGGCCTTGCGACACGCGGTGCTGGCCGCGCTGCTGGACGGCGAGTACAGCGGTTACCAACTGACCAAGATCTTCGATGTGGGGGTCTCCAACTTCTGGTACGCCGCCCCCCAGCAGCTCTACGCCGAGCTGGCCAAGCTGGAGTCCGACGCTCTGGTGACGGGCCGCGAGGTCGTGCAACGAGGACGTCCCAACAAGCGGGTGTTCACCGTGACCGAGGCCGGGATGAGCGAGCTCGCCGCCTTCGCCGCGAGCCCGGTCAAGCCCCTGCTCATCCGCGACGACCTGGCCGTGAAGGTCCACGCGTCCGACCTGCTCGACCCCGAGATTCTGATCGCCCAGCTCCACGAGCGCGCGGAGGCGGCGGCGGCCAAGCTCGCGCTGTTCGGCAAGATGCTGGTGCGCCTGCGCGGCGACATGGACGAGGAGTCTTTCCTGCGCGAGGGGGAGCGTGTCGGCCCGTACCTCACCTGCCTGGGAGGGCTCCGGCTGGAGCGGGAGATGCGCGACTGGTGCCTGCAGACCGCCAGGACGCTGGGTGAACGCGCCGTACACAACGAGGGAAAGCCGACGTGAAGACCTACCACCGCTACGTCGCGCTCGGCGACAGCCAGACCGAGGGCCTCGGCGACGGCGACGACGTGAGCGGGTACCGCGGCTGGGCCGACCGGCTCGCCGAGCACCTGGCCGCCGCCAACCCGGACCTGCTCTACGCCAACCTCGCCGTACGCGGCCGCCAGGCCGCCCGGATCCGCGACGAGCAACTGCCGGTCGCCCTGGAACTGCGCCCCGACCTGGCCACGGTCGTGGCCGGCATGAACGACGTCATCCGGCCCGGATACCGGGCCGCCGAGGTCGCCGGTGCCCTGGAGGACATGTTCGCGGGCCTGACCGCCATCGGGGCGCACGTGGTCACCGCGACCTTCCCCGACATCACCAGGGTCGCGCCGCTCACCCGCCCGCTCCTGCCCAGGGTGGTCGACCTCAACGAGCGCATTCGCGAGGCCGCCGCCCGCCACGGCGTCACCGTGGTCGACATGTACCCGCTCGCGTTCGTCACGGATGCCCGGATGTGGCACGAGGACCGCCTGCACATCAGTTCCGTGGGGCACGCCAGGCTCGCCGCCGCCATGGCGCAGGCCCTGAGCCTTCCGGGTAGCGATTCCACCTGGATGTCTCCGCTCCCCGCGCTGCCCGTCCCCGCCGCCTGGCGGACCGCGGCGACGGAGCTGCGCTGGCTGGTCACCTTCGCCAGGCCGTGGATCGGCCGTCGTCTGCGTGGCCGATCCTCGGGTGACGGCCGCACGGCCAAGCGTCCCCTTCTCGCTCCACCGGCGATGAACGATCAGCCGATGCCCGGCAGATCGGGCATCGGCTGATCGACGAGCTCGCCCCGCGGGTTCGGCGGGAGGTGCCCGTACACGACCGGGCCGCGATCTCACGGACGAGATCGCACCTTTCTCGGGCGCCAACCCCATGCCCAGCCGCACCGCACCGGTCGTGCCACCGCCCCGGCGCACCACCTTGCCCTCCAGCATCACCTGCCCGGAGAAAC
>NZ_JBEZEL010000017.1:0-227157 GCF_040648855.1 Streptosporangium sp. NPDC049078
GGGCCCGTGAGGATGATCCTCACGGGCCCTCGTCATGCGCGGCCACGGTCCTTCGTCACCCGCGGCCACGACCCTCATCGCGCACGGCCGCGGTGACCCCGGCGACCTTGGCGACCCTGGCGACCCCGCGCCCTCGCGGGCGGCCCGGCGGACGGCTCCGCGCCTCTGCCGGGCAGCGCGACGGGAGGTGCTCAGCGCCGGCCGGGAAGCGCGGCGGTCTCGGACTCGGGCCGCCAGGTGGGGAGATACTCCCGCAGCCGCAGCACCATGCCCTGGCAGTAGGAGGCGTTGTGCTCCAGGCTGCGTTCCGGCATGAACGGCAGCTTGCGTCCGCGCGGGTGGTCGAGCTCGAAGCGGGTCAGAAGCTCCTGGCCCGCCTCCAGGCCGGTCACGTCGAGGTCGATGAGCAGGGCGGCCAGATCGGCGGGCATGTCCACGACCGAGGTCGTCTTCCCGCGCGCCCCGGCGCGCGACTCGACGCCCAGCTCGGTGAAGTCGTAGCGGGGCGGCTTCGGCTTGGCCAGGTAGATGTAGGGCCGGGCCAGCAGGTCGAGCTCGAACGCCGCCCGCGCCCCGGCGTCCCGCCACCAGGACTGGCCCCGGGCGAAGTCGACGAGCAACGCGTCGAACTCCTCGCGGTGCGAATGCAGGACGAGATGCGCGACCATCCCGAAATTGTGGAAGTCGTAGTTCCAGAGTTTCTTCACGGAATCGCGGAAGAAAGTCGCGACCTCGGTGTCCGTACGACTCTCGAAATATGTCGCGGCGTCGGTGAAGAAGTCCTCGAACCTTCTCGTGCCCGACCTCTCCAGATAATTGGCGAGATAATACAGGCCGCGCAGGTTGTAGAGCGAGTGGACCGCGTAGTAGAACCACGTGCCGCGCTCGCACTCCTCGCGGCTGACCCAGTTCGTGCCGACCACGACATCGGCTTCCGTGACATCACTGGGAACGCGCTCGACCTGCACTCCGAGAAGGTCGCGCTTCGCGTGGATGGAGGTGTTGTGAAGAAGGAGCTGCGGATAGACGATCAGCGTGTCGGCACGCAGCCGGCACAATTCCGCGACCCCTTCCTTGTAGGAGCCGAGGGTTTCCCCGGGAAGCGGCCAGATCAGCTCGATGTAGGAGCTGATGCGCTTCTCCCTGAGCGTCCTCTGCAGCTCGGTGTAGGTCGCGGGCTTGATGTTCGAGCGGTCGACCAGTTCGAGGGTCTTGGAGCTCATCGACTGCAGCGAGATGGGCTGGCTGGTCAGCAGGCCGCCCTGCACGAGGATCTCGGTGATCTCGGCCATGCGGTCCGGCTTGTTCTTCGCCGCGGCCATCGAGACCATCACCGGGTAGCCGTTCTCCTCGCTGCACTCCACCAGGTGGCGGGTGAGCTCCACGTCGCGCGGGGCCATGCCCCAGTTGGCGTCGGCGATGAAGATCGACACGAAGTTGTTCTTGCTGATCCAGGTGATGTCGTCGCGGACCCGCTGGTCCTCGAACTTGTGCACCTTGTCGTTGGTCGCCGCACCCCAGAAGCAGAAACCGCAGCTGAACGGGCATCCGCGGTTGGTCTCCAGGATGGCGGTGGTGTACTTGCCCTCCTCGAAGACGCCGGAGGTGAAGGGCGAGGGCACCTCCATGAGGTCGCGTACCCGCTCGGCGGCCTCGGTGGTGACGAGCTCCCCCGACCGCCAGAAGCTGATCCCGTGGACGGCGGCGAAGTCGGGTTCTTCGCTGAGGACCTGCCTCAGGTACTGCACCATCGTCTTCTCGCCCTCGCCGTTGCAGACGACGACGTTCTCCTGCTCCGGGGGGACGTACTCGTGGGCGTGCTGCATGACCTGCGGGCCGCCGAGGATGAACTGGGCCTTCGGGAGCCGCTCGTGCAGCGCGGCAAGCACGGCACGCGCGAATCCGATGTTCCAGATGTAACAGCTGATGGCGTACACGTCGCTGCGCCTGCCGAGGAGTTCGTCGATCACTTCCTCCCGGTTCGCGGACACGGGTGCGGAGAAGATCTCGAACTCACATCGCGGCCCCACCTCGGGGTCGTGCTGTGCGTAGGCCTGCATGTAACCGGAGGCGAGGGGCAGGATGGCCTCGAATGCAGACAGCTCGACGAATGTGACTTTGGTGTTCATGACGCTCGTCCCTGCGTAGTCTGAGTAATCGCTGAAGCCGGTCGGATGGAATCCGCTTATGGTTTCACAGCGGGAGTGGACGAACAACGCACGCCATTTGCGTCCGCCAATCGCGTGTTACGGTTCTGAAAACCTCGATGACCACGGACTCGATAACCACGGAGGAGAAAACGCATGACGACTCCCAACTACGAGACCGGCCACCGGAAGCTCTCGCTCGACGATCGGATCGCGGAGCATCTCGAAAAGACCTTTCAGGACCCCTGGGAAATCCGCAGACTTTCCCATGATTTCCGCAGGAACGGCTATGTGAAGCTGCGGAACGTGGTCTCCGGCGAGATCAAGGACCTCGTCTCGAACGAGGTGGACCGGCTGCTCGACCTGCACGCGCGCCGGATCGACATCAACCTCAAGGAGACCAGCAACTCGCCGAGGAAGATGAGCACGGTCAGCCAGCAGTCCATCGCACAGGACAGCACCCTGATCCCGGAGCTCTACGACTCCGCCACCCTCAAGGACTTCCTCGGCCGGCTGGCCAACGAGCCGGTCGTCGCCTGCCCCTGGGACGAGGAGAAGTACGTCATCATCCGCCAGGAGAAGCAGGGCGACACCCACGGCTGGCACTGGGGCGACTTCAGCTTCACCCTCATCTGGATCATGGAGGCGCCGAGCAGCGAGTACGGCGGCATGCTCCAGTGCGTCCCCCACACCAACTGGGTGAAGGAGGACCCCCGGGTCCACGACCACCTCATCAAGCAGCCGATCAGCACCTACGCCCACGAGACCGGCGACATCTACTTCCTGCGCTCCGACACGACGCTGCACCGCACGGTCCCGCTGTCGGAGGACCGCACCCGGATCATCCTCAACACCTGCTGGGGCAGCGAGTCCGACGCCAAGAAGGAGCAGTCGCACGAGACCATGGAGGCGATGTTCAACTGAGCCTCCCGGCCCCGGCGGCTCCGGGACACCTGGGAGATCCGGAAGCGGTACGGGGAACACGGGAACGACGAGAGGGCCCGGTCGATGATCGACCGGGCCCTCTCGTCGTTCCCCCTGTCCTCTCGCCCCCCTGTCCTCTCGCCGCTCGCCCCATCGAGCGTCCGCTCGGTCCCGCAGGTGTCCTGACGGTGAGGCTCGGCAGCCGGTCGACGCCCCGCCGGGCACCGTCCGACCGGCGCCTGCCGGGACACCGGTGCCCGTGCGCGCGAGGGCCGGGGCGTCGACCCCGGAGGTTTTCAGCGGCGGCCGGAGCGGACCGGGCGCCCGCCTCCCCGCGTCGCGTACTCCGGCCCTCGCCCCGCCTGCTCCTGCTCACGCTGCCTGCGCCGCCGTCCCAGGAACCAGCCCGCCCCCAGGATCGCCAGACCTATCGGTGTACGAGACAACCTTCGTGCCACTACGACCTTGAAGAACTTTTTCATAGGGGCCCCCTGCCCCCCAGCGACCCGATTAGACGAACGCGGCGCATCTGTCTTCGGGCAGGGGCCTTCCCGACGTCCGGTGCGGGAACGCCCCCTGGCGAAAGGTGCTGAGAACGCGGACCGCGCCGGGGTGACGCATGCTCAGGTGAGTTCCAGACCCCCGTCGACGGTGAGGACCTGGCCGGTGATCCAGGGAGCCGCGGGGTCGGCGAGGTGCACGATCCAGGCGGCCACCTCCTCGGCGGTACCCCGGCGGCCGAGCGGGATGCGGGCGATCTCGTCTCGCGTGATCTGCTCCACCACGGACTCGGGCAGGCCGGCGGCCGTCAGCGCCTCGCTTTCCGTGGGGCCGGGGGCGAGGGCGTTGACGCGGACGCCGTCGGTGGCCAGCTCCAGCGCCCAGCTGCGGGTCAGCTGTTCCAGGGCGGCTTTGGAGGCGGCGTAGTGGGCGGCGCCGGGCAGCGGACGGTGGCCGTAGACGCTGGAGACGTTGACGATCGTGCCGTGACCGGCGCGCAGGTGCGGCAGGGCCGCGCGGGCGAGCAGGCTGGGCGCGGTGACGTTGAGGGTGAACAGGTCGCGGACACGTTCGGCGTCGGTGTCGGCCAGCGGCATGACGGCGGTGGCTCCGGCATTGTTGACCAGCACGTCCAGACGTCCCCAGCGATCGGTCGCCGCGTCGATCACGGCCTGCGCCGCGCCGTCTCCGGTGATGTCGGCGGGCAGGACGGCGATGGCGGGATGGTGGGCGGCGGTCTGGTGCAGGGCCTCCGCGCGGCGCCCGACGCCGAGGACGTGCGCTCCGGCGTCGGCGAAGGCGATCGCGGCGGCGCGGCCGATCCCCGATCCGGCTCCGGTCACGACCACGACGCGATCCCGTAGGCGTCCGGTGGGCTGGTCGCTCATCCACGCTCCTCATGTCCGGCGTTTGAGATGTTCGATGTTCGTGAAACATCGAACAAGCTAGCATGGCCGGATGAGACAGGCACATCACCCCGAGGTGGGCGAGATCACGCTGACGGGGGTGATGGCCGCGCTCAGTGATCCGATCCGGGTCGGGCTGGTGCGGGTGCTGGCCGACGGCCGTGAGCGCGGCTGGGGCGAACTCCAGGCCCCGGTGGCCAAATCCACGCTCAGCCACCACCTGCGGGTCCTGCGTGACGCCGGGCTGACCCGCACCCGCCAGGAGGGCACCCGCTGTTTCGTGGTCCTGCGCCGGCACGACCTGCAGGACCGCTTCCCCGGACTGCTACGTGCCGTGCTGGACGCGGCCGAGGACGACGACATCGGCCATCAGGTGAGCGTGAAGGACGCCCCGCGACCCACCTGAGCCCGCCACCGCCACCTATGTCCGGCGAGCGCGCCGCCACCGAACACCGTTGTGCGCGGTTCCGTCGTCTCCCGTGTTCAGCGAGCGTCTCGCCGCCGTGCCGTGCGCAGCGCGAGCGCACCAATGACGAGCAGGGCGAGCGCGAGCGCGATCCAGCCCGCACCGAGAGACTCCAGCCACCCCGCCAGGACGCCCTGCAGGGCCGTCGCGGCGCCCACGATCGGGTCGTCGGCAGCCCCGCCTGAGAAGACCCGCAGCTCGTACCAGCCGTAGTACATGACATACAGCCCGGCCAACAGGAGCAGCCCTCCGCCGGTCCTGGACACGTACGGCAGCAGCCGCCGCAGCCTGGTCACCGCGGCGCCCCGGGCGAGCACCACCGCCGTGGACAGTACGGCGACGACCAAGCCCATGCCGAGCGCGTAGGCCACGAACGCCGCCACGCCGCCGAGCAGGCCGGCGCCGGACAGCGAGGCCGAGGTGACGGCGAGGAACGGTCCCACCGTGCACGACAGCGAGGCCACCGCGTACGACACCCCGTAGCCGTACAGCGAGAGCGCCGAGGTGGCGGGACGGCCGGTGACCGTCCCGGGAAGCCTGAGCAGCAGCTCGCGGCCCGTCAGCAACCACACGCCGAGCCCCGCGAGCAGCACGCCGATGACGATCGTCACCCAGGGCAGATAGCGGCCGACCGAGACGGCCAGGGCGGTGACGGCCACCCCGAACAGGCCGAAGACCGTGACGAAACCCGCGGTCATCGCGACCGACAGCAGCAGCGCCCTGGCGACCGGCCCGCCGCGGCCCGGCCCGCCGTCGGCGATCAGCAGGGTGAGGTAGGCGGGCAGCATCGCGAAGCCGCACGGGTTGAAGGCGGCCACCGTGCCCGCGGCCAGCGCCAGGGCGAGCGGCACCTCGGCGACGTTCACGCTCGTCTCTCCAGGTTGTCGAGGGCCACGAGGGACGGCTACCGGCCGAGCAGTCGCCGGACGTGGCCGTCCAGCGCGTCCCGGTCGAGCGGGCCCGAGGCCTTCGTGGTGGAGCCGTCCGGTTTCATGAAAACGAACGTCGACTGCCGGCTCACGCCCAGTTTGGTCCACACCGCGCCCTTGGTGTCCGCGAGCTGCACGATGTCGCCGGTGCCGGTCCCCTGGACGAACTCCTTCATCGCCGCCTCGGTGTCCAGGCCCGCCACACCGACGAACTCGACATCGCCGAACGCGGCGGCGGCCGCCTTGACGGCGGGTGCCTCGGAACGGCACTTGGGGCACCACGGCGCCCAGAACCAGAAGACCACCGGCTTGCCGGCCAGGTCGACGCCCTGGAACGGCTCGCCGTCCAGCGTCTTGGCGGAGAAGGCGAGCGCGGCCGACGTCGCCGCCGGTGCATCGGTTTCGGTTTCGGGCGAGGCCGACGGCGCCGGTGACGCGGATGCCGAGGTGGACGCCGGACCGGACGACGCGGCGGCCGGCGGCGCGGGATCGGCGGTCACGCTCCCCTCGGTGCCGCACGCGCAGGCCAGCAAGGCCACCGAGACCAGGGCAACGGCCGCTCGCATTTTGATCATGCGTTCAGCGTAGGTGCGGACGCCCTCGCGATTTCTTACGAGCTCGTGACGGCGGCACCGCAACGGCTCGCGGGGTCTTTCAGGCTCCGGCCTCGCCCATGGCCGCCTCGATCCCGTCCAGGAGGATGACGAGCCCGGCGGCGAAGGTGTCTCTCCCCTCCTGTTCCAGGTAGGGGACGGTCTCGTCCTGAGCCTGGTAGGCGCCCTCCCCCTCCATCCAGGTCAGCGTGGGGAACCGCTCGGCGAAATCGGGGGCGACCTCCGTCAGCAGGGCCGAGCGGGCGTACCACCACTCCTCGTCGGACAGCCCGGTCGCCGCCGGGGCCTGACGCGCCTCCGCGACCGTCTGCGCCGCCCCGCGCACGAAGCAGGAGAGCGTCCCCGCGACGCGCCGCAGCGTCCCGGCGTCCAGCCCGGTCTCCCGGAGGATCCGCATCAACTCCTCGATCATGACGTACTCGTTGGGGCCCAGCACGGGGCGCGCCTGCGACACCTGCAGCACCCACGGATGCCGTACGTAGAACTCCCACGCCTCCCGCGCCCAGGAGGTCACGGCCGCCCGCCAGCCCACCTCCAGGTCGTGGCGGGTGGACAGTTCGGCGAGGGCCCGGTCGTACATCAGGTCGACCAGCTCGCTCTTGCTGGGGACGTAGGTGTAGAGGGCCATCGCCGTGCGGCCGAGCCGCTCGCCCACCGCGCGCATGGAGAGCGCGGCCATCCCCTCGGAGTCGGCGATCGCGACGGCCGTGTCCACGATGAGGTCCACGCTCAGCGCGGGCTTGGGCCCGGGACGCGCCTGGTCCGACCTGGTGGTACGCCACAGCAGCGCCATCGAACGGCGCGCGTCGCCCTGTCCGGCGAAGACGACCACTTGCAACTCCTTACGGCATAAACTAACTTTGCCGGGCTAACTCTTTACACCCTAAGGATATCGCGTGAGAAGGTTCGTGTTCCCACCCGCCACACCGGTCGGATCAGGCGGCCCGCGGCGCCGCCCGGCCGCCGCGGACAGCCACGACGTGATCGAGGTTCGCGGCGCCAGGGAGAACAACCTGGCCGACGTCTCGCTCGACATTCCCAAGCGGCGGCTCACCGTCTTCACCGGGGTCTCCGGCTCCGGGAAGTCCTCCCTCGTCTTCGGCACCATCGCGGCGGAGTCGCAGCGTCTGATCAACGAGACCTACACGGCCTTCGTCCAGTCGTTCATGCCGAGCCTCGGCCGTCCCGACGTCGACGGCCTGCGCAACCTGAGCGCGGCGATCGTCGTCGACCAGGAGCGGATGGGCGCCAACTCCCGCTCCACGGTCGGCACCGCGACCGACGCGCAGACGATGCTGCGGATCGTCTTCAGCCGGATCGGCACCCCTCACGTCGGCACCTCGAGCGCGTTCAGCTTCAACAGCGCCGAGGGCATGTGCCCCGAGTGCGAGGGGCTCGGCCGGGTCTCCGACATCGACGTCTCCCAGCTCGTCGACGTCGACCGCTCGCTCAACGAGGGGGCGATCACCGCCCCCAACTTCACCGTGGACTCGTGGTACTGGCAGGGCCTGGCCCACTCGGGGTTCTTCGACCCCGACGTCAAGCTGAGGGACTACACCCCCACCCAGTGGGAGGACTTCCTCCACAAACCCGCCACCAAAATCAAAATCGGCACGATGAACACCACCTACGAGGGGCTCCTGGTCAAGGTACGGCGGCTCTATCTCGCCAAGGACCGGGAGTCGATGCAGCCCCACATCCGGGCGTTCGTGGACCGGGCCGTGACGTTCACGAGCTGCCGCGCGTGCGGCGGCAGCAGGCTCAACCCCGCCGCGCTCGCCTCGAAGATCGACGGCCGCAACATCGCCGACTGCGCGGCGATGCAGATCAGCGACCTGGCCGACTTCGTCCGGAGCATCGAGGACACCTCGGTGGGGCCGCTCGTCGCCACCCTGCGCAACACGCTGGAGTCACTGGTGGAGATCGGCCTGGGCTACCTGAGCCTGGACCGCGAGTCGTCCACCCTGTCCGGGGGCGAGGCCCAGCGGGTGAAGATGGTCCGCCACCTCGGCTCCAGCCTGACCGACGTCACCTACGTCTTCGACGAGCCCACGGTCGGGCTGCACCCACACGACATCGAGCGGATGAACAACCTGCTGCTGCGCCTGCGCGACAAGGGCAACACGGTCCTGGTCGTCGAGCACAAGCCGGAGACGATCGAGATCGCCGACCACGTGGTCGACCTCGGCCCCGGCGCCGGCTCCTCCGGCGGGCGGATCTGCTTCACCGGCGACGTGGCCGGACTGCGCGCGTCGGACTCCCTCACCGGCCGCCACCTGGACCACCGGGCCCGCCTGCGCGAGAAGGTACGGCAGCCCAGCGGGCAACTGTCGATCACCGGCGCCCGCCTGCACAACCTCAAGGACGTGAACGTCGACATCCCGCTCGGCGTGCTCACCGTGGTCACCGGCGTCGCCGGCTCGGGCAAGAGCTCGCTGATCCACGGCTCGCTCCCCCGCAGGGACGACGTCGCGGTGGTCGACCAGGCCCCGATCCGGGGCTCGCGCCGCAGCAACCCGGCCACCTACAGCGGGCTGCTCGACGCGATCCGCACCGCCTTCGCCAAGGCGAACGGGGTCAAGGCCGCCCTGTTCAGCGCGAACTCCGAGGGCGCCTGCCCCAACTGCAAGGGCATCGGCCTGGTCTACACCGACCTGGCGATGATGGCCGGGGTGGCGTCGGTGTGCGAGCAGTGCGAGGGCAAGCGGTTCACCCCCGAGGTGCTCACCCACAAACTGCGCGGCAAGGACATCAGCGAGGTGCTCGCGATGTCGGTGGCCGAGGCCCGCGACTTCTTCGCTCCCGGCACGGCCTCCTCCGCCGCAGCCTCCTCCCCTGCGGCCTCGAAGGCGAGCTTCGGCGCGGCGCGGGCCGTCCTCGACCGGCTCTCCGACGTGGGCCTGGGCTACCTCGGCCTGGGCCAGCCGCTCACCACCCTGTCCGGCGGCGAACGACAGCGGCTCAAGCTCGCCATCCGGATGGCGGAGAAGGCCACCACGTACGTGCTGGACGAGCCGACCACCGGCCTGCACCTGGCGGACGTGGACCAACTCCTCGCCCTGCTGGACCGGCTCGTCGACGACGGCAACACGGTCGTCGTCATCGAGCACCACCAGGCCGTGATGGCCCACGCCGACTGGATCATCGACCTCGGCCCCGGAGCCGGACACGACGGCGGCCGGATCGTCTTCACCGGCACCCCCGCCGACCTCGTCTCGACGGGAGACTCCCTCACCGCCCGGCACCTGCGGACCTATCTGGGGAAAGGCGGCGCATAGCCGAGACACGCGTCGCACTCGGCTTCCTGTCACATACAGCTCGGCTACCCGGTCAACTGTGTGATCGGACCGACATGGCGAGGCAGAGCGACCCGGGGTGCCCGTGAGGCCGCCTCCTCTCTGCTTCGCCACTGTGACCTGAAGGAGAAGACGCGTGTCCCAGCCTCTCCCGTTCGTCATCGATCCCACCGGTGCCGACCGGCACGCCGAATACCAGGCCCTGCGGGCTCGTGGTCCGGCCACCCCCGCGGACATCCTCGGCCTGCGCGCCTGGGCGGTCACCGACCCTGCCCTTCTCAAGGCCCTGCTCACCAGCCCCGACGTCTCCAAGAACGGCCGCGCTCACCACTCCGCCTTTCAGCAGACGATCGGCACGTGGCCGCTCGCCCTGTGGATCGAGGTGCAGAGCATGCTCACCGCGTACGGCGCCGACCATCGCAGGTTACGGCGGATGATCGCCCCCGCCTTCAGCGCACGCCGCATCGCCGAACTGAGGCCGACCATCCGATCCCTGGTCACCGAGTTGGTCGACGCCCTGGCCGCGCTGCCCCCCGGCCAGGTGGTGGACCTGCGTGAGCGGCTGGCCTACCCGCTGCCCATCGCCGTGATCGGCCACCTGATGGGCGTACCCGAAGACCAGCGGGACGATTTCCGGCAGCTCGTCGACAACGTCTTCGACAGCACACTCACGCCTGAGCAGGCCAAGGCCAACACCGCACGTCTTTTCGAGGCCACCGACCAGTTGATCGCCACCAAGCGCGACAACCCCGGCGACGACATGACCTCCCTCCTCATCGCGGCACGCGACGAGGAGTCGGACGGCGCCGGCCTCACCGATGTCGAACTGCGCGACACGATGATTCTGATGATCAACGCGGGGTACGAAACGACCGTCAACGTCATCGACCAAGCCGTCCTCGCGATGCTGACGTCCCCCGGCCAGCTCCACCTCGTCCGCACCGGCGAAGCCACCTGGGAGGACGTGGTGGAGGAAACCCTTCGCGCCGAGCCCGCCATCAAGTATCTGCCGCTGCGCTTCGCCGTGACCGACATCAAGCTGCCCGACGGGCAGGTCATCGCCGCAGGAGACCCCATCCTCGCCGCGTACGGGGCCGCCAACCGTCACCCCGACTGGCACGGGCCGGACGCCGACACCTTCGACGTCACGCGCAAGGCGAAGGACCACCTGGCGTTCGGCTACGGCGTGCACTTCTGCCTCGGCGCTCCACTGGCCCGCCTCGAAGTCGCAGAAGCCCTGCGTCAGCTCTTCGAGCGTTTCCCCGCCATGTCACTCGCGACACCGGCCGACACATTGCGTCCGATACCCACCCTCATCAGCAACGGTCACCAGGAACTCCCCGTACACCTGCACGCCGTCGAATAGCACGGCCGAGTACCACCAGCTGCTCCGAAACCCCGAACAGGGACCCCGAAGCACCGGAGCCACCTTCGTCGTCACCACTTGCACGTCGGTATCCATGCGAACTCATGACATCGTGAGAATCTGAGCCCGAGGCGACCATGCGGCGATGCTCGCGGTGAGTACTCGTAGACGGGTGAGGGTCCCCACAGCGGCGGGGACCCTCACATCAAACGGCCACCGGACAGAACCAGCGGATCTCAGATGAAAACTCGTCTTTGCCTGCGGAGTCTGAGCAGCTCAGGCGAGATGGTCGAATTCGCCGTCTCTGGCTCCGGACAACCACGCGTTCCACTCGCCTGGAGTGAACACGAGCGTTTCCTCCGTGGGGGTGAGACGCATCGCTATGTGGGCGTCGACGAACGCGATCGACAGGTGGGTGTCGCCGGGGTTGGGAGTGGACAGCCATTCGGCGGCGGCCAACCCGAGGGCTGCTGCTGCCGGTTTGGGCAGGTGGGATGGTGTTTCGGGAAGGTGAGATGGCAGATCGTAGGAGCCGTTCCGCGCCTCGGTCACCAGGGATCTCCAGGCATCGGGGGTGCACAGGAGCCTGGGTCCTTCCGGGTTCTTGGAATCGCGGATGGCGACTCCGGACGGCATCGGCTTCATCTGGACACACTGCTGGCCACTGCCGCTGTAGCTGCTGGTGATCCAATTCTGATCATCGGTCATCAGATCGCCTTTCTCACGTCCTTGATCAGCGTCACCGACTCATCGGGGGCGAGGGCTTTCTCACGCGCGACCTCGACGGCCCGGTTATATCGGGCGACGTCACCGGGTGCCTCCACGAAGATATCTCCGAAAAGTCCCTCCTGATAGGCCACAGGAGGGTCTTCCTTGTCGGGAAAGTCCAGAATGGTGAATTCGCCGTCCAGACCGGAGTAACTGCCTGCGGCGAGAGGGACGACCTGAAGGGTGACTGCCGGGTGCGCGGCGACGTCGATCAGATGGTCGAGTTGGGCGCAGGCGATCTGGGTGCCGCCGATCTTTCGCCACAGGATGGCTTCGTTGAGGATGACGCTTATCTGGGGCGGTTCGGCACGAGTAAGAAGTCGGCGCCGGGTGACCCGAGCCTCGACACGTCTGCGGATCTCCTGCTCGGAGCCGTCCAACAGGGTCCCCGCGATCAGGGCGTGGGCGTATTCGGGGGTTTGCAACAGTCCCGGAATGTTGTGAACAAGGAAGGTGATTGCTGAGGCGTCGTCCTCCAGGACGAAGTACGACCCGCCTTTGTACATGTCGCTGTAGGCCAGCCACCAACCGCGCTTCCATGCCTCTCGGCAGAGCTTGCCGAGCGCTTCGGCCTGCGGGGAGGCTACGCCATAGACGCCGAGGAGCAGTTCGAGGTCTTCCAGAATGAGGCGGCTCTCTCCGTTTTCGACGCGATAGATCTTCGAACGAGACCAGCCAAGTCGTTTGGCGACCTGTTCGGGTGATAGGCCGGATTTCTCGCGAATGCCGCGTATTTCTCGCAGGAGTCGGCGCCCTCGGACCGACAGGCTGTATCGCATTTTCGTCACCTCTATGTCCGCTTATGCGATGACTTCTCGTGAATGCTGCTTGACGCCTCAGTCGCAAACTTGGGATTTCTCATTGATTAGCGGTTGCGAATCAAGGAAGTCTCGCATAATGATAGCCAACACAGCACGCTCCGTAGCGAGAAAGTCACGCTGAGCCCTGGCGGGCTCGACTGCGGAACTGCCTTCGTTCCCACCCGTTAGGAGCAACGATGCTCATCGAGCATGTTCCGGACCCCGGCGAGTACGGCAGAGCCCACAACCGCTTCCGAATGGTCGCCTGGTGCCTGCCTCCCGGCAACGCGGCCCGGCGGGCCCGGGAGTTGTTCCGCGACCAGCTGGGCAAACTACTCCCGGCCCCTGACGTGCTCGACGACCTGGAGATCGTCGTCTCCGAACTCGTCACCAACGCCATCCGCTACGCCCCCGCCCCCTACGAACTACGCCTCCTGCACGACCACAACCTGCCCGTCCGCGCCGAGGTCGTCGACGCCGGAGCGGGCACCACCCTCATCGACCACCTCCTGCGCCGCCCACCGGCCGTCCCCGAACACCTCGACGACCTCGAACCCGGCGGCCGGGGCCTGCGCATCGTCACCGAACTCACCCACGGCCACTGCGGCACCCAATGGACCCGCCTGTGCGGCACCGGCCAACTCGGCACCGCCGTCTGGTTCGACCTCCCCACCAACCCTCAACCCCCAGACCTCCGGGGCAGCCGGGATCGTCCCCCGATCCCCTGACCCCGGAGCCGGTCCACGCCCACCACTCCCCGTCCCAGGCGTGGACCACAACGGAGGCCGACGTCCACGGACCCGCTTTTCCCTGGTCCGGGACGTCGGCCTCCCCATCCCTGCAGCGTCGGTCAGATCCGCGTCCACTTCTGGTTGGTGGCGCCGGTGCAGCTCCAGATCTGCACCCTGGTGCCGTTGGCGGTGCCGTACCCGGAGACGTCCAGGCACTTGTTCGCTCCGACCGCGGTGATGGTGCCGTCGGCGTTCAGGCGCCACTTCTGGTTGTTCTGCCCGTTGCAGTCCCAGATGATCACCGCGGAGCCGTCGGCGGTCCCGGCGCCGTTGACGTCCAGGCACTTGCCGCCGTAGACCCGCAACTCACCGGCGGCGGTGGAGGTCCACCGCTGGTTGGACTGCCCGCTGCAGTCCCAGATGTGCACCGCGGCACCGTTGGCCTGCGAGGCGCCGACCACGTCCAGACACCGCCCCGACCCCACACCCCGCAGAGCACCCGTGCCCCCCGAAGGCGACGGCGAAGGGGACGGGGAGGTGGACGGTGAGGGGGACGGCGTGGAAGAGCCGCCGCCGTCGAGGCCGAGGAAGGTGATGGCATAGGCGAGCTGGCCGCTCATCGGCAGCTGGTGGCCGACCCCGCTGATGCTGATCCCCTCCACCGTGGCCTGGGCCGAGGTGACGCCGTACCTGGTCCGGGTCCAGTTCGACTGCGGACGGTCGGTGAACGCCGGAGTCTGGCTCAGCCCGTGCAGGTTCGTCCACTGCTTGATCTCTTCACCGAAGTTGTTGTAGTGCAGCGTCGTGTCCGTGCTGCCGTGCCACAGTTGCATCCGCGGGTATCGCCCGGTGTATCCGGGATACATCGACCGGGCCTGGTCGCCCCACTGCTGCGCCGTCTTGATGAGTTGCCCGCCCGAGCACTGACTGTTCCACAGCGATCCGTTCGTGGTCGCGAAACACCCGGCGGGAACTCCGGAGAACGCCGAACCGGCGGCGAACACGTCCGGATACTGGGCGGCCAGCACGTTGGTCATCATCGCCCCCGAGGAGAACCCGCTGACCACGATCCGTTCCGGGTCCACGTTGTAGCGCTGCCGCGCCCAGGTGACCATCGCCATGACACCGGTGGAGTCGCCGCCGCCGTCGCGCCGCAGCGCGGCGGGGGTGGACACATCAAAGCATTTCTCGCTGCGGGTGACCTCCGGAACCACGATGACGTATCCGTACCTGTCGGCCGCGGTCACGTAGTCGTGCCCGTTGCCGTTGAAGATCGCGCCGGCCGACCCGCCGCAGTAGTGGGTCAGCACCAGCAGCGCGGGCCGTGCCGCGACCCTGTCCGGCACGTAGATGTACATGTTGAGGTTCGTCGGGTTGGTTCCGAAATTCGTCACCCGGGTCAGGGCCGCGGCGGACGCCGACGGTAGACCGACGAGGACTCCGACGGAGGCCAGGCACAGGACGACGGCTGCCAGCACCGCTCTGATCATGCGTTTCACTCGTTCGCCTTTCGTTTCCGGTCGACCCGCGCCGGTTGAACCCGCTGCTCCTCACCGGGACACCACGAAGGGACGCATGGCGAAGCGAGGTTGTGGATGTCGACGTGGACCGCCATGATGCGGAGGGCCGCGAAGCGCCTCCGCACTGCGCCCGTGTGATCCGGCCGCAGAGGTTCCGGAAGGAGCGCGTCCCGGGGCCTCGCCTCTAATTACGGTCGGAGTCATGAGGCCCGTCAAGACCTTAAGCCTGCTTATTTCACCATTCGCACACCGAGGGTCCGACCACGGTTAGCCGTTCTACCCCTTCAACAGCGGTGATGCCCAGCACCACGGGTATCCGCGCCGACCATCCTCAGATGAACCGTTCATATATGTCGTACTCATCGGACAGCGTGGGCCCCTGAGGCAACCTCGCGTCGAACCGTGCGGGTTCGAGCGGCCGGGCGCACTTCGCCGTGGAGTGTTCTCCTCCATGGCCGCACCCCGGGCAGGGCCTCCGCGATGAAACTTTCAGTCATCCGAAGATCGACATGGTCCCGGGCCCGGCTCGCACCCCGATTTCCTGCCGCACCGTATGGCGTGATCATTCTACCGACGGCCGTCGGATCGGCTCCTCTCCCGTGCACCCGTCGGCGGGCCGTCATCGCCGGTCCGTGACGACCTGCGTCACCCCGTGGATTCCGGGCCGGATCATCGAACCGATTCGCCTCAACCACCGAATCCGGGGCTAAGCATGACCCGGCCGACGCCCGACAGAGGTCAGCAGCGCCCGAAACCATGCGTTTACTTCTATAACACACGTTGTTGACATCACTGACAGCGAAATCTAGGCTGCGGTCGAATCGATTCGACGTATGAACATCCCGGTTTTCGGGCCCCCACCCCCCACGAAGCCATTCCACTCACATGTGCGCGCAGCACTCACGAGTGAGGAGAGCCGAAGATGAACGTTGGCGACATCGTCCGCCGAGCCCGACTGTGGCGTCTCACGCCATCGCTCCCAGCCCATCCACCCCGCCCTCACGCGTCCGAGACGCCAGAGGCGGACACCACCCCCGGCAGGCGGCACAGAGGCCGCCGCGTGATCGCCGCCTTCCTCGCCGTCGGCGCCCTCGTCGCGGGCCCCGTCGTGACGTCCGCCACGCCGGCCCAGGCCGCGGACCAGTCCATCGCCGTCGACTTCTCCGCCGGCGGTGGCACTCCGACCTATCGTGCCTCCGGCTGGATCTACGGCATGACCGAGAACGCGTCGGGCCCGCCCAACCAGTACTTCACCGACGTGAAGTTCCGGTACATGCGGGCCGGTGGGGCACAGCTCGACAGCCCGGGTGGCTGGGTGTCGGGCAAGTACGACCGACGGTGGAACGCCACCCGTGCCCAGTTGCTGCGCACCCGGTCACTGGGCGGGGAGTTCATCCTGCTCGTCCACGACCTGTGGGGCGCCGACGGCTACCCGATCTCGCGCTTCCCCGGCGACAACGGCAACTGGACGGACTACGACAACTTCCTCACCCGTCTGATCAACGACGTGCAGGCCACCGGCGCCCCGGTGCAGTGGGACCTGTGGAACGAGCCCAACATCACCCTGTTCTGGAACCGTCCGATCTCCCAGTACCTCGAACTGTGGCGCCGCACCTACCAGCGCGTCCGGGCCGCGTTCCCGACGCAGCTCATCGTCGGACCGAGCTGCGCGTGCGTGCCGTCCACCGGCCACGCTTTCTGGAACCAGTACCTCGACTACGTCAAGGCCAACAACGTGGTCCCCGACATCATCAGCTGGCACTCCCTGCCGGGCGACCCGGTCGCCAACGTGGCGGCGGCCGACACCACGTTGAACTCCCGTGGCATCCCGCACCCACGGCCCTACCAGATCAACGAATACGGGGCGTCCAACGAGCAGAACCCCGCCGACGGCGCCTGGTACATCGCGCGCCTGGAGCGGGCCGGCGCCGACGGCCTGCGCGCCAACTGGGCGGGCGGAGGAAACCTGCACAACGACCTCGGCAACCTGCTCGTCCGCAACTCGTCGGGCCAGTACCAGCCGAAGGGCGAATGGTGGGCCTACCGTTTCTACGGCTCGCAGACCGGCCAGATCGTGTCCGTCACCCCCAGCGCCTCGTACGACGCGTTCGCCACCAAGGCGGCGGGGACGGCCAAGATCCTGGTCGGCGGCGGCACCACGACCGGCAACATCGCCGTCAACCTGCGGCGCCTGGACGCCACCAGCGGCATCGTGGAGAACAACCAGGTGAGGGTCGTCGCCGAGCGCATCCCCTACAACGGCGGCGGCGCCGTCACGGCCCCGGTCACCGTCCAGAACTCCGTGGTGACCCTGTCCGGCAACGGCACGACGGTCAACCTGCCGCACACCGCCATCGACGACTCCTACACCGTCACGCTGCTGCCCCCCTCCGACCCGGGCCCCGGTCCCGGCCCTGGCCCCGACCCCGGGTCGACGTCGGTGTTGCGCAACGTCAACGCCGGCCGATGCCTGGACGTCCCGAACGCGACCACCACCAACGGCACCCAGCTCCAGCTGTGGGACTGCGGCAACGGCACCAACCAGCGCTGGACCTCCACCTCCGGTAAGCAGCTGCAGGTGTACGGCAACAAGTGCCTGGACGCCTCCGGCCAGGGCACCGCCAACGGCACCCAGGTGATCATCTGGGACTGCAACGGCGGAACCAACCAGCAGTGGAACATCAACGGCGACGGCACCATCACCGGCGTGCAGTCCGGCAAATGCCTGGAGGCGAGCAACTTCGGGACCGGCAACGGAACCAAGGTGCAGCTGTGGTCCTGCACCGGCACGAGCAGCCAGAAATGGACCAGGAGCTGACCCACCGGCACGTGGAGTGCCTGGACTCCATCCTGACCTGGCCGCGCCTGCCATCGCGGCGGGGACGACGGTGAGAGGCCCGGCGGCGAGATTCTTCTCGCCGCCGGGCCCGCTGTTCACGAATCGCTTCGACGAACCGGGAAGCGCGCATGATCGCGGGCCGCCTCCTCTGAGCAGGGCCGGATATCGAGAAAAGTCTCATCCGGTCTCCCCCTGCGACACGTCTCCAGCGCCTGCGCCTGGGCGCGGCTTCACGAAGGTCATCTCCCGACGGGCGTACGTGAATTCGGTGACGCAAGCGGTCCCGCGAGCCGTCGTTTAATGCGTGTCGGGGCGCCTGGGGCGGATGGCATGCTGAAGGTGTGAGCGAATCCGATCTCCACCTGCGTATCGCCCCCGAGTTGCTGCTGTTCCTGCCCGCGCGTCGGCGGCGCGAGTGGCAGCGGGTGACGCCGGACGGGACGTCGACTCTGGGCCATGTCGTGGAGTCGATCGGCGTTCCGCTGCCCGAGGTGGGGCCGCTGATCGTCGAAGGCGCGGAGGTCGGCACGTCCTATCAGCCCGTCGCCGGTGACGTGGTCCATGTTCACGCCATGTCCCGCCCTCAGCGGGTGCCGCTCGAACCCGGCCAGGACGCGCCCCGGTTCCTGCTCGACGTCCACCTGGGCACTCTCGCGCGACGGCTCCGGCTGCTGGGCGTGGACGCGACCTATCACAACGACATGGACGATCCCTCCCTCGTCGCCGAGGCGAACAGGGAACGCCGCGTGCTGCTCACCCAGGATCACGGCCTGCTGTGCCGCCGGGCGCTCTGGCTCGGCGCCTACGTACGAGGCACCAAGGCGAACGACCAGCTTCGCGACCTGCTGGAACGGTTCGCGCCGCCGCTGCGGCCGTGGACCCGCTGCACCGCCTGCAACGGGGAGCTGGCCCCCGTCGACAAGAGCGAGATCGACCGCCTGCTGGAGACCGGGACGAGGCGCTCCTACGACGTCTACGGCCGATGCTCGGAGTGCGGGCAGATCTACTGGCGTGGCGCGCACAGCGAGCATCTGGAGGAGATCGTACGGTCGGCCCTGCGCACGACCCGCCAGGAGTCACAGGTCGGCGGGGAGTCGCGCTGAGGCGGGCCGGGTACGGCCTGCCCGGTTGTCGCCGGTCCCGGTCGGCGGGATGTCGCGGCGGAGCATGAGAGCTTTCCGGTCACGCTGCGGGATGTCGCGGCGCGGCATGAGGGCCTTCGGGGTGCCGCGCTGCGGATCTCGCCGATCCGCGCCGGCCCCGAAGGCCCTCACCCCACTACGGCCGCCCCGCACCGGACCGGTGCGGGGACGACACTTCTAGCGCTGCCAGACGCGCACGTAGTCGACCTTGAAGTCGGCCGGGAAGGTGGTCGAGGCGTCCGGGTCGCCCAGCCAGCCGCCGACCTGGAAGTTGATCCGCAGGTGGAACTTGCGCTTGTAGCTCGCGTCGGAGCCGAAGGTCTCCTTCAGCCAGGCGGGCGTGTTGCCCTCCCTGCGCCAGATCTCCTTGCCGTCGATGTACCAGCGGATCACCCCGGGCTCCCACTCGGTGGTGTAGGTGTGGAAGCCGTCGCCCGGGTAACCGCTCGGGAAGGTGTAGCGGAAGTCGCTCTTGGTGGGCGTGTAGTCACGGAAGATCGCGGCGGTCGCGGCCTTGTAGTACTTGGCACCGCCGGGAAGCTCGGTGACGTCGATCTCGCCGTTGCCCCCGTCGTCCGGCCTCATCCAGAAGGCGGGCCACAGGCCCGTGGAGTTGGTCGGCCCGTTCGGCGACTTCGCGCGCACCTCGAAGCGGCCGTAGGCGAACGACGCCTTGCCCTTCGTGTCGAGGTAGGCGGTCGTGTAGTGACGGGTCGTGCCGGCGCACTTCCAGTCTTCCTTGAGTGCCCGCACCGTCAGGTTGCCGTCGCGGACGAACTGGTTCTCCGGCCTGCTGGTGATGCAGGCGCGGTCGTAGTCCACGGAGCTGTCCTTGGGGTTCCACTTCTTGGTGTCGAGCGCGGTGCCGTCGAACTCGTCGGACCAGACGAGCTTCCACCCGGGCGGGTTCGTGGAGGTCGCCGTCGGCGTGGCGGTCGGCTTCACGGTCGGTGTGGCCGTGGCCGTGGGCGTGACGGTCGGTTTCACCGTCGGCGTTGCCGTGGGCTTCGCGGTCGGCGTGGGAGTGGCCGTGCCGCCCGTGGTGTAGGTGACGACCAGGCGCGGCCGGATCGCCGCGTTGGAGTTGTCGGCGGAGGCCCAGTAGGTGCGGGTGTTCCTGGTCGACTGGCGGACGGCGAAGGTCACCGCGCCGTTGCCCGTGACGGCCGAGGAGACGTCCCAGGCGTTGTAACCCTTGGTGACCGCGCTGGAGGAGTCCAGCGCGGAGCCGAGCGTCGGCCTGCTCTCCCAGGTTCCGGCGGCCGAGGCGCCGCCGCTCGCCTTGTGGGCGGTGGTCGTGGTCGCGGCGAAGGCGTTCCAGGAGTACAGCTCCAGGCGGGCCTTCACGTTGCCGGCTCCGGTGGGAAGGCCGGCGACCGTGAAGGCGACGACCGCCTGCCGCTCTCCGGCGGAGTTCCCCTCGCAGGACTGCGGGCAGGTCGCGAGCGTCGTCTTGGCGCTGCCGTTACCGTCCTGGGAAACCTGCGAGTAGGAGGTGTCGGCCGACGGCTTGATCGTGACGCTCTGCGCCGCCGCCGAGGCCACGCCACCTCCCCAGATCGTGACGAAGGCACAGGTCGCGGTGAACGCCGCGACGAGGTGCCTTCTCGGGAGTCGCGGGCCTCTCGGCCGCGAGTTTCCCGAGCGCGAAACTGTCATCTTCTTCCCCCATGGAATGTCATCGGACCGCTGCTGCAAGCGGTCCATGATCATGTGAACGGGATGAAGATAACAGCGAAAATCAGGGTCTGTCGTTTTTTGAAAATTTGGACGGTTCCATTCTGATACTGCCGTTCACCAGCGTCTTTGACGGAAATCTCACCCTGTCGGTCAGCTCTCCTTCGCCGCGCAGGAGTGACGAACCGCCGGTAGGTGCGGGAGGCAGACCGGCCACCCGCACCTCCGCCACGACGGAGAGCGAGTCGTTTACGGGGCGAGCCGGTGCAGGTCCCGGGGGAACAGCGTGACCTGGCGGATGTTCTGCACGTCGAGCAGGCGTGCCATGAACCTCTCCAGCCCGAAGGCGAAGCCACCGTGCGGCGGCATGCCGGAGCGCATCGCGTCGAGATATCCCGAGTACGCCGACAGGTCGCTCTCGCCACGCGCGGTCAGCGTTCGCACGTAGTCGTCGTGGCGGTGCATCCGCTGGCCGCCGCTGACCAGCTCCAGGCCACGGAATATCAGGTCGAACGCGCGTGAGTGGCCGGGGCGCGCCGGGTCCGGATGGGTGTAGAAGGCGCGATGCGCGGTCGGGTAGCCCTCGACGAACACGAAGTCCGAACCGTGCTCGCGCAGAGCCCACTCCCCGATCCAGCGTTCGTGCGCCGGTGCGAGGTCGGGCTCGGCGGTGACGTCCTCGCCGATCGCCTTGCCGATCATCTCAAGGACGTCGGAGAAGTGCACCACCACGGGGCTCTCCGGCAGTACGGGCATGGTGACGTCGAGAAGGTCGAGCGAGGGACCGGCCGCCGCCCGGATACCGGCCAGCATGCCCGCGACCGTCGCGTGGCACGCGGCGATGACGTCGCGGTGGTCCTCGACGAAGCCCATCTCGGCGTCGAGGGACGTGTACGACGCCAGGTGGCGGGCGGTGTCGCTCGGCTCGGCGCGGAAGACCGGTCCGACCTCGTAGACCCGCTCGAAGACGCCGACCATGATCTGCTTGTAGAGCTGGGGCGACTGCGCCAGGTAGGCCGGGCGGCCGAAGTAGTCGAGTCGGAAGACGTTGGCGCCGCTCTCGGTCGCCGCGCCCACGATCTTCGGGGTGTGGATCTCGACGAACGACATGGCTTCGAGCGCCGTACGGAAGCCGCCGACCGCGGCCGCGCCGATGCGGTGGACGGCGGCGAGCTTCGGGTGGCGCAGGGCGACCGGCGCGTGGTCGAGCATCGTCGGCAGGCCCGCTCGCAGGTCGGGCCGGTAAAGGTCGAACGGGAGCGGCTGCGCGGGGTCGGTCAGTGCCTCGATCACCGGCGAGGTGATCTCGACTCCGCCCGGCGCGGACGGCTCGGCGGTGACCGTGCCGACGACGGAGACCGTCGTCTCCTCCGGCAGGGCCTCCAACTGGGCACGGACGGTTTCCTCCGACACCACGACCTGGGTCAGGCCCGTGGCGTCGCGCAGGATCAGGAAGGCGACCGACTTCAGGAGTCGGCGGCGGTGAATCCAGCCCGCGACGTGTACGGTCTCACCGACGTGCGCGGACAGCTGGGTGGACAGGATGCGTTGCATGGTGGTGACCTCCTTGAGTTCGCAACGCGTCCCCTGAGAGGCGTGGGCGAGCGGGATCCTCGCGGTACCACCACACCTTCGCCACGCCGCCGGTTGGTGCGGCGCGGCCTCGGCAAACCCGTGACGTGGGCGATTCGGCGGGGCTCTACTGGGCCCGGAGGCCGTTCTTCCCCGCAGCTCGGAAGGGTCTTCGCGCCCCGGCCGGAGTCCGCCTTCGCAGCTGCCGGCGGCTCTCTCCGACTCCGGTGATCGAGGCTCTACTCGTCTTCGTCATCGCTGTTGATCGCCACCTTATCCGGCCTCCCTCGCACCTGCCCAGCTCATTTACCCGGTTCAGAGCACCTTGCGCGCACCGGGCAGGGCGCGGACCAGGTACGCCGTCGCCCAGCAGAGCGGCAGCGCGAAGGCGGTGAGCAACGCGGCCTTCGCGACCGCGGGCGCCTGCACGTCGCGGAGGGCGTACCCCAGGGCGACGAGCACCACCGGATGGATCACGTAGACGGCGTAGGCGTGCGCCGACAGGAACCGGCGGCGGCGTCCCTGGTGACCGAGCCGCTCCCGGAACAGCACCAGCAGGCCGAGGATGACGCCGACGGCGAGCACCGACTCGCAGGTCGCCGCTGTCAGGGACGCCGGGGTGCCGTGGCCCAGGATCCCCTCTCCCGCGAAGATCAGGCAGAGGACGAGCACGACCGCGGCGACGGCCGCGACGGCGAACCCGGCCCGGCCGGCCGTTCTGGACAGGCCCTCCAGCCAGCCGCGCCTGGCCGCGACCAGCCCGACGACGAACAGTGCCACGTACTGCGGCAGGTAGGCGGGTGAGGGCAACCCCAGCACGGAGATCCCCATCGGCACCACGATGCGCCACAGGTAGGTGACGAGGGCCAGCCCGACGGTGAACCCGATGATCGCGACGGCACCGGGCGCTTGGCCCATGGCCGGGGCCGGTTCGGGTGCGCGCCGGTCCTCCCCGGTGAGGTGCCGCCAGAGGACGTAGAGCACGCTGAACACCAGCAGCACCTCGACGAACCACATCGGCCCGGGTGTGAACGAGCTCAGGTAGAACTCCCAGTAGGGCAGCTCACTCCCCCGCTGGACGGCGGCGTCCCTCGCGGCGGTGTACCGGCCGACGGTCACCAGGGGACGGAGCACCAGCAGCCAGAGCAGCAGCGGGACTCCCAGGCGCAGCAGCCGCTCCTTCAGGAATCGCCGGGTCCCCCTGCGGTCGTGGGAGCCCGGCACGAAGAGCCCCGAGACGAGGAAGAAGGCGCCCATGAAGAACGCCTGGTTGAGCACGAGCAGGATGTCCAGCAGCGTTGCCGAGGAGTCGGCCGGAGGTTCGACGTAGTACCAGCGCGGCACGTTGCTGTAGGCGATCACGGAGTGGTGGACCACCACGAGTGCCATCAGGGCGGTGCGCAGGTTGTCGACGTAAAGGAGCCGCGGGCGGGTGCCGGACGGCGTGGCCGGCCGGTTGACGGACTGTGTCATCGATTCGACGTCTCTCCGCGAGGTTCGGCCCGAGCGGCGTGCTCGAACAGGTCCGCCAGTTCTTCCGCGTGCGCTTCCAGGTCGTGGTCGGGGTGGGCCACCCAGTAGGCGAACATGTCGTCGATCGCGGCCTGCACGGTGACGGACATCACGCGGGGATCGAAGGAGCGGAACTCGCCGCTTTCCTGGCCGCGGCGGAACAGCGCCTCCCGCGCTTCGTAGATCGGCTCGTTGAAGGCGATGCCGTAGCGCGGCCTGCCGTCGGGGGTGCGGAGGTTGTTGAAGATCTCTCCGAGGGCGAGCAGTTGGGCGCGGTGGCCCCGCATGTACTCGGCGACGGCGCGGAAGCTCGCCCGCAGTTCGCCGGCCACCGTGGCCTCCTTGTCCGTCCGCGGCAGGACGAAATCGGCGATCTCGTGGTAGACCCGCTCGACGATCTGCTCCATCACCTCGGTCTTGCCGGCGAAGTGGTACGAGATCACGCCCTTGCTGATCCCGGCGCGCTCGGCGATGCGCGCCAGCGAGGTGTTGGCGTAGCCCAGCTCGGTGAAGGTCTCGATGGCGCTGTCGACGATCTGCTTGCGACGGGCCTCCTCGATGAACGATTTTTGGCCACCCGACTTATTTTTTGGCCGCATGGTCAAAAAATAGTGCGAACGGCCAGAGGCCGCAACCCGACGGGTCGCGGAAATTCGGGGACAGGACGCGTCCGGGTAGATAGCCACATCGTGTTGCTATAGTTCGCGACATGTCGTCGCCAAATTCTCGTCAAAGTTGGCTGCCTCTCTTCGTGCTCGCGGTCGGTGTGTCGATGATCGTCATCGATGCGACGATCGTGAACGTCGCCGTTCCGGCGATAATCGACGATCTAGGGCTCACGGTCACCGACGTGGAGTGGGTCAACTCCCTCTACCTGCTGGTGTTCGCGTCCCTGCTCATCCCGCTCGGCCGCATCGGTGACCAGCGCGGCAGGCCGCAGCTGTTCGCCGCCGGCATCGTGGTCTTCCTGGTGGCGAGCCTGCTGGCGGCGATCGCGGGGAGCGGCGCGATGCTGATCGCGGCCAGGGGAGTCCAGGGAGTGGGCGCCGCGATGGCCACGCCCATGACACTCGCGATCATCAACTCCACCTACTTCGGCAGGCAGCGAGTGATCGGATTCGCGATCTGGGGCTCGATCATCGGCGGTATGGCCGCCATCGGACCGCTGGTCGGCGGCTGGCTGGTCACCGACCACGGCTGGCGCGCGGCGTTCTGGATCAACCTGCCCATCGGAGCGCTGGTCCTGCTCGGCGCACTGCGAATCCCCGCCTCCCGTGAGGATCGGGCCACAGGCCACGACCCACTGGGCATCGTGCTGATCGTGCTGGGCATGTTCTCCATCGTCTTCGGCCTCATCGAGGGGCAGAAGTACGGCTGGCTCACTCCCCTGCGGGCCGCCGAACTCTTCGGACTGCGGTTCGAGGAAGTCTCCCCCGTGCCCTTCGCGTTCGGCATCGGCATCCTGGCCACAGCCGTCTTCATCCTGCTGGAGCGGCGACGCAGGCGGGCCGGGCGTCCCGTGCTGATCGACCTGACGCTGTTCACCCTGCCCGGCTTCCGCTACGGCTCGATGACCGCGATGATCGTGGCGCTGGGCGAGTTCGGCGTGATCCTGGTGCTGCCGCTGTTCCTGCAGGCGGCGCTCGGGTACAGCGCGTTCACCGCCGGTCTCGTCATCGCCACCCTCGCCGTGGGCACCTTCCTCGCCGGCGGCGCGGTCCCCGCCCTGACCAGGAAGGTGAGTTCACGGACGGTCGTGCAGATCGGCCTCGCCCTGGAGGTCGTGGGCGCCATCGGCCTCGGCCTCTCCCTGGAGGCCGACATGAGCGTGTGGCGGATCGTGCCCTGGATGGTCGTCTACGGCTTCGGCATCGGCTTCGCCACGGCCCAGCTCACCAGCGTGCTGATGGCCGACGTACCCGCCCGGCAGGCGGGCCAGGCCTCCGGCCTGCAGAGCGCGATCCGCCAGGTCGGTGCGGGGCTGGGGGTCGCCGTCCTGGGCGGCGTGCTGGTCACCGGACTCGGCTCGTCGGTCGAGAAGACCATGGCCTCCTACCCCGAGCAGGTCCGCACGAGCGTGGCGAACGCCGTGCGGGAGAGCGGTGGCGCGGCCATCCCGGGGCTGAGCGATCCTGCCGTCCACGCGGCGGCGGTCGCGGGTGCCACCGAGGCGACCCGCAGGGTGCCGGTCATCACCGGGCTGATCCTGCTGGCCGGGCTCGGCTTCACGTTCCTGCTCCCGCGTACCGCCGCTCCCACCCGGGGCCGTGATGGCGCGGGCGGGGAAGAAGACGGGGAGAATGACCGTGACGGAGCGGGGACGCCCGAGCCGGACGGCGGAGGGCGCCGACAGGAGGTGTAGATGCCAAGGATCAGCGCGGCGACCGTCGCCGACCACCGAGCCAATCAGCACGCCGCCCTGCTGGAGGCGGCACGCGAGATCCTGGCCACGCGGGGTGTGCACGCGCTCACCCCGGCGGCGGTGGGTGCCCGGATCGGCCTGGCCCGATCGAGTGTCTACCGTTATTTCTCCTCCACCGCCGACATCCTCGCCCAGCTCACCGAGGAGGGCTTCCCCCGCTGGGCCGGCCGGCTGCGCGCCACCGTGGCGGCCCCCTCGCCCGGCGGATCGGCCACCCCACTCGACGAGCGGCTTCTGGCGTACGGCAGGGTCGCGCTGGAGTTCGTCGGCAGTACCGACTACGCGCTGGTCCCGGCGGTGCAGACGCTCGGACTGCCGGCCGAGTGCCTGACGCGACTGGAGGAGTTGCACGCGTCGCTCATCGAACCGCTCTGCGAGGTGCTCCGTGAGGCGGGATACGACCACCCCGCCCTGCGGGCCGAACTCGCCTGGGGCGTCCTGCGCGCGGGCACCCGACGCCTCGCCTCGGAGTCCTCCGGCGAGGCCGGCGCGAAGGACACGACCGAGATCGTCGAGATCACCCTCGACATGTTCTGCCGGACCCTGCGCTGACCTTCCACTTCACCGGGTGCGCCCCAGCCCTGGCCCCGGTGGTCAGGCGAACAGGGCGCGGCCCCAGTAGTCGCCCGCGTCGCGCACGCCCGGCGGGCAGGCGAACAGGCCGCTGGAGACGTGCTTGATGTACTCGTTGAGGGAGTCCTTGCCCGCCAGGGAGCGCTGCACGGTGACGAACTGCCGGTGCGGGTCGCGCTGGTAGGCGATGAAGAACAGCCCGGCGTCCAGCCGGCCCAGCCCGTCGGAGCCGTCCACGTAGTTGTATCCGCGGCGCAGGAGGCGAGCACCGCCGTTGTGGGACGGGTGCGCGAGCCGCACGTGCGCGTCGTCGAGGATGAGCGGTTTACCGTCGGTGCCCTTCGCCTCGAAGTCGATCGCGTCGAACTCGTTCTTCCCGCCCAGTGGGGCGCCCTCGCCCTTGTCCCGGCCGAAGATCTGCTCCTGCTCGGCCAGCGGCGCCCGGTCCCAGGTCTCGATCATCATCCGGATCTTGCGGGTCACCAGGTAGCTGCCCCCGGTCATCCAGTCGGCGCCGTCGCCGGGGCCCACCCACAGCTGCTCCTTCAGCAACTGCACGTCCTCCAGCTTGAGATTGGCCGTGCCGTCCTTGAACCCCATCAGGTTGCGCGGCGTCGCCTGCGCGCGCGAGGTCGACGAGGTGCGGCCGAAGCCGAGCTGGGACCAGCGCACCGAGACCCGGCCGAAGCCGATCCGCGCCAGGTTGCGGATGGCGTGCACCGCCACCTGCGGGTCGTGCGCGCACGCCTGCACGCACAGGTCACCGCCGGATATCTCCGGCAGCAACGCGTCACCGGGCAGGTGCGGCAGGTCGGCGAGCGCGGCCGGCCTGCGAGAGGCGAGCCCGAACCTGTCGTCGAACAGCGACCCGCCGAAGCCGACGGTGAGCGTCAGCCCGGAGGCGGGCAGACCGAGCGCCTCGCCGGTGTCGTCGGGCGGCGCCTCGGGCTGGCCGCCGATCGCGCCGAACGTACCCGCCTCCTGGCCCTGCGTCATCCGCGCCGCCGCGGCGGTCCACTCCTGCAGCAGCTCGGCCAGTTCCGCCTTCTTGCCGGTCGTCACGTCGAAGGAGACGAAGTGCAGCCGGTCCTGTGCCGGGGTGACGATGCCCGCCTGGTGCTCACCGTAGAAGGGGACGGCGTCGGAGACGGCGGCGACCGTGGTGGGCGCCGGTTCGCCGCCGATCCCGCGTACCGCGACCACGCCCGCGCCGGCGGCCGCCACACCGGCCGCCCCCATGCCGAACAGTTTCCTGCGGCTGATCCGCTCGCTCACCGAACCCCTCCTCTCATCTGGGACGATCGTTACTTCGCCACCACTGCGGCGATCTTGCTGATCGGTTCGGCGAGCGCGTTGATCGCGTCCGACAGCTTCTTGAGGTCGTCCTTGGACAGCTCGGTGTGCAGCTTCCAGCCGTCGCCCTTGCGGTGCGCGCCGAGCGCCGCCTCGGCCCCGGCGAACTTCTCGTCCAGCGTCTTCACCAGTTCCGGGGCGCGCTCCTCCAGGACGGGGCGGAGCGCCTGGACCGCGGCCTTGGACCCCTGCAGGTTGGCGTCGAAGTCCCACAGGTCGGTGTGCGAGTAGCGGTCCTCCTCACCGGTGATCTTCCCGGAGGCCACCTCGTCGAGCAGGCCCTTGGCACCGTTGGCGAGCAGCACCGGCGACAGCTCGGCGGAGTTGGACTGCTCCACGATGGTCTTGATGTCGGCCATCAGCTTGTCGGCGATCGGGCCGTCCTCGCTGACGTCCTTCTTGACCCACAGGTCCTTCTCGATCCGGTGGAAGCCGGTCCACTCCTCCCCCTCGGCCACGTCGTTCTCCCGGGCGTCGATGGCCGGGTCGAGATCCCCGAAGATCTCCGCGACCGGTTCGATCCGCTCCCAGTAGGTGCGGGAGACCGGGAAGAGCGCCTTGGACTTCTCGATGTCCTCGGCCTTGACCGCGTCGACGAACTCCTGCGTCTTGACCAGCAGAGTGTCGCTCTGCGACTTGATGTAGCGCTTGTAGCTCGCGGTCGCCCCGGCGAGCTGGGCGTCGTCGCTGAGCGGCTTGTGCTCGCCGGTGACCTTGAGCGGGCCGCGGACGCCCTTGCCGACCATGCCCGGCTTGCAGGCGGTCTCGTAGCTGCCGGTCGGCAGCTCGACGATCACCTCGCGGGTGAGGCCCGGCACGATGTTCTCCACCTCGCCCATGACCCGGTCGCCGGGGGCGTACACATAGAACTCGGTCACCTTGGTGCCACCGTTGGTGATCGCGAACGTCGAGGTGCCCGCGGCCACCTCGGTGACCGCGACCTTGCACTCGGTGTCGGTGGCGGCCACCGCGATGGGGCCGCCCTTCTCCGGTGCGGCGGAGGTGCCCGCGCCCGGGGCTGCGGTGGGTTCGGCGGAGCAGGCCGCGAGACCGGCGAGGGCGAGGACACCCGCGGCGACGGCAAGGGAAGTACGCATGATCGTCCTGTTCGGGAAGTCTCAGCCCGCGGGCTGCGGGTCGGTGGAGGGAGTGACGGTCGACGGGGTCGGGCGGTCGCGCCGCGGCCGCAGGAAGAGGATGAGCGTGGGCACCGCGTAGGCGGCCCAGGCCACCGTCTCCAGCACGCTCGGCTGCGGGGTGATGTTGAACATCCCGGACAGCAGGGCGCCGTACCAGGAGTCGGCGGGCAGCGCGGCGCTGATGTCGAAGGCGTAGGTGGACAGGCCCGGCAGGACACCGGCCTCCTGCAGGTCGTGCACGCCGTACTTGAGAATGCCGGCGGCGACCAGGATCAGCAGCAGGCCCGTCCAGGTGAAGAATTTGGACAGGTTGATCCGCATCGCGCTTCGGTAGATGGCCCAGCCCAGCGCGACCGCGGTGAGCAGGCCGAGGCTGATCCCGATCAGCGGAACGGCGGTGGCGGTCGCTCCCTGCACGGAGGCGAAGAACAGCAGCGCGGTCTCCAGGCCCTCACGTGCCACGGCGAGGAAGGCCATCACGACCACCGCGACCGCGCCGACCTCCAGGGCCTCGCTCAGCCTGGCGCGCAGGTCGCCGGAGATCGTCCGGGCGGCACCCCGCATCCAGAAGATCATCCAGGTGACGAACACGGTGGCGAGCAGCGAGGTGACCGCCTCGAACAACTCCTGCTGCCGGTATTCCAGATGGGCGACGGTGAAGGTGAGCAGCGCGCCGAACGCGACCGACAGGACGAGGGCGGCGCCGACCCCGGCCCACACGAGGGGCAGCCGGTCGCGCCGGTCGCTCTTGACGAGGAGCGCGACGAGCACGGAGACGACGAGCGTGGCCTCCAAGCCCTCGCGCAATCCGATGAGGTAGCTGGCGAACACCGTCACTCCATAGATGGGAAGCCTTACCTAAATTAGGGCAGGGCAACCTTACTCTTCGCAAGGAGGTGATTCCCACCGGGGGCCATAAGACATGAATGAGGCGGCGATATCGCGGTATGTGTGCGGTCAAGCACTCATACCGGCTCAGCACGTTCCAGGTGCGGTGGGTGAGCCACCCTCTCCTCCGGAAGGCGGCCCGGTCAGAGATATCCCCACTCGGCGCAGATCTCCCGGAGCTCCTCCGGGACCTCGTCCCGGGCGGGCAGCGGCCGGCCGGGCTGAACCCTGCCGGTTCTGATCTTGTCGCGCCAGTCTCCGATGCCCTTCACGAACTCTCCGTGCTCGTGGTCGCCGTAACGGACCATGCCCGGCTCGTAGTCGATCCCGAGGTGGGCGCAGACTCCGCGCATCTCCTTCTCGGGGGCGGCGACGACTCTCTCGTAGGTCAGGGTGAGCCCGTCGAGCCGCCGTCGCGCCTCGGTGAGGTAGCGCATGTACCGCAGGGTGTGCTGGATCGCCTCCTCCCAGGGGCGTTCCAGCGGATCGGCCTCGTGCCACGACAGGGCGATCGAGGCGGGATGGCGCATCAGGAAGATGTAGCGCGCGTCCGGCCAGCAGGTCGCGAGGCGACGATGGGCGAAGACGTTGCTGGGCGTCTTGTCGACGATGATCTGCTTGCCGCTTCCGGTCAGCTCACGGTGGAGCATGCGATCCCACAGCAGGTGCTCGATGTCGCTGGTGGAGAAGCCGAGCGTCTCCATCGCCTGCCGCAGCGGATCGGTGGTCAGCGTGACCGCCAGCCGCCGCACGTGCAGCTCGTGCGGTGCGTGGATCCGGGAATGGCTGTTGAGCATGACCCGCAGCAGGGTGGAGCCCGACCTCACCGGCGACAGCACGAACACCGGCTCGCGCACCAGCCGGTCGAGCTTGGGATCGGCCGGCGGCCGGGGGACGTCGGCGGGGGGTTGTGGCGCTGGAGGCGGCGGTGCGACCTCCCGCCGCACCCTGCTGACGCTGTAGCCCGTCATCCCTTCAAGAGCCGTGTTGACCCTGGTCTTCCATCCCATGGTCGAGCACCGTAGTGACCGCAGGCATCCGGAAAGTTAACGTGACCTGTGTGTTCACCGTGCCGGGTGGTGCGGTCGGCACCGCACCACCCAGCCGTCCTCAGGTGCGGAACGGACCGGTCACGCGGTAGGCGGTCCCACCTCGCCGGGAGAAGAGGTACCGGCGATTGCCCGCGGGAGTGAAGGCCGGACGACGGTTCATCCCCGGCGGTAGACGCCCGGGGTGATGCCGTAGCAGCGGACGAACCAGCGCGTCAGGTGGCTCTGGTCGGCGAAGCCGGTCTCCGCGGCGACGTCCGCGATCGGCAGGCCCCGAGACAGCAGCCCGCGAGCCGCGCGCAGGCGGACCTGCCGCTGGTACTCGCTCGGCGCCATCCCGTACGCCGCACGAAAGGCCCGATAGAGGGTGAACCTGCTGGATCCGGACAGGGCGGCGAGGGAGTCGGCGGTGTGGTCGGTCCGGTAGTCGTCCTGGAGCAGTTCCGCCGCGCGCCTCGCGAGGCCCGCCGCGCCCCGGCCTCCCGCCCGGAACCTCGGGCCCCTCGTGACGGGACCGCTGAGGGCCGCGCGGCGGACCAGGGCGGGGACGACCGCGTCCAGCAGCTCGTCCGCGACCAGGGCCGGGGCTCCGCCGAGGATCGCGGTGTGCAGGCGGCCCAGCCCTCCCGCGAGCGCCGGATCGTGGACGACCGGCTCGGCGAACAGCGGCAGCCCGGCCGCGCGATCCGCGACCCCGGCCAGCGCGGCGGAGACGAGCTCGGGACCGATGTGCACGATCCGGTAGGTGAAACCCAGCTCGTCGGCCGCCCAGCCGTCGTGCGGGTCGTCCGGGTTGAACGCCATCACCATCCCCGGCGTGCTCGTGTGGCCCGCCCCCCGGCAGGTGAACGCCTGCCTGCCGTCGTCGGTGATCCCGAAGGAGTAGGTCTCGTGGCTGTGCCGGTGGTAGGTGTGCCGCTCGAAGTGGGCGTGCATCGCCTCCAGCCCCGGCAGGGGCGAGCGCCAGTAGCGCGACCAGTCACCGGACATGGACCTATTCTCGCGCCGCACGAGCGTTCAAGCCCCGGCGAGGCGGTTGCGGCGATGCTGCCTGGCATGCGTTTCGACACGAAGATCGGCATTGTGGTGCGCGCGGACCTCGCCGTCTGGCAGAAGCTCAACGTCACCGCGTTCCTGGCCAGCGGTGTGGCGGGCGGCGGGCCCGAGGTGATGGGCGAACCGTACGCCGACGGGTCCGGCAACCGTTATCTGGCGATGTTCCGCCAGCCCGTCCTGGTCTACGCCGCGGACGAACCCGGCCTCGCCGCGGCGCACACCCGCGCGCTGGCACGCGGGCTGGAGGTGGCCCTGTACACGGAGGAGCTGTTCAAGACCGACAACGACGAGGACAACCGGGCCGCGGTGCGCGCCGTGCCCTCCGACGGGCTTCGCCTGGTCGGGCTCGCGGTGCACGGGCCGCGCAACGGGGTCGACAAGGTGCTCAAGGGGCTCGCCCTGCACCCCTGAGCCGAGGTGGAGCCCCCGTCCGCACCGCGAACCCTCGCGGTGCGGACGGCACGGCCACGCGGACCCGGCCGGTCCGCCTCCGCACGGCTCCCCGGTCAGGGCTTGTTGATCTGCGCGGGAGGTGTCCCCTCGGGCTTGGGAATGCGGACGGTCTCGGAAGGCCTCTCCCCCTTGTTGCGCGCGGTCAGGGTCGGATAGCAGTCGTAGTAGCAGTAATAGTTGTCGCAGTACCGCAGGAAGCAGATCCAGCCGTCCTCGACCGTGTCCGAGCAGACCACCGCCGGTGCGACCTGGGGCGACACGGCGTGGGCGGCGGTCATGGGAAGCAGGCCGAACAGGCCGGTGCCGGCCAGAACCGCCCCTGCCAGGCCGATACCGGCACTGCGGATCAAGGTATTCATGACTCTCCCCGGTTACCTATGGAACACAACACCACCAAAGGTAATCAGGTAAATACACAGAGTCACGTAGCCGCTCACCCTCGTGTCGGAGGCCCCTGAGACCGCAGGCCACATGCGGGCGGTTACGGCTCGGCTCCCTGGGGGACCTGCGCCGAGCGCCGGGCGATGGAGCGCACGATCTCCCCGGTGCGGACGGCGGTCATGGACAGCAGCGAGGAGGCGATCCCGTGGGTGCCCTCGGTCGCCCCCTGGAGGTAGACGCCCCAGGTCCGCCCGGGAGCGGTGGCGACCCGGTAGTCGCGCTCCACTCTCAGTTCGCCCTTCTCCCCCGTGAGGCAGTGCTCGCCCGCCTCGCCGAGCAGGTCTCGCGGGTCGCGCTCGCGGTAGCCGGTGGCGCAGACGACCGCGTCGGCCTCGATCGCGCTCACCTCGCCCGTGGGCAGGAAGCACACCCGGACGCGGGCGGTGTCGCCGTCGTCGTGCACACCGAGCAGGCGGGAGGCGTTCAGCATGCGCAGCCGCTGGACCCCGGCGACCTTCTCGGCGTAGGAGCGCCGGTAGAGCTCGTCGATGAGGTCGAGGTCCACCACCGAGTAGTTGGTGTTGCGGGAGTAGGCGAGCAACATGTGCTTCACCTCCTCGGGCGCGGCGAAGAAGTGGTCGACGGCCTGCGGGTCGAAGATACGGTTGGCGAAGGGGCTGTCGTCGGCCGGCGAGTAGCCGTACCGGGTGAAGACCGCGCAGACCTCCGCCGACGGGTAGGTCCGGTGCAGGTGCTCGACGGCCTCGGCCGCGCTCTGCCCGGCACCGACCACGACGAACCGTGTGGGCTCGCGCCCGCCGAGGGTTTCGAGCCGGGTCAGCAGTTCCTCGGTGTGCCAGATCCGCTCGCCCTGCCGTACCCCTTCGGGGAGCACGGGGTCGAGTCCGACCGCGATCACGAGGTTGCGGGCCAGGCAGGTGTGCAGCTCGTCGCCGTGTTGCACGACGACCTCAAGGGTGTCGTCGTCGTGCGGACGCACCGCGACGACCTCGGAGTCGTAGCGCACCAGGTCGGCGAAGGAGGCCGCGGTCCACTCCAGGTAGTCGTGGAACTCCAGCCGGGTGGGGAACATGGTCTTGTGGTTGATGAAGTCGACCAGTCTCCCCTTCTCCTGGAGATAGGACAGGAAGGAGTGGGGGCTGGCGGGGTTGCGCAGGGTGACCAGGTCCTTGAGGAAGTGGACCTGCATCGTGGCGCCCTCGATGAGCATGTCGCGGTGCCAGCCGAACCTCGGCTGCCTCTCGAAGAAGACCGCGTTCACGCCGGAGCCGTACTCCTCCTCCAGGGCCACCGCGAGCGCGAGGTTGGAAGGGCCGAAACCGATGCCCACGACGTCATAGACCGGGCTCGACATGTTCGCCTCTCACGTGCTGAAGGGGTGGTCCCCCGCGGCCGGGACGGCGGCGGGGGCGGTGTGGAACGGGGGTGTTTCAGGCGGCGTCCGCGGCCTTGGCCGCCTTGACGAGCCGGGGCACGACCTGGTCGATCACGTAGGGGACCGCGAGCGGCGTCGGTGTGCGCAGCGGCCAGAACGCCTTGAGGTCCAGCGGCACGTACGAGCCGCGCCTGACCACGTCGAGGCCGGCGAACAGCTTGCCGGCCTCGATCTTCCGCTGCGTGGCGGCGTCGTCGTTGTAGTGGCTGAGCAGCAGGTCGACGTCGAGGACCTTCACCTTCTCCATGCTCAGCTCGGCCGCGAAGCCCTCTCCGGGAAGCGCCTTGATCTCTTCGGGCAGCGCGAGCCCGAACTGGCCCAGCAGCTTGACGCTGATGTCGGTGCCGGACTTCAGCACGCCGATGTTCCCCGAGGGGAAGACGCTGGTCAGCGCGAACTTCTTGCCGGCCAGCTCGGGGTGGGCGGTCTTCACCGAGGCGATCTTCGCCTCGACGTCGGCGACGAGCCTCTCCCCCTCGTCCGTCCTGCCGACCGCCTTGGCGACCTGACGGGCCACCGTCTGCCAGGAGTCCTCCGCGGGACCGGTCTCGTAGGCGGTGGTCGGTGCGAGCCGGGAGAGGTTGGCGTACTCCTTGTCGATGTAGTAGTCGCCGCCCGCGAGGATCAGGTCGGGTTCGAGCGCGGCGATCTGCTCCAGCGAGAAGCCCGCCTCCCCGGCCTTCAGCAGCGTCGGCGCGGTGCCGGAGAGCTTCGGGGCGCTCCAGGGGGTGAGCCCGTCGTCCTGGATACCGGTGAGCTCCGCCATGGCGACGGGCTGCACGCCCAGGGCGAGCAGGGTGTCCTGGTCGGCCTCGCCGAGGGCGACGATGCGCTGGGGGGCGGATTCGATCGTGGTGGTGCCGAGTTTGTGCGTGATGGTGACCGGGAATCCGGGGGCGGCCTGGGCCGCGGGGGCGTTCGCGGCGGGCTGTCCGGCTCCGCCGCTCTCACCGGCGCACGCGCCCACCAGGCCGAGGCCGAGCAGCAGCGTTCCGGTCGCGGCCAGGCGGCGCATCGTGTCGCGCATGGGTATGGGTGTCCTTCCGAGGCCCGAGAGGGCGCTAAGAGTTAGGTTAGCCTCGCCTAAGTTAACAAGCTTTGGCGGTTGGGGGAAGCGCCTCATTCCAGGTGGTTCAGGAGTTCCGCGACGGTCTGGGCCGTCATGAGCGTCGCGACCTTCACTCCGCCGCATCCCGGCTCCCGCCGGATGCGGCGCACCAACCCCATGACGAGCAGCGAGTGCCCGCCCAGGTCGAAGAAGTTGTCGTGCGGGCCGACCGCGTCCACCTCCAGGACCTCGGCGAACGCCCTGCACAGCATCGCCTCGCGGTCGTCGTCGCGCCGAGTCGCGCCACCGTCGCCGTCGGCGCCGCCGTGTCCGTGGCCGGTGACCGTACGGGCCGTGAGCGTCACGGGCAGGTCGCTCAGACGCGTCCCGGGGTCGGCCGCGACGGTCTCCAGCACGCCGACGAGCGCCTCGATCATCGTGTCGATCGTGGCCCGGTCGAACAGGTCGGCCGAGTAGTCGACGACCAGATGGAGCCCCTCCCCCCTCTCCCGGAAGATGAAGTCGAGGTCGAACTTCGCCGCGGGCGGGCTGAAGAGCGCCTCCCGCTGCCGCAGCCCGGGAAAGCGCACGTCGCCCATCGACTGGTTCTCATAGCCGACCATCACCTGGAACAGCGGGTTGCGGCCGGGGACCCGAGATGGCCGCAGGGCCTCGACGAGCACCTCGAACGGCAGGTCCTGGTTGGCGAGCCCGGCCAGGTCGGTGTCACGGACCCGGGCGAGCAGTTCGGCGAAGGAGGGGTCCCCCGAGGTGTCGGCGCGCAGCACGAGCGTGTTGACGAAGAAGCCGACCAAATCACCGGCCGCCTCGTCGGTACGACCCGCGACCGGGCTGCCCAGCGGGATGTCCTCCCCCGCTCCCGTGCGGTGCAACAGCGCGGCGACCGCGCTCTGGCAGACCATGAACATGCTCACCTGGGCATCGCGCGCCAGCTCGCGGAGCCGCCCGACCAGCGGAGGCGGCAGCCGCCTGGTCGTGGACCCGCCGCGCTGGCCGACGGTGGCGGGCCTGGGCCGGTCCACCGGCAGCGGGATCTCCTCCGGCATGCCCGCCAGGGCCCCGGTCCAGTAGGCGAGCTGGCGGGCGTGCGGGCTGCCCGGGTCGGCGGGGTCACCGAGCAGCTCACGCTGCCAGAGCGTGTAGTCGGCGTACTGCACGGCGGGCGGCTTCCACCCCGGCGTGCCGTCCGGCCCCTCGTCCGGTGCCCTTCCCTCCAGCCTCGCGGCGTAGGCGCGCGCCACGTCCCTGGCGAACGGCCCGAAGGACCACTCGTCGAACGCGATGTGATGGAAGACGGCGAGCAGTAGGTGCTCCTCCTCCCCGCCCGATTCCGCGGTTCGCCCGAACACCTCGGCCCTCGTGAGCTCTTCGGTTTCCGTGAACTCAGCGGACCTCGCGGCCTCCACGGCCTCCACGGCCTCGGCGGACCTCGCGGGCCTCGCGGGAATGAGCGCGACTCGCAACGGGATCTCGGTGGCGAGGTCGAACGGCCGCGCGATCACCTCCTCGGGCGAGCAGGTGGTGATCTCCAAGACGGGACGCGCGGCCTCCGGCGGCAGGATCCGCTGGTAGGGCACCCCCTCGTGCTCGGCGAAGACGGTACGCAGGCTCTCGTGCCGCGCCGTCACGTCGCCGATCGCGGCCCGCAGCGCGTCCACGTCCAGTTCGCCGCTCAGGTGCACGGCCAGCGGCAGGTGGTACGCCTCGCGCGGCCCGTCGTCCTCGCGCAGGATCTGGTCGAGCAGCCAGAGCCTGCGCTGCGCGTACGACAGCGGGACGCGCGCCGGCCGTTTCCCCGCCACCAGCGGGGGCCTGAGCGTGACACCGGCCCTGTCGTGCAGCCGGGTGGCCAGCTCGGCGACGTTCGGCGCCTCGAACAGGTCACGGATCGCGAGCTCGGTGCGCAGCACCGCGCGGACCCTGCCGACGAGCCGGGTCGCCAGCAGCGAGTGCCCGCCCAGGTCGAAGAAGTCGTCGTCCACGCCGACGCCGGGGACGTCGAGCACCTCGCCGAACAGGGTGCACAGCAGGTGTTCCACGGCGGTCCTGGCCGCGCGGCCCGACCCGCGCGGTCCCTGCCGGTCGGGGGCGGGCAGCGCCCGCCGGTCCAGCTTGCCGTTGACGGTGAGCGGCAGCGCGTCCAGCGTGACGACCGCGCTCGGCACCATGTAGCCGGGCAGCCGCCTCTTGAGTCCTTCGCGCACCCGCGCGGCGAGCGCCCCGTGGTCGCGGGCCGCCGCCGGGTTGTTCGCGTAGGACGCGGGCCCGCGCTCCGGGTCCGCGGGGAGGAAGGCGGCCCCTCCGCCGAAGACGGCGTCGTAGTGGCCGATCTCGTCCGACGGGGTGGTCACCACACCGGCATCGAGCGCGTACAGCAGTTCGGGCTCGATCCCTCTCGGGGGGTCCTGGAGCAGCTCGCGCGCCTGGCGGTACGAGGCGCCGCCCTCCAGCGCGCGCAGCGCGGCGAGTTCGGCCGAGAGCCTGGGGTCGGGGATGGCACGCATCCGCAGCGGCCCGGAGCGGGCGGCGAGGCGGGCCGTCAGGTCCTCCATTCCCGCCCAGTCCACGACCGTGGTCCCCGCGGGCGACGCGACCGGACGCGCATCGGTCCGCGGGTCGGTCCGCGGGTCGGTTTGCGGGTCGGTTTGCGGGTCGAGCGGTGCGCCGGTCCGCGCGGCGAGGTTCACGGCAGGGTTCGCGGTGGGGTTCGCGGCGGGTGACTTCCACAGGGTCACGTCGTAGCGGTGCCTGCTGAGCTCGTTGTGGTGGACGCCCCGCTTGGTGCGGATCTCCACCCGCGCGGCCAGGCCGAGGGCGGTGAAGAACGCGGGGTCGAGCAGGAGCTCCTTCTCCATCCGCACGGCCCGGTCGATCGCCGCCGTACCGACACCGGAACCGTCGTCGTCGCCCCGGCCGAGCCGGATCGCCGCGTGCAGGCAGCGTACCGACCGCAGGTCGCGCACGTCGCCCACGAACAGCGCGCCACCGGGGGCGAGCAGGTCCATCGCGGCGGCGATCACGTCGGCGAGGTATCCGGCGCTCGGGAAGTACTGGACCACGGAGTTGACGACGATCGTGTCGAAGTGGCCCGCGGGCAGGCCGGTGGTGTCGTGCGCGGCCTGGCAGCTCAGGCGTACCGGCGAGCCGGGGCCGAGGTCGGCCCGGAGCTTGGCGATGACGGGCGCCGCGAAGTCGGTGCCCCAGTACTCGTCGCAGCCGGGGGCGAGCCGCGACAGCAGCAGGCCGGTGCCCACGCCGACCTCCAGCACCCGCCGGGGTCCGAGGGCCTCGACGCGGGCCACGGTGGTGTCACGCCACTCGCGCATGTGCTCCAGCGGGATCGGCGACCCGTCGTAGCTGCTGTCCCAGCCCGCGAAGTCCTCGGTGTGGACGGCGGTGCCGATCTCGGTGTACTCGGCGTCGTAGATCTGCCGCCACTCGGCCAGGTGCTCGCGCTCGGCGTCGGGCCGCGCGGCTCCGTCGGGCACCACGTAGCCGATGAGGCGCTTCACGCCGGGCACCTCGGTGCCGACGGCGACGACGGCGGCCTGCCCCACACCCGGCTCGGCGGCGAGCGCGGTCTCGACCTCCTCCAGCTCGACCCGGTAACCGCGGATCTTCACCTGCTCGTCGGTACGGCCGAGGAAGTCGATGTTGCCGTCCCGGCGCACCCGTACGAGGTCTCCGGTGCGATACATCCGGCCGCCGCCGAACGGGTCGGCGACGAACCGCTCGGCGGTCAGGCCCGGCCGGTCGAGGTAGCCCCTGGCCAGACCCGCCCCGGCGATGTAGAGCTCTCCCGGCGTGCCCGGCGGTACCGGGCGCAGCCAGCCGTCGAGCACGTAGCCCCGGGTGTTCCAGATCGGCCTGCCGACCGTGGGGGTGGCGCTGTCCTCGGTGCCTCCGCCCAGCGTGTTGATGGTGTACTCGGTCGGGCCGTAGAGGTTGTAGCCCAGCACCCCCTCGGCCTCCGCGAGCCGGTCCCACACGGCGGCCGGGACGGCCTCGCCGCCCAGCAGCACGAGCGGCGGGCGGTGCTCGCCGTCCAGCAGCCCCTCCTCCAGGAGCTGCTGGGCGTAGGTCGGCGTCACGTTGACGACGTCGACGCGGTGACGCCGCAGGTATTCGGTGAGCGCCTCGGCGTCGCGCCGCAGCTCCTCGTCGCAGACGTGCACCTCGTGGCCCTCGATGAGCCAGAGGAGTTCCTCCCACGACATGTCGAAGGAGAACGACACGGTGTGCGCGATCCGCAGCCGCCGCCCGGCCGAGGCCACCACCGGGTCGAAGATGTTGGCCCGGTGGTTGAACTGCATGTTGGTCAGACCCCGGTAGGGGGTGACCACCCCCTTGGGACGTCCGGTCGACCCCGAGGTGTAGATCACATATGCCGGGTGCTCCAGCCGTCCCGGCGCGTCCCTGCCGAAGCCGGGCAGTTCCTCGTCCGTCAGGCCGGTGCCGGGCAGGCCCGCCAGCGTCTCCCGCACGGCGGGGTCGTCGAGCGGGATCGAGGCGCCGGGGTTCGCCAGCCCGGCGGCGATGTCGCGGTGCGAGACCAGGCAGACGGGGGCGGCGTCGGCCAGCATGAAGTCGAGCCGCTCCGCCGGGTAGTCCAGTTCCAGGGGAAGGTAGGCGGCGCCCGTCTTGAGCACCGCGAACAGCGCGACGACCATCTCGGCGGACCGGGGCAGGGCGAGGGCGACCACCCGTTCCGGGCCCGCGCCGTGCGCCTTCAGCAGCCGGGCGAGGCGGTTGGCGGCGGCGTCCAGCTCGGCGTAGGTGAGTCGCGTGTCCGGCTGGGAGACCAGGGCGAGCTCGTCCGGGGTGCGCGCGGCCTGCTCGGCGAGGAGTTCGGCGATGGTGAGGTCGGGGACGGGCCGTTCGGCCTCGGCCCAGTCGCGGCGCAGCCGGTCGTGCTCGTCGGGCAGGAGCGGGTCGAGCCGGTGGCAGGGGGTGTCGGGTTCGGCGGCGACGGTCTCCAGGAGGCGTACGTACCGGTCGGTGAGACGCCTCGCCTCGGTCTCGGTGAAGGCGTCGCCCCGATACATGACCCGCAGGCCGGCGCCGGGCTCGACGACCATGGTGAGCGGGTAGTGGGTCGCGTCGCGCACCTGACGGCCGGTCACCCGCACATCGCCGCCGGGGCCGAAGCCGCGTCCGGTGGGCATGCCGGGGAAGTTCTGGAACACGAAGAGGGTGTCGAAGAGGGTCCCGAGGCCCGCCACCCGCTGCACGTCGGCGAGCGCGACGTAGGAGTGGTCGAACAGCTCCGAGGTGAACGTCTGCACCCGTTCCAGGACGGTGCGCAGCGGATCGGCCGCCGAGGCGCGCATCCGGACCGGGACGGTGTTGAACAGCAGGCCGACGACGGACTCGACGCCGTCGACGTCGGGGTGGCGGCCGGACACCGAGACGCCGAAGACCACGTCGTCGCGGCCGGTGAGAGCGGTCAGGAGCAGCCCCCAGGCGCTCTCGTACAGGGCGCCGAGGGTGAGGCCGGACTCGCGGGCGCGGGCGTCGAGCCGGGCGGCGAGGCCGTCGGGCAGCGCACGGTGGATCTCCCCCGCGGTGGTGAGGTCGGCGGGCCGGTCGATCAGGTCCGGCCGCAGCAGGGTCGGCTCGTCGAGCCCTTCGAGGGCACGGCCCCACGTCTTGATCGTGGCCTGCCGGTCCTGCCCGTTCACCCAGTCGAGGTAGGCGTGGAAGGGGGTCACGGGCCGGGCGCGCTCGGTGCCGGCGTCGGTGTAGAACTCCAGCAGCGAGGTGACGAGCAGGCCACCCGACCAGCCGTCCAGCAGGATCAGCTCGGAGGTGAGCACCAGCCGGAAGTCGTCCTCGCCCACCCTGGCCAGCGCGAAGCGGATCAGCGGCGGCTCGCCGGGGACGAACGGCCGGGCGCGCTGTGCCTCGACGAACTCCTCCAGCGCCCGCTGGTCACCGGTCTCGGCGTAGGTCCAGTCGACCTCGAAGCGTTCGGGGACGAACTGCACGCTGCGGCCGCCGTCGGTGCGGAACCCGGCCCGCAGGTTGGGGAACTTCAGCAGCACCTCGCGCGCGGCTCCGGCCAGCCGGTCGGGATCGACAGGACCCGCCAGGGTCACCACGGCCTGCTGGACGTAGATGTCCCGGTCCCCACCGGCCAGCATCAGGTGGAAGAGCAGTCCTTCCTGCAAAGGCGAGAGCGGCAGCTCGGCCCGCGCCCGCACCGGACCGTCCGCCACGACCTCGGCGGGCGGCCGGGAAAGGTCCGCGACCTTGGCCAGGGCCTCGACGGTACGCAGCCGGAAGACGTCACGGACGGCGAAGGGGAACCCGGCCCGGCGGGCACGTCCCACCAGCAGGGCCGCGCTGATGCTGTCGCCACCGGTGCGGAAGAAGTCGTCGTCGGCGTTGACGCCGTCCCGCCCGAGGGTCTCGGCGACGAGCCGGGCGACGGCGCGCTCGGTGCCGGTTCGCGGTGCCCTGCCCTCGCGGACGGCGGGCTCGGGCAGCGCGCGGCGGTCGAGCTTGCCGTTGGGAGTGCGCGGCAGCCGGTCGAGGCCGACGAGCACGGCGGGGACGAGGTGATCCGGCAGGATCTCTTCGAGCCGGAGCCGCAGCGCGTCCAGGTCGGGTTCGGAACCGGGGTCACCCACGACGTAGCCGACGAGGCGCGGCCCCGAGCGGGCCGCCACGGCCGCCTGGCGCACACCGGGCTGTGCGGCGAGCACCGCCTCGACCTCTCCCGGCTCGACGCGGAAGCCCCGGATCTTGACCTGGTCGTCGGCCCGGCCCAGGAAGTCCAGGCCGCCGTCGCGGCGGCGGCGCACCCGGTCGCCGGTGCGGTAGAGCCGCGATCCCGGCGGGCCGAAGGGGCTGGCCACGAACCGCTCGGCGGTGCGGGCCGGGTCCTTGAGATACCCGCGCGCCAGGCCGTCCCCGGCGAGGTAGAGTTCGCCGACCGCGACCTCGCGGAGCCCGGCGTCCAGGACGTACGCCACGGTGTTGGCGATCGGGACCAGTCCGCCGCCGCCCTCGGCGATCAGGCTGTCCCCGGCCGCCTCCGAGCAGCCGTACAGGTTGACCAGCCGGGCGGGGACCCGCCGGGCCAGGGTGGCGGGCAGCGCCTCACCGCTGCTCACCCAGGTGGTCACCGAGCCGAGCCTCCCGCTCGGCGCGCTCTTCCCGGGCTCCCGACACTCCCGAGGCTCCTGCGGCTCCTTGGCTTCTCCGACTTCCCCGTTGCGCGCGCTCTCCCCGGGCTCACCGTTTTCTCCGAGCCGTTCGTTGCGTGCGGCCTCCCCCGTCTTCTCCCTCTCCTCGTTCTCCATGAGCGCGGCCAGCAGGCTCGGCACGACCGTCACCAGGTTCACACCGTGGCGGTGGATCAGCTCGGCGAGGGCGACCGCGTCGGTGGCGGTGTCGTCGTCCGCGACGACGACGGTGTCACCGGCGACGAGGCCGCCGAGCAGCTCGGTAGTGCCGTCGATGAAGGCCGGTGAGCTCTTGGCGACCCGCACGCCGACGGTGGCGAGGTCCGCACCCCAGGCGAGCCGGTTGGCCAGGGCCCGTTGGGTGCCGACGACGGCCTTCGGGGTCCCGGTGGACCCCGAAGTGAAGATCACGTACGCGGGGTGGTCGGGGAGGATCGGAGTCCTCGCGCGAGGCGGGGCGTCCGACGGCGGCTCGTCCACGCCGAGGACGAGCAGGGGCCCGGCGGTGTCGAGCATCAGGTCGATCCTGGAGCGCGGGTAGGTCGTGTCGATCGGCAGGTAGGCCGCGCCGGTCTTGAGCACGGCGAGCAGGGCGACGACGAACTCGGCCGAGCGGGGCAGCGCGATCGCGACGATCTCCTCGGGGCCCGCCCCCGCCGCGGCGAGCCGGTCGGCGAGGGCCTCGGCGCGCTCGTCGAGCTCGGCGTAGCTGAGCGTGATCCCGCCGTCGCCACGGACGTCACCGCGGACGTCACCGCAGATGACGGCGGTGGCGTGCGGGGTGCGCGCCACCTGCGCCTCGATCCGCTGGGCGACGGTGAGCGGGGCGACCCCGTCCACGGGGCCGGGTCCCGCGAGCGGCCCGAGCGGGGCGCGGAGCGACGACAGGCGCCGCGCCGGGTCCTCGGTGACCTGGTCGAGCAGCTCGCCGAGGTCGGCGATCATGCCGGTGACGGTCTCGGCGTCGAAGAGGTCCGTGGCGTAGGCGACGAACCCCTCGATCAGTTCCTCGCCCTCGGCGAAGTAGACGTCCAGGTCGAACTTGACGCCGCCGGTCTCGGGAAGGAACGGTTCCGCGCGTACGCCGGGCAGCCGCAGCCGCACGTCCTCCAGCCGCTGATGGACGATCATCACCTGGAACAGCGGACTGCGGGCGAGTGAGCGTTCGGGGGCGAGCCGCTCCACCACCTGCTCGAACGACACGTCCGCGTTGGAGAACGCGGCCAGGTCGGTGCGGCGGACCCGCTCCAGGAGTTCGGTGAAGGTGGGGTCGCCGGTCAGGTCGGTGCGCAGCACGACGAGGTTGACGAACACGCCGACCAGGTCCGCGAGGTCCGCGTCGGTACGGCCCGCGACGGGCGAGCCGAGCGCCAGGTCGTCGCCCGCTCCGGCCCGGTGCAGGAGCGCGGCGACGGCGGCGTGCAGGACCATGAAGACGCTGGTGCCGGTCTCCAGGGCGAGCCGTCGCGCCCCGGCCGAAGGCAGCCGGAACGGTACCAGCCCGCCCCGGTGGCTCGCCTCGGCGGGGCGGGGCCGGTCGGCAGGTGGCGTGCTCTCCTCGGGCAGCCCGCGCAGTGCCCGTTCCCAGAAGTCGAGCCGGTCCGCGGGAGCCGGGGACTCGTTCCGCCAGACGGCGTAGTCGGCGTACCGCACGGGCAGCGGCGCCCAGTCGGGCGCGGTGCCCGTCCTGCGGGCGGTGTAGGCGCGTGACAGGTCGGCGAGCAGCGGGGTGAACGACCACTCGTCGGCGGCGGCGTGGTGCTGGAGTATCACCAGCACGGACTCCTCGGCACGGACCCGCAGCAGGGTGGCCCGGATGGGCAGGTCGGTCCCGAGGTCGAAGACGTGCGAGGCGGCCCTCGTCTCGGCCGCGCGCAGCCGTTCCTCCGGCCGGCCGCGCGCGTCCACCACGTCGAAGGCGACCTCGAAGGTGTCGAGGACGCGCTGGACCGGCAGCCCGTCGGGGCCCTCCTCCAGCAGGGTGCGCAGCGCCTCGTGCCGGGTGACGACGTCGGCGAACGCGGCGCGCAGCGCGTCGACGTCGACCGGCCCGTACAGGCGCAGGCCCAGCGGCAGCGCGTCGGCGGCCGAGGGGCCGCGCAGGCGTTCCTCGAACCAGAAGCCGCGCTGGGCGGGAGAGGCGGGCACGATCTCGGGCCTGCTCACGTCGCGGACCCTCGGCCGGGTGCCCCGTACCAGCCTGGGCGCGAGCGTGGCGACCGTGGGCGCCTCGAAGACGTCGGCGATGGTGAGCTCGGCGTCGAGCGCGGCGCGCACCCGCCCGGCGAGGCGGGTGGCCAGCAGGGAGTGGCCGCCCAGGGCGAAGAAGTCGTCGTCGATGCCCACGGTGCGCAGGCCGAGGGTCTCGGCGAAGACCGCGCACAGCGCCGCCTCTCGGTCGTCGTGCGGACCTCGGCTCGACACCCGCGCCTCGGGCGCGGGCAGCGCGGCCCGGTCGAGCTTGCCGTTGACGGTACGAGGCAGTGCCTCAAGCCGGACGATCGCCGAGGGAAGCATGTACTCGGGCAGCGTCTCGGTCGCCGTCGCCCGAAGGTCCGCCTCGTCGAGGTCATCGAGGTCTCCGCTCGGCACCACGTACGCGACGAGCCGCTTCTCGCCGGGCGCGTCCTCGCGGACCACGACGGCGGCCTGGACGACGCCGGGGTGGGCGGCGAGCACGGCCTGCACCTCGGCGGGCTCGATGCGGAACCCGCGGATCTTCACCTGGTCGTCGGTGCGTCCCAGGTATTCCAGCGATCCGTCGCGGCACCGGCGTGCCAGGTCGCCGGTGCGGTACATGCGCTCGCCCGGCGGGCCGAAGGGGTCGGCGACGAAGCGTTCCGCGGTGAGGCCCGGCCTGCCCGCGTAGCCGCGCGCCAGCTGCGTCCCGGCGAGGTAGAGCTCGCCGGGGACACCGATCGGGGCGGGACGCAGCGCGGCGTCCAGGACGTGGGCGCGGGTGTTGGGGAACGGCCTGCCGATCCCCGAGGACGGCAGTTCGGCGGAGGTCGCCCAGATCGTCGCCTCGGTCGGCCCGTACACGTTGACGGCCGACGCCGCCACCGCGTGGAGGGTTCCGGCGAGCGCCGCCGGAAGGGCCTCACCACCGACGAGCACCCGCAGCCCGCGCAGCGCGGCCGGGTCCAGCGAGCCCAGCAGTGACGGGGTGCCCTGGACGATCGTCGCCCCGGTGAGCAGCGCGCCCAGCGCCGCCGGGTCGCGTACGCTCTCGCGCCCGGCGAGCACGACGGTCGCGCCGCTGATCAGCGGCACGTACAGCTCCAGCGCGGCGATGTCGAACGCGATCGTGGTCACCGCGACCAGCCGGTCGGCGGCGTCCAGGGCGAGACGCTCCCTCATGGTGAGCAGGAACGCGGTGAGCGCGGTGTGCGGGACGGCCACGCCCTTGGGCCGGCCGGTCGAACCCGAGGTGTAGATGACGTACGCCAGGTCGCCGCCTCGGACCGGATACGGCTCCTGGCCTGCGGTCGGCCCGGGGTGCGCGTCGGGGAACGTGTCGTCCGGTGTCGGCGTCTCGGCGCGGGGGGCGGCGAGCACCGGGGGGACATGGGCGAAGCGGAGCGCACCGTCCTGGGGCAAGGGCTCGGTTGTCAGCGTCCGGGGTGTCAGCGTCTCGGTTCCCCGCGGGATGAGGGCGGCCGTCTCCGGGGTCGCGATCGCGCAGAGCGGGGCGGCGTCCCGGATCATGTAGGCGATCCGGTCGGCCGGGTGGTCCAGGTCCAGCGGCAGGTAGGCGGCGCCGGACTTCAGCACGGCGAGCAGCGCGACCACCAGGTCGGGGGTGCGGGGCAGGGCCAGGGCGACGACCCGGCCGGGTCCCGCGCCGCGCTCGCACAGCACCCGGGCGAGGGCCGAGGCCCGCAGGTCCAGCTCGGCGTAGGTGAGCGTGGCCCCGCCAGTGCCATCGCCAGTGCCCTCGACGGCGACCGCGCCGGGAGTGCGGGCGGCCTGCTCCTCGAACAGGGAGGTCACCGTCGTGTCCTCGACGGGCCGCGCGGTGTCGTTCCACTCCTCCAGCAGGGCCGCCTCGGCCGCACCGAGCAGCTTCAGGTCGGCGATCCGCCGGTCCGGGCGGCTCACCGCGTCGCCGAGCAGCGTCTCCAGATGGCCGAGGAGCGCGTCGATGCGCTCGTCGTCGAACAGCTCGCGACGGAAGGTGGCCTCGACGGTCATCCCCCGGGGCCTGACGAATGCCTCCAGCGACAGGTCGAAGTGGGTGGTGCCGTTGTGGATGTGCGTCCAGCCCGTGGTGACGCCCGGTAGGTCCAGGTCGCCGATCTCCTGGGCGAGAAAGAGCAGCATGGTGTCGAAGAACGGCGAGCCGCCGCGCCTGCGGGCGGGCCGCAGCTCCCGCACGATCGTGTCGTAGGGCAGTGTCCGGTGCGCGAACCCCTCGGTGCAGGTGTCGCGGACCCGGCGCAGGACCTCGCGGAAGGTGGGGGCACCGGACAGGTCGGTGCGCAGCACGAGGGTGTTGCCGAAGTTCCCGGCCAGCCGCTCGATCTCGGTGTGCTCGCGGTTCATCACCGCCGAACCGATCGCGATGTCGGTCGCGCCGGTGTAGCGGTGCAGGAGCACGGCGTGGGCGGCGAGCATCACCATGTACGGGGTGAGGTTCTCCCCTGCGGCCAGTTTCCGCATGCCGTCGGTGACGGTGTCGTCGAAGCGGCGGGCCCTGCGTCCGCCGCGCTCGGAGGCGGTCGCGCCGCGCGGGCGGTCGGCGGGCAGGTCCAGGGGCGCGGGCGGCGGGTCGAGGCGCCGCCGCCAGTAGTCCATCTCCTCGGCCGGGTGCGGGCGGTTCTGCTCCCAGTCGGCGTAGTCGGGATAGTGGACGGTGAGCGTGGGCAGGCCGTCCGGCTCACCGGAGACGGCCGCGCGGTACAGGGCCGACAGGTCCCGTGAGAGCGAACCCCAGGTCATGCCGTCCCAGGCGATGTGGTGCACGACCAGGACCAGGGCGTACCTGTCGACGCCGAGCCTGAGCAGTTCGAGCCGGATCGGCCGCTCGGCGCGCAGGTCGAAGGGGAGCGCCGCGAGCCGCTCGGCGTACGCCTCGGCGTCGTCGGTGGCGTCGGTGGCGTCGGTGGCGTCGGTGGCGTCGGTGGCATGGTCACGCACCGGCAGGTCGAGGGAATCGTCGGCGAGGACGTACTGCACCGGCGTCCCGTCGTCGTTCTCGTCGTAGACGGTGCGCAGCACGGCGTGCCTGCGCAGGAGCGCGCGCAGCGCCTCGCGGAGCGCCTCGGGGTCGAGCGCGCCCGACATGCGTACCAGCAGGCAGACGTTGTAGGCGGGGCTGGAGGGGAACGTCCGGTGGTGCAGCCACATGCTCTGCTGCGCGTACGACAGCGGGGCGGGGCCGTCACCGGCGCGTGGGGTGATCCGGTCCCTGCCGGGTCCGAGCCCCGCCTCGGTCATCATCCGCCGCATCAGTTCGCGCCGCTGCGCGACGTCCTGCCGCTGTTCCCGCACGCTCAACGTCCTTAGTGGCCGGGGGTCGGGCGCTCTGTCCCGCATCGCGACTTAGGTTAGCCTTGCCTCTTAAATCCACACAAGGTTAGCCTTACCTAAATTGCTGGAAGTTGTCCGTTTTCATAAAGGGGTGGGTTCCTTGTCCTCTGGTGTCCGCACGGATCAGACGCGCACGGAGATAGTCGTCGAGAGCGCGGCCGACCCGTTGCGCCTGGTCACCCACCTGGCCCGGTCCGGGCTGTTCGACGACTACGTCGTGTACGAGCGGCCGGACCTGTGGACCTTCGCGGGCGGGGTGGCGGGTGAGGTGATCCTCGAACCCGGAGTCGTCCGCAGCCGCTGGCTGGACGCCCCCTCCCCGGCCTCCGCCGGCCCCGCGCACGCGCCGGACCCCCTGGACCCGCTGGATCCGCTGCACGCGCTGGACCCGCTCGACCCGGTGGACCGGTTCGACGAGCCGTGGTCGGGCCGACCGGCCGCGGCGCTGGAGGCGGCGCTGCGGACCGCCCCGTGGCCGGCGTGGAACGCCTACGGCTGGATCGCGTTCGAGTTCGCCGCGCTCGCCCCCGCGGGCAGGCTCGCCCACCTGGTCGTGCCGCGCACCGAGGTGCGCGTCGAGGCGGGGCGCGCGCTGGTGGTGAGCATGGACGCCGAGGAGGCCGAGCGGGTCGCCGAGCTGCTGTCCGGACAGGTCGTCCCCGGATCGCCGTCGTCGCCGTCGCCGGTCGACGTGCGCACCGGCGGCGACCTCTACAGGTCGCGGGTCGCCCAGGCGATCTCCGAGATCGACGCCGGGCTCTACGAGAAGGTCATCGTCTCCCGGCGGCTGCCGATCCCGTTCCCCGTCGACGTCGTCGCGACGTACGCGTGCGGCCGTGCCGCCAACACCCCGGCCCGCTCGTTCCTCCTCGACCTGGAAGGCTTCCAGGCCGCCGGGTTCAGTCCCGAGGTGCTGGCGGGCGTCGACGGGCACGGCACGGTGACGACCCAGCCGCTCGCCGGCACGCGCGCCTTCGGCCAAGGTGAGAACGTGGACTCGCGGACCCGCCACGAGCTGGAGAACGACCCCAAGGAGATCTTCGAGCACGCGGTATCCGTACGCGCGTCGCAGGACGAGCTGTACCGGGTGTGCGTGCCCGGCACGGTCCGGGTCACCGGCTTCATGGCGGTGAAGGAACGCGGCAGCGTGCAGCACCTGGGATCAAGTGTCAGCGGTGAGCTGGCGCCCGGCCGCACCGGCTGGGACGCGCTCGACGCGCTGTTTCCCGGCGTGACCGCCTCTGGCATCCCCAAGCCGGCGGCCGTCGACGCGATCGCCAGACTTGAGGAGCCCCGAGGGCTCTACGCCGGAGCCGTCCTCGCTGTCTCACACGACGGGGCGATGGACGCCGCCCTGGTGCTGCGCGCCGTCTACAGCGAGAACGGCCGGGCCTGGCTGCGGGCCGGCGCCGGCATCGTGTCGGGTTCGACGCCGGAACGGGAGTACGAGGAGACCTGCGAGAAGCTCTCCAGCATCGCCCCGTACGTGGTCCCGCGCACCTGAGAAGCGGAGGAGCTCAGCGCAGGCTCGCGGCGAGCTCCTTCTTGCTGATCTTGCCGACCGGAGTGCGGGGGAACGCCTCGACCGGCTCGACGCGGTCGGGCCACTTGTATCCGGCCACACCGCGCTCCCTGAGGAACCGCTTGATCTCCCTGAGGGTCGGCGCCTGGTCCCGCACGATCAGGAAGGCGCAGGTCCGCTCCCCCATCACCGGGTCCGGGATGCCGACCACCGCGACGTCGTGCACCGCCGGATGGGCGAGCAGGTGGTTCTCCAGTTCCTCTGCCGAGATCTTGTCACCGCCCCGGTTGATCTGGTCCTTGTCGCGGCCCTCCACGACGAGGTGTCCCGAGGGGAGCACCCGCACCAGGTCTCCGGTCCGGTAGAAGCCGTCGGTGGTGAAGGAGCGCGCGTTGTGCTCCGGTGCGCGGTAGTAGCCGCGCAGGGTGTACGGACCGCGGGTGAGCAGCTCCCCGACCTCGCCGGGGGCGACCTCCGCGCCGTCGGAGTCGACCACGAGGATCTCGTCGGCCGGGGACAGCGGCCTGCCCTGCGTGGTGTCGACCAGCTCGCGGGGATCGTCCAGCCGGGTGTAGTTGAGCAACCCCTCGGCCATTCCGAACACCTGCTGCACCGCGCAACCCAGCACGCCGGGAACCCGCTCGGCCCGCTCGGCGGCGAACTTGGCCCCGCCCACCTGCAGCAGCCGGAGCGACGACAGGTCCTCCCGCGACCAGGATGCCGCCTCAAGCCAGAGCAGCGCGATGGGCGGCACCACCGCGCACACCGTCACCCGCTCCCGCTCGATGAGGGGGAACGCCTCGTCGGGTGACCCGGAGGGGGCGAGGACGACGGTGCCGCCCTTGGCAAACACCCCCAGCACCCCGGGGCAGGCGAGCGCGAAGTTGTGCGCGACCGGGAGCACCACGAGGTAGACGGTCTCGCGGGTGAAGCCGCAGACCTCGGCGCTCGCCTCCAGGTTGTAGACGTAGTCGCGGTGGGTGCGCGGGATCAGCTTCGGAAGTCCGGTGGTGCCGCCGGAGAGCAGGAACACCCCCACGTCGGCCGGATCCGGCCGCTCGTACGACACGGGTCCGGAGACGAGGCCGTGATCGGGGGCGGTGTCGCGACCGGGAGTTCGGTCGGAGTCAAGGGCGGAGCCACGGTCGAGGTCGGTGTCGAGGTCGGCGAGGGCGAGGAACTCCTGGGCGTCCCCGTCCACCACGACGTGCTCCACGGCCAGCGAGCGGGCCAGGTCGCGGTAGTCGAATCCGCCGTGCGCGTCCGGGATGACGTACGCCCTCGCCTCGCTCAGCTCGCACAGGTAACCGATCTCGCTGCTGCGGTGCGCGGGCAGGGCGAGCACCGGGGCGGCACCGATCCGGACGAGGGCGAGGAAGACGACGACGAATGAGGTGGTGTTGGGCAGTTGCACCACGACGCGGTCACCGCGCCGGATGCCCAGCCGCGCGAAACCCGCGGCGGTGCGCTCGGCCCGGCGGTCCAGCTCGGCGTAGGTGAGTCGCTCGTCCCCGGCCACGAGCGCGGTCCGCTCGGGGTCGCCCCCGTTCAGCACGTCGCCGAGCGGCCGGTCGCTCCAGTAGCCCTCCGCCAGGTAGCGCGCCGCGACCTCCTGTGGCCAGGGGGTGAATCCCTCCACGGGTCACCTCCCCGCGATCTGGGCCACCGCGCCCGCGACCGGCTCGGCCGGGTCGCCGCCGAGCGCGACGACGCGGTTGGCTCCGTCCACGTGCACGACCTTGGGCCGGTGCGCCCGCGCCTCCGCGTCGTCGAAGTTCCCGTACGAGATGACGATGACCAGGTGTCCGGGGTGGACCAGGTGGGCCGCCGCGCCGTTGACGCCGATCACCCCGCTGCCCGCCTCGCCGGTGATCGCGTAGGTGACCAGGCGGGCGCCGTTGTCGATGTCGACGACATGGACCTGCTCACCTTCGACGATGTCGGCGGCGGCCATCAGGTCGGCGTCGATCGTCAGGGAACCCACGTAGTGCAAATCCGCCTGGGTCACGGTGGCACGGTGGATTTTTCCGTTCATAAGGACCCGCTGCACTGGTCTGTCCTCTTTCCCTAAGGTCAACTAAGGTTAGCCTCACCTTATCCACTGTGTTCGGTGAGGAGAACCCCGAAGATGCTGCGCCGTCTGGCCATGGACATCAGCCCGCTCCGGAGCAGCAGAGCCTTCCGCGACGTGTTCGTGGCGCGCACCGTGTCGGTCTTCGGGATCGGCATGCTGATGGTCGGGGTGCCCGTACAGGTCTACGCGATGACCGGATCGACCGTGCACGTCGGCGCGGTCTCCTCGGCCGAGGGCTTCGCGCTGCTCGCGGGATTCCTGTGGGGCGGTGTGCTCGCCGACCGGCACGACCGGCGCCGGTTGATGCTCGTCGCACGCACCGCCGCCGGTATCGGCTTCGCGCTGCTGACGCTGAACGCCTTCCTGCCCTCCCCCTCGCTCGCGGCGATCTACGTGCTCGCCGCCTGGGACGGGCTCGCGACCGGCGTCAGCGTGACCGCGCTGCTCGCCGCGACCCCCGCCCTCGTTCCTCCCGACAAGCTGGTCGCGGCGGGCGCGCTCAACGCGCTGACCGTACGGCTCGGTTCGATGCTCTCCCCCGCGCTCGGCGGCCTGACCGTGTCGGCGTTCGGCGTCGGGTGGAACTACGCGGCAGCGGCCGTGGGAACGCTCGCCACCCTCGGCCTGCTGACGAGGTTGCCCGCGCTCAGACCGGCCGTCGAGGTCACGGAGAACCCGCTCAGAGCGATCGGCTCGGGGCTGCGGTTCGTGGCCTCGCACCGCGTGGTCGGCTCGCTCATGCTGCTCGGCCTGCTGTTCATGGTGGCGGGCGGTATCCCGGTGCTCATGCCCGCGTTCGCCACCCTGCGGCTGGGCGGCGGCCCGGCCACGATCGGCCTGCTCTACGCCGCGCCCGCCTGCGGCGCGGTGCTCGGCTCGGTCACCAGCGGTTGGACCGGACGGTCACGCGCGCCGGGCAAGGCGCTGCTCGTCGCCTCGGTCTGCGGCTTCGCACTGCTCGCCTGCCTCGGGCTGGCGACCCACCCGGCGCTCGCCGTCGCGATCCTCTTCGGGTACGGCCTCGTCGCGTCCGTCGAGGAGATCCTCCGCTACGGCCTCATCCAGGCGCACACCCCCGACGGTTACCTCGGACGGGTGAACGCCCTGTGGGCCGCCCAGGAGACCGGCGGCGAGGCCGTCGGCGCGCTCGGCGCGGGCGTCCTCGGCCGCTACCTCGCACCCGGCACCGCGATCGTCGTGTACGGCGCGGCCAGCGCCGCCCTCGCCCTCGGCCTCGCCCTCACGCTCACCGGCCTGCGCGGCGCGACCCTGAGGACCGACCCGCAGGACACCGAACCGGGAAAGGCCCGGTCCGGGGACGCCGAGCCGCGCCGGCCGGGTTGAGAACCGTCTAGGCAAAGGCACCGCGAAGAAACGACTGGAAAAACGACCGCTCTTGCCAGATCGTGAGAAGCGACAGCAAACCCCTCATGTCCCGTGCCGGCGCAGGACCGCCGGTGACGCCCACCCGACGAACCACGGCCCGGCCTCTGGGGGAAACCGCAGGAACGACGAGAGGAAGAACATGCCTCAGACGACCGCCGCCCTCCTGCTGCTCGTCGCCCTGACCGGCGGCACCGCACCGGCGCAGTCCGGCCTGACCCCGGCGGAAACGCCAACGGTCGCCCTCGCACCGGTTTCGGCCGCCGCCCCGGCGACGGGCGCCGTCGCGCGAGGGAAGGCCACCGGCCCGAACCTCCGAGCGTGTTACGACGGAAGGTGCAAGCTCACCATCTCGAAGGCGGTGCGGTTCCGGGTCAGCCCTCGATTCGGCGTCACCCGGCTGTCCGTCTCCTTCGGCCGGGATTTCGTGCGGGTACGGGCCACCGGCCCCGGTGTCACCTCGCAGGCGGTGCTCGGCCTCCGTTCGACGGGGTCGGTCAACGGCATCGGCGTACGGGTGGTCTCGCTCTCCCGGGGCAAGGCGGTGCTGAGGCTCTCCCCCGTCCGCTGACCGCGACGACCATTCCCTCCGCTCGTGAGCGGAGGGGATGGTCGCACCGGAGGCGCGGTCCCGGGCGACCGGCACCGGTTACCGCGCCCACCCCCGGCGGTCACGTCCCGCCGGGGGTGGTCGCGGAGCGTCAGCCGGACTCCCCCGCGCCCAGGCGCTCGGTGAGCTCGTCCTCCGACATGTCCTCGACCATGAGCCAGATCTCGGCGACCGCCTCCAGCCTGCCGGGGACCTCCTCCACCTCGACGAACCGGCGGGCGACGCGCGACACGGTCCGCTCGGTGAACAGCGCCCGCAGCGGGAGCGAGGAGGCGTCGAGTGCCTCGCGCAGCCGCGCGATGACGGTGGTGGCCAGCACCGAGTCACCGCCGAGCGCGAAGATGTCGTCGTGCGCGCCGACCCTCGGCACGCCGAGCACCTCGCCGACGACCCGGGCGAGCACCCGCTCCAGCGCCGTGCCCGGCGCCGTGTAGGGCGTGCCCGTCTCCCCTGCCGCCGCTGCGACGAGGGCGGCGAGCGCCTTGCGGTCCACCTTGTTGTTCGCGGTGAGCGGGAGCGCCGCCAGGGGCACCAGGAGGTCGGGAACCATGTGCGGGGGCAGCAGTTTTCGCACGTGGGCGAGCAGTTCTCGTGTCGCGCTCTCCTCGGGCCCCGTCTTTCCCCGCCCGGTCTTCTCCAGGCCCGCCCTTTCCCGTCCCGTCTCCTCCGTCCCGGTCTTCTCCTGCGCCGTCTTGTGCGGCTCCGCCTCCTGGTCAGCCTCCCCGGCGAGCACGACCGCGGCGGCCAGGCGCGAGTCGGCGAGGAGCGCGACGGCGCGGCGCACCCGGGGGTGGCTCTCCAGCGCCGTCTCGACCTCGCCGAGTTCGATCCGGAACCCGCGCACCTTCACCTGGTGGTCGCGCCGTCCCAGGAACTCCAGCGTGCCGTCGGGCCGGTAGCGGGCCATGTCCCCGGTCCGGTACCAGCGGATGCCCTCGTGGACGACGAACCGGTCGGCGGTGCGCTCGGCGTCGCCGCTGTAGCCGTCCGCGACCCCCGCGCCGCCGATCCACAGCTCGCCCTGCGCCCAGTCGGGGCGGTCGCGCCCGGCCTCGTCGACGACCCGGCAGGCCACCCCGCGCAACGGGACGCCGTACGGGACCGCCGTCCAGTCCGCGGGCACCTCGCCGTCGACCTCGATCACGGTCGAGTGGATGGCGGTCTCCGTCGTACCGCCGAGCGCGACGAACCGTGCTCCCGGCGAGCGTTCCCGCAGCAGCGCGGGCAGGTGCGTGCCGACCCGGTCGCCGCCGAGCAGGACCAGGCGCAGGCTGGGCGCGGGGCCGGTGCGCAGCAGCATCTCCAGCACCGACGGCACGCAGTTCAGCACGGTCACCGACCACCGCTCGACCAGTCCGGCCCAGCGGGTGGCGTCGCGACGGTCGTCCTCCAGCGGGATCGCCACGGCGCCGCCGGCCGACCAGAGAGCGAACAGGTCGAACACCGACAGGTCGAAGTCGAGGGCCGACACGGCGAGTGACACGTCCGCCTCGCCGATCGAGAACCGCTCGACCAGATCGCCGATCGTGTTCATCGCGGCCCGGTGCGAGACCTCGACGCCCTTGGGCTCCCCGGTGGAGCCGGAGGTGTACAGCACGTAGCCGACCTGGCCGGGCGGGACGGGCACCGGCTCGTCCAGCGGCGCGGGGTGCGTCACGGCCGAGGTGAGCGAGACCGCGACCCCGGCCGTCCTGAGGATCCTCTCCCGCCGGACGGCGGGCTGCCCCGTTCCGACGGGCACGTACGCGGCCCCGGCCGCCAGCACGCCGAGCACCGCCACGGCCTGGTCCGGCCCCTTGGGCAGCTCGACCGAGACCCGGTCACCCGGCCGCACCCCCCGTTCCACGAGATGGGCGGCGACGCGCAGGGCGCGGTCGGCCAGCTCACCGTACGTGAGCGTGCCGCCATCGCCATCGCCATCGACGTCGTCGGCGCCACGAGTGCCGCCCGTGCCATCGCCGCCCCAGTGCAGCGCGGGGAGGCCGGGGGTGCGGCGCGCCCGCGCGAAGAACTCCTCGTGCAGCGTCCGCGCGGGCGGCGGTGGCTGGGCGTTGAGCTCGTGCCGCAGGCGTAGCCGGTCCGGCGAGGCGCCGATCCGCAGCGGCTCGCTCCAGTCGGCGTCCGGCGCGCCCAGACGGGTGATCGCCCCCGTGTAGGCGGCGAACATCGCGTCGGCGACGCCTTCGGGGAAGGCGGGGTCGCGCACGTCCCAGTTCAGCAGCAGTCCGCCGGAGACCTCGGTGACCTGGGCGTCCAGGAGCACCTGCGGCCCCTGGGAGATGATCCATCCCGGTTCTCCGAAGCTGCGCCGCGCCCGGTCGCCGAACAGCTCGCCGAGGTTGAGCGCGCTGGTGTAGACGATCGGGGCGAGCACCTGCTCGCCCCGCGACCTCGACAGATCCCGCAGCACCTCCAGGCCGGAGTAGTCGCTGTGCTCACCGGCCGTGTGCATCAGCGTCTGAACCTCGCGGGCGCGCTCGGTGAACGGCAACTCCCTCGACAGGTCGGCCTCAAGCAGGATGGAACCGGTGAAGTCGCCGACCACGGCGTCCACGTCGGGGTGGATCGGCTCGCGGTGGAACAGCGGCAGGTTCAGCAGGAAGCGCGGGGTCGCCGACCAGGCGCCCATCACCTCGGCGAAGACGGCGGCGAGCGCCATCGCGGGGGTGACACCCTCGCGGTGGGCGCGGGCGATGAGCCGCCGCCTGTCCTCGGGAGGCAGCCAGTGGTGCTTGCGGACGACGCGGTCGCCCGGTTGCGGCACGACCGGCAGCTCGGGTGGCCCCGACATCTCGCCGAGCCGCTCACCCCACCAGCGCCGGTCGCGGTCGCGTGCCTCGGCGCGCGGGTCGGCGGCGAGATAGCGCGCGTAGCCGTAGCCGATCGGCGGCAGGTTCTCGCCCTCGTACAGCGCCGCGAGGTCGGCCAGCAGCGTGCGGTAGCTCATCGCGTCGGCGGCGACCATGTCGACGTCCAGATGCAGCCGCGTCGCGCCGGAAGGCAGCAGGCTCAACCGCACGTCGAAGACCCGGCCCGTCTCGATGGGGAGCCGCTGGGTGGACATCTCGGCGCGCAGCCGTTCCAGCTCCCCGGCGGGGTCCGGCACGGCGCGCAGGTCGTGCACCGTGACGGCGGGGCCCGGCCGCTCCGGCAGGATGCGCTGGGTTCCCTCGTCGGAGATCGCGACCCTCAGCATCGGATGCCGCTCGGCGAGTGCCACGACGGCCGCCTCCAACCGGGCGGGGTCGATCTCGCGGCCGTCGAGTTCCACGTAGAGGTGCGCGGCGACGGAGCCGAGCGACTGGCCGGAGTCCCGGCCGATCCAGTAGGCGTGCTGCATGAGCGCGAGAGGGAACGACCCGTCCGGTTCCGCGTCCCCCCGTTCCGCGGCAGGGGCGGGAACGCCGTCGAGGGCGGCACCGGAACCGAATCTGGAGCCGGAGCCGGACTCGATCCCGGAATCCGAAGCGGAACCGGCCTTGGTCCCGGGAGCGGACCCGGAAACAGACTCGGAAGCGGAGTTCGGGGACGGAAGCGGGTGCGGCGCGATGGCGCCGCGCTCGGCGAGCAGTTCCCACCACTCGGCCAGCGTGGGCCGCCGCGCGAGTTCGGCGAAGCCGACCTCGACACCGAGGCGGCGCAGGCGGCCGGTCAATCCCATCAGCTGGATCGAGTCCATGCCCAGCTCGATGAGATTGTCGTGTGCCTCCACCCGCTCTCCGAGCAGGTCCGTCAGCGAACGGTGCAGTTCTTCCCTGGTCAGCACGAAGCTCCCCTTAAGTCAGGTAAGGCTAACCTAATTTAGGAGCGTTGGGTCGTCAACGCGCGTCTCATGACGGCTCGCACGATCCAGGAGGCGCGGCCTCTCTCGTCGCCACGGCCGACCGGAACCCTCAGCATGCCGTCGCCTCGAAAACACCCGGCTGCTCACGCCCGCCCTCGCACTCCCTCGGTCGAGAGCAGCCAGACCAGATAGACGCCGCCGAGGATCCCGGTGACCACGCCGACCGGCACCGCGACCGGCAGGTGCAACGTCACCAGGTCGCTGAGCACGAGCAGCGTCGCGCCCATCAGCGCGGCCGGTACGAGCTGCGTACCGGGCTTGCGGGTGAGTCCGCGCGCCAGCTGAGGCGCGGCGAGCGCGACGAACGGGACCGGGCCCACCGCCGCGGTCGCCACCGCCACCAGCCCCACCCCGATCACCACGAGCGCGGCCCGCGTCCGCTGGACGGGCACACCGAGCGCCTGGGCCGCGTCGTCCCCGAGCTCGCCCATGCGCAACCGGCCCCCGAAGGCCAGCGCGGCCGGTACGAGGACGGCCATCGCCAGGGCGAGTGGCCACGCGTGCGGCCAGCCCCTGCCGTTCAGGCTGCCGGTGAGCCAGAACGCCGCCTCGTACGCCTCGCGCAGCTCGGCTCGGGTGACGAGGTAGGCGTTGAACGCCTCGAGCATCGCGGCCGCGGCGACCCCGACCAGGACCAGCCGGTAACCGTGCACCCCACCCCGGTAGGCGACCAGGTAGACGGCGAGCGCGGTCAGCACCGCGCCGAGGACGGAGCCGACCGCGACGGCGAAGGCGCCGCCGCCGATGACCAGGATCTGCAGCAGCGCGCCGGTCGCCGACCCCGTGGTGAACCCGATGATGTCCGGGCTGCCCAGCGGGTTGCGCGTGATGCTCTGGAAGACGGCCCCGCTCAGGCCGAGCGCCGCGCCGGCGAGCAGGCCGGTGAGCGCCCTGGGCAGGCGCAACGTGAGCACGATGAACTCCGTGGCCCGCTCCCCCCGACCGGTCAGCGCCCCCACCACCTCGGCGGCGGAGACGGGGAAGTCACCGCTGCCGACCACCGCCATCGCCGTCCCCAGCGCGAGGGCCACCAGCGCGGCACACACCACGACGACGCGCGGCTCCCATCGCAGGGACATCGCCCCGACGCGCAGGACACGACTCGTGCTCACAGCTGGGGAACCCTTCCGCGACGGACCATCAGGGCCAGGAGGGGGGCGCCGAGGAACGCGGTGACGATGCCCGTCTCCAGTTCGCCGGGCGCCGCGACCACGCGCCCGAGGACGTCGGCGGCGAGCATCAGCACCGGCGCCAGCAGCAGCGAGTACGGCAGCACCCAGCGCTGGTCGGGGCCGACCAGCGCCCTGACCATGAAGGGCACCGCCAGCCCGACGAACGCGATCGGGCCCACCGCCGCCGTGGCGGCACCGCACAGCACCACGATCGCGAGCGCCCCCAGCGCGCGGGTCCTGCCCGGCCTGGCACCCAGTGCGCGCCCGGTGTCCTCCCCCAGGGCGAGGGCGTTGAGCGGGCGCGCCAGGAGAAGCGCCAGCACCGTTCCCGCCAGCAGGAACGGGCCGATCCGCACGAAGAGGGCGAGGTCACGCCCGGACAGCGAGCCCACCTGCCAGAAGCGGAAGCCGTTGAAACTGCGCGGGCTGAGCAGCATCATCCCCGCCGTCAGCGAGCTGAACACCGCGTTGATCCCGGCGCCCGCGAGGACGAGCCGCGCGGGTGTGGCGCCGGAACGGCCGCGCGCCCCGATCAGGTAGACGAGCAGCGCGGCTCCGGCGGCCCCGAGGAACGCCGCCCACACGTAGACGAGGACGTCGTCCACCCGGAAGAGACCGATCACCGTCACGACCGCCACCGCCGCGCCGCCGTTGACGCCGAGCAGGCCCGGCTCGGCCAGCGGGTTGCGGGTCAGCGCCTGCATGAGCGCGCCCGCCAGTCCGAGCGCCGCCCCCACGGCGACCCCGAGCAGGGTGCGCGGCAGCCGCAGCTCCTGGATGATCAGCGCGTTCTCCGAGCCGTCCGGGGAGAACACTCCGGCCAATGCCTGGCCCGGCGGGATGTGCTTGGCGCCGATCACGATTCCGGCCAGCACGGCGAGCAGCAGCAGGCCACCCAGCAGGAACAGACCGGTGAGCCGTTTGGCGAGGTACGCGCTCTTCACGGAAGGAGACACGCGATTAAAGTTAGCCTAACCTAACTCAGGTGGCGAGGAAAAGATCCCGCTCCCCGGGGAGCCCGGCCGGTGACCCGCGAGATCGTACGGCGGCGGCGCTGAGGACCCGTTGAGGACCCGTTGAGGACCCGTTGAGGACCCGTTGAGGACCCGTTGAGGACCTTGGTCCCTACAGGCGAGGTCGTCGGACGACTACCATCCGAGGCATGATTCGCGTGTTCCTGGTCGACGATCACGAAGTGGTACGGCGGGGCGTGGCCGCGCTGCTGGAGTCCGAGGGCGACATCGAGGTGATCGGCGAGGCGGGGACCGCCGAGTCGGCGGTGGCCCGCATTCCGGCGCTGCGGCCCGACGTCGCCGTCCTGGACGTACGCCTGCCCGACGGCAACGGGGTGGACGTGTGCCGGGAGGTCCGCTCCAGGGTCCCGGATCTGGCCTGTCTGATGCTCACCTCATTCGCCGACGACGACGCCCTGTTCAACGCGGTGATGGCGGGCGCGTCCGGCTACGTGCTCAAGCAGATCCACGGCTCGGACCTGGTGGGCGCCGTGCGTACGGTGGCGGGCGGCCAGTCGCTGCTCGACCCGCAGACGACCTCGGCCATGCTGGCGCGGCTGCGCGAGCAGGCCGCCCGCAAGGACCCACTGGAGGCGCTGACGGACCAGGAGCGGCACATCCTGGAACTCATCGGCGAGGGCCTGACCAACCGGCAGATCGGCGAGCGGATGCACCTCGCCGAGAAGACCGTCAAGAACTACGTCTCCAACATGCTGTCCAAGCTCAGCATGGAGCGCCGCACCCAGGCTGCGGCCCTGTCAGCGCGGCTGAAGTCCCGCCGGCAGGATTGACAGGATCTCCGCCCGACGCCGAGGTCACCGGCATCGGGCGGATCGTCACCGCTTCGGTCGTCGCCACCACTCCGGTCGCGCGGGACGCTCCACCCCGGCCGGGTGCCACGCCGTTCGGGTGTCTCGGTGACGAAGGACCCGCCGTGCGGGTTATCGGACGACCGCGAGGAGAGTGGTGGCGGCCGAGGTGAGGCCGAGGTCGCCGCGCGTGTCCGAACGTCGTCGCGCCTCTTCGACGGTGATTCCCCGGCTGGCGAGACGCCAGAGCACATCCTGATCCATCGTGACGTGCGCGACGGGTTCGTCCACCGTGTCGTCGGCGGCCATCTGCCATCGACCGGCCTGTCGTGCGACAAACCAGACACCGCCCGCCAAGCCGGTGACGTCGAATCGCATGACCGTGCCCTCGGGGCGGGTCTCGGCCCGCAGGGTGTGGGGCAGCGCGCGCAGGAACGTGTCGATGACGGGACCCAGCAGATCCGGGTCGTCGGCGCCCTGCCGGGAGACGGCATCGCGTATCTGCTGCTGGTGGACCCAGAACTCCGTGTATTCGCGGGCGATGTCGAGCCAGGCGGGACTGGTCAGATCGGTGGCGGCCCAGGACACGTCCAGATCGGCGGGGGCGTCCAGGTCGCGGACCGACCACAGGGCGTCGAGTTCGGGGCCCAGGTGGGCCAGCAGTTCGATCATCACCTGCGGGCTGCATTGACGAAACGCCCGGACGAACTCCTCGTTGACACGTGCCAGGTAGACGGGCAACGTCTCGTCGTCGGCGAAAACGGCGCCGCGGTACCCGTCCCGACCGCCCGAGAGCCGACGCAGGTAGTCGTTGAGGACGTGTCCGACGACATCATGAACATTCCACCCCGGGCAGACCGTCGGCCGCTCCCAGTCCTGCGGATCCAGTGATCCGAGCAGGTCGAGCAGCGCGCGACGTTCGCGTGGGAAGAGAGGCCGGGTGTCGACCACGGGGCCGAAGATCATCATGCCGTGACAGTAGACCGCCTCGGCACGACACCTGGCCACAGGTTTTCGTGCCGAGGGCTTCGAGCAGGTTCTCGGCCTCGTCAGGGGCGACCCCGTCGAGCACCGTACCGAGGTGGGCGGCGAGCGCCTCGGTCGCGCTCGCGCCGACGAACACGCCGCCGTCGGTCATGGGGAACGCGATCCCGGCCGCGTTCGCGTCACCCGGTGCGGCCAGGTAGTCGCTCTCGACCATCCAGGAACGTTCCAACACCTCGTCCCTGCGGCACGTCACCAGCCACCGGTTCGGCACGGCGGGCACCCGCGTCTTCCCGTCCTCCTGGACGAGCCGGGTCAGCGCGTCCGGAAGCGGCCAGTGCAGGTGCACTCCCGGCCCGAGCACGAAGTCCCGCCCCTCGAAGGGGTCCGGGAGGATCTCCTCGCTGATGTACGGGGTTCCCGGCCGGACGTCCCGTTTCGTCATGGGATCGACATACGGCAACCGGGTGAAATCCACCGGCTCGACGACTCCGACCTCGTCCTTCGAATAGAGCGCCGCCAGACGCACCGGAACCACGAGCACATCAGCCATTAGCCCCTCTCGCCCCACCATCAGACCGACCGCACACAATAACGATATGTGCGACATTCCGGGAAGGCCGAATTTCGGGGCTGCAACACGGAGGGAATTTATCCGCAATTACCGAGAAGCCTCATTCACCTATCCAACCCTGAGGACCTGAGCCCGCGACACGTCTCGCCGCCCCCCTTGAGCTGCATTGATAATTCAGTGTCACCGATTTCTACGGATCCGCCATTCGCCGATCCGCCCTCTACTCATTCATCCACTACAAAAGGAACGAAAGGCCGACTCAGCCTTTATTGCCACTTTTTCCGCACGGCGTTACGCATCGCCCCGCGGTTCACCTTCGACCCCGCCGCCCAGGGCATGACAAAGCCCTCACACCCCATTTCGCGAACGCGCCGGAAATCCCGGCGAACGAGGCGCACCCGCCCATGCGTCATCGACGCGCGCCCACCCCAAAGAGGCCGGAGGGGCACGGCGTCAATGCGTCAGGGCGAAAACGTCACCCGGCTCTCGACTCGTGCGACACCCCGAGGTGCGCGGGGATCGCCGGACTCGCCGGGATCGCCACCTCACGCCACTTCGAACCGGACGGTGCTTCCGTGCGTGGACCGATCCCCACCGTTTCGAGCGCCCTGCGATAGGCGTTCATCTGCTCCTCGGCCGCCCCGGCCCGGCCCCAGAGGTCACCGATCTCACGCCAGAGCCTGGCCGACTCCCGGTCGACGACGGGAGCCCCGGAGGTGCCCGGATCGGTGAGCAGCTCCTGCGCCTTCACCAGTGCCGGGCCCCCGTTTTTGGAGCGTGCCAGAGCCAGTTCGGCCAAAACCACGTGTGCCATCGCCGGCACCGTCCCCCGCACGTCGGCGAGCAGGCCGAGAGCCTGCTCGGCCAGACCGGTGGCGGCCTCCACGTCCCCGGAGCGCAGCCGCACGCGGGAGAGCACGACCAGGCCACGGGCGTGCTCGATCGTCCCGGGCGACAGGCGCGAGAGAATCTCGACCGCCGAGGCGGCGAACTCACCCGCCCGGTCGAGGTCGGCGTCCTCGGGACGCACGGTGGCGATCCATGCCCAGCGCATCGCGCTCTGGACGTGGCGGATGGCCATCCGCGCGGGCCGGCCCGCGGCGACGGCCTCCGCCGCGAGCCGCGCGGCGAGCGACGAGTCCTCCTCCTCCGCCGCGGCCGTACTGGCCCGCCACAGGCTGAGAACCTCCGAGTCGCGGTCAACGGCGTCGGGCAGCGGGGAGATCGCCAGCACGCGCTCGACGTACGCGAAGTCGATCTCGGTCTCGGCGAGCACCGCGGCGAGGTCGAGGGCGAGCTCGCCCCGGTCGAGCCCGAACCGCTCGGCCTGGGCCAGGGCCTCCAGCCCGAGATCCCGGGCACGCATCGTGTCACCGGCACGGTGGTAGCAGCGGCAGAGCGCCACGGCGACGGGAAGGACGGCGAGACGCTCGGGGTGCGTCACGGCCTCGTGGCGAAGCCGCTCGTAGACCTCGACCGCCCCCGCCGTGTCCCCCTGGGCCTCCAGCGCGCGAGCATGACCGAAACGCGCCTGCGCCGCGAGCACGGCGCTGTCGTCACTCGCCGCCTTGGCCGTGTCGGCGAAGAGCTCGGCCGCGGCGGCCGGGTCCCCGTGACACAGTTCGAGTTCGGCCTGACGCAGGGCGAGCCCGGTGTCGACGCGCTGGTGCGGCTCGATCCCGTGGAGGAGGAACTCCATGCCGCAGCCGAGCCGGTCGGCGAGCAGGCGCGTGACGACCGGTGTGGGGGTCCGTTTTCCTGACTCGATGAGCGAAACATAACTGTCAGACAGGTCTGGCCCGGCCAACTGCGCCTGGGACATGTGCCTGCTCAACCGCAATCCGCGGATGCGGTCACCGATGGTTGCTTGACCGGCCATCACCAGAGCCGTTCCGTCGGCGGCACGATAAGATCCACGCCCCACTCCTTACGCACGGTTTACTCTCAATTACAGTAGATCGTACTGCTCTTCCTGGCTAGCGGAGCCGTAGCAACTGACCGTTTCACACAGGTTTCGCAGCGAGTGTCACCGGGGCGAGCGGCACGCCCGCTCGCCCCGTTGCCGGCTCGGTCGAGATCGCACACCGCGCACTCCACGTGACAAACACCCCGACGAGGCCGCCCGGCGGTGCGCACACCGGATCAAGCCTCAGGCACGGGTGAGAATCACCACCGGGATGTCGCGAGCCGTCTTGCGCCGGTAGTCGGCGTACTCGCCGTGGATTCCCACCATCTGCTCCCACAGGGCGGCCTTCTCCCGCGCGGTCGCGGTCCGCGCGACGGCGGTGAACACCTCGGCCTGCACCTGCACCTCGACCTGCGGCAGAGCCACCACGTTGTGGTACCACAGCGGGTGCTCGTCGGCCCCGCCGTTGGAGGCGACGACCACGTAGGCGTCGCCGTCGCGACCGTAGATGAGCGGGGTGCGCCGCTTCAGCCCAGACCTGCGCCCGACGGTGGTGAGCAGCAGGGTGGGCCTGCCGTAGTAGAGGTGCCCCTCCGCGCCGTTCGACTCGACATAGGTGCGAAGGTGCGCGGAGACCCAGTCGGTGGGGGAATCAATGATCTTGTCGCTCATGCCGGACACGCTATCGGCCCTCGGCGACATTTCTTGATCCACGCTTCCGGCCGCGCACCGATCCGGCCTCGCCCTCCTCGCCGCCTCGTTCCGCGATGAGGGTCGCCGGTCGCCGGACCGACGCGTACGACGCGACGGATCGCCCGCCTACGTCGTCCGGTGATCGCCTCTGGCCTGGTCGTGACGCGCACGGGCCTCCATCACCGCGGGCATCTCACCCTCCAGCCATTCGATGAGGTCGAGCAGGCGCGTGGCCGCCTGGGCACCGAGCGGCGTGAGACTGTACTCGACCTTCGGGGGGATGGTCGGCTCGGCCTCGCGGTGGACCAGGCCGTCGCGCTCCAGTGCCTGCAGGGTCTGGGCGAGCATCTTCTCGCTCACTCCGTCGACCCGGCGGCGCAGGGCGTTGAAGCGATAGGTCCCCTCGTGGAGCGCGACCATGACCAGGACGCCCCAGCGGCCGGTGATGTGCTCCATCGTCTCGCGCGAGACGCATCCGCGCATGAAGACGTCGAAGGTGAGCTGACTGAACTCGTCCTGCGGGATCGCGACCCGGTCGTCCATCCTTCCACCCTACTTTCTCGCCACACCACCCCAAAGAGAGTACTAACTTTTAGTTGGCGCTACCTATTAGTTAGTACTAACCTGACGGCGAACCCTTCGAGCGAGGAGAAGTGAAATGATCGTTGTCACCGGTGCCACCGGTCGGCTCGGCCGCCTGGTGGTGGACGGACTGCTGGAGAGCGTGCCCGCCGACCATGTCGTGGCCGCCGTGCGGAATCCCGGCAAGGCGGCCGATCTGGCCGCGCGCGGCGTCAAGATCAAGGAGGCCGACTACGAGCGGCCGGAGACGCTCAAGGGAGTCTTCGCGCCCGGCGACACGGTCCTGTTCATCTCCGGCGACGCCGTCGGACGGCGACTCGGACAACACCGCGCCGTGGTGGACGCCGCCAGAGCGGCCGAGGTCGCCCGCATCGTCTACACCAGCGTGCTGCACGCCGACACCACGCCCCTCGCACTGGCCGCCGACCACCGAGGCACCGAGGAACACATCCGCGCCTCCGGGATCCCGTTCACCTTCCTGCGCAACGGCTTCTACACCGAGGTCTACGCGGCGTCCGTCCTTCAGGGCGTCGAGCACGGTGTGATCTTCGGCGCCGCCGGTGAGGGCCGCGTCGCCGGCGCGGCCCGAGCCGACTTCGCGGCCGCGGCCGTCGCCGTGCTCACCCGCGAGGAGGACGGCGACAAGATCTACGAACTCTCCGGCGACACCGCGTGGAGCCTGCCCGAACTGGCCGCCGAGGTGTCGGCGGCCACCGGCAGGCCGGTCGTCTACCAGGACCTGCCGCACGCCGACTACCGCCAGGCGCTGATCGACGCGGGCCTGCCCGAGCCGGCGGCGACCATGTACGCCGACATCGACCTCGACATCGTCCGCGGAGCCCTCTCCCCCACCCCGGGCGAGCTCAGCGCCCTCATCGGCCGCCCCACCACACCGCTGCGCGAGTCGGTGGCCGCGATCCTCAAGGAGGCGTGAGCCCTCGCGACGAAGCCGCCGTTCCGACGTGGGCGGTGGGTCCTGCGAGAAGACGGCACCGGCACCGTTGAGCCATCGGGGCCTTCCGGAGGCTCAACAGCCCCGCAGCAGGTCCGCGACGGTGGCGATGCCGTCGGAGACGGCGTCCGAGGTCAGGTTGCCGAATCCGAGGACGAGCCGCGCGGGAGACGGCCGCCCTTCCGGGGGGCCGAGGAGATAACCACTCATCCCGTACAACCCAACGGACCGGCGGCGGGCGGCCTCGACCACGGCACGCTCGTCCGCGCCCGGCGGCAACTGGGCGACCGCGTGGAAACCGGCGGCCAGCCCGCGCAGCTCGACCTCGGGCGCGTGCCGACCCAGCGCCTCGACGAGGGCCGCGCGCCGGGCGGCGTAACGTGGCCGCATATGGCGCAGGTGGCGGTCGTATTGACCTGAGCTCAACAGATCGGCGAGCGCGAGCTGGTCGAAGGCCGGCGAGCCCCGGTCGGCGAACCGCTTCTGGTCCGCGACGTCGGCGGACAGGCGAGGCGGGCAGAGGATCCATCCGAGACGCAGAGCCGGGGCGAGCGACTTGCTCACCGAACCGATGAGCGCCACCCGGTCGGGGGCGAGCCCCTGCAGGGCACCGACCGGTTCGCGGTCATAGCGGAACTCGGCGTCGTAGTCGTCCTCGACGATCGTCGCGCCGCGGGCGACGGCCCAGGCGATCAGCGCCTGCCTCCGGTCGGGAGCCAGTACGACACCGGTGGGCGACTGATGTGCGGGGGTGAGGAGCACGGCGCGCGCACCGGAGGTCGCGAGCGCGCCGACGTCGATACCGCGCTCGTCGACGGGCACCGCGACGAGGTCGAAACCCAGCGCCGTGGCGACGGCGCGGCAGTCGGGGTCACCGGGATCCTCCACGGCCACGACGCGCACCCCCTCCCCCGCCAACACCCGCAGAACGAGTTGCAGTCCCTGCGCGTACCCCGCGCACACGACGGTGTGGGACGGGTCGGCGGCCGCGGCGCGGACCCGCCGCAGGTAGGCGGCGAGCACATCGCGCAGCACCGGGTCACCGTAGGGATCGCCGTAACCGAGCAGGTCACCGGGCGCATCGCGGCAGGCGCGCCGCAGGGCCCGGCTCCACCGCTCGCGGGGGAAGCTCGACAGGTCGGGCACACCGGGCCGGAAGTCGATCCGAACGGGCCCGGTGAACGCGGTGGACTCGGGCGGCAAGGAGAGGGAGGACGGCGCGGCGGGCACGGGCTGTGGCTCGGCCACCGGCGGGCGGGCCTCGGCCGCCACGCGGGTGGCCGAGCCGCCACGCGTGACGAGGTAGCCCTCGGCCTGTAGCTGCGCGTAGCACTCGGTCACCAGGCCTCGGGAGACGCCGAGGTCGCGGGCCAGGACGCGTGAGGAGGGGAGCCGCTCCCCCGCTGCCAGCCGGCCGGCGCGGATGCTCTCGCGCAGCGCGCGTTCGAGCTGCACACGCAGTGGTTCCGGCCGGTTCCTGTCGACACGCAACAGGAGTTCGGGTCCCGAACCGGTCCACTCGATCGACATGAAAGCGGACCTTACCGCTGAGCCGGTTCCGCTCTAGGGTCGGCCCATGGATCACCAGAAGGGCGCCTCCGCGGAGACTCCCGGCGGCATGGGGCCCGCGGGGAGCGACGCGGAGACCCGGAGGAGCGGCAGGGATCTCCAGAGGGTCTGCGAGGAGACATCGAAGGACGCGGGAAAGAGGCCGCGGGACGGCACCGGCATCCTGAACCGCCCGATGGTCCTGTTGCTGACCGCCTCGCTCGGTGCCCTCGGCGGCTTCTACCTGCTGGCGCCCGTCGTCCCCCTGTACGCGGCCACATCCGGCGCGGGCGGTGTGGGAGCGGGCCTGTCGACCGGTGCCATGATGCTGGGGACCGTGCTGACGGAGTTCGCGGTGCCCGCGCTGCTGCGTGCGCACGGCTACCGGACGGTCACGGGACTGGGCCTGTTCCTGCTCGGAGCACCCGCCCTCCTGTTGCCCGCGTCGGCGTCGATGCCCTCGCTGCTGGGGATCTGCCTGGCACGGGGTGCCGGGCTCGGGCTCGTGGTGGTGGCCGGTGCGGCCCTGATCGCCGAACTGGTTCCCGCCGATCGGCGCGGCGAGGGACTGGGACTGTACGGGGTGGCCGTCGGGGTCCCCTCCATCGCCTGCCTGCCGCTGGGACTCTGGCTGAGCGAGCACGTCGGCTACGGGCCCGTCTTCGCCGCAGGGGCGGCGCTGTCACTGCTCGCGCTGGCCGCCGTTCCCGGTCTGCCCTCCCGGCGAGCGCGGCCCCAGCGGCACGAGGAGGGGCACGAGGGCAACGGCCGAACTCGGCGCGGGCCCGCCGTCCTCCGCGACGGCGGGATCGCCAGGCCCGCGCTCGTCTTCGCCCTGGTGACACCGGCGGCCGGTGTCCTGCTCACCTTCCTCCCGCTGGCCGCACCGGGGCGGTCACGCGATCTGGTCGCGGTGGCCCTGCTCGTGCAGTCCTGTGCCACGCCGTTCGCGCGCTGGGCGGCGGGCCGGTACGGCGACCGCCACGGTTCCGCCCGCCTGCTGGCCCCCGCCGTCCTGGCCGCCGCTCTCGGCACGGCCGGACTCTTCTGGGTGGACAACCCTGTCGCGATGATCGTCGGCATGGGGCTCTTCGGGGCGGGATACGGCATGGCCCAGAACGCGACCCTGGCGCTGATGTTCGAGCGTGCCCCCGAATCCGCCTACGGCCAGGTGAGCGCGACCTGGAACCTCGCCTACGACGCCGGGCTCGGCGTCGGCGCGGTCGGGTTCGGGTTTTTGGCAGGACCGGTGGGCTACCCTGCGGGATTCGCCGTCACCGCCGCCGTGCTGCTCACCGCACTCGCACCCGCCCTGTACGACCGGGCGAGGCACATCCCGGTGAGAAAACACGAGACACGACGGCATGACCCGCGTCAGGAGAGCGATGACCTCCCGCCCGCCACGGGAGACACGCGTCCATCGGCGAGGGTTTCAACACCCGAGCCCTGACGACCAAGGCGTGACAACGGGGCCCGGCGACACGGGTTCCGGCGACAAAGGGGAAATCTCGTGGGAATGGTTCTGCTGAACATCACGATGTCGATCGACGGCTTCGTCGCCGGCCCCGACGTCAGCGTCGAGCGCCCCATGGGTGAGGGCGGCGAACGGCTCCACGAATGGCTGTTCAACGACGACGCCGACCGGGAGGTGGACGCCGGGGTGCATCGGGACCTGTCCGCCTCGACGGGTGCGGTGGTGTTGGGCAGGCGGACCTTCGACGTGGGCGTGGGCCTGTGGAAGGACACACCGTTCCCCGCGCCGTCCTTCGTGCTCACCCACGAGGATCGGGAGGAGCTGCCCATGACGAGCGGGACCTTCACCTTCGTCTCCGACGGCCTCGAGAGCGCGATCCGGCGGGCTCGAGAGGCGGCGAGGGAGAAGAACGTCCTCGTGATGGGCGGGGCGGACATCGCCGGACAGCTCGTGAGAGCCGGACTCGTGGACGAGATCCAGCTCCAGCTCGCACCGGTGCTGCTCGGGACGGGCGTCCGGCTCTTCGACCGTCCGGCCGGTGACCACGTCGAACTGGAGAGGACCTTCGTGGCCGGGTCGGCACGCGTCACGCATCTGCGGTTCCGCGTGCTGAGATGAAGGAGGGCGCCGCTGGAACCTTCCGTCCATCAGGACTCCGTTACACGTCAGGCTCCTGCTTCGCGTCGGCGGGAGCCTCACCGTCGTTCGCGGGCACCTCGGGGAAGTTCCGTCCCCACCACGCGTTCCAGCGGGATTCGAGATCGGCGAACGCGCCGTCGTCGAGGCCGTACGTGGTGAGCACCATCATGGCGGCGCCGCCCGGATTGGCGGGCGAGGGCGGGTTCTGCGCGGCGACCAGCAGGCCGTCGCCCCAGCCGTCGACGGTGAGACCGAGCTGGTTGGCCGAACGGAACCGGACCTGACCGCGCAACGTCTCCCCGGCGGGGGCCCGCAACTCGTACGGGCTCGCCGGAGGCAGCCCGGCGACCGCGGCGAGGCCGGTGGCCTCCAGCACCGGTGTGGTCGCCGCACCGGAGAGGAAGACCGTGCGCCGGTCGGCGTCCGGGTGCCGTTCCAGGGCGAACGCGAGCTGGTGGACGAAGGTGATCCAGCCCTCACTGATGTCGTCGTAGTAGTCGTCCCATTCGGGGTTGTCACCTCGCGGAGCGCGGGTCATCCGCAGGTGCGTACGGCCGCCGAGGTCGGCCAGTTCGAACAGGTCGCCGCCCTGGACCTCCATGCGGCGCTCGGCGGCCGACTCCACGACGTTCTGGTGGTAGATGACCTCGATCTCCTCGTCGAGACCCTCGAAGTGCCAGCCGTGCCAGCGTCGGATCAGCTTGGGGTCGCGCAGCGCGTTCCACACGTCGTCGACGGGTGCGGCGATGGTGACCTCAAGGGAGAACGGCTCGTCTGTCATGGGATGTCTCCAACGTGGGAACCCCGGGCCATGGGCCGGGGAGGGGATGTCAGCTGCCGGTTTCCGGCGCCTCGGGGACCGAAGGCCCGTCTCTTTCCGGCGTGTCCGAGGTGTCGTGCCCGCCGGTTTCCCGCGGGCCGGGCGCCGGATGTCCACCGGCGACGAGACGGTAGGGTCGCCCGCCGGGAGTGTCGAAGCGTGCCGCCACCTGTGAGAGAGCGTCGGCGAGCGCGTCGGTGAAGTCGTGCACGTCGCCGGGCTCGGCGAAGCGCACCCGCGCCTCAAGGGTGAACGTCAGCAGCCGGACGCCCTTCCGGTCGGCGGCGGCGGCCATACGGGTGACGTCGCGCACGGTGTCGGCGGCCACCTCGACGAGATGCTCGGCGGCGTACTGGTCGGCGACCCGGCAGAACCCCTCGGCCACCTCGGCGCCCCCGTCGTCACCCCCCTCACCGCCGCCGGTTCCGTCCGCCTTACCGGCTTCGTCGGCTCCGTCGGCTCCGTTTGGTGAGGTGAGCACGCCGGGATCGACGAGGAAGGCGTTCGCGGTGACCCTCATGACGCGCTCGACGAAACCGCGCCGTGGGCGCTCTTCCACCAACTCGATCAGCCCGGCCTCCTCCAGCACCCTGAGGTGGTATCCGACCCGCTGGCGCGGCAGCTCAAGCTCGGTCGCGAGCTGGACCGCGGAGGCGGGCTCGCGCAGGCGGGCGAGAAGCCGCCGGCGGATCGGGGTGAGCGCCACGCGCAGCCGGTCGGGCTCGTCCATGAGTGTCATCTCGGTCGGCGTCACGCCCCCATGGAACCATTAGACAAATTAATCTGTCAATTGGCGGATCGGCCGGCCGCCACCACGAGGAGTCGCGATCACATCGGCGGCCGGCCCGGTCGTCGCCGCCCGGTGCGCGTCAGTCGTGGCGCGGGATGCCGGAGACCTCGTGATCGGCGTGGAAAAGAGCCTCACCGATGAGCGCGCGGACATGGGCGTCGCGGGCCCGATAGAGCACGCGGCGGCCGTCCCTGCGGGTGCGCACCAGTCCCGCGAGGCGGAGTTTCGCCAGGTGCTGGGAGACCGAGGGGCGCGCGACCCCGATCGCCTCCGCGAGCGAGCCGACGTCGTACTCCCCTGACGACAGCAGCCACATCAGGCGCAGCCTGGTGGCGTCACTGAGCATCCGGAACGCCTCGACGGCGGTCTCCACCTGAGCGCCGGTGGGTTGCTCCTGCGACGACTTGTCACCTGATTCATTGTCGCGTGCATACATGACTACATATACTCCGGGAAAAGCGCATCGGCCGCAAACGAGGTAGCCATGTCCGACCAGCAGGACGCCGGTTCTCCGTCCCCCCGCGAGTCCACCGACTCCGGCTCTCCGCACGATCAGCGCCACGAGCCCGCGCACGGACACGGACACGGACACGGACACGATCAGCGCCACGAGCCCGCGCACGAGCACGGACACGGACACGGACACGGACACGGATCCGTTCATGAACACGGACACGAACGACAGGGCCCCGCCGGTCGCCGGTTCGCAAGGCTGCTCTCACGCGCCGGCCACGCCCTCACCCCGCACAGCCACGACAGCGCGGGCAGGACCGACTCCGCCCTGGAGTCCAGCAGTCGCGGGTTGCGCGTGCTGGCCGTCTCCTTCGCCGTGCTCATGGTGACCGCCGTCCTCCAGGCGGTGGTCGTGGCCTTCTCCGGTTCGGTCGCCCTCCTCGGTGACACACTGCACAACGTCACCGACGCGCTCACCGCGATCCCCCTCGCGATCGCCTTCTTCCTCGGGCGCCGGGCCGCCAGCCGCAGGTTCACCTACGGCTACGGCAGAGCCGAGGACCTGGCCGGGATCGTCATCGTTCTGATCATCGCCGCCTCCGCCGCGCTCGCCGGGTACGAGGCAGCGCGGCGCCTGGCGGATCCCCAGGAGGTGCGGGCGCTCGGCTGGGTCGCCGCGGCGGCGGTGATCGGCTTCGCGGGCAACGAGTGGGTGGCCCGCTACCGGATCAGGGTCGGGCGCCAGATCGGATCGGCCGCGCTCGTCGCCGACGGACTGCACGCCCGCAGCGACGCCCTCACCTCGCTGGCCGTGCTGCTCGGCGCGGGCGGTTCCGCGCTGGGCTACCCGATCGTCGACCCGATCGTCGGCCTGCTGATCACGGTGGCCATCTGCTTCGTCCTCAGGGACGCGGCCCGCGCGATCTACCACCGGCTGATGGACGCGGTCGATCCGGCCCTGGTCGATCACGCGGAGCGGATCCTGGCCGCCACCCGCGGCGTGCGGCGAGTGGGGTCGGTGCGGCTGCGCTGGGTGGGCCACACGCTGCGCGCCGAGGTCGACATCGTGGTCGGTGAGGACCTGTCGCTGCTCCAGGCGCACACCGTGGCGGTGGAAGCCGAGCACCGGCTCATCCATCACCTGCCCCACCTGGGTGCCGCCACCGTGCACGCCGACCCGGACGACGGGGAAGGCGCCGATCACCACGCCGTCCTGGTCGGACACCGACACCGGTAGGCGCTCCGTACGATCGGCCCGCGGTTCCCGAGCCAAGCTCCCTCCCCGCGAAGGTGCGGGCGGGCCCGATGGAGCCTTGCCCGCGCGAGCCCGGCGCGGGAGTGGTCCTCACCGGCTTCGGCATCGCGAAGGCGGACGTACCCATGCGAGCCCGGCGCGGGAGATGTAGTCTCACATGATCACCGTCGCGGCCCGTGGACCGGATCGGCCCGGCCGCAAGCCGTGGCGGCTCACCCCCCGATCCAGGAGAAGCGGCTGCGTTGGCCGATCACAGCAGAGGACGCCCCGGCTGGTTGCACGTCGGCCCGCTGGAGGCGCGGTTGACGCGCACCTGGGAGCCTGGCACGTTCCCACCGGCGGAAACGCTCCTCGCGATACTCACACTGGCGGCCGTGCCGCAGGCTCTCGCCACCCGCCTGACCACCCACCTGAGCGGCGGCATCGTGGTGGGTCCCGGGTCGGTGCCCGACCTTCCCGGCTTCGAGTGGCTGCGCGGTGTCGCGCTGCCCCTGCAGGCGGGCCACTGGGAGCGCAGCGCGGGTGTGTACGATCCCCGGCAGCGGCGGATCGGGGTGGGGAGCGCGCCTTCGCCCTCGGTGTCGGTGTGCGGGCACGAGATCGGCCACGCCACCGACCACATGGACCGGCTTCCCTCGCACTCGCCCTTCTGGACCGGCCTGCACGCCCGCACCCGTGACCGTCTTCGGCCGCCCTACCGCGACGACGTCACCGAACTGTTCGCCGAGGCCTTCGCCTGCGTGCTCACCCGCAGGGCCACCCGGCTGCTCCACCTGATCGGCGAGGAGAAGGAGGCCGAGCAGGTGTACCACCGGCTGTCCGGGCAGTACGGCATCGGCTGACCGTGGGCGTGCCACGACCCCCGGAGCTATGCTGAGCGAACAGCGGTCAGGAGAGACGAAGGGAAGGCCACGCGATGAACGTGACCATGCTGCCGGGGGGCACCCTCCGCGTCCCCGCGACGACCACGCTGGACAACGGCACCAAGGTCGACGGCACCCGTGACATCGGCCGCGACGACCCCGAATACCCCGACTGGCTGCCCCTCGCTCAGGACGAGGACGAGCAGCGCCGCCGCGACGTCGAGGAGCGCGACTCCGACCGTGAGATCCTGACCCGCTGGCGCACCCGCCGGAGCGCGTGATCCCACCCATCGCTCGCCCCCTGTGCGCGAAACCGTGCGCGAACCGGCCTGCGGCGCCTCCCGTGACTCCGATGTGAACGGCCACGTGCCGCGGATCTCGCGCTGGTTGCGCACCCGCCCCGCCCGAGCGGGCCGTACCCGCGTCCTGGCGGTCGAGGGGCGTTCGGGATCGGGCAAGTCCACCCTCGCCACCGCCGTGGCCTCGGAGCTGGCCGCGCCCGTCGTACGGATGGACGACCTCTATCCCGGATGGGACGGCCTGCGGGGAGGGGTCGGCGCGCTGGTCGAGTGGGTGCTGCGGCCGCTGAGCCTGGAGCGGCCCGCGCGATGGCGGCGCTACGACTGGGCGGACGGCGGCTACGCCGAGTGGCACGAGGTCCCGGTCACCGAGATCCTGGTTCTCGACGGCACCGGCTCCGGCGCTCTCGCCGCCGCGCCGTACCTGAGCGGCCTGCTGTGGCTGGAGGCGTCCGACGAGATACGCAAGGCCCGCGCGCTGGAGCGCGACGGCGATCTCTACGCTCCGCACTGGGACCGCTGGGCGGCCCAGGAGGAGCTTTTCCACGCCCGCGACGACGTCCGTGCCCGCGCGAACCTGACGATCGCCACCACCTGAGGCGCGGGGAAGCCGGACGGTGACGCTCTCCGCCGCCCCCGCCGATGTTCGTCGGCCGGTGCGGGCCGAGATCCACACCTTGCAATCGCACACGAAGTACGATCGAATGAACACGAAAGGGTTCCGGAACGGCCCCGTGCGATCATTCGATCACCCCGGTCCCGCCGAGCGCGAGACATGCGGGAGCTCGTCCGCCGCATCGAGGCCGACACCGAGACCACCGGCGCAGGACCGTTGCGAGGAGAACCTGGTGACCACGTGGATGCTGCTCGACTACGGCGAGGTCATCTCCACCTCGCAGCCGCCCGGCGCGACGGCCGCGATGGCCGAGCTCATCGGCCAGGACGAGGTGACCTTCCGCGACCGCTACTGGCGCCACCGCGACGCCTTCGACCGCGGTCAGGCCTCCCACTCGTACTGGAGCGGGGTCGCCGGCAGGACGCTCACCGAGGACGATCCGCTCGTCGCCAAGCTCGACGCGGCCGACGTCGAGAGCTGGCTGCACCTCAACCCGGAGAGCCTGCGCGCCATCGAGGAGCTCGCGGGACACCACGGACTCGCCCTGCTGTCCAACGCCCCCGAGCCGCTGGCGGCCGCGATCGACGACGCCCCCTGGGCCGCGGCGTTCACCCATCGCTTCTACAGCTGCCGCCTGTCGCTGTCCAAACCGGACCCCGCCATCTTCGGTGAGGTCCTGCGCCACCTCGGCGCCGCCCCCGGCGACGTCACCTTCGTCGACGACCGGGCCGTCAACGTCAACGCCGCGGCGGCGCTCGGCATCAACGCCGTCCTCTACCCGGACTGGCCGCCCACCCCTCGCGCGAGCTGACGTCCGACCGCTCCCGTCCGACTTCGCCGTCCATGCTTCCCTCGCGAGCCGATGTCGGCCACACCTTCGGCCTCGATCTCACCCCGGTCCGTCGCCGCCGCGCGGACCGGCGGGTTCGCGCAGGGCCTTGTACAGGGCGATGTGCCGCTCGGCGGCCGAGCGCCAGGTGTGCCGGGCGGCGAGCAGGCGGCCCGCGGCCAGACGCGCGGGGTCGTCTCCGGCCAGCGCCGCGCCGATCTGGCCGGCGAAGCCCGCGGGGTCGGCGGCGAAGCGCGCGGCACTCCCGAACACCTCGCGCAGGACCGGCAGGTCCCGGGTGACGAGTGGCACGCCCGCCGCCAGCGCCTCCATCGCCGCCAGGCCGAAGCCCTCCTTGAGCGAGGGGAAGGCGAAGACGGCCGCGGAGGCGACCAGCGACGGCAGCTCCTCGTGACCGACGGGCCCCAGGACGACCGGCTCCACGCCGAGGGCCGCGGCGCGCTCGGCCCACCGGACCCGGTAGTCGCGATAGTCGAACAGGGTCTCGCCCCCGGCGATCACCAGTTTCAGGCCGGGGTCTCCCGCGGCCAGCGACGCGTACGCCTCCAGCAGGTCCAGCGAGCCCTTGCGCGGTTCGATGCCGCCGACCGTGAGCACGTAGCGTCCCAGCCGGTCCCGCCAGTGTCCGTCGCCGCGCGCGGCGGCCTCGGCGAACCGGTCCGCCTCGACGCCGTTGGGGATGACCGTCGCGGTGATGCCCCATCCGGCGGCGAGCTCGGCGGCGACGGCGCGCGAGACGCAGACGTGCGCGCGGGGTTCGACGATGGCGCGCTCGTGGCAGGCGGCCAGCTCGGGGGTGGTGAAATGGTCCAGGTGGTGAACGGTCCGCACGCATCGTTCGACCGCGTTGGCGCTGATGCAGTCCTGCGCGTGCACGATGTCGTAGCCGCCGGGGGTGAACGCCTCGCGCAGCGCGGAGATCGAGCGCAGCACCCGCTCCCCCACCGTCTCGTCCGCCACCTCGGGGAAGGGCACCACCACCGACCGCACCGCGGGCGCCACAGGCCGGAAGAACCCCGCGTCGCCGCCGCGGCCGAGCGTCCACACCGTCACGTCCTGACCCGCCTCCGCGAGCGCCTCGGCGAGGTTGAGGGTGTGCACGACCCCGCCGCGCGGCTTGGTGGAGTAGGTCAGCAACGCGATCCTCAGCGCGGAAGGCGACGCCACGGCGTTCGCCGACCCCGCCGACCCCGCCGACCCCGCCGACCCCACTGTCTCGGCCGGGTCCGCGCTGCTCCCGGTGGTCGCGGTGATGTCGGTGATGTCGGTGATGGCGGTGATGTCGGTGCCCGGCGTGCGCGTGCCGCTCACGAGGCTCCCCGGTAGCTGCCGGGCCTGCGCTCGTCGAGGTGGCTCAGCACCCGCCGCGCGGTGGCGATCTCGGCGGCGACGTCCACCTCGGCGACCGCCAGGCCCGCCTTGGACCAGGTGCGGGCGAGGATGTCACCTCCGGGACCGACCACCTTGGCCTGGCCGAGGAAGCGCATGCCGCCCATCGCGCCGGTCTGGTTCGACGAGGCCAGGATGACCTGGTTCTCGGCGGCGCGGGCGCAGTCGTAGAGGTCGAAGAGGCGCGACTGGCGGTCCTGGGCCATCCGGGGCGCCCGGTTGGTGATGCTGGTCGGCCAGGCCGACAGGCAGGCGACGATCTGCGCCCCGTCCAGGGCGAGGCTCCGCGCCGACTCGGGGAAGGTCTTGTCGTAGTCGATGAGCATGCCCACCCGGCCGACCGGGGTGTCGAAGGCGTCGAAACGCTCGCCGGGCGCGTACGCCGCGATCTCCCCGGCGGGCAGGTGCACCTTGCGGTGGCGTCCCAGCACGCCGTCCCCGCTGACGCACGCGGCGCTGTTGTACCTGCGGGTGCCGTCGGCCTCGCAGTAGCCGACGCACACCACCATCTCGGCGGCCAGCTCGCCCACCCGCTTGATCAGCGGGTCGTCGGGGTCGAGCGCGGGGGGCAGCGCGTCGGGGTCGGGGTGGCGCAGGTCGGCGAGGTAGCCGCCCAGCGCGGCGTCGGGCAGCACCAGCAGCCCCGCCCCCGCCCTGCGCGCGTCGTCGATGAGCTTCGCGATGCGCCGCAGATCGAACTCCAGGTCCCGGCCGAAGTGCGCGGAGGCCGCGGCTATGCGGATCACGGTTCAGGATCCTCCCACGGCGAGCGCGGGGCGGTAGGCGTCCGGACGGCGGTCGCGCAGGTGGCCCATGGAGCGTCGGGCGGTCTCCAGCGCCGCCCGCACGTCCAGTTCGGCGACCGCGACACCGCCCGGCACGCCGGTACGGGCCAGGATCTCCCCTCCGGGGCCGACGACCTTGGCGCTGCCGACGAACCTGAGGGCGCCGAAGACGCCCGACTGGTTGGCCGACAGCCACACCACCTGGTTCTCCAGGGCTCTGGCCTGGTCGAAGAGGTCGAACCTGCGGGTCCAGCGGTCGTCGGCGAGGTCGGGTGCGGGGTCGGTCCTGCTGGCCGGCCAGGCCGACGCGCACACCACGATCTCGGCACCGTCCAGGGCCAGCGCCCGCGCCGACTCGGGGAACGCCTTGTCGTAGCAGATCATCATGCCGAGACGGCCGATCGGGGTGTCGAAGGCGGAGAAGGAGTCACCGGCCGCGAACAGCGCGTCCTCGCTGAGCGGCTGGTGGACCTTGCGGTGATGGCCGAGCACCCCGTCGCCGTTGACGCAGACCACGCTGTTGTACCTGAGAGGGCCGTCGGCCTCGCAGTAGCCCGCGCAGACGACCATGTCGCCCGCGAGCGCGGCGAGCCTGCGGATCTCGGGTCCTGCGGGGTCCAGGGCCGGCGGCACGTCCCGAGGGTCGCCGTCCATGCTGAGCAGGTAGCCGCCCAGGCAGGCCTCCGGCAGGGCGAGCAGCCCGATCCCCTCGGCCCGCGCGGCGGTGATCAGTTGCTCGATGCGGGCGAAGTCGCCCTCCAGGTCGCGGTCGAACGGCGCCGCGACGGCGCCCATGCGTAGCTTCACGTCTCTCCTTCACGGAGTTCTGCGGATTCTGCGGATTCTGCGGATCCCGCGGGTTCTGCGGCCGTACCCAGCCCGGTCACCGGGCCGGTGATCACTTCGATCAGCTCCCCGTCCGGCCAGCGCAGCCGTACTCCCCCGCCGGGGACGAACTCGCCGCACGCGGCACCGGAGGCGGGACCGGCGTCGAGGCCGGGACGTCCTGGACGCTCGGCGGTGAGCATCGCGAAGCCTGGAAAGCAGGTCAGCCAGTCGCCCATGCTGACCGCGCCGGGCCTGGGCACGGCGGCGACGTCGAGGACGGCGCCGCAGCCCGAGGCCTCGGCGAGCATGCCGAGGGTGCCGGCGACTCCCGCCATGGACACGTCCTTGGCGGCGGCCGGGCGGGCGGCGGCGACGGCTCCCAGCATGGCCCGCAACTGCGGGGTGCGGCGGTGCGTGGTGGAGTCCCACTGGCGGCCCGTGTAGCCGGGCCGCCACCCGCCGCCCAGGTCCGCGGTGAGCCACACCCGGTGTCCCGGCCGCGCCCCGCCGCCGGGAACCGGTTCCCTGGCGCGGCCCAGCGCGGTGACCGAGAGCGCCGCCGGCACGCCGAGCTGGGTGTGACCGCCGAGCACCGGCACCTCGTACGCCTCGGCGGCGCGGCGCAGGCCCGCCAGGACCCTCGCCACCGCCGAGGCGTCTCGCGCGCCGACCGCGTCCAGCAGCCCGACCGGCTGCGCGCCCATCGCCGCCAGGTCGTTGAGGTTGACCAGCACCGAACACCAGCCCGCCCACTCCGGGTCGCGCTCCACCATGGACGGCAGGATCGCGTCGCAGGCCGCCACCAGGTCGCTGCCCGGTACCGGGGCGCCGTCGTCGCCGACGAAGCCGGGGCCTCCGGGCGCGAGCCCGGCCAGCAGCGTCCCGAGGTCGCTCTTGGTGGCCGCGACCAGCGCGGCGATCCTGCCGACGGGCCAGCGCATCAGCACGTGCGGCAGGCCCGCGACGGCGAGGGGACGTACCCGCCGCCAGCCGAGGCGGGTGAACATGCGCTCGGCCCCGGCACGTACGGTGGCCTCGAAGCGCAGTGCCCCGGCCGCCTCGGCCCGCGCGCACGCGGCGCGCACCAGCGCGGGGCCGATGCCCGCGCCGTTGCGCTCGGCCGGATCGACGGCGAGCCGCCCGCCGCTCCACCACCCGATGTCGGGGCCACCGGCGGCCGGCCCGAGCCGGACGCCGCCGACCACGGCGCCGCTCCCGTCCCTGGCGACCAGGACGACGGTGCGCGGGTCGTCGTCGCGGTCGTCCAGGTCGTGGCCGCTGAACACGCGCTGCTCGGTCACGAACACCCGGTGCCGCAGTGCCCGGTAGGCGGCCAGCCCGGCCGCGTCCGCCTCCTCCACGATGAAGGAGGGCGCGCGGCTGCCGAGCAGCACGTCGCAGACCGGCTCGGAGAGCCGCGATCCGCGGCCGGGAGCGGTGCGGCCGCCCGGCCCCGGACCGCCGCTCAGGACGGGGGCGACCGCGAGATCGGAGACGAGGCTCACGGGCGCCTCACCCGCCCGCGGCCTGGAGCGCGCTGCACGCGCCGCACGCGGCGCAGCCCGCGCGCTGGTCGGCGCCCGACATGCCCGCCTCCCGCAGCAGCGCGGCGACGCTCTCGGTCACCCTGCCGACCACGGCCGGGTCGGGGCCAGGCACCCCCTCACGGCCTGCGAGTGTGTCGCGCATCGGGCGGAACGGCACGACGAACGGGTACACGCCGCGCTCGACGAGCCGCGCGGCCCCTGCCACCAGCTCGTCGGGATCCTCGCCGAGACCGACCAGCAGATAGGTGGAGACGCGGTTGCGGCCGAAGACGCGTACGGCCTCGTCCCACGCCTCCTCGTAGGCCGACATCGGCACCTCGGACTTACCGGGCATCCAGCGGCGGCGCACCTCCTCGTCGAGGGACTCCACGTGGATGCCGATCGCGGACGCGCCCGCCCGCCTGAGCTCGCCGATCCAGGCCAGATCGGCCGGCGGCTCGCACTGCACCTGGATCGGCAGGCCGGGTACGGCCTCCAGCACGGCCCGTACCGAACGGGCCAGGACGCGCGCTCCCCGGTCGGGGCCGCCGGTGGTGCCGGTGGTCATCACCATCTGCCGCACCCCGTCCAGGCGCACCGCCGCCTCGGCGACCTCGGCGAGCTGCGCCGGGGTCTTGGCGGCGACGGTGGCGCCCGAACGCAGGGACTCCTCGATCGCACAGAACCGGCACCGCTCCGCCTCTCCGTAGCGGACGCAGGTCTGCACCACGGTGGTGGCGAGCACGTCGGCGCCGTGCAGCCGGGCGATCCTCTCGTACGGGACACCGTCTGCGGTCACCAGGTCGTAGAAGCGAGGACGGCCGACCGCGCGGACGGAGGCGCCCAGATCGGTCTCGCCCAGCCACAGCCTGCCGTCCCTGACGGCGTACGGACTGGCCGGGTTGAGCGGGATCGCGGCGTTGGCCCCGTCGAGGACCAGGTGTCCGTCGTCGCTGGGTCCCGCACCGCCCGCGCGGCGCACCGGGGCGTCCACCCGGACGCCCATGATGGCCACGTCGACTCTCGTGCCGACACTCACCGCTGCCCCCTAGAACATGTAGGTCGAGTTGATGATCGCGCCCTTGCGGCCGTAGTGGATCAGCGCGTCCTGCACGTCCAGCGGGTGCGTGGGGATGACGCCCTCGATGAGGTCCTCCTCGCGGGCGCCGTGCAGCGACAGGCCGAACCGGCAGCAGTAGACCTTGCCGCCCTCCTCGATGAACGTCTTGAGCGAGTTGTTGATGTTGTGCTCGCCGGGGAAGGCGGAGTTGCCCGTGGTCGGGAAGCCCCGGGTGGCCAGGCAGTTCAGCGAGCCCGGTCCGTAGAAGTAGATCGCGGACTCGAAGCCCTTGCGCAGCGCCCTGGTCGCCTGCAGGATCGCCACGAAGCTCACCGACGACTCGTGGGCGATGCCGTGCACGAGCGTGAAGTACGACTCGCCGTTCTCCGCCTGGTAGTCGGGGAAGACCTTGGTGCCGCCGTAGAGGCTGGAGCCCTCCGGCAGGGAGGGGTGCGGGATCTCGGTGAGGCTCTGCTTCTCGAGGTCGGTCAGTTCGGTCATGGGTCTCTCCTTGTCAGCCGTACAGTTTCTCGAAGGTGTCGTGGAAGGCCAGGCGGGCCAATTCGCCGTCGCCGGCGGCGGCGGCAAGGCGGGCGCGCTCGCCCGCGTAGTCGCCCCACGGCTCGTCGCTGGCGAACAGCACCCGGTCGTGGCCGATGCCGCGCCGGTCGATCTCCTGGGCCAGCCATCGGGGCGTGAACCCGATCGCCCAGGAGAGGTCGGTGTAGACGCGCTTGCCGGCGGCGATCCAGTCGAAGAACCGCGACCCGGCGAGCTTGATGTGGCCGCTCATGCCGCCGCCGAAGTGCACCAGGTGGATGGCGACCTCGTCGCCGTACCACTCGACCAGGTGGCCCACCTCGTCGATGTCGGAGGCGGCACCCGGTGAGGTGTGCACGTGCACCACCAGCCCGTGCAGCCGGGCGGTGGCGAAGACGCAGTCGAGCGCGGGTCTGCAGGCCGGGTCGGTGGGGCGCCCGCCCAGCAGGAAGCTGAGCTTCAGCGCGCGCACGCCGCTCTCGGCGGCCAGCGCCAGCGCCTCGGCCGTGCGACGCTCGTCCTCGGGGCGCGGCGATACCCACAGGCCGCAGCGGATCCGGTCGTCGCGGCCCGCCGCCTCCAGGCAGAGCTCGTTGAAGGCGAACGCGATCCCCGGATCGGGCACCCCGTAGTTGGGCATCACCAGGGCGCGTTCGGTGCCCTCGGCGTCCAGGTCGGCCAGCAGTTGCGCGACGGTCGCGCGGGCGGTCGTGTCGGGGTTGACCGGCGGCCCCCCGTAGAACGGGTGGGCGGGCAGCACCCCGAGGTGGCGGTGGGCGTCGAAGACCATGTCAGGTTCCCAGCAGCTCGGGGTGGACGAAGTAGCCGAGCGACGCCGGTTCCGCGGCGCGCGGGGCGGGTACCGGCCTGCCGGCGGCGGCGATGTGCCCGGCCAGGTGCTCGGCGTCGGCCGCCACCCCGGAGAAACGGCCCGAGCCCCAGGTGTGCTGCCAGGGCAGCCCGAGGAAGTACAGACCGGGGACCCGGGTGACGCCGCGCTCGTGGGTGGGGTAGCCGGTGCCGTCGAAGACCGGCACCCTGATCCAGCCGTGGTCGCGGCGGAAGCCGGTGCACCAGACGACCGAGGTGATCCGCCCCAGGTCCAGGGAGTCGGGCTCGGAGGCGGGCTGCCAGGGCGGCGTGTAACGCCTCTCGCCGGGGGCGGAGATGCCGTGCGCGGCGATGAAGGCGTCGATGGAGTCCTTGACGCTCTCGCAGACCGCGTCGGCGTGGTCGAGGTTGCGCCGCAGGTCGGGGGCGAACCGCGCCCTGCCACCGGTCCTCTCCTCCGCGGCTTCGGCCGTTCCCACACCGGTCGCCGTGTCGTTCTCGACCGTGGTCAGCCTGCCGTACAGGCTCATCCCCTCCAGGGCGAAGGCCCGCAGGTCGATGTCGCGCCCGCCGTCGCGGCCGGTCACGTAGTGGTTGGCGCGGGCCCGGACGGCGTCGTGGTCGTCGAAGGAGTCGATGGGCCGGTCGTAGTAGCCCATCAGATCCAGCCAGGCCACCACGTCCCTGCCCCGGTAGAAGCGGGCCACCCGGGGCGCGCCGCCGACCGACAGGTGCACGCGCCGCCCGGCCAGGTGCAGGTCCTCGGCGATCTGGCACCCCGACTGGCCGGTACCGACGACCAGCACCTCACCCGGAGGCAGCAGCTCGGGATTGCGGTAGTCGGCGGAGTGGATCTGCGTCACGTGCGCGGGGAACCGCTCGGCCACCCGGGGGATCACCGGGACCTGGTAGGGGCCGGTGGCGACCACGACCTGGCCCGCGGTGACCGTGCCCCGGTCGGTCTCCACCCGAAACCCCCGCCCGTCGGGAAGGAGCCTGGTGACGTTCACCCCCTCCAGCACCGGTGGGGAGAAGGAGGCCGCGTAGTCCTCCAGGTAGCCGACGATCTGGTCGCGGAGCATGAACCCGTCGTGGTCGTCGCCCGGGTAGGGGAACCCCGGCAGGCGGCACTGCCAGTTGGGCGTGACGAGGCAGAAGGAGTCCCAGCGCCGCGCGCGCCACTCGTGGCCCACGCGGTGACGCTCCAGCACCAGGTGGTCGACGCCGTCCCTGCGCAGGCAGTGGCTCATCGACAGGCCCGCCTGGCCCGCGCCGACGACGACCACCTCGTGGTGACGGCCGTTCACCGCTCGAACCTCTCGACCGTCACCATGCCGGCACCGGCGAAACCGGCCGCCTTCCTCTCGATCTCGGCGACCTGCCTCGCCGCGGCCGCGCACCCGAACCCGTACCTCTCGCGTACGCGCTCACCGGCCGCCTCCAGCGCCCTGCCGCTCAGCGAGACGAATTCGGCGATTGGGTACGATTGTTCGGGATGAAGAAAGTCCTCAATGATGAGCGATGGGGAATAACAGCGTTGTTGTGAACCATCGGGCCATCTGACCTGGAAATACATCTCAGGCATACGAGTCTCCACAGGGGAAAGCGGCCTTATCCGAGTCGGTGCGCCTTTACCGCTGACGACAGTTCAACCGCCGGAAATTGCCGACCCGTTTCATCCGGAACAAAACGCGATGACCGTGGTCACACCAACTTCTCCACCGGTTAACAGTGAGGCGCCGGTCGGCATCGCGTCATGAGTCTCCACCGGCACCCTCACCCCCGATTAGCGGCGCGCCGGGGAGGGGAGGCCTCAGGTGATGCCGATCGGGGGGCGCGGAGCCGGAGGAGCCCCGGACTCGCAGCGACATCGATCTTCTCAGCGGGAGAATCCCATGACTGGACGCGTATCGGCCCCGGGCGACCTCGGCCGCCGGATCGCCAGGCGACGCGAGGATCTCGGCCTCACCCGGGACAGGCTGGAAACCCTGGACAGGGACGAGTGCCTGCGGCTCATCACCCCCGGCGGAGTGGGGCGCATCGCCTTCGAGGAGATCGGCGGGCCGGTGATCCTGCCGGTCGACTACGCCCTGCACGGCAGCTCGGTGATCTTCCGCACCGCTTTCGGCGGACCGCTCGACGACGCCCTGCGCACCGGGGCCCAGGGGGTCGAGTCCAAGGTCGCCTTCGAGGTCGACCGGATCGACGACGCCGGCCGCGAGGGCTGGAGCGTGCTGGTGCGCGGGGGAATCCACCACGTCTCCTCGGAGGAGGACCGCGCCGCCCTGGCGGCGCTGGGCGTCCGGCCGTGGACGGGGGGCGAGCGGGAGCCGTACGTGAGGATCGCCGCCACCGAGGTCACCGGCCGTCGCATCCGGCGGCGCGACCCGTGACCCCCGCCGAGCCGGCCCCGCCGTCCCAGGAACCGCCCGTGACCCCCGCCGGGTCCGGCCCTTCGGCTCACCGGCCGCCCGTGATCCCCTCGGAGATGGACGCCTGGGTCGTCACCCACCCGGGGCCGATCTCCTCGCGTCCCCTGCGGCCGGTGCGCGTCCCCGTCCCCTCCCCCGGACCCGGTGAGGTGCTGGTCCGCGTCGAGGCATGCGCGGTCTGCCGCACCGACCTGCACCTCGCCGAGGGCGATCTCCGGCCGCGACGCCCGAGGACCACGCCAGGCCACGAGGTCGTGGGGCGGGTGGTGTCCGCCGCCCCCGACGCCGTGCGGCTCGCGCCGGGCGCCCGGGTGGGGGTGGCCTGGCTCCGCTCGACCTGCGGGCGCTGCCGCTACTGCCTGCGGGGTGCGGAGAACCTCTGTCCCGGTTCGACCTACACCGGCTGGGACGCCGACGGCGGCTACGCCGAATACCTGACCGTTCCCGAGGACTTCGCCTACCCGCTCCCCGGCGACGTCCCCGCGGAGAAGCTCGCGCCGCTGCTGTGCGCGGGGATCATCGGCTACCGGGCCCTGCTCCGCAGCGACCTGCCACCCGGCGGACGGCTGGGCATCTACGGCTTCGGCGCCTCGGCGCACCTGACCGCGCAGCTCGCCCTCGCCCAGGGGGCGACCGTGCACGTGCTGACCCGCTCGGCCAAGGCCAGGGAGTTGGCCGTCGCCCTGGGCGCGGCCTCGGCGGGCGGCGCCGCGGACGCCCCGCCGGAACCGCTGGACTCGGCGATCCTGTTCGCCCCGGCGGGCGAGCTGGTGCCGGTCGCGCTGGCCGCCCTGGAGCGGGGCGGAACCCTGGCGGTCGCGGGCATCCATCTCAGCGACATCCCGCCCCTGACCTATCAGCGGCACCTGTTCCAGGAGCGCACGCTGCGCAGCGTCACCGCCAACACCCGCGCCGACGGCCGCGCCTATCTGGAACTGGCGACGCTCCACCCACCCCGGGTGACGACGGTGCCCTATCGGCTGGCCGAGGCCGACCGGGCTCTGGCGGACCTGGCCGGGGATCGCGTCGAGGGCGCCGCCGTCCTGATGCCCTCCCACTCCGCCCTCTGACGCGATGCTCACCCCCGTACGGGGGTGAGCATCGGCGCGAGCACTCCTCGCGGGTCTTTTCCGCCGCTCGGGCTGGATTCAGTCGGCGGGCCTGCCGAACCAGCGGGAGAGGTGGTCGTCCAGGTCCTGCTGGTCGTCGCCGATCCAGGCGACGTGGCCGTCGGGACGCAGCAGGACGCACGGGACGTCCAGCTCCGCGGTGGGATCCGCGAGGTGATCGACCCGGTCCGACCAGCCGCCGACGGTGAGGCGTTCGGTACGGTCCAGCAGCAGGCCACGGCCACGATGCAGCAGACCGTAGAGGTGGCCCTGTTTCACGTCGAGGTCGTGCATGCGGCGGCCGAGCAGGTCGGGGCCTTCGCCGAAGTCGTAGCGGATGCCGGTCGCGGTGATCTTTTCGGTCAGGTGGCGGTTCACCTCGTCGAAGTCCATCAGTTCGGTGAGCAGCCTGCGCACGGCCTGCGGGCCCGGTTCGGCGGACAACAGTTCCGTCTGGGCACGGGTGTTGTCCAGCACGTCCTCGGCGACCGGACGACGTTCGGCCTGGTAGCTGTCCAGCAGCGCCTCCGGGGCCCACCCGCGGATCTGTGCGGCCAGTTTCCAGCCGAGGTTGAACGCGTCCTGAACGCCCAGGTTGAGGCCCTGCCCGCCGATGGGGGGATGGATGTGCGCCGCGTCGCCGGCCAGCAGCACCCGCCCGGCCCGATATCGTTCGGCCAGCCGGGTGGCGTCTCCGAAGCGGGACATCCAGCGCGGGGAGTGCACGCCGAAATCGGTTCCGGCGATGGCACGCAACCCCTGTTTGAAATCCTCAAGGGTGGGCGGTTGCGCGCGGTCGCCGGCTTCCGGCGCGGGGACCACGACACTGTAGATCCCTTCGCCGAAGGGCCGGAGCCAGAACGGCCGATGGGTCTCGCGGACCTCGGCCATCCTGGCGGCGATCTCCTCCTGCGGCATGCCCACTGCCAGCTCGCCCATCAGGGTCTCGGTCCGCGAGGGCTCGCCGGGGAAACCGACACCGAGCAGCTTGCGCACCGTGCTGCGCCCGCCGTCACAGCCGACGAGGTAGCGCGAACGCAGCCGCGTGCCGTCGGCCAGCTCGACGGTCACCCCCTCGTCGTCCTGCTCGAGACCGGCGACCGCGCACCCGCGCCGGACCTGCGCGCCCAGTTCGATCGCGTGCTCTGCGAGCAGGCGCTCGATGACCGGCTGTGGGATGCCCAGCAGGTAGGCGTACGCGGAATCCAGGCCCTTGGGCGCGGGTTTGGGGATGGCGGCGAAGAAACCGCCGGCCGGACGTCGTCTTCCGTGCTGGAGCATGCGCTCCAGCAGTCCGCGCATCGCCATCAGTTCGAGGCTGCGAACATGCAGACCGACTATGCGGACGAACGACGCGGGCTCGATCTCCTTCTCCAGAACGAGTACTCGCACATCGTGCAGTCGCAGTTCGGCGGCGAGCATCGCACCGGTCGGCCCGCACCCGGCAATGATCACATCGAAGGCGTGGGAGGCGCGATCGGTGCCTGGGGCCGGCGACCGGAGAACTCCGGGAACGTCGCCCGCCGCGGAGTCACGCTCGGCACCGTCGTTCGGCTGCGGCTCGGCGGTGACCTGCTGAGAATGCATAGGTATTGCCTTTCGGGAGTGCCTTGTCCAAGCGGCGCTCCCGGCGACACCTACCTCGGTCGCCCGGCCATGACGGGAAGGGGGAGCACCCACGTCGATACAGCGTTCATGGGTCTCACCTCCTCAGGTGGTGTCACGGTCAGCCGTAAGTTACAAGCCCGAGCGTCATCCCGTCCATTCCTTTTTCTCACCACCTCGCCATCACCTCACCGTCGGTAACTCTCATTGGATGGCTTGATCGGGGCAGGGTGGAGAGGTACCAACCGATTCCCAAGAAGGAGCTCCCATGCAGACACGCCGCATCGGCGATGTCCAGGTCAGTGAGATCGGTCTCGGCGGAATGCCGATGTCGATCGAAGGGCGCCCCGACGAGCAGCGTTCGATCACGACGATCCACGCCGCGCTGGAGGCGGGTGTGACGCTGATCGACACCGCGGACGCCTATCACCTGGGCGCGGACGAGGTCGGCCACAACGAGTCCTTGATCGCCCGCGCGGTCGCCGGTTACGGGGGCGACACCTCCGACGTGCTGATCGCCACCAAGGGCGGCCATGCGCGCCCCGGTGACGGCTCGTGGACCCTGAACGGCTCGCCCGACCACCTGAAGAAGGCCTGCGACGCGTCGCTCGCGCGTCTCGGCGTCGAGGCCATCGGGCTCTACCAGTTCCACCGCCCCGACCCGAAGGTTCCGTACGCGGAGTCGGTCGGGGCGATCCGCGACCTGCTGGACGCGGGCAAGATCCGCTTCGCGGGCGTCTCGAACGCCGACCCGGACCAGATCCGGCTCGCCAACGAGATCCTCGGCGGGCGGCTGGTGAGCGTGCAGAACCAGTTCTCGCCGTCGTTTCGCTCCAGCGAGCCCGAGTTGGAGCTGTGCGCGGAGCTGGGCATCGCGTTCCTGCCGTGGAGCCCGCTGGGCGGGATCTCGCAGGCCGGCGAGCTGGGCTCGCGGTTCGCCGTGTTCGCGGACGTCGCGCGGGCGCACGGGGTGAGCCCGCAGCGGGTGTGCCTGGCGTGGATGCTCGCCAAGGCGCCGGTGGTGATCCCGATCCCGGGTTCCTCTCGTCCGGAGACCATCCGCGACTCGGTCGGCGCGGCCGACGTGAAACTGTCCGCCGAGGAACTGACCCGCCTCGACGCGGCCTGACGAGACACGCTCGGGCATCGGGAGCGGCACCCGCGGTGGTGCCGCTCCCCATGCCCGTCCGATGGATCCGTGCCGCTGTGCCGCTCCTGCCGGGCGCGTCGCGCACGCTCACCCGCTCGTATCCGTGAGGCCGGTCGGGACGAACCGTCGTCCCGACCGGCCTCACGCGCTCTCGATCACCGAACGCGCACGGCGGGCCGCTAGGAGGAATAGACCTCGAAGGCGGAGATCTGCCCGGCGGGCCAGCCGGTGTTCCCCGTGATGTTCAGCCGCACGTACCTCTTCGCCGTCGCCGGGAAGGTGATGGTCACGGTGTTGCCGGTGGCCGGGTCGAAGACGTGGCCCCGCGACGGCACCACCGTCTCGAAGTCGCCGCCGGACGAGGCCTGCACCGACAATGTCTGGGTGCGCGTGCCCCAGGCCGCGGACGGCGGCAACCTCAGCACCAGGCGCCCGACGGAGACCTGGGCGCAGAGGTCAACGGTGATCGACTGGGGGAAGGTGTGGTTGGCACTCTCCCAGTAGGTGTTCGCGTCGCCGTCGACCGCGTTGGCCGCGACGTAGTTCTGGGTGACGCTGCTCGCGCTGACCGCCTTGTTCCTGGCCAGGTCTCCGGTGCCGGGAGAGCACCCGGGTGGGGGCCCGGTCGTCGCGGTCACCGTGCCTGAGGGCGGCGAGGTGTTCTGCGCGGCGTCCCTGGCGACCACGTAGAAGCTGTAGGAGGTCGACGGCGTGAGACCGGTGACGGTGAACGACGTTCCGGCGGTGCTGCCCACCTTGACGTCGGTGGCGCCCGCCTCGCGGTAGACGTCGTAGCCGGTCACTCCGACGTTGTCGGTGGCCGCGGTCCAGCCCACCGTGATGCTCGTGCCGGAGGCCGGGACGGCGCGCGCGGCACCCGGTGCGGTCGGGGGCTGGGTGTCTCGCGTGCCGCCGGTCCTGCGGGTCTCGAACTCCGTCGCCCAGTACTTCGTCCGGTCCAGATAGGCGGTCTCCGCCGCGGTCCCCGTCCTGCCGTACGCGCCGTCGAAGGTCTGGTAGCCGAACCCGCCCGGCGGGGTGGAGTCCGCGGGCTCGATGGAGCTGCCCTCGTGCCACTCGTTGAACGAGGTGATGGAGACCCAGGTCGGCAGGCCGCCCTTGGCCGGGTCGAGGGCGTTGGACCACTCCAGGTCGTAGGTGGCGCCGTTGGCGCGGCCCAGGGTCGGGGTGGTGTTGCCCGGCACCGCGCGGTCGTCGATGTAGCCGGGAGCCACCGAGGGCGCCCAGATCAGGTTGTTCCGCTTGGCGTACGCGCTCGCGTTGGCCCAGCCGGGCGCGGTGGCACCGGCGATCCCGTCGTAGGTGTACATGCCGGAGAAGTGCGCGATCTTCGACGTGTCGGTGGTCTGGGCGAGCACGATGTTGCCCGCGGTGACCTGGTCGAGCGCGGCCCAGTCGGTGATCCTCAGGCTCTCGAAGACGTAGAACGCCGCCCGATCGCCGTGCTCGGCGTCACGGTAGAAGGCCGGGTGGGAGCCGTAGCGGGTGTTGATGTAGCGGATGTCCTCGACGGTGGAGGCCGCCGTGCGCCCCTCGTACGGCTCCAGGTGCCAGGCGACCTTGACGCCGTAACGCGCGGCGGCGTCCATCACGCCTCGGGTGAGCCTGTCCTCGAAGCTGTCACGCCCCCACCAGCTGTAGACGATGACGCCGACCCCGGCCTGCTTGATCCACTGCATGTGCCTGGTGACGGCGCCCGCGTAGTCGCCGGAGTCGTAGGCGCCCAGGCTGGGGTACAGGTCGGCGCCCACGTCGTCGGGTGGGGTGCGTCCGCCCTGCTGCCAGTGCCGCCACTCCCCGCTCGTCTGGGGGTTGCCGTACCAGGAGTAGTAGAAGAGATGGACGTTGGAGGACTGCTCGGGCACGGCCGCGCCCCGTGCCGGGAGCGGTGTCTGGGCTCCGGCCCAGCACAGGGTGGCCAGCAGCAGCGCGAGGACGATCTGGGCGCGTCGCCCGGTATGGCGTAAGCGGCTGACGGATTGATCGGATGTCTTCATCGGCTGACCCTTCGTCACGCGAGGCCGGATCGCCACGGTCGACGGGACATACGGTCGCCGCGATCCGGCCGGTGGGGGGCGGAGAGACTGCCGCCGTCACCGACGGAGATCGGCGAACGGCGCTGCGAACACCATAGGATGACAGGCAGATGACTGCAATGTTTCTACTTATTTTCGCAAAAATATGCCTGAAGAGTGGCTTTATGTGATGCAACAACCGACAGAGTGCGATGAGAGGGCGGGGAACGAAACGCCGATCTGGAACGGTCCGATGTTTCACTTCCCGAATCGCCGAGAGACGTCCGGAGCCCGAGCCCCACACGGGTGATCATCGCAGGGTTCAATACCTATACAAAACGCCCGAAAGGCCTCGCCAGCACGAATTCGCGTTGACCGGCCACCGGGGATTGGCCATATTTGCGCAATGATTCGTCTACGTCCCCTCGCGGGAGCGATCCTCGCGTCCGTCCTGCTGACCGGCTCCCTCGCCGCCCCCGCCACCGCCTCGGCCCAGGAGACCGTCGCCGTCTCCTCCACCGAGGCCGCCGCACGACCCGGTAACGGCAAGATCCTCTACAACCGCATCAGCGGCGGCCGGGGCAAGCTGAAGGTGAAGAACGGCACCGGCAGGGACGCCGTCGTCACGCTGGTCCGCGGCAGGTCCAAGGCGATCAGCGTCTACGTCCGCGCCCGGTCCACCGCCACCGCCACCGGTGTGCGGGACGGCAACTACACCATCTTCTTCACCTCCGGCCACCGGTTCAACACCTCCCGGGGCAGGTTCGCCCAGTCCCCCTCCTACCAGCGCTTCACCGACCGGCTGAGGTTCACCACGACCACGACCAGCTCGACCATCGGGACCCTCACCCTCAACCCGGTCAGGGGTGGCAACGCCAGGACGACCGGCGTCAACCCGAACGACTTCCCGTCCTGATCCGACCCGATCCTGTCCGCCCCTTGTCCCCTCCTCGCGGACTCGGTCGGATACGGCGGACTCAGTTCCCCGCTCCCCCACCCGTACGTCCATCACCACGGCAACACCCGCAGCGTCGCCGGTCACAACCGCAGGGCCGCCTTTCCCCCACGGGGAAAGGCGGCCCTGCGCCCGTTCGGAGGTGGAAAGGGACCCAGCACCTGTAGGCAGCGGAGCCGATCAGCTCCAGGCGAAGGACGCGACGGCGAGCCAGGCGACGCAGCACACCGTCGCGGGACGTACCTTGAACTGCACAGGTTGTTGTATCCGACCAGACCTGGGGAAGGTGTGAACGCCATGGAAGCCGCTACCGTGGAAGGCACCGTTGAGGTTGTCGAGGCCGAGGAAGAGCTCGTTCTGACCGACGACGACGAGGCGCCCGCAGCCCTGGAAGCGAGCGTCGGAGCCAGCACCGACCCCGTCAAGGACTATCTCAAGCAGATCGGCAGGATCTCCCTGCTCAACGCCGAGCAGGAGGTCGAGCTCGCCCGGCGCATCGAGGCGGGGCTGTTCGCCACCGAGCGGCTCAACGACGGCGCCCGGCTCCAGCCCGACGTGCGCGCGGAGCTCGAATGGCTCGCCGAAGACGGCCACCGGGCCAAGAACCACCTGCTGGAGGCCAACCTGCGCCTGGTGGTGTCGCTGGCCAAGCGCCACACCGGCCGGGGCATGCTGTTCCTGGACCTGATCCAGGAGGGCAACCTGGGGCTGATCCGCGCCGTGGAGAAGTTCGACTACACCAAGGGATTCAAGTTCTCCACGTACGCCACCTGGTGGATCAAGCAGGCGATCACCCGGGCGCTCGCCGACCAGGCCCGCACCATCCGCATCCCCGTTCACATGGTCGAAGTGATCAACAAGCTGGCGCGGGTGCACCGGCAGATGACGACCGACCTGGGCCGCGAGCCCACCCCTGAGGAGCTGGCCGTGGAGCTGGAGATGACCCCGGAGCGGGTCGTCGAGGTCCAGGGATACGGGCGGGAGCCGATCTCCCTGCACAGCCCGCTGGGCACCGAGGGCGACAGCGAGTTCGGCGACCTCATCGAGGACTCCGAGGCGATCACCCCCGAGGACGCGGTGGCCTCCGCGCTGCTGCAGGAGCAGTTGCACACCATCCTGGACGCGCTGTCGGAGCGTGAGGCCGGGGTGGTGGCGATGCGGTTCGGGCTCGGTGACGGGCGGCCCAAGACCCTTGAGGAGATCGGACGCGCCTACGGGGTGACCCGCGAGCGCATCCGGCAGATCGAGTCCAAGACGATGACGAAGCTGCGCCACCCCTCGCGCTCGCGGGCCCTGCGCGACTATCTGACCTGAGCGCCCCCGGCCGGCCCGCGTCCGCACAGGCCGGTGACGCTCAGCCGGCCGTACGGGCGACGAGGGCGGTGACCGTCTCCTCCAGGCCCGACGGCGGCCGCCCCAGCAGGCGCGCGAGGTCGGAGCCGGTCGTGGCGAGGGCACCGGCGCGCACCGCGGGGAACACGCCCCCCAGCCAACCGGCCTCCGCGTCGGTGATCTCCCGATGCTCGATCGGCCTGCCCAGAACACGGGTGAGAACCTCGGCGAGCTCCGGATAGGTCCACAGCGGACCGAGCAACTCGTAGGTCGCGTTCTCGTGCCCGGAACCGGTGAGGGCGGCACTCGCGGCCAGCGCCAGGTCACGCAACCTCGCGGTGTTGAGCGGCCGGCCACCGGTGGAGGAGGTGATCTCGCCCTCTTTTCCCGCCTGGACAAGCGCGGCGCCCAGGAACGCCTCGGAGTAGAGGGCGTTGCGCAGCACGGTGTAGGCCGGACCCGCCTCGCGGAGCGCCCTCTCCGTCGCCGTGTGGTCGGCGACGGGGCCCCGGCCGTCCTCCGCGCCCACGGCGCTGGTGTAGACGACGCGGCGCACCCCCGCCCGGACGGCGGCCTCGACGACGGTGCGGTGCTGCCGCACGCGGACTCCGGGCGTCATGTCCGGCCCGGACACCAGGAGCAGCACCTCGATCCCGGCGAGCGCGGCGTCGACGGACGCGGCGTCGTCATGATCACAGTGCCGCACCTCGACACCGCCGCCGAGCAGGCCCTCCGCCTTCTTCGGGGTACGGGCGAGCGCGACGAGGTCGCGGGCGGGGACCCTGGCGAGCAGGTCCTCGATGACGAGCCTTCCGAGATTTCCCGTGACACCGGTCACAGCGATCATGGTCAACGGCGTTTCCTCTCCTCTTCCGCGACTTCCCCGCGGCCTTTCCACGGGTTTCCCGCGAGCCCTCCCGGACTCCGCACCGGTTCCGCGCGGACGGCCCCGTCGACGGCCCGTCAACGGCCGGGAGATGCCCGGGGAGCGTACCGGCGAAGGCGCACCGGCCGCCTCGGATTTAATTCCCGCCACGACGAGCCCCGCGGCACGAAGGATCGCCGGACCGAACGGACACGCCGTCTCGGGAGCGGGCCACCACCCGCGCCCGACGAAGGGAGCAGCCGTCTCCCGCCGTGGCGCGTCCTTCAGGCTTCCCGGGCACCCGAGGGAACGACCTTGCCGAGCCCCCAGGCGACGAGGCCGGTGATCGCTCCGACGATCACCCCGGTGAAGACACTGCTCACCGCGGCGAAGAGGCGCAGGATGAGGGACTGTACCGCCGGGTCGACGTCGCCCAGGTTTCCACCGAGCACGGGCGGGTTGTCGCCGAAGGCGGCCTCCCAGAGCACCTGATGTCCCACGGCCAGGAAGACGCCGTAGAACAGGCCCACGACGAGGAGGGTGAGGAAGGGGTTGGGTACTCGTTTCCAGAGGACGACCGCGATCCATACGATCGGCGGCACGAAGACGAACAGGGCGTTCACGAAGGTGCCCTCGTGGATGATGTCCAGGTCGTGAAGCACGACCCGGGGCGCGGCGAGAAGAGCGAGGCCGATCACGGCGATCAGGGGCAGCCCGAGCGCCGGGCGCCTTCGGGCGAGCGGCCCACGCGGCGAGGTGTTGTGAGAGGTCATGGCCTCAAGCTAGGGAGCGCGAGGGGCGTGGCACATCCGTGTCCGATCTCGACACCCGTACGTCGGAAGGCGACTTCCCGTGTCGCCTCACGTGGACTGCGGAGCGCCGCGACGGCGCCTTAGGGTGGCTGCGTGGTCGAAGAACGGCGTGTTCGGACACGAAGAAGACTCCCGCCCTGGGCGGTCGACGCCCTGATCGGTGTGGGTGTCACCCTCGTGCTGTCGATCGTCATCTCCGCCGGCCAGGGAGGACGGCAGAGCCCGGACCCGATCGCCCATCTGTGGGCCGTGGGCCTGGGGGCGCTGATGCTCGTCCGGCGACGCCACCCGACGGCCGTGCTCGCCGTCACCGCCCTGGGTTTGTTCGCGTACTACGCCGCCGGTCACCCGGCCGTGGGAGTGGCCGTTCCCGTCGCCGCGGCGTTGTTCTCGGCGGCCGAGTTCGGCCGGCTCGTCCACGCCGTCGTCACCGCCACCGTCGTGATCGCGGTCTCGCTGTTCTTCCGCCTCATCGAGGGTGAGGACTTCTCGTTCGTCGTCGGCTACGAGCTGGCCGGGCACGTCCTGCTCATGGCCGCGGCGATCGCCCTGGGAGACGGCCTGAGGTCGAGAAGGACCGTGCAGGCGGGGGCGAGGCGGATCGCCGAACTCACCGCCCAGCGCTACCGGCAGGAGGCCGACGCCCGACTTCACGCCGAACGCCTCGCCATAGCGCGAGAGCTGCACGACTCGATCGGTCACACGACCTCCGTCATCTCCCTGCACGCCGATGTCGCCCGCGAGTCGCTCGGCCACGACGAGGCGCGGACCCGGGCGGCTCTGGATCTGATCAAGTCAACCAGCACGCGCACGATGAGCGAGCTGCGCCGGACCGTCGCCCTCCTCCGCACCCCCGGCGAGAATCCGAGGTCGGTCCTCTCGCTGTCGGGCGTGGGCTCGCTGCGTGAGACGGCCGCCGCGGCGGGGATCGACCTCGACCTCGAGATGCGCGTCACCACCGAACTTCCCGCGACGGTCGACGCCTGCGCGTTCAGAATCGTCCAGGAGGCGGTCACCAACATCGTCAAGCACTCCCGCGGCACCCGCGCCCGCGTCGTCGCGCTCGACGACGGAGCGGTCCTGCGCCTGTCCGTGACCGACGACGGCCCCGGGCAGGGCCCCGACAGCGGAGCGGGGCACGGCATCGCCGGGATGCGCGAGCGCGCGGAGACGCTCGGGGGCACCCTGACGGCCGGACGCGAGCCCGCAGGTTTCACGGTCCGAGCCGTCCTTCCACTGGAGCAGCCATCATGATCAGGGTGGTCATCGCCGACGACCAGGAGCTCGTACGCGCGGGCCTGCGAGCACTCCTCGAAAACGATCCGGACATCACCGTCGCCGGAGAGGCGTCCGGCGGACGCGCGGCGCTCTCCCTCGTCCGGGAGCTCCGCCCGGACGTCGTGCTCATGGACATCCGCATGCCCGGTATGAACGGACTCGAAGCGACCGCGGCCATCCGCGCCGACGACTCCCTGGACGGCTCACGGGTGCTGATCCTCACCACCTTCGACGACGAGGAGGACATCGTCGAGGCCGTCACGCTCGGCGCCGCCGGTTACCTCCTCAAGGACACTCCGTCGGAGGACCTCCGCAAGGCGGTGCGCACGGCCGCCGAAGGGGGGAACGTGCTCTCCCCCGCGATCGCCAGGCGCGTCATGGAACGCCTCGCCCGGGCCCCGAGACCACCCGTGCGCGACCCTCGGCTCGCCACCCTCACCGAAAGGGAACTCGCCGTCCTGACCCGGATCGGGTACGCCGAGACCAATGACAGGATCGCCGCGGCCCTCTTCATCAGCCCGGCCACCGTACGCACCTACGTCAGCCGGATCCTGACCAAACTCGACGCGCGGGACCGCACCGCACTCGCCGTCATCGCTCACCGCTCGGGCCTCGGCACCGGCGAGTAGCGGCAGGCGAGACCTCCCGCTCAGTTCGCGGGTGTGGACGTCACGTCGGGGAGCCTCGCCGGGGCGGTGTCGTGCACCTGCTGGAAGATCACCGAAGTGCGGAAACCCGCGATCTCGCGGCGCTTGCTGAGCCGGTCCAGCAGGAAGGCGTGCAGGTGGTCGAGGTCCTGGACCGCCACGTGGAGAAGGAAGTCGTCGCCACCGGCCAGCACGAAGACGCTGAGCACCTCGGGCAGGGCGCTCGCCGAGTCCTTGAAGGTGTCGATGACGGTGCGGCTGAGCGGGCGTACCTGCACGGAGACGAGAGCCTGGACGCCGCGGTTCAGGGCCGCGGGGTCGATGTCGGCGTGATAGCCGCGGATGACCCCGCGGCGGGTGAGCCCCCTCACGCGTTCCAGGCAGGTCGAGGGCGCGATCCCGAGTTTGCGGGCCAGCTCGCGATTGGACTGCCGCGCATCCGTTTGGAGAAGCCGGATGATCTCCGAATCAAGTTCGTCCATGACCGGTATTTTGCCGGTCGTTCCAACCATACGTTCGATCGGACCCCTGAGCGGCGACCGGATATCCGATTCTTGGACCCGGACGCCGATCACATGAAGGGATCGTCATATGCCAGGGTTCGATCATGAGCAGGTCGCGGTTCACACGGGGCCGCGCTCCGGCCTGCCCGTCATCGTCGCCGTCCATTCGACGGCGCTCGGCCAGGCGGTCGGCGGGTGCCGGATCTGGCACTACCCCGACTGGCGGGACGGTCTCTCCGACGCGTTGCGCCTGTCGGCCGGCATGACCGCCAAGTGCGCGGTGGCCGGACTGGCCAACGGTGGCGGCAAGACCGTCGTCGCCGTCCCCGAAGGGGTCGAACTCGATCCGGTCCGCCGCCGTCACGTGCTGTACGACGTCGCGGACGTCATCGCCTCCCTGGACGGCAGGTACGCCACCGGCCCGGACGTCGGGACCGGCCCGGCCGACATGGCGGTCATCGGCGAGCGCACCCCCCACGTCTTCTGCAGACCCGCGCGACAGGCCGGCAGCGGCGACTCCTCTCCGCACACCGCGGCCGGGACGCTCGCCGCGCTGCGCGCCGTCGGCAGGCGGCTCCACGGCACCCCGAGCCTCACCGGTCGTCGTCTGGCCGTGATCGGCCTGGGCAACGTGGGCGAGAAGATCGTCCGCCTGCTCGCCGCCGAGGGAGCCGAACTCCTCGTCGGCGACATCGATCCCGGCAAGCGGGCACTCGCCGACGAGGTCGGCGCCACCTGGGGCGAGCCCGCGCAGGTCGTCACCGCGGACGTCGACATCCTGGTGCCCGCGGCCCTCGGCGGCGTCCTCACCGAGGAGATCGTGCCCGGCCTGCGGTGCGCCGCCGTCGCGGGGCCCGCGAACAACCAGCTCACCACCCCGGCCGTCGCCGACCTGCTGCACCGCCGCGACATCATCTGGGTGCCCGACCACGTCGTCAGCGCGGGCGGGGTGATCCACGCCCTCACCGTCGAACTCGACCGCGGAACCGCCGACGAGGCGCTCGCCCGCGTCCAGAACATCGAGGACACCGTCACCACCCTGCTCGCCACCTCGGAGCGCACCGGCACCACCCCCGCGCGGGCCGCTTCCGAACTGATCCGGCTCCGCCTGCGCGCGGCCGCCGCCTCGCGCCGTTCCGGGCCCGGCTTCGATTGAGGTGGACCAGGTCACGAGGCCCTCACGCATCCTGGTGAGGGAGATGCAGGCCACGCTCGAAGAAGCTCTCCAGCACCATGATGGTTCGCGTCCCGGCCACCCCCTCGATCTCGAAGAGCCTGCGCAGCACCTCCTGCAGTTCCCTGGTGCTCGCCGTGCGCACCTTGACCAGCAGTGACGCCGGTCCCGCGATGACGTGCGCCTCCTCGATCTCGGGAATCGCGAGCAGTGCCTCGCCCGACGCGCCCATCCACGCCTGCCCCTCCACGAGCACGAAGGACAGCACGCCCCTGCCCGCGGCGACGGGATCGACCTCGATGGTCGTCCGCCGGATCAGCCCTCGTTCGCGCAGCTTGCGCACCCGTTCGTGCGCGGCGCCGCTCGACAACCCCACCGCGGCCCCGAGCGCGGCGTAGGACCGACCGGCGTCGTCCTGAAGGATGCCGATCAACATCTTGTCAATCCTGTCCATCGCCGTATCATATTCTGCGATCAAGGAGGATTACATGACGGAATCCATTGCCGCGGAGTTCGAGGTGCTCGACGAGCGGTTCGCCGACGTCGGGGGCGACAAGCGGGTCGAGCGGATCCACCGCGGTTGCCGGTGGGCCGAAGGTCCCACCTACGTCCCGGCGGGCCGCTATCTGCTGTGGAGCGACATCCCCAACGACAGGATTCTCCGCTGGGACGAGATGACGGGAAACGTGGGTCCCTTCCGCGCTCCCGCGGGCTACACCAACGGCCATACCCTCGACCGGCAGGGCCGGCTGATCTCCTGCGAGCACGGCGCCCGGCGGGTGACCCGCACCGAGCACGACGGCTCCATCACCGTCATCGCCGACCACTGGCAGGGCAAGCGCCTCAACAGCCCCAACGACGTGGTGGTCAGGTCGGATGACTCCGTGTGGTTCACCGACCCCAGGTACGGCATCGCCAGCGACTACGAGGGCCACCAGGCGGAGAGCGAGATCGGCAACGATCAGGTCTACCGTCTCGACCCCGCCACCGGAGAGATCACGGCGGTGGCCGACGACTTCGCCCGCCCCAACGGCCTCGCCTTCTCGACGGACGAGTCCCTCCTCTACGTCGCCGACACCCAGCGCGGGCATCTGCGGGTCTTCGAGGTGCGGGGCGCCGCCCTGGAGAACGGCAGGGTGCTCGCGGAATGCTCGGCGGGCGGTCTCGACGGGATCAGGCTCGACACCGCCGGCCGGATCTGGGCGGCGACGCACGAGGGAGTGCACTGCTTCGCCCCGGACGGCACCTTGATCGGCAAGCTCAGGCTTCCCGAGAAGACCTCCAACCTGGTCTTCGGCGGCCTCAAGCGCAACTGGCTGTTCATGACGGCCTCCACCTCCGTCTACGCGATCATGACCAACGTCCGCGGAGCGTGATCTTCCGAAAGCGGGACGGCGATCGGCTCGCGAATGCGACCGATGCGCCGGGAAGCCTGGCGGAGTCACCGGGAACACGGGGAGAACATCGAGTTCGACGGGGCGCGTCCCGCCCTCCGACCTCGTAAACTCCGTAAACCCATCGAAATGGATCGACGCGCATCCAGACCGGTGGCGCTGCGCCGCGTTTCCTTCCGGCCCGAAGGCCGGAGTGTCCACCCCGGAGGTATTCGATGCACGTCCCCCAGGACTCCGGGTCCGAGGCGACGCCCCTCCAGCCCTCCGGCCCGCCGCCTCACCGGCCCGGTGTCCCCGACCCGTCCGGCGCGTACGGTCCGCCACCGGGCGCGTACGGTCCGCCCGTGGACCACTTCCCGCCCCCGCCGAGGCACGAGCCCTGGATGGTGCCGGCGCCGCCCGGCAGCCGCTACGACCTGCTGGCGCGCACCCGTCTGCACGCCTGGTGGCGACCGGTGCTGGGCACGGTCGCCGGACTCGCGGGCCTCATGCTGGCCGGACTCGTCGTCATCCTCGGCGGTGCGACGCTCGGCGTGATCGTGGGCGCCGAGATGGGCGGATCCGATGAGCAGATCTTCACCGATCCGGTGCTCGACCTGGGGATCAACCTGCTCTCGATCGCGGTCGTCCTGCCGATCGTGTACGGCGTGGTGGCGTGGATCCAGCGGCGCCCGCCCGGCACCCTCTCCTCGGTCGTCGGCCGCCTGCGGTGGCGGTGGATGGCCCGGTGCACGGCGGTGGCGATCGGCGTCGTGGTGCTGGGCCAGGCCGCGGTCGCCGTCACCTACGTCGCCACCGGCGAAGACCTCGGCGAGTTGTTCGGCTGGGTCGGCTGGGAGCGCTTCCTGCCCGTTCTGGTCGTCACCCTGCTCCTGGTGCCCTTCCAGGCCGCCGCCGAGGAGTACGTCTTCCGGGGATGGCTGATCCAGGCGTTCGGCGCCTTCCTCTCCAATCCGTGGCCGGGCATCCTGCTGAGTACCGCCGCCTTCACCGCGGTGCACGCCTACGTCGACTGGGGCATCGTCGACGTCTTCGCCTTCGGTGCGCTGATGGGCTGGCTCGCGGTGCGGACCGGCGGCCTGGAGGCGGCCATCGCCCTGCACGTGGTCAACAACGTGCTGGCCTTCGGGGTCAGCGGAGCCGACGGCAGCCTGCCGGAGGCGCTGAAGCAGGGGTCGGTGCCCTGGCAGACCCTGGCGGGAACGGTCGTGCAGCTCGGCCTCTACGCGATCGTGGTCCTGGCCATGGCGAAGAGGCGGAGGATCGAGACCGTCTCCCCGTGACTCCCCGTGACTCCCCGTGATCCTCCATGACTCCCCGTGACTCCCCGTGGGCCTGGTTCCCCCGCTTCCCCTTTGAGCCCCGACCCCGCCGATCCCCGCACCGTGTCAGAACGGCACGTCCCCCGATCGCCCGCCTTCGGGCGCCGACACCCTGTCGTCCGCGTGGAAAGCGGTCGGCACCACGTACTCCCACCCCTCTCGCCAGTCGAACGGCGCGTCCACCAGTTCCTCCAGCTCGCGGCCGCCGAGGAGGTGGTCCAGCGCCCATCTGTTGGCGGAGTGGGAGATCACCAGGACACGATGACCGTCCCAGGCGGCCGCGAGGTCACCGAGGAAGTCACGGGTCTGCTCCACCACCTGGCGGTAGCTCTGCCCACCCGGCCACGGGATGTCGATGTGACGTGACCGCTCGTCGGCGAGCCGGATGACCGGCATGCCGTTGAGTTCGCCGTAATCGCACTCGCGGAGCCGCGCGTCTTGATGGATCGGGATGTCGGAGCCACCGAGGGCGATCTCGGCGGTCTCGACGGCGCGCCCCAGATCGGAGACGAACACGACCGAGATCGCGTCATCACGACGGCGTTCCCCGAGTTCACGGGCGAATTCACGACCGCGCGGCGAGAGCGCGCCGGGAAGCCAGCCGGTGGCGATTCCCGCCTCGTTGTCGGTGCTGATCGAGTGCGTCTCGTAGACGAGCTCCACCGCCATCGCGAGACCTCCAAGATCTCCCGTCCGCCACACCGCCGGCGACGGACCAACTGATCACGACTTCACACACCACGAAATCATCCGGGCAAGGACCGGCGAGAGACCTTCCGGGCGTCCGTTTCCGGACACTTCCATATCCGGCGCCGCGCCCGTACGACCGATCCGAGCGACGTGTCCGAGCCGCCCTCCAGCGCTTCTTGACATCTTATATGCCAACTTGGCTATATTGCTGAAGTGGCAACCACATTCGAAGTACTTGCCGAGCCCCGGCGCAGGGAGATCCTCGATCTGCTCCGTACCGGCGAGCGTCCCGTGGGCGACCTGGTGGAGCGGCTCGCGCTGACCCAACCGACGGTGTCGAAACACCTGAGGATCCTGCGCGAGGCGGGCCTGGTCGAGGTCAGGCACGACGCGCAGCGCCGGTGGTATCGGCTGCGGCCCGAACCGCTCGCCGAGATGGCCGCCTGGCTTGAGCCCTACCGGAGCATGTGGAACGAGAGCCTGGACTCGCTCGAACGCCGCCTCGACGCCATGCCGGAAGAGATCTAACGAGACCCAAGAAAGGGCGACATAGTGGAAGAGCGATTGGCGACCCTGCGAACCGTCGGCGACCAGCCGGTGCTGCGCTTCGAACGACGGCTGGCCCACTCCCCCGGGAAGGTCTGGAAAGCCGTCACCGACCCGGCCGAGATGGCCCACTGGTTTCCGGCGGCGGTGGAGAGCGAACCGTCCGTCGGTGCGGCGATGCGCTTCACCTTCGAGGGCGAGGGCGACCCCACTCACGGCCGGGTCCTGGAGTTCGACCCTCCGAAGGTGTACGCGTTCCGCTGGAACCAGGACGTGCTGCGCTTCGAGCTTCTCCCCGACGGGCCCGGCTGCCTGCTCGTCCTCACCCACACGCTGGGGGGCGGCTGGACCGGCAGGCTGACCGCGGGCCGCACCGCGGCGGGCTGGGACCTCTGCCTGGCCGCGCTGCTGTCCAGGCTGGACGACGAGCCCTTCGAGCGGCCTCCGGGCTGGAGGAGCCGGATCGCGGACTACGTCGAGATCTTCGGCCTGGCCGAGGGGGAGACAAGAAAGAGCGGAGACGACCACCTCGTCAGGTTCGCGCGCGACCTGATCTGGAAGCCCGTCGAGGAGGTGTGGAACATCCTCGTCGCGGGGGAGACACCCCGCCCTGGCGCGGAGCCCCCGGCGTGGTTCACGAACCCGCATGTGCCCGCGGGTTCTGTCACGCAGGTCGGAGCGCCGCGCGCCCTGGAGTACGAGTGGCTCCATGAGGGCGAGTCCGCGGGACGGGTGCGCTGGGAGTTGGCGCACGACCCCGCGCAAGGCACCCGGGTCGAGCTGACACAGACGCTTCCCGCCCGACTGGCCGATCTCCGCGCGACGGCGCTCGCCGCCTGGCAGGCGCATCTGGAGGCGTTCTTCGCCACCGTCCAGGGCGAGACCCCCCACCCGCCGCAGGGCCGCGTCGAGGAGCTGCGGAAACTGTACGAGCACCGCCTGGGCTGACATCCGGACGTGGCACGGGACACCGGAGGCGGGGGGAACCGCCGCCGCGCCGTGGTGAGGCGTCCAAGCTCATGGACCGTCTTCGAGCCCGGGACCCCTCACGGGAACCCACCCGCACCCGGCGTCCCGCGTCGAGCGCCCGACGCCGGGCGGTTCACAACAGCCGTCTCTGCACGACGTCGGCGATGACCGTGGTCACGACCTTGCCGACCTCTCCCTCCTCGGGCGGGGCGCCCGCCCGCCCGGCGAACATCAGGTGCCCGGCCCCGACCAGTGAGAGCGCGAGCGAGTCGACGTCCGCGTCGGCCGCGATGCGGCCCAGCTCGCACTCGTCGGCGAGGTAGGAGGCGATCATGGCCACGGCCTCCGCCATGACCGGGACTCCGTTGGGTGGCCCGGCCTGGCGCAGCCGGGCGCGCAGTTCGTCGCGGAAGACGACGAGGCCGACGATCGACACGGCGACCGGGTCGAACAGTTCCCTCAGCGCGCCGGTAAGGTTGCCGGCCACGGTGCCGGTCCCGGCGGAGTCGCGCAGAGCGGCGGCCTGGGCGCCGATTCCGGCGATGCGCTCTCGCACGAGTTCGGCGAGGAAGTCGTCGAAGTCGGCGAAGTGCCGGTGCAGGACCCCCTTGGCGACGTCCGCCTCTGTGGTGACCGCGCGGCTGGTCAGCGCGTTCGGCCCGTCCCTGAGCAGGACGCGCTCGGCGGCGTCGAACAGGTGCCTGCGCGCGTCGCGGATGTGCACCCCGGTCGGCACAGCGTGCCCCCTCCCTCTCTTGACGGCCTTCACCCGATTGACGAGTGGGCATGTGCCCACTAAAGTGGGCGCATGCCCATTTTATCGCGGGAACAGCCCCGCCCTTCCGGTAAAGAGTCCCACAAGGCCAGGCGGATGGCGGAGTCGTTCGGAGTGGACGCCGAACGCTACGACCGGACCCGGCCCCGCTACCCCGACGCCCTGGTGGAGCGGATCGTCGCCGCCGGCCCCGGACCCGACGTCCTCGACGTCGGCTGCGGCACCGGTATCGCGGCCCGGCAGTTCCAGGCCGCGGGCTGCCGGGTGCTCGGGGTCGAGCCCGACGCGCGGATGGCCGAATTCGCCCGGGGCACCGGGGTCGAGGTGGAGGTGTCGACGTTCGAGGCCTGGGAAGACGTCGGCCGGACGTTCGACGCGGTGGTCGCGGGCCAGACCTGGCACTGGGTGGACCCGGTAGCCGGCGCGGCCAAGGCGGCGCGGGTGCTGCGGCCCGGGGGCAGGCTGACGGTGTTCTCCCACGTGTTCGATCTCCCGCCCGCTCTCGCGAAGGCCTTCGCCACGGCCTACCGGCGGGTGGCACCCGAATCGCCGCTCGACCTCCAATGGCAGAAGCGCCCCTCGGACCCCTACCAGGCGCTGTTCCCCAGGTTCGCCGACGGGGTGAGGGAGGCGGGCGGGTTCGGCGAGCCGGAACGGTGGCGATTCGAGGAGGAGCACTCCTACACGCGCGACGAGTGGCTGGACCTGGCGCCCACCAGCGGCGCCCTCACGGTGCTTCCGGCGGACAGTCTGGCCGAGGTGCTGGAGGCCGTCGGAGCCGCCATCGACGCGATCGGGGGCGGCTTCTCCGTGCCCTACACCACGCTGGCGATCACCGTGACGCGCACCGGCGCTGCCTGATCCGGCTTGCAGGACGGGCCGGGACGCTGCCCGGCCGCCGGAGCCGGCACGGGATTGACACGGAAACCAGGAAAAATTAGGAAAACGGGGAACGCCCCGGCTCGCCCCCCGAAGCCGCCTGTGAACGCGTTCGCCGAAGCACATTCACCGGCGGGGCGAGGTGTCAGCGTCCGGAACCCTCGGCGATCCTCGGCAGATCCCGCCAGGCGGCGCCCGGGGGCGGGGCGGTCGCGCAGACGACGTAGCGGTGCGGGGTCAGGGCCGACATGCGGCCGGGCAGCAGGCTCAGGCAGGCCGAGTGCAGCGCCTCCGGAGTGGTCTTCGCCGACGTGAAGCACACCAGCCGATGCCCGAACCGTTCGTCGGCTTCCGCGGTGACGACCGTTTCCGCGAGGCGGGCCGCCGCGTCGCCGCCGGCCGTCCGCGCGAGCGCGTCCCTCACCAGGCGTTCGACCTCGGGGAGGTGGATCCAGCATCCGTCGGCCAAGAGCCAGCCTTCGTCCCGGGAAACCGGGACGACGCCGGTGAGGGCGATCAGCTCGGTCAGCGGCACGTCCCGATCGCCCGCCTCGATGAGCAGCCGTGCGATCCCCTCGCCGAGGGCCCGCGCGTCGTCGCGGGGCAGACAGCGCGGGTCGGCCCACAGGGTGACGTCGAGTTCGCCGTGCAGCCGGTGGACCCAGAGCGAGGCGCGTGTGGGCAGGGTGGCCGGTGGAAGCCAGACCGAGTGAACATCCTGACCGGTACGGCCGACCCGCGCCCCCCTGCCGGGGACGCTCATGTCGTTGAACACGAGATCCCTGGCGAAGAAGAGACCGCGCTCCCGCTGGACGTCCTCCATCACCCGGATGAGGGCGTCCGAGTCGAAGCGGCTGTTCCGGTACGCGGCCATCGTCGCCGAGCGCGCGCCGCGCAACACGGCGTCGAAGCCGTCCTCGCCGATATCCACCGGGATCAGCGCGTCCTGGGCGAGCGGTCCGACGTACTCTCGCAACTCCGGCCGGAAGCGGTTCGCCGAGATGGACAGCACGACGACAGTCCGCAGGCGGGCCCGCACTCCGGCGAGTGCCGCCAGGGCCGCGAGCACCGCCGCCGACGGGCTCGCCCCGGTACGCGCGGAGATCCGCCCCAGCGCCCCGGCCGCCGGGACCGAGCGCACCCGCAGCCGGGGAAGCAACCAGTCCGTCTCGCCGTCCACGGCGACCGTGAGCGTGGACCGGGGCACCTCGCGCAGGTGGCCCTCCCAGTAGCGCAGCGCCGCCTGTGCCCGCCGTAGACCGGCCGGGGTGCGCTCGGCCGCCGCGACGTCGAGCGGCTGCGGCGCGGTCACCGGCGCGAGCGGTTTGCCGAGGAGGAGTTCGTCCCACTCTGTGAGCAGTACCGCCAGCCCGGCCGCGTCCGTCGCGCTGTGCGTGGTCACCAGGACGACCTGCCGGGGCACGCCGCCGGAGGTGATCACGGCGATCCGGAGCGGGATCTCCTCGGCCGGCGCGAAGCGCGTCCCGTGCAGCCGGCGCGCGACCTCCTCCGCGAGGTCGGCGTCGGGCGTCTCGGCGCGGATCCGAGCCGGTCCCCCGCCCTCGGCTCCCTCCGCACCATGCGCTCTCCCGTCCTGTGCTCCCTTCGTACCCCGCGCCCCTCCGCTCTCCGCGCCCTCCGGCCCGCCGGCCCATCCGCTCTCCGCGTCCTTCTCGCTCACCGGAGCGTCCGCCCGGTTTCCGGCGGCGTCCGCTCCGGCCGAGGGGGCGCCGGTCTCGTGGACCTCGACGGTCACGCCTCCCTCGGCCAGAACCCGCTGGAGGCCGTCATGGAAGGTCGTGCGCAGGGACTCGTGCCGGGTCACCAGCCCGATCACCGCCTTGGTGATCGCGGCGAGCGTCGTACCCGGCTGGAGCGCCCGCACGACGCGGTAGTTCATGTGCTCGGGCGGGTCGGTGAGCATGCAGCGGACCATGTTGGCCTGCCCCGTCGTCAACGGACCGTGGCGCGCCCTCAAGCCGGAGAAACGTACGGCGAAGGAGTGCTCCGGGAGGTCGGGCCGGCGCGGGAGCCTGAACCGTTCCTGCCCGGACGAGAGCGGTCGTGCCACGGGGAGCCGCCAAACCGGAAAGTCCGTTATTGAAAAGTTTACTTACAGTTTCGGAGGTGACGTCAGTGAATCACGTCCGCGGGAAAGGCGGCAACCCCCCGCGGGTCGCCACCGGCCCCCCGTTCCACGCCCGCGACGAGCGAACGGAGGTTCCGCCGCCTCTCACTGTCACGCCGGAAACATGAATGTCAGGGAAGGATCTCGGCCAGCCACGCCGACTGCGCGGCGAGGTGGTGCGCCTGGCCGCCCTCGTGGCCGTTCCACTCGTACACCAGGACCTCCTTCGTGCCGCCGTAGTGGTTCACGCAGGCGTAGACGCCGGAGGGCGGGCAGATCTCGTCGCGCAGGGCGACCCCGAAGTGCGCCGGGCAGCGCGCGTCCCTGGCGAGGATCGCGACGTCGAAGTAGGCGAGCGTGGCGAAGGCCTGGTCGACGAGACGGTGATGCGTGTGGCACCACGTCACCAGCTCCGGGAACGGCCCGTCCGTGGCGACCTGCGTCGATCGCTTGATGTGACACAGGAACGGCACGTTGGGCATGGTGGCCGCCACGTCCGTGCGCAGCGAGGCGGCGACGAGGGCGAGCGCGCCTCCCTGGCTCGTGCCGGTGGTCACCAGTCGGGCCGGGTCGGCGCCGGGCAACTGGGCCGCGGCCTCCACCGCGCGGACCGCGTCGGTGAACAGCCGCCGGTAGTAGTAGTGGTCCCGGTCGGGCAGCCCGTCGGTGAGGAAGCCCGGTACGTGCGGTCGCCCGGAAGCCCCCAGGTCGGCGGTGTCACCCGTCCGCCACGCGCTGCCCTGGCCCCGGGTGTCCATGATCAGGTGCGGGTGCCCGGCCGATGACCAGTACAGCCACTCGTGCGGCAGTCCCCGGCCACCGCCGTAGCCGACGTACTCGACGATGGTCGGCAGGAGCTCCACCCGGTCGCGCGGAACCAGGTACCACGCTTTGATCGGGTGCCCGCCGAATCCCGCGAAGGTGACGTCGTAGACGTCGACCGTGCGCAGCGGGGTGTCCCGCACGAGTTTCGCCTCCACGTTCAGCGGAAACTCCTGCGCGGCGGCCAGCGTGGCCGTCCAGAAATCGTGGAGATCCGCCGGGGGGACGAGCTTCGGACGGTAGTTTTCGAGTTGCTCCACAGCTATCTCGGTGAACATCTCGGGGTTGCTCAAGGTCGGCTCCGGGTGGCTTGGATCACATCGATTCGGGCGGCCGTCGAGAAACGCGTCCTCCGACGAGCCGCAGGCCCAGCCACCATAGCGGCCGGACGAGAAAGCCCGGCAGGTGGCGTCGAACAGGGGTCGCGCCGGATTCGTCGTGGAACGGGAGCAGCAGGAGCGCGAGCGCGGGGAGGGTGAGGACGGAGGTCATGATCACCAAGTCCATACCCGGATGCTACCCGCCCCAGCCCTGCGGTCATGAACGTCGGCAGGGCGGCGAACCGCCGTTGGATGGCCATGCCATCATGAGCAAATATGAAAAATGCGTCATTTTGGAATGATGTTGACCGTCACCTGATCCGCTACGGCGCGACGTTCACCCCGAAGGTCATCGAACGGGCGGCGGGATCGTACGTCTACGACGACGCCGGGACGGCGATCCTCGACTTCACCTCGGGTCAGATGAGCTCGATCCTCGGGCACTCCCACCCCGACGTGGTCGCGGCGGTCTCACGGTCGATCTCCTCGCTGGATCACCTGTACAGCGGCATGCTGAGCCCGCCCGTCGTCGACCTGGCCGGCCGTCTCGCGTCGACGCTTCCCGAAGGCCTGAGCAAGACCCTGCTGCTGAGCACCGGCGCGGAGGCCAACGAGGCCGCGATCAAGATGGCCAAGCTCTACACCGGCGGGTACGAGATCGTCTCCTTCGACCGGTCGTGGCACGGCATGACCTCGGGTGCCTCCTCCGCCACCTTCTCCGCCGGTCGCCGGGGATACGGCCCGCCCATGCCGGGCAACCTCACGCTCCCCACGCCGAACGCGTACCGATCCCCCTTCCGTCACGCGGACGGGTCGTACGACTGGGAGGCCGAGCTCGAGTACGGGTTCGCCCTCGTCGACCAGCAGTCGTCGGGAAGCCTGGCCGCGTGCCTGGTCGAGCCGATCCTGTCCTCCGGCGGGATCATCGAGCTCCCTGCCGGATATCTGCGGCGGCTGAAGGAGATGTGCGCAGAACGCGGGATGCTGCTGATCGCGGACGAGGCCCAGACCGGACTCGGACGCACCGGCGAGATGTACGCCTTCGAACGCGACGGCGTCGTCCCGGATCTCCTGACGCTCTCCAAGACCTTGGGGGCGGGCCTGCCGGTGGCGGTCGTCGTCACGTCGGCGCGGATCGAGGAGGTCTGTCACGAACGCGGGTTCCTGTTCTTCACCACCCACGTCTCGGACCCGCTCGCGGCGACCGTCGCGCTGACCGTGCTCGACGTCATCGAACGCGACGGCCTCGTGGCGCGGGCAGCGGTCCTGGGCAAGCAGCTCAACGAGCGGTTGCTGGACCTGCGTGACCGCTTCGAGGTGGTCGGCGACGTCCGCGGCCGCGGGCTTCTGCAGGGCCTGGAGCTGGTGACGGACCGGCCGAGCAAAACCCCGGCGGAGGCGCTCGGAAAAGTCGTGACCACGGCGTGCCTGGAGCGCGGGCTGCACGTCAACATCGTCCAGCTGCCGGGGATGGGGGGAATCTTCCGGCTCGCACCACCGCTCACGATCAGCGACTCGGAACTGCACGCCGGACTGGACATCCTCCAGGCGGCCCTGAAAGCGGTCGTCTCAGGAAACGGCGGGTGACCACAGATCACAACATATCTGGATAGGCGCTGATTCGCCGATGTGCCAGGGCTCACCGGAGACGACCGTGCCCGACGAGCACGACGGGCGCGTCCCCCGCCCCGGGGTGTGGATAACGTGACGCCCATGAGTCGGGGGCATCATGGATGAGCTGAGGGCCGAGGAGATCGCGCCGGTGGATGCCGTGCTCTCGGGCGACGATCGGGCGTTCACCGAGCTTGTCGAGCGTCATCGGCGGGAACTGCGGGTGCACTGCTATCGGATGCTCGGCTCCTTCGAGGAGTCGGAAGATCTGGTGCAGGAGACGTTTCTGCGGGCGTGGCGCGGACGCGGGACCTTCCGCGGCCGTTCCACCGTCCGCGCGTGGCTCTACCGGATCGCGACGAACGCGTGCCTGGACTTCCTCGACCGGCACCCCCGCCGTCCGCGACCTCGGGACGCGGGACCGGCACGGCCGCCGCAGCCGGGCTCGCCGCCGTCCGAGGTCCGATGGTTGCAGCCCTACCCGGATGAGCTACTGGAGCCGGCCGCGTCCGACGGCATGGAGCCGGACGCGGCCGCGGTCGGCAAGGAGACCGTCGAGCTGGCGTTCCTCGCCGCCATCCAGCATCTGCCGCCCAGGCAGCGGGCCGCGCTGATCCTGCGCGACGTGCTCGGCTGGTCCGCGAAAGAGACCGCCGCGCAGCTTGAGATGAGTGTCGACTCGGTCAAGAGCGCCCTGAAACGAGCACGATCGACCCTGAGGACCCACCTTCCGGAGCGACGTCTCGAATGGGCGCCGTCGACGGCTCCGACCGCTCGGGAACGAGAACTGCTGCGACGCTTCATGGACGCCCACGACAAGGCCGACCCCGCCGCCCTGGCGAAGCTGCTGAGCGAGGACGCGCGGATGACGATGCCTCCGCTCCCGTTCTGGTTCTCCGGCCGCGACGCGATCGAGTCCTTCGCCGCACACGCCTTCGGCCCGGATTCACCGCTGTATCGAGGACGGTGGCGCAGCATCCCCACGCGGGCGAACCGGCAGCCGGCTGTGGCGGGCTACATCCGGCTGCCGGGTGAGTCCGTCTACCGGGCTCAGGCGCTCAATGTGCTGAGGATCGCGAACGGTGAGATCTCCGAGATCACCGTCTTCGAACCGCACCTGCTGGCCGCGTTCGGACTGCCGCCGACGCTGCCCCCGACGCCGCCTCCGGGCGGCGCGCCCTCGGACGGTGACCCCTTTTGGGAGCCTCACCCGTCTTAACGGTGGACGACCTCGATGAGCGGGGTCGACCACCGTTGGGGAGCACACTCGATGACGATCGACGAAGACGTGACGCGTTTCTCGGAGGGACCGTCCGGCATGACCACCTACGTGTTGATACCCGGCGCCGCGGCCGACCCGTGGTACTGGCACCTGACGGCCGCCGAACTGCGGGCGCGCGGTCATGACGTGGTCACGCCCGACCTCCCCTGCGACGATGATTCGGCCGGGTTCTCCGAGTACGCCGACGCGGTGGTCGATGCCGTCGGCGACCGTACCGACCTCGTCGTGGTCGCCCACTCCTTCGGCGGATTCACCGCGCCGCTGGTGTGTGAGCGGATACCGGTCGAACTGCTGGTGCTGGTCTCGGCCATGATCCCGGTGCCGGGCGAGCCGCCGGGTGACTGGTGGGGCAACACCGGCTGGGAGCAGGCAAGGCGAGAGCAGGACGAACAGGACGGCCGGGCACCGGACGACGAGATCGCCCTGTTCCTTCACGACGTCCCGCCCGATCTGGCCGCGGAGGCCCTGAGAAGGAGGCGCGACCAGTCGGCCACCCCCTTCGACGCCCCGTGGCCGCTCGCCGCCTGGCCGGCGGTGCGGACGGTGTTCCTCCTGTGCCGTGACGACCGCTATCTGCCCGCCGATTTCATGCGCCGCGTCGTCAAGGAGCGCCTCGGCCTGGTCCCCGACGAGATCGACGGGGGCCACAACGTCGCGCTCAGCCGCCCCGCGGAACTCGCCGACCGGCTGGCGGCCCATCGCCGGACGTGAGCCGTGCCGGTGTCACCGTGACACCGGCACGGTAGCGAAGGCCACGGTGTCCGATCACGCGGCCGGCGCCCGCCCGGGGCAGGTCGCCTTCCCCCGAATCCGGAAAGGGACAGGCTCTCAGCGGCGGACCGCGGTGAACAGGGCGTAGCTGATCTGCGGGATCCGCCCGAAGCGCCGGTATATCTCCCCGCAGACGGTGAGCTGCTCGGCGATCTCGCCCCCGAGCCGCATCGCGGAGGCCGGGAGGAGGTCGTCCACGAGCCGGAAAGACCTGCCGACGTTTACCCCTATGTCATGGAATATCTCGATCTTCAACCCGGCCCGGTCCATCTCCTCGTAGAACTCCTCGATGGTGGGCACGAAGTGCACGTGGAAGCCGCGGGAGAGATCCTCCATGGCCTCGGCGGCGTCGCCGGTGAGAGAGTCGAGCAGATACCACTCCCCTACCACGAACCGCCCGCCGGGACGCAGCACCCGGGCGATCTCGCCGAGGGCCGCCGCCGGGTTCTCCATGTGGAGAAGCGACTCGATGGCGTACGCGGCGTCGAAGGAGGCGTCGTCGAAGGGGAGCCACATCGCGTCGGCGAGCTGGAAGTCCGCCCGCCCCTGCCCCTGACCCGCCTCGGGGCGGGCCTCGGCCAGGTGCACCTGGTACTCGCTCAGGGTGACCCCGGTGACGTGCACGTCGCGCGCGGTGGCGATGCGTACGGCGGGCCTGCCGGTGCCGGACCCCACGTCCAGGACGCGCTCCCCGGGAACGACCTCCAGGCGCTCGGCCACCAGGTCGGTGAGGTGATCCGTCGCCTGGGCGGCGGGCGCCTCGTCGTGCTCGTCCATCCAGTAACCGACGTGCAGATTGCCGCCGAACGCGTCGGCGCGGGAGTCGGTGAGCGGGTCGCGCGTCTCGCCGGTCACCTCGGGCGAGAATTTTTCCTGACGGGTCAATGGCCAACCTGTCTCTCGGGGACGGTCTGCGTGAAACTCCGTACCGGGAAGGCTCCACGAAAGACGCGCCTGCCCGGGAACATGCCGCCGGGTGAGACCGCACGGTCACCCGCGACATTTCCTGGAAATCCAGGACTAACGTGCACCATGCGATGTTCTCGGCTCCACCGCACTTCACTTCGTGCGGTCGCCAGATTACTCAGGCCGCACTTCGGCGGGCGCCGGGCCGCCACCGCCTTTTCGGTAAACCTTCGGCCAGGAGACACCTACCTCGCGCGGACGCCGAGGAGACTCCCTTCGACGCCCCTCGCACCGGGAAGCCCACCCCTCCCACCCGGCCGGTTCTTCCCGCGACACCGGCCACCGTCCCCGTCCGGCCGGCTCTCCCGGGACACCGGCGTCGGGCTCAACCGGCCTTGCCGTCCGTTCCCGCCGCCTCCAGGAGCACCAGTGCCAGCCTGTCGGCGGCGTCGACGCGGCCGAGGGCTCCGGCGGCCCCGGCCATCGCGGCGCGGGCCCCGGGGTCGCGCAGCAGGGCGTCGAGCTCGGCCAGGAGGTGGTCGGCGGTGGGACCGTCCTCCAGGAGAGCACGGGCGGCGCCCGCCTCGGCGAGGTAGCGGGCGTTCTGGCGCTGCTCGTCGGCGGCCGAGGGCACCAGGGGGATGAGAACGGACGGCTTGCCCACCGCGGTCAGCTCGGCGACCGTGCCCGCCCCGCTGCGGGAGACCACGACATCGGCCGCGGCGAACACGTCGGCCAGCTCGGCGCCGACGTAGGGCACCGGACGGTAGCGGTCGCGCAACCCCACGGGAAGCCCCGCGGCGGTCCGGGTGAGCTGCGCGATCCAGCCGGGGCCGCACTGGTGGATCACCTGCGCGCGGGCGAGCAGGTCGGGCAGGATCGCCTCGACCATGGTGTTGATCTGGCGGCTCCCCTGGGCGCCGCCGGTCACGTAGACCAGGGGCAGGTCGGAGGAGAGCCCGAAGTGGCGCCGTCCCGCGTCGACGTTGCCACGCAGCAGGTGCGGACGGACCGGGTTGCCGGTGACGACGGCCCGGTCGCGCACCCCCGCGGGCAGGTGCTCGATCGAGGAGGGATGGGTCAGCGCGATCCGCCGCGCGAAACGCGACAGGATGCGGTTGGCCAGGCCGAGGGAGGTGATCTGCTCGTGCATGACCAACGGCCGGCCCAGCACCCGCGAGGCGACTCCCAGCGGCACGCACACGTACCCGCCGGTCGACAGCACCACGTCGGGGCGATGGCGGGCGGCGATACCGAACGCCTGGAACACGCCGACCGGGATCCGGAACATGTCCGCGAGGTTGGTCGCCAGCTCTCGCGGGTTGGGCGAGCGCCTGAGCTTCCCCGCCGTGATGGCGCGGAACGGGATGCCGTGCTCCGCCGCGACGCGGGACTCCAGGCCGGCCTCCGTACCGACCCAGAGCACGTCCAGGTCGAGCCCTCGCGCGGCGGCGTGGTCGCGCAGGGCCTCGACGGTGGTCAGCGCGGGGTAGGTGTGACCACCGGTCCCGCCTCCGGTGACGAGCAACCGCAGGGTCCGGCGATTTCCGGCCTCCATATGTGTATCCATCCTTCCGATGTCACGATGTTCCGTGCCCGCCCCTGCCCGGTACCCTCTCAGGTCCGTGCTCGATCCGCGCCCGGTCCACGTTCAGGGCCGCGCCGGAGTGCTCAGGGGCCCCGGGCACGGTACCCGAGGTCCCCGCGAAGATCCACTTTGCCCTTCGTCACCGCACGGTCGCGCCCCGTGGTTTCCGACACGCCCGTCATCCGGGAGCGTCGCCCGAACGGCCATCAGAATTCGTGGTGATGAGTACGGTATGTGACATGGATCTGACGGGTGAGCATTTCTCCGGGGCGTCGGAGCGTCTCGGTGACGCGTTGAAGGTGCTCCGGCAACAGGCCGGGGCCGGCGCGGAGGCACTGAACTATTTCGGCGACCTCACGGAGGAGTTGCACCCGATCGGATCCTGGTTACGTCGACCGGCCCAGGCCGGAGAGTGGCCGCACCACATCATGCCTCCCGTCTACGGTCTGCTGTTCGCGCAGGCGTGGTCGCTGGCGTTTCCCGGCGAGACGCCCTCGGTCTTCCCCGACGGGGCGGAGCGCACGGAGTCGGGGTGGATCGTGCACCGGGCCACGATCTGGTTCGGCGACACGTACGTTCCCGGCGGGCTCGACGTGAAGGCTCCGCTGATCGTGATCGGCGGGCTGGCGGTGGAAGGGCTTCTCGACGACGGCGACGCCTCGGAGAGCTACCTCGCGGTCACCGGCGACCTGCGTGCCCGCGCGATCCACAGCGCGGCCGACCACCTGGTGCTCGGCACGGTCGCGGCGGGAGTGATCTTCTGCTCGGGCAACGACGGGGTCCTCGTCGTGGGCGGGGACATCGTGACGGACCTGTTCGTTCCCGCCGAGCACGCGTACGAGCACTACGGCCTGCTGCGGGCCGGAGTCATCGGTGCCGGTGACCGTGCCGACATCGTGGCCGAACGGCTCGCGCCGTGGCTGCCCTCGGGGTACGTCCGTCTCGGCGGGTACGGTGCGCCGGTGGACGGATGGCGTGTGCTGCAGGAGGCGGCCGCCGGGCGCTCGCCGGTGCTCGCCCAGCCCCGGCCGGTGATACTCCCGCCCCCGGCGCTCCTTCTTTCCGCCCTGGCCGCGCCCACCGGGGTGGAGGAGCTCGACCTGTCGGGCAGCCGTCTGCACCGCATCCCCGAGGACATCTCGGCCCTCACCTCTCTGACCCGGCTGGACCTGGAGCACACACCGCTGACCGGCCTGGACGGCATCGAGGGCCTCCGCACCCTGGAACACCTGTCGATCAGGAACACGCCCGTGCGGTCGCTCGCCCCGCTTCAGGCGCTGAAGGACCTCCGCCACCTCGACGTCTCCTACTGCGACGACGTCCAGGACTGGGGTGTGCTCCTCGACCTGCCCGCGCTCGGCACCCTTGTCGCGCACGGCTGCGCCCTCCCCTCCCACGTACGCGCCCAGCTCGTCACCAGGCTCGGAGAGCGGATCATCGGGCAGGGGCCGGGCCCGATCGGCTGACCGGCGCCCGGCCCGGGAGCGGAGCCGTGCGCGGACGCGCCGGCGGCCGCCACCGGCTCGCGGCGTGCGGCGGGACGGGCGAATCCGCCCCGGGGAACAGCGGGAAGTGTCCCGTCGATTGAATTTCCCCGTGGGGAACGGGGATCCAGGTCTTGCATGACAGGCTCCGTCCACCTAACGTCACGTGTCACGTTAGGAAACTTTCCTAATAAAGAGCCACGATCTGCCCCTGTCCCCCCACGCAAGGAGCGATGATGCGGCGCACCACCCCAGCCCTGGTGCTGACCGGGCTACTGACGTTACTGTTCACCCTGATCGTCCCCTCCGTCGCCCACGCGGACACCGCGACGTTCACCAAGGCGCAGGATTGGGGCAGCGGCTACAGCGGCCAGTACACGGTCAAGAACACCGGAACCGCCACACTGAACGGCTGGACGGTCTCCTTCGACCTCCCGTCGGGCACGAGTCTCGGAACATACTGGGACTCCCTGATGACCAGCAGCGGCAGCCGGTACACCTTCAAGAACCGGGAGTACAACGGCACCCTCGCCCCAGGGGCGAGCACCACCTTCGGCTTCATCGCCTCCGGTTCCGGCTCGCCGGTCAACTGCACACTCAACGGCGCCCCCTGCGGCGGCGGGCAGAACCCCGGTGACACCACGCCGCCGAGCGTGCCGTCCTCCCTTCGCAGCACCGGCACGACCTCCTCCTCCATCAGCCTGGCCTGGAACGCCTCGACCGACAACAGCGGCACGGTCAAGGACTACCGGGTCTACGAGGGTTCCGCCGTGGTCGCCACCGTGACCGGCACGACCGCCACGATCTCCGGACTGGCGGCCTCGACGACCCACACCTACACCGTCACCGCCCGCGACGCCGCGAACAACGAGTCGGCGAAGAGCGCGTCCGTCACGGCGACGACCCAGGCGGGCGGCGGTGGCGGCACGCCGGTCGCGGCCAACGGGCAACTGCGCGTCTGCGGCACCAAACTGTGCAACAAGAACGGCAAGCAGATCCAGCTGCGCGGCATGAGCACCCACGGCCTGCAGTGGTACCGCCAGTGCGTCACCACCGGCTCGCTGACCGCGCTGGCGACCGACTGGAAGGCCGACGTCGTCCGTCTGTCCACGTACGTGCAGGAGGACGGCTACGAGACGAACCCGCGGGCGTTCACCGACCTCGCGCACACGCTCATCGAGCAGGTCAGCGCGCAGGGCATGTACGTCATCGTGGACTGGCACATCCTCACTCCCGGAGACCCCAACTACAACCTCGCCCGAGCCAGGACCTTCTTCACCGAGATCGCCCAGCGGCACGCCGCCAAGCCGAACGTCATCTACGAGGTCGCCAACGAGCCGAACGGCGTGAGCTGGGGCGCCATCAAGAGCTACGCCGAGCAGATCATCCCGGTGATCCGGGCGCAGGACCCCGACGGGATCGTCCTGGTCGGCACCCGCGCCTGGTCGTCGCTCGGGGTGTCCGAGGGCGCCTCGGAGACCGAGGTGACGGGCAACCCGGTCAACGCCACGAACATCATGTACACCTTCCACTTCTACGCGGCCTCGCACGGCACCGAGTACCTCAACACGCTCTCCCGCGCGGCCGACCGCATCCCCATGTTCGTCACCGAGTTCGGCACGCAGAACTACGCCGGGGAGGACGCCAACGACTTCACCATGTCCCAGCGCTATCTCGACCTCATGGCGAGCAAGAAGATCAGCTGGGTGAACTGGAACTTCTCCGACGACCACCGCTCCGGCGCGGTCTTCAAGACCGGTACGTGCAACGCCGGAGGCCCCTGGACCGGCACCGCCCCCTTGAAGGAGGCCGGCGTCTGGATCCGTGACCGGATCCGCACCGCCGACGACTTCTGACCGGACAGGACCAGGAGGAACCCGCGGGAACCCGGATGTTCGGAGGGAGGCCGACCCCGAGCCGGTCTCCCTTCTCACGGACGGGCGACGAGCTTCTCACGGACGGGCGACGAGCTTCTCACGGACGGGCGACGAGGGTGAGCGCCTACGCGACCCCGGCGGGTGAGCGGTCGGTGGCGATGCGCAGGGCGAGTCCGCCGAGCACGGCGCCCATCAGGTAGCGCTGCACGCGCATCCAGGTGGGCCGCCCGCCGAGGAAGCTCGCGACCGAGCCCGCGGTCAGCACGATCAGCGCGTTGACCGAGAGAGCGACGACGATCTGGGTGGCTCCCAGCAGCAGGCTCTGCGTGCCGACGTCACCGCGTGCGGGATCGACGAACTGCGGCAGCAGGGACACGTACAGGATGGCGATCTTGGGGTTGAGCAGGTTGGTGACCAGCCCCATGGAGAACAGTCGTCGCGGCGGGTCCGCGGGAAGGGCGCCGGGCGCGAAGACCGGCCGGGCGCCGGGCCGGATCGTCCTCCAGGCCAGCCACAGCAGGTACGCGGCGCCCGCGAGCTTGATCCCGGCGTAGAGGGCGGGCACCATCGCGAAGATCGCGGTGATCCCGGCCACCGCCGCGAGCAGGTAGACCAGGAAGCCCGCCGCGACACCCGCCAGCGAGATCATTCCGGCCAGACGCCCCTGCGTCACCGACCGCGACACCAGATAGATCATGTTGGGGCCGGGGGTGAGCACCAGGCCGAGGGCGACCGCGGCGATGCCCGCGAGGGCACTGACAGAGATCATGACCCCATCATCGAGGACCTTCACCGCCAAAAGAATGGCCAATTCCCGCAATTGGCATCAAGAAGGCGTTGCGAGCCCATCCTTGACGCACAAAGCTATTTGCAATAGCTTAAAAGCTATGGGAAATAGCAACGGGGCGGGCACGGAATTCCTGGACGTGGCGGGCGGACGGCTTGCCTACGAGGTCAGCGGACCGCAGGACGGGCCGCTGGTGGTGTGCGCGCACGGGATGGGCGACACCCGCCGGGCGTTCCGGTTCCTGGCGCCACGACTGGCGGAGGCGGGTTACCGGGTCGCCGCGGTCGACGTACGCGGCCACGGCGAGTCCAGCACGGGCTGGCCCGACTACAGCCCTCAGTCGGTCGGCGCCGACCTGCTGGCTCTGGTCCGTCACCTGGGCGGCCCCGCCGTCCTGGTCGGCAGCTCCTCCAGCGCGGGAGCGGTGGCGTGGACCACGGCGACCGCCGCCGAGGGTGAGGTGAGCGCCGTGGTCATGCTCGCGCCCTTCGTCGGGCGGCCACAGCTCAGCCTGATACTGCGGCTGGTGCAGGACCTCGTCATGGCGAGCCCGCTCCTGTGGGGGATGTACTACCGCTCGCTCTACCCCACGGCCAGGCCCGCCGACTTCTCCGGCTACCTGCGCGATCTGAGGGCCACGCTGCGCGAGCCCGGCAGGATGGCCGCCGTCTCGGGGGTGGTCGCCCCCTCCGAGGGCCACTGGACCGACTGCGCCCCCCGCATGACCTGCCCGGCGCTGATCGTCATGGGATCGAAGGACCCCGACTTCCCCGCCACCGAGGCGCACCTGGCGCAGGAGGTGCTGCGGCCGTACGCCGCCACCGCCGAGGTCGCGATGATCGAGGGTGCCGGCCACTACCCGCACGCCGAGATGCCGGAGGCCACCTTCGCCGCCCTGGCGGGCTTCCTGACCGGAGCGGTCCGTGCCTAGGGCCGGCCTGACCTCCGGCGCGGTGGTGGACGCGGCGCTGGCCCTGATCGACGAGGAGGGACCCGGCGCGCTGACGCTCGCCGCGGTCGCCGCCCGCACGGGAGTGGCCGCCCCCTCGCTCTACAAGCACATCCGGGGCCTGCCCGAGCTGCGCAAGCTCGTCGGCCTGCGCGTGATGGACGACATGACGGAAAGGCTCGGCGCGGCGGCCATGGGCCGGAGCCGCAACGAGGCGACGGCGGCCCTGATGCGCGCCTGGCGGAGTTACGTGGTCGACTTCCCGCACCGCTACGCGGTCTTCCCCGACAACCCGCTGATCGATCCCGAACTCGTCGACACCGGGACCCGCCTGATGGAGGTGATCCTCGCCGTGCTGCGCGGCTACGGCCTGGAGGGGGCGGAGGCGATCCACGCCACCCGCTGTCTGCGCGCGGCCGTGCACGGCTTCGCCTCCGTCGAGGCGGCCGGCGGTTTCGGCCTGGGGGAGAACCTGGACACCAGCTACGAGATGCTGATCGCCATGGTCGTCTCGGGCCTGCCCCGGCCGCCCACGCCCTGAACGCCGCGCGAGACCGCCATGACCCGCTCCGGCCGCGCGAAGAGCGATGCCCCCGGGCCCCGGCCTCGCGGAAACCCTCCTGCTCAGGCCGCGCGGAAACCCGCACACCCGGACCTCCACCTCGCGGAGGCGACGCCTCCCGCTCCGGCCGTCGCGGGAACGACGGGCTCAGGCTTCGAGGAGGCGGATGTCGCGGGACGTCGCCTCGGGGGCGACGAAGTCGAGCATGCGCGCCCCCTCCACCTCCAGATCCGCCCGCTCCCGCTCGCTCACCGGTGCGAAGAGCTCGACCTCCATGATCGCCTCGCCCCGTTTTCGCGTCACCTTCCACATGCCCCGTACGAAACCGTCGACCAGCACCGTCGCCTTGATGATGCCGTTGACGGTGAAGATCCGCCCGCGGTACTCCTCCTCCGCGATCCGGGTCCTGGTCCGCTGGGCGAACGACAGCAGCGTGTTGTCGAACTCCGACAGGTAACGCACCGGGGCGGGAGTTTCGGGGTCCGGGCGCGACGCCTCCGGCAGGTCGAACACCTCCGCGCCGTCCTCGGTCGTGAAGGTCCGCAGGCCCATTCCCCGGACGATCTCCCCCAGCCGGGTCATGCCCGACCACTGCTGGACGTCCATCACCGTGGCGGGACCGTAGGCGGCGAGGTAACGGCGGATCGCCTCCTCCGCGGAGACACGGCTGGGCCGCTCGTCCTGGGAACGGCCCAGCCACGCCTCGGCGGTGGTGTGGGCGGCCTGCCCGCCCACCCCCCAGATCCCCCTCGGCGGGACCTGGACCAGAGCCAGTGTGTTGCGCACCCCGGCGACCAGGTCGGAGGCGGGAGCCTCCGGCCACCGCTCCCGCAGGAGCGCGCCGAGCTCGCGGAAGGTGAGGGGGCGCTCCTCCACCAGCTTCCGCCCCGCGGCGGCGAGCTCGTCCAGGTCCACCTCCGCCAGGCCCCTGCCGTGCGCGGGACCGCGCAGGCCCCGCGCCAACATGGGGCCGAGCAGCGGGCGCAACGCCAGGCAGTCGTCGGCGGTGACCAGGTGGATGGTGGAACGCATCAGCGACAGCCGCACCACCAGGCGCTCGTTGATCAGCCGGGCGAGATCGTCGTGGGCGAACCCCGACAGGCGGGTCCACAACCCGATGTAGGGAGGATTCGGCGCCTGGGCCTGCATGCCGTACAGATGCCGGACCGCCTCCAGTGCGGACAGCTCCGCACGGGCCAGCAGCAACTGCCGCTCCAGCGTGGCCCGGTTGAGCGCGCGCCGGCTGAGCACCTCGGGCATGCGTGTCCTCTCGTGACGCGTCACGATGTCGCGGCCCCGGGGTCCGGCGACCCGTGGCGACCCGTGATGTCCGTTCGCGGATCCGCGCCAGGATATCGCCGGCATCCGACAAAACATCCCGGGTGATCAGAGGGTCGGCGGCACCCACACGTACGGCGTCGTCGTCGTGATCGCCTCCAGGCCCAGCCTGGCGAGGATCGGGCAGCTGTCGCCGGAGGCGTCCACCTGCACCAGACGGAAGCCCCGCGCCACCGCCAGCTCCGCCCGGTACGACACCATCGCCCGGTAAACGCCCCTGCCCCGCCACTCCTTCAGGGTCGAACCGCCCCAGAGCGAGGCGAAGTCGGTGCCCTCGTGAAAGCGCGCCCACGCCGCGCACACCACCTGTCCGTCCGCCTCGGCGATCACCACCGCGCACGGATCCCCGGGCCCGGCGAGGTCGCGCTCCAGCATGCCGGGCAGCCAGCCGTGGTCCGCGTCCCAGACCGTCTCCTCCAGCTCGCGGATGCGCTCCAGGTCGTCCCGCCCCGTCACCTCGCGCAGCCGTATCCCCGCGGGCGCCGCCTTGGTGTCGGCCAGCTCACCGGCCTCGCCGACGAACACCGTCTCCCGTTCCCCCGGCTCGAACCCGGCCGCCGCGAGCCGCTCGGGCAGGTCCGCGGGCAGGTCGTAGCCGTGGTACTTCCACTCGACCTCACGTCCGACCCGGGTGAAGAAGTCCCGCTGCCTCGCGATGAAGGCGTCCAGTTCGGCGCCCGCCAGACCACCCAGGTCCCGATATGTCAGGAAACCCTGGCCGTGACCGTTCGACACGGTCCTCAGCAGCGGCCCGATCCGCTCGGCAGTGCGACCCGGCATCGGCCTGGCCCGCAGCTGCTCGTCGTACGCCCTGAGATAGGCGGAAGCCCGTGATGAAATGTTCATTGCGAACAGCCAACCACACACTCATCGCCCTCGACATGCCCATGGGCCTGGACACGGTCTGCGGGTTCCTGTTTCATCTCGACTCCTTTACAGCGTAGATTCCGACAGGCGGCCGCTAGGATCCGCATGGTGAGCGTGCCAGCCGTCCCCGCCTCGCCCGGCCCGTCCATCGAGCCCGCGCGAGATCCCTATCGGGTGTATCTCGACTCCCTGACCAGCGCGGAGTCCCGCCGCACCATGCGCGGCTGCCTCGACAGGCTCGCCGCGCTCGTCTCCGGCGACGAGGTCTCCTCGGGCGCCGGTCAGCCCTGGCACCTGCTGCGCTACGAGCACACCGTGCGCATCCGCGCCCTGATGACCGAGCGCGGCTGGTCTCCGTCGTACGTCAACAAGCACCTGGTCGCGCTGCGCAGGGTGCTGCGCGAGGCCTGGCGGCTCGGCCTGATGACCGCCGAGGAATACCAGCGCGCCGCCGACCTGCCGACCGTCGAGCACACCCGCCTGCCCGCGGGCCGGCACGTGCCGCCCGAGGTGGTGGGCGCCGCGCTCGCCGCGTGCGACCGCGACGACTCACCGGCGGGGGTCCGCGACGCCGCCCTGCTCGCGGCGCTCTACTCCACCGGCTGCCGCCGCGCCGAGATCGCCGGGCTCGCGCTCACCGACTACGACCCCGGGTCGCGCTCGCTGCGGGTGCGCGGCAAGCGCGACAAGGAGCGGCTGGTCTACCTGACCACGGAGGCCCTCGCCAGGATGGAACGCTGGCTCGCGGTGCGAGGCCGCCCCGCCGGCGCCCTGTTCTGCCCCATCAGCAGGCTCGGGCGACTGCGGACCAGGAACGGCGGGCCCGCCCCCATGACGGGGCAGGCCGTCGCCGACATCCTGGCCAGGCGCCTGGCCGAGGCGGGGGCCTCGGCGCGCACCCCGCACGACTTCCGGCGCACCTTCATCGGCGAGTTGCTCGACGCCGGGGTGGACCTGGCCACCGCGCAGGCTCTCGTCGGCCACTCCTCCCCCGCCACCACCGCGCGCTACGACCGCCGCCCGGAACGGCGTCGCCGCGAGGCCGTCGACAGGATCACCCTTCCCGCGCCCAAGCCTCTCTGACCACCGGCGAAGGTCCGCCTCCGGAGAACGGCCCCCCTCGTCCGGCCCTCGGCCACGGACCGGGCGAAAGCCGGTCCGCACCGGTTCTCGCCCGGTCGAAGGCCCGTCGAAGACCGGTCCGCGTCCGTCCGGGGGCCGGCACGGCCGCCGCCGGCACCCCCTCTCACGGCACCGTGGCCGAGATCTGATCCCGACACGTTTCACCGGGCGCGCCGTAACTGTCGGTGGCGACCCCTACTATGAGCCACCTCAAGGAGGGATAGCCGCTCATGGTGGACGCACTGCGGGTTTCGCTGCTGGTCACGACCGATCTGCCGCCCGATACCGACCTGAAGGAGTTCGGGCGCCTGCTGGCTGATTCCGTGCTCACGCTCCAGCGGGACGAGGCGACATATCCCGCGCTCCTGCGTGGCGGGGTGTTCTGGCTGGACCGGCCGCTGCCGCCGTCCGACGACGGGCTCCCCCACGCGGCGGCCGAGGAGTTGCGGTTCGCGGCGCTGCTGGGCCATCTGTCGGTGGCGCGCCCACCGGGTTCGGCGAGGGAGACGGTCGCCGACGCGGGCCGGGCGATCACCGCGGCCGTCGCCGCCCGGTACGGCGACCTGGGCAGCCCGCCCGCCGTGATGGCGATCCGCAGCGAGGACGTGCGTGAGCGGACCCCCCGTTCGGCCATCCTCGTGGGATCGGAGACGGCCGTGGCTCCCTTGCCCGAGGCGGTGCCGTCCCTGAGCGCCCCCGCCTGAGCGGAGTGCCCGGCAGGCCGTCCGGCCGGGAAAGTATCACCCCGCTCAGGAAGAGCCTCGAGGAGCTTTGACCTGCGGATCTTCGAGGCCCGCGGCCGCGTGGGACACGCCGGTGGCCTCAAAGCGGAATAACCAGCGGCAGACGTCGGTTAGAGTGATCGTGCCGATGTGGTTTGTGTCCCCCGGGCCGCAAATTACCGCCTTCACGGAATACCGTTCGGCTGGAGCCGTGTTGTGCCTCTCGCCGAGGAGGCGACCGCCACATCGGCACCAAACGTCACGCCCCGCGGGCCCCTCCGGCCCGCGGGGCGTTTCTTTTCCCGCCTGCTCCCTTCGCGCCTGGTGAGCGGTTTCGTCGGACTCGTCACGGAAAGGCACGACGGTGTTGGAGGAGGGCTACAAACCTGTGAGCTCCGCTTGTGTGGGTGCGTACAACCGTTGGCCGTCGGGCCACCGCCTAGTGTTGGGTAACCCGTCCCATGAGGAGAGCCCGTGCTCTATCGCCTGACCAAGATCGTCAGCGCTCCGATGCTGCACCTGCTCTGGCCGACCACGGTCACCGGACACGAGCACGTCCCCGTCTCGGGTCCGGCCATCATGGCCTCCAACCATCTGTCGATCCTCGACTCGACCTTCCTGCCGCTGGTGCTCAAGCGCCAGGTGCGCTTCGTCGCCAAGGCCGAGTACTTCACCGGCAATCCCGTCACCGCCATGTGGATGCGCGCCACCGGCCAGATCAGCATCGACCGGCAGAGCCCCACCTCGGCCCAGGACATGCTGGACGCGGCGGCGGAGGTGCTCAGGAAGGGTGAGCTGTTCGGCATCTATCCGGAGGGCACCCGCTCCCCCGACGGACGCCTCTACCGGGGCAAGGTCGGCGTCGCCTGGCTGGCCCTGGCCACCGGCGCGCCGGTGGTCCCGGTGGCGATGGAGGGCACCGGGGAGGTTCTGCCGATCGGAGCGGCCAGACCCAGGCTGGGCCGGGTGAAGGTACGCATCGGCAAGCCGATGACCTTCAGCGGCTCGGAGACGAGCGCGCGTGACCGGCGCAGGGTGACCGACGAGATCATGTTCGCGATCCAGGAGCTTTCCGGCCAAGAGTACGCGGCAAGCTACGCACCCAGCCGTTCACAGACCAAATGATCTTTTATGGGTATATGTCGCGTTAGCGCACGCTAGGCTGCGGCCCTTGGGCGAAAAGATCTGGGGGGATCAGGTGGCACGGGGCAGAACGATCGCGATCACATCGGCAGCCGTCGTCCTGGTGGCGGGGGCCGCGGGGGGCGGCGCCTGGTGGTACCTGCACACCAGGGGAACCCCCCAGGAGACCGCGGAGCGGTTCGTCGGCGCCTGGCAGCGCGGCGACCTGGCGGGCATGCGCGCCGAGCTGGGAGCGCCGGACCCGGCGTTTCCCGCGGTGTACGAGAACATGCGCAAGGCCCTGGCGGTGCAGAGCACCGCGGTGCGGCTCGACGGGGTACGCGAGACCGGGGACGGCACGGGACAGGCCGCATACACCGCCACCCTGAAGCTCAAGGACATCGGCGAGTGGAGTTACTCCGGCAGCGTCGACCTCGCGGTCGTCGACCGGCACTGGCGGGTCAGGTGGTCGCCCAAGGCCGTCCACCCCGACCTGACCGCGAACACCGCCTTCGCGCTGAAGACGAAGTGGCCGGAGCGAGCCGCGATCACCTCGGCGAACGGCGGGCGCATCGACGGCTCCGACGCGGGCGGCTCGGTGCAGCAGATCGTCGGCTACCTGGAGAAGGCCACCGCGAAGAGCGTCGCGAAGCTGGGCGTGCCCTACAAGGTGGGCGACGCGGTCGGCGCGAGCGGACTGCAGCACACCTTCCAGAAGCGCCTGGCCGGCACCCCGGACACCGAGATCGAACTCGTCGGCCCGGACAAGAAGACGGTCAAGGCGCTCGACACGATCAAGGGCGAGGCCGGCGAGGATCTGGAGACCAGCCTGGACACGCGGGTCCAGCGGGCCGCCGTCGAAGCGGTCCGCGACCTGAAGAAGACCGCCGCGCTGGTCGCGATCAGACCCTCCTCCGGCGAGATCCTCGCGGTGGTGAACAACGTGGGCGGCTTCAACCGTGCCCTGGACGGCAACTACCCTCCCGGCTCGACGTTCAAGGCGGTCACCGCCGTGGGACTGCTGGCCGAGGGAATGAGCCCTCGCGACCGGGTCACCTGCCCCAAGGACGTCACGGTCGGCGGTCTGCCGATCCGCAACTCCAACCACGCCGCCTACGGTTCGGTGTCGCTGTCCGACTCCTTCGCCTACTCCTGCAACACCACCATCGCCCCGCTGACCAAGGAGCGGCTGAGCGCCGACAAGTTGCTGAGCACCGCGGAGCTGTTCGGTTTCAACAAGCCGCTCAACATCGGCGTCGCGGCCGCCAAGGGCAGCTTTCCCAAGGCCGAGAGCGACGCCGAACTGGCCGCGGAGTCGTTCGGCCAGGGCCGGATCACCGCCAGCCCGCTGATGATGGCCTCGGTCGCCGCCGCGCTCGCCGACGGCACCTGGCGTCCGCCGACCCTGGTCCCCTCGATCAAGCAGGAAGTGCAGCCGCAGGCCCTTCCCGAGGAGGTCATGCCGAGCATGCATCAGATGATGTCCGCGGTCGTCACCAAGGGCACCGCCAAGGACGCGGGCCTGCCCCGGGGCACCCGGGGAAAGACCGGGACCGCCGAGTACGGCGAGCGGGGCGACCTGAAGACGCATGCCTGGTTCATGGGTTTCCGCGGCGAGGTCGCCTTCGCGGTGATCGTCGAGGAGGGCTCGGGCGGCGGCGCGGTCGCCGCCCCGGTGGCCGCCGACTTCCTGCGCGCTCTCGGCTGATCTCGCGCGAGCCGTCCGTTGCCGGACCTCCGGCCGCACCCCGCCCGGCAGCGCCGCCGATCCGGCCGTTCGCGCCTACCCGCCGGAGCCGTACTCCGCCTTCGCGAACCCGCCGCTTGAGCACACGCCGCGACCGGCCGCCGACCGGGCCTGCGCGCCGCCCGCCGTCTTCGCTCCGAACGCCCGGAGTGCTCCGAGCGTTCGGGCGGTCGCGACATCGACCGGCGGACGAAGGTGGCGACCACCATCACAACGGGAGCGCCGCGACCGCCTCGTGACGTAGCACCATGATGAGAAGCGTGGCGATCAGTGTCGCGATCAGCAGCCAGCTGAACATGATGATCACCGTCGAGCGGCGGAGACGCCAGGAGGACCGCCTCCGCCCTTTCCTCGCGCCACGCCTGCGGCCGCCGCCCTCCTTGCGCTGGACGCGCTCGTTGAACGACTCCAGCCGCGCGGCGAGTCGTGGATCCTCGTCGATGAGGTGCCGCTCGATCTGCAGCAGCATGCGCTCCTCGTCTTGTGACCAGGCCATGCATCACCTCCCCGGAACGCAAGCCGTGTGCGGACGTTCTGCCCAATCGTGAAGATCATTATCCTTTCCGAGAGCTTCGATTTACCCGTTCTTTTCGTGGACGCAATCTGAGCACGCGATCATGCCCTCTCACGGGGGCGATACGGCGCCCGCAGAGGTGTCGGGCGATTCCCAGCCTTCTCCGCGATCTCGACATTCCACCGCCCTGACCTTCTCCTTCGCATCACCCGGCGGGCCGCTTGACGCCGCGTCCACGTCCCCGGCGGCGAGGATGGTGCGCCGGTGAGCGAGAGCGCTTGGCCGGGCCTCCCACCGACCTCGCGAGAAGGGTGGCGATCTTCGTACCGGATCGTCACGCGGTGCGGGGACATCACCGGCACGGCCAGCGTCGAACGGCCGCCCGACGCGGGCCGTGCCGGATCGCGCCGAGCCCGGTTCAGTCGAGCGGGGCCGTCACCGTTCCCGCGCCGACCGTCTTGCCGCCCTCACGGATCGCGAAGCCGAGACCGGCCTCCAGCGCCACCGGCCTGCCGAGCTCCACGGTCACCTCGACCGTCTCACCGGGCAGCGCGAGGCCGGCGTCCCCCAGGTCCATCCGGCCCGGTACGTCGGTCGTCCGCAGGTAGAACTGCGGCCGGTAACCCGTCGCGACGGCGCCACTGCGCCCGCCCTCCTGCCCGGTCAGGAGGTAGACGCGGGCGGTGAAGGCGCGGTGGGCGCTCTGGGAGCCGGGTGCGGCCAGCACCTGACCGCGCCGTACCTGCTCGCGCCGGACCCCGCGCAGCAGAAGCGCGGCGTTGTCACCGGCCTCGCCCCGCTCCATGGTCTTGCCGAAGGTCTCGACCCCGGTGACGACGGCGGTGAAACCCTCGCCGAGCCCGACGGCCTGGACGCTGTCGCCGACCTTGACCGTTCCGCGCTCGATCGCCCCGGTGACGACCGTGCCCCGCCCGGTGACGGTGAGCACGTTCTCCACCGGGAGCAGGAACGGGGCGTCGGTGTAGCGGACCGGCAGCGGGACGTGGTCGTCGACCGCCTGGAGCAGTGCCTCGACCGATGCCGTCCACTCCGGGTCTCCCTCCAGTGCCCGCAGCCCGGAGACCCTGACGACGGGCACGTCCAGGTAGCCGTGCTCGGCGAGCAGGTCCCGCAGCTCCAGCTCGACGAGGTCGGCCAGCTCCGGGTCGGCCCCGTCGGACTTGTTGAGCGCGACCACGACGTGCTCGACACCCACCCGCCGCGCGAGCAGCACGTGCTCGCGGGTCTGCGGCATGATTCCGTCCAGCGCGGACACCACCAGGATCGCCCCGTCGAGCTGCGCCGCTCCCGTGATCATGTTCTTCACGTAGTCGGCGTGGCCCGGCATGTCCACGTGCGCGTAGTGCCGCGTGGCCGTCTCGTACTCGACGTGGGAGATGTTGATCGTGATGCCCCGCGTCGCCTCCTCGGGAGCGCGGTCGATCCGGTCGAACGGCACGTACCTCGCGCCGCCCCGCTCGCTGAGCACCTTGGTGATGGCCGCGGTGAGCGTGGTCTTGCCGTGGTCGACGTGTCCCATCGTGCCGATGTTGAGGTGCGGCTTGTTCCGCACGTAGGCCTGCTTGGCCATGACTGTTCTTTCCCTTGATGCTCGCCTGTGGTGGCGACCCGTGCTCGGCCGACCCCTCCCCGCCGGGTCACCCGGGACTCACGGGAAGGGGTCAGCGCTCCGCGCCGTCGAGCCGCGGTGCGGCGGACATCGGGGCACGCTCCGGCGCGCCCGCGGTGGCGGGCGTCGCGAGGGTGGCGTGCCGGAACATGCGTTCATGGTCGGGTACGGCCGGATGGGACCGCAACCGGATTTCCGGCCCGGTGCGCGGCGAGCGGGCACGGCGGCCGGAGCACGGGACTTCGACATACGACCCGGCATCCGGCGGACCCCATCACGACATCCGGACACGCTCCGTGTCCGATGGGACACCGAACGTGGATGATTGATGCCGGTAAAGGGTATTAAACCGCCTTGAATGCCTAATCGAAGGCATCGTCCATCAAGCACAACGGGGGAAACGATGACGGACGCCAAGGAAGCCAAGGATTCCAGGAACAAGGCCGCGAAGAGCTCGGGGAAGAGCAAGAAGGCCACGATCAAGGCGACACGAGCGGCGAAGGAGGCGAGGAAACACTCCGGGCAGCCCGAGGTCAGGGTGCCGGAGGCGGAGCCCGCCCACCCGGGTGGGCGGTCGGTCCAGTAGCCGAGGGCGTGAGACCGTGATCGGGTGTCGGGGGTTCCACCCCGACACCCGATCACGGTTTGGCGCGATGTCCGCCGACGGTCCGCGGACGATTCTCGCCCATGAGCGACGATTCCATCCCGTCGCGGGAGTCACCTCTTCCACCGGCGCCAAAACCTCCGGCCCGGTGGCGACACCTCATCGGCAGACGGCTTTCCCGATGACTTCCGGTGACTCAAGACGACGTCAGGAGACGAAGATGTCCGCGCAGAAGCCCGCACAACCGCTCGACCACGCCTTCACCGCGCCCATCGAGAAGGACGGAGCCTTCGCCACCTTCGTGACCGTGCCGGACTCCGCCCAACTCCTCGGCACGAGGCGGGCTGTGAAGGTCGGCGGGACGATCGACGGCCACCCGTTCACCGCCACCCTCATGCCGTCGGGCGACGGTCCGCACTGGCTTCCCCTCAGGGCCGCGCTGTGCAAGCTCATCGGCAAGGACCAGGCCGGCGCCGAGGTGACGTTCCACCTCGACCGGCGGTTCAGCTGACCCCGGGCGGAGCGGCGGACCCCGTGCCGCCCTGAGATGAGGTGCCCGAGTCCTGGTCGCGAGTCCGGGCCGGCCTCCCGTGACGCGCCGACTGATCGGCCGATGCCGCGGTGCCGACGGGCGTGCGTCGTCCCGGCGGGGGGACCGGCTCCTCGGCCTGCTCCGGGCTCAGGGCAGTGACGCGGGCAGCCCGAAGGCGGCGAAGTGGCCGGGGTCGACGAACGAGGTGATGTCGGCGATCCGATCGCCGCGCAGGGTGAACACGTTGATCGACCAGGCGAGGTGCGCGGCGGCGCCCTCGTCCCAGAGGTAGCAGCCCACTCCCGGCTGGCCGTTCGCGCCGACCGGGAGGTGCCGCCAGCTTCCGCACGTCGTCAGCGGGACCCGTACGGCGAAGTCGGTGACCGCCTCCAGACCGCGGTACCAGTGCGCCATCGGCGGCATCGACCAGGTGACGTCCTCGGTCAGCAGCGCGACCAGGGCGTCGGTGTCGCCGCGTTCCAGCGCGGAGGAGTAGTCGGCGACGATCTCCCGTACGCGGGCGTCGCCGATCTTCCGCAATGTCGGCTGCTGCGTGCGGGGGAAGACCTTGTCCGCGACGACCCTGCGCGCTCGCGCCAGGGCGCTGTTCACCGACGTGGTGGTGGTGTCCATCGTGAGGGCGATCTCCGCGGCGGAGAAGCCGAGGACCTCGAACAGCAGCAGTGCCGCCCGCTGGTTGCCCGGCAGGTGCTGCAGGGCCGCGACGAAGGCGAGCTCGACGGCTTCGCGCTGCTCGTAGCGGGTGTCCGGGCCCACGGGGGCGTCGGTGAGACCGGCGTCGGGGTAGGGGCTCAGCCAGGCGACGTCGGTCAGCGGGGGGTCGCCGAGCACGGCGCGGTCGCTGGCGGGGCCGAGGTCGACGGGCAGTGCCCGCCTGCCCCGGGCGCCGACGATGTCCAGGCAGGTGCGGGTGGCCACGGTGTAGAGCCACGAGCGCAGCGAGCTTCGGCCCTCGAAGCGAGCGAGTCCCCGCCAGGCACGCAGCAGGGCGTCCTGCAGGGCGTCGTCGGCGTCGTGGGTGGAGCCGAGCATGCGGTAGCAGTGGGCGTGCAGTTCGCGGCGCAACGGCTCCACGAGACGGGTGAACGCCGCGTCGTCCCCGGCACGCGCCCGGACCAGGTCGGTGTCCCCGTCGATGTCCCCGTCGGTGTCCCCGTCGGTGTCCCCGCCGCGAGCCGGATCGCTGCCCCCGTCGCGGCTTGGGGCGAGGTCCTCGTCCCGGGCACGCGTCCGCGCCGGATCGGCCTCCCCGGCACCCTCCACCGTCATGTCCGCGAACCGCGAAGAAATTTCCCTCACGAGCGACGATTCTGCCCCACGCTCGGAGTCTTCACTTCGACCGAGCACCACAGCACCGTTCCAGACTGTTCCAGGAGATCGCGATGAGCCGCACCACCGTCACCACCGGGTCCCTCAAGGTCCCCGGCGCCACACTCCACTACGAGGTGCGGGGGCAGGGCCCTCTCGTGGCGCTCGTCGGCGCCCCGATGCACGCCGATCACTTCGCGCCGCTGGCCGGCCTGCTCGCCACCGACCACACCGTGCTCACCACCGACCCGCGTGGCGTCAACCGAAGCTCCCTCGACACCCCCGGCCAGGACTCGACCCCGCAACTGCGCGCCGACGACCTCTCCCTGCTCCTCGCCCACCTCGACGCCGGCCCTGCCGCGGTCTTCGGCTCCAGCGGCGGCGCCGTCACCGCGCTGGCGCTCGCCGTCGCCCATCCCGAGCGGGTGCGTACCGTGATCGCGCACGAGCCCCCGCTGAACCGTCTGCTCGACAACCCCGACGAGCGCGACGCGGCGGTCGAGGACATCATCGCCACCTACGTCTCCGGCGACGTCGCGGGTGCCTGGACCAAGTTCATGATCAATGCGAACATCCCGCTGCCCGACTTCGAGGAGTCCGCCGACGGCCCCGCGCAGGCTCCGGCCGAGCCCGATCCGCAGCAGGCGGCGGACGAGCGCTTCTGGTTCCTGCACGAGATGCGCGGAACCACCCGCTGGCAGCCCGACATCGCCGCACTGCGGGCCGGGTCGCCCCGCATCGTGGTCGGCATCGGGAAGGAGTCGGCAGGCCAGCTCTGCGACCACGCGTCGACAGCGCTCGCCTCCGCGCTCGGCACGGAGCCGACGTACTTCCCCGGTGGCCACATCGCCTTCCTCGACGACCCCGAGGGATTCGTCCCCCGGCTGCGCGAGGTCCTGCGGGGCGACTGAACGACGATCGAACGACGACGGCCGTGAACACGCGTGGCCACGTACATCGCATGCGACGGATCCCACCGACGGGGGCGGGATCCGTCACGGCGAGAAGATCAGGCGAGGTTCAGCTGCCAGGAGACGCCGAAGCGGTCGTTGGTCCAGCCGAAGCGCTTGCTGAAGCCGTAGGAACCGAGCGGCATCAGCGGTTCGCCGTTCTCCGACAGCGCCGCGTACAGGCGCTCGATCTCCGCGTCCGACTCGCACTGCACGTACAGCGAGACCGACGGGGTGAAGCCGAAGGCGTGCTCCACGTTGCTGTCGATGGCCATGTACTGCCCGCCCGCCATCGTGAACGTGGCGTGCATCACGCTGCCCTCCGCGCCGGGACCCTCGGGGCCGTAACGGAGGAGGTTGAGAATCTCGGCGTCGTCGAAGAGCGACGTGTAGAACGTCATCGCTTCCTCGGCCGCGCCCTGGAACATCAGGAAAGTGGTGATCTTCTGCGACATCGGGGCTCCCATCAGAGGGGGAATGGATGAGAATGTCCGCCGTTACGGGAACGTCCCGCTCGACGACGGCTTCGATGCCGGACCCGGCGGCCAGGAACATCGAACACGTACTCGGCAAATATTTCAGGCTCTGCTTATATAAGTCAAACTCGATACACTGGAGTGTCGGCCACGCCCACCGCGCGACAGAGCAAGCGCCCATCGAAACCGGATTACATTCAACAAAAAGGAACCCTTGCTCCTCATCGCTCGACGACTTCGTCCCCGGGTCGCTTCAGGGCGGGGAGGCGTCGGCGGAGGCGACGAGGCGGGCGGCCAATGCCCTGACCTCGTCGCGCAGCTCGGCGGGGGCGATCACGGTGAACGGTCGGCCGAAGCCGGCGAGCATCCGCGCCATCCCGTCCAGCCGCTCGGCCCTGGTGGACAGTAAGATCCCGCCGGAGGTCTCGGCCAACGTCGCCGTGGCGGCGGGGATCCACGCGGCGGCCTCCTCCAGGGTGGTCTCCAGCAGCACTTCGACCTCGTGCCGGTACGGCACCGCCGACAGCGATCCGACCACGTGGGCCACCGGGTCGAAGCCGTCGGGAACCTGGAAGCCCCGCTCGGTACACGCGGCGCCCGCCACCCGATCCACCCGGAACGTCCTGATCTCCCCGCTGCCGTGGTCAAGCCCGGCGACGTACCATCGGCCGGAGTGGAAGACGATGCCGTACGGGTCCAGATCGCGCTCGGAGGCGTCACCGCGCCAGGAACGGTAGGCCAGCCGGACGGTGACCCGGCGCCGGGCGGCGCCGGCGAGGGCGAGCAGCGGTCCCGCCCTCGGAGCGCTCACCCTCGGCTCCGCGTTCCCGGTGTGCCCCAGCGTCTCCGACACCGCCTCGACGCGCTCGCGCAGCGGGCGCGGGAGCACCCTTTGGATCTTGGCCAGCGCGCTCTCGGTCGCGGCCTCCCCCACCGCCAGCCCGGTCAGCCGCCCGGCCAGCAGCCCCAGCACCACGGCCGTGGCCTCGTCGTCGGTGAGCATGAGCGGCGGGAGCTTGTAGCCGGGCAGTAGCCGGTAGCCGCCGTACCGGCCCCGCTCGGCCTGGACCGGCACCCCGAGCTCCGACAGTCTCACCGCGTAGCGGCGGACCGTGCGCTCGTCCACCTCCAGCCGTGCGGCGAGGTCGGAGCCGGTCAGGCCGGGGGTGGCCTGCAGCAACTCCAGCAACGCGAGCACCCGGGCTGCGGTCATCCGTAAATCCCCCTCGAAAATCAGGACGAATACTGTCCGGATTCGATCCTAGGGTGAAACCAGGCGAACAGAGGAGAGACACTATGAGCACCTACGTCCTGGTCCCCGGTTTCTGGCTCGGCGCGTGGGCCTGGGAGAAGGTCACCGGGCCGCTGCGCGAGGCCGGACACGACGTCCACCCGGTCACGCTCACCGGCCTGGGCGACAGGGTTCACCTGGCGGGCCCCGAGGTCGACCTGGAGACCCACATCCAGGACATCGTCAACACCGTCGTCTTCGCGGATCTGACCGAGGTGATCCTCGTCGCCCACAGCGGGGCCGGCGCCCCGGTCACCGGTGCGGCCGACCGGATTCCCGAGCGCGTCGCCCGGATCGTCTACGTCGACAGCGGACCGATGGCGGACGGGATGTCCCAGCTGGACCTCCAGGAGCCCGAGTGGCGGGCGTTCGTCGAGAGGCGGGTCACCGAGCGGGGCGAGGGAGTGCACTACCCGTTCCCCTCCTGGGAGGAGCACGAGCGTGCCGGCGCCGGCCTGGAAGGACTGGGTCAGGCCGAGCGCGAGTGGCTCGCCGCCCGCGCGACCCCGCAGCCGTACGGGACCATGACCCAGCCCCTGATGCTCAAGGGGGGCGCGGACGAGTTGCCCAAGACGCTTGTCACGTGCTCGTTCCCGCTGGAGCAGGTGCACACCATGATCGCCTCCGGTCATCCCTTCTTCGCCGCGCTCGCCGGGCCCGAGTGGAGCTTCGTCGCGGTGCCGACCGGTCACTGGCCGATGGTCTCCAGGCCGCGGGAGACCGCCGCCGCGCTGGCCGCGCCGGCGGGCTGAGAGGGGACAGGCTCCGGCGGAGAACCTCGGAGAGCCCGGCGCCAGGGCCACCGCGATGCCCTGGCGGACCGGCCGGGCCCCGGCGAGCCCGGGAGGGCCGGACATCCCGGAGTTCTCGGAAGGGCGGAGCACCGGGACATTTGTCATGACTGGCTGTGGATCGATGGATCTGCCTCGAACAACGCACGCTCCGTAGCGTCGTCCACATGACAGACGACACGAATGACGCGAATGACACGGTGTCACTCAAGGACGTGACCAAACGCTTCGGGGCGGTACGCGCCGTGGACGGTCTCAGCCTCTGCATCCCCGCCGGGCGCACCGTCGCCCTCCTCGGTCCCAACGGCGCGGGAAAGTCGACCACGATCGCGCTGCTGCTCGGGTTGCTGACCCCCGACTCCGGGACGGTGCGCGTCCTCGGGGGCACCCCCGAGGACGCGGTCCGGAGCGGGCGGCTGGCGGCGATGCCCCAGGAGGGCGGCCTCGTCTCCCGGACCACGGTCCGCGAGCTGGTCGGATTCGTCTCGGGGACCTATCGGGCGCCGCTCCCCCTGCGGGAGGTGCTGTCGATCGCCGGGCTGGAAGGGCTCGCCGATCGCAGGCTGGAGCGGTTGTCTGGCGGCCAGGCACAGCGGGTCCGCTTCGCGCTCGCGCTGGCCGGAGACCCCGAGCTGATCCTGCTCGACGAGCCGACCGCGGCGCTGGACGTACGGGCCAGGCGGGAGTTCTGGGAGAGCATGCGCGCCTTCACCGCGCGCGGCAGGACGATCCTGTTCTCCACCCACTACCTGGAGGAGGCCGACGAGTACGCCGACCGGGTCGTGGTGGTCGACAAAGGCCGGATCGTGGCCGACGGCACCAGCGGGGAGATCAAGCGGCTGGTCGCGCTGTCCACGGTCAGCGTCACCGCCGGCGAGGACGGCGTCTTCCTGGAACGCCTGCCCGGGGTCGTCTCCGTCGAGATCCGAGGGGAGCGGGCCCACCTGCGTACCCGCGACGCCGACGCCACCGTCGTGGCACTGGCGGCGGCGGGAGGCGTACGAGACCTCGAGGTCGTCCCCGCCGCGCTCGAGGACGCCTTCCTCGCACTGACAGGACAGGCGGGCCAGACGGAGCGGGCAACGGAAGCGTCGGAGGTGCAGGTCTGATGTTCGGCTACATCCGCCTGGAGGTCACCAGAATCCTCCGCGACCCCGGATACGTGATCATGGGTTTCGCGATGCCCGTGACGATGTACCTCGTCTTCACCAACCTCGGCGTGGCGGGCGACGACCGCGTCTGGGCCGCCCTCTACATGATGGTCAACATGGCCGCCTTCGGGGCGATCGGCTCGGCCTTCAACAACGGCGCCGGCATCGCCGAGGACAGGACCGCGGGCTGGCTGCGGCAGCTGCGGACCACTCCCCTCGCCCCGGTACGGGTGGTCGCGGGCAAGGCCGCGACCGGCGTGCTCATGGTGCTGCCCGCGATCGCCGGGGCGTGCCTGTCGGCGGCGCTGCTCAACGGGGTACGGCTGGAGGTCTGGCAGTGGATCTCGATCGTGCTCCTGCTCTGGGTGGGTTCCCTGCCCTTCACGCTGCTCGGCATGGCCCTCGGCTACCTGTTCAGCGGCCAGACCGCCGCCGTGTTCACCATCGCGGCCAACATGACGATGGCGATCGTCGGAGGGCTGTGGCTGCCCACCGAGGGCTTCCCCTCCTGGCTGAGGGTCGTCGCGCAGTGGACGCCGAGCTTCGGCTACGCCGACCTGCCGCGCAAGGTCGCCTTCGGCGAGACGCCCGGGGCCGGCACGGCGCTGATCCTGACCGGCTGGCTGGTCGTCTTCGGAATCCTGGCGGTGTACGGCTACCGCCGGGCAGGGCGCGTTCGATGAGCCGCGTGATAGGAGTGACCCGATGAGCGGGAAGGCGGAGCGGCCCCGGGAGGTGCGGGTGAAGGGGCCACAGGCTGCGGAGGTGACGGGCGGGAAAAAGGCCAGGAAGGGGCGGGAGAAGATGGCGGGGAGGGAGGGTTCACAAAGAAGGGGAGGTGGACCTGGAGAGTTCGCCTTCTACCCGTGGCTGATGCTCGCCTACCCCCCGATCAGTGACCTCGCGGCGGGCCACGTGCGGCCGACGGTGCCGGCCGCGCTGGGCGTCGCCGTTTTCGCCGTCCTGTACGTGCTGTGCGTCCGGCTGGCCTTCCACAACGGGCGGCGCGCGGCGACCGTGGCGCTGGCCGGGCTGCTCACGGTGGCCTTCCTGCTGCTGGCGGGCTTCGCGCACAACTGGTTCTACCTCGCGCCGCTGATGACCATCGCCTGCGGGGTCGTACTGCGCGGCCGATCCGTCTACGTCATCCTCACCGCGCTCACACTCGCACTGGTGGCGGTGATGTGGCGCGCGGGTGCGAGCTGGCAGAGCATCTCCCTGGCCAGCTGGGGGACGACCACCGGCGGCCTCGTGGTCAGTGTCGTCCTGAAGCTGTTCTCCGTGATCGCCGAACTCCAGGAGACCCGCGAGGAGCTGGCCCGGGTCGCGGTGGCCGAGGAGCGGCTGCGCTTCTCCCGCGACCTGCACGACCTGCTCGGGCACACCCTGTCGGTGATGGTGGTCAAGGCGGAGGCCGTACGACGGCTCGCCCCCCGCGACGCCGAGGCCGCGGCGCGGCAGGCGGCCGACATCGAGGCCGTCGGCAGGGAGGCGCTCACCGAGGTGAGGGCCGCGGTCACCGGCTATCGGGGCCGAGGGCTGGAGGCGGAGCTGGCCTCGGCGCGCACGGCCCTGGCCGACGCGGGTGTCACCGTCACCGTCACCGTCACCGGGGAACGGCGGGCACCGGAGGCCGACGCCCTGCTGGGCTGGGCCGTGCGGGAAGGGGTGACCAACGTGGTCCGCCACAGCGCCGCGGGCACCTGTGAGATCCTCCTGGAGGGAACGACGCTGGAGATCCGTGACGACGGCCGGGGACGCGGCGGGAGCCCGGCGGGCAACGGCCTGCGCGGCCTGACCGAGCGGGTCGTCGCACTCGGCGGGACGCTGGAGACCCATGACCGCGACGGCTTCCTGCTGAGGGTGACGCTGCCATGATCAAAGTGCTGCTCGCCGAGGACCAGGGCATGATGCGCAGCGCGCTCGCCCTGCTTCTCGACCTGGAGGACGACATCGAGGTGGTCGCCACGGTCACCAGGGGCGACGAGGTCGTGCCGGTCGCGCTCGCCGTGCGACCCGACGTCGCCCTGCTGGACATCGAGATGCCGGGGGCGAGTGGCCTGGAGGCCGCGGCCGGGCTGCGGGACGGGTTGCCGGGCTGCAGGGTGCTGATCCTGACCACCTTCGGCAGGCCGGGCTACCTGCGGCGGGCGATGGAGGCGGGCGCCGCAGGGTTCATGGTCAAGGACGGTCCCGTCGAGGATCTCGCCGCGGCGATCCGCCGGGTCCTGGCCGGCGAGAAGGTGATCGACCCCGTACTGGCCGCCGCCGCGCTGAGCACCGGTACCAGCCCGCTCACCGATCGCGAACGGGACGTGCTCGCCGCGGCGGCCGACGGCGCGGCGATCTCCGACATCTCACGGCGGCTGCACCTGTCGGAGAGCACCGTGCGCAACTACCTGTCCGCCGCGATCGGCAAGACCGGCACCCGCAACCGCATCGAGGCCGCCCGCACCGCCCGGCACAACGGCTGGCTCTAGACCACCCGCCTCACCTCCCCCGAAACGGACCGGCCACGAGGGAGACCCGGCGCCGTGCGCAACGGAGGCGCGCACGGCGCCGGAGGGTGCCCAGATCAAAGAACGGGGGCCGGGGCCGGGACGGGCCCGGTGTCGCCCGCTGTGTCGTCCTCGGTGAGCCAGTCGCGCATCATCGCGTAGGTCTTCTCCGCGATCAGCTTCTGGCCCGCGGCGTTGGGGTGGAAGAAGTCCCACTTGCTCAGGTGTCCGGTCGTGAAGCGCTGCCTGAAGACCTCGTTGCCGTCGAACCTGCAGGCGGGGCCGTACGCCGCGCAGACCCTGGCGAGCGCGGCGTTGTAGTCGGCCACCCTGGCGCGCACGCGGTCACGGCGCGCCTGGTCGGCCACCGAGGTCGAGGTGGGCCGCGCCAGCATGGTGGGGCAGATCCGGCCCACCGCCCAGAACCCGCGCGCAACCGGGTTCTTCCTGCCGATCTGCCACAGCCGCTTGAGGTCGGGGATGCTCGCCACGAACACCCGGCCGCCGGGCCGCCCGGCACGGAACAGCGCCAGGGCCTCGGCCACCCGCCTCTCGTAGACGGCCACGGGGGTCATCAGCCGTTCGGCGGACACGCAGGCGTCCTGGGCGCCGATCAGCACCGTCACGTAGTCGGCACGCCGGCTGACCGCCCGGGCCACCTGCCCGGCGAGGTCGGCGCTGGTGGAACCGGGGACGGCGAGGTTCACTTTGCTCCCGGCGACCACGTCCGCGGCCCGCAGCCTCACGTACTGACTCTGGACGCTCGGATGGTCACCGGTGGACCAGGAGCGTGAGGCGCAGGTGAGATACCAGCCGCAGGCGTTGAACCCCGCGCTGATGGAGTCGCCGAGCGCGGCCATGACCACCGGCCGCCAGGGCTCCGCCGTCCGGGTGGCTCCGGCCGGGGGCGCCCAGGCGGTCATGAGGGCGGCCAGCCCTGTGAGTGCTGTCACAGTCGTGCGAAGCATGACACCTCCGCTGAGAGATCGCGTCTGCTTCGGATGTATCACCGCAGGCCAGGACGGTAGAGTCTGTTGACCGAGTGCCTTGGTTTTCTTGACAGCGCGTGGCGGATGTGCTGGCGGGCATACTGCCGTCGAACACGTTCAGTTCCCCGCATAGAGTGGCGGAGGTGAGTGTAGCGCTCGGATCAACCCGTCCTCTCGTGGTGACGACCACCCCCATCGACGACCCCGGTGACCTGTTCACCCGACTGCCCGAGGCCGCCCCCTACGCCTGGGTGAGACGCGGAGAGGGCCTCGTCGCCTGGGGCGAGGCCGTCCGCCTGACCGTGCCGCCCGGTCCGGGCCGTTTCGACTGGGCCCGCGAACGGCTGTCGGGCCTCTTCGGTGAGGCGCACGTCGACGACGACGTGACGGCGCCCGGCTCGGGTCCCGTCGCCTTCGGCTCCTTCACCTTCGATCCGGAGGCGCGCGGCTCGGTTCTCGTCGTCCCCCAGACCATCCTCGCCCGCCGCGACGGCCGCGCCTGGCTGACCACCGTCGGCGAGCGGCGGCTCGACGCGGTCACCCCACTCCGCGCCCCTGGCAGGATCCGTTACGGCGACGGCAGCCTGACCGCGCCCGAGTGGGAGCACGCCGTGGCCAGGGCCGTCCGGCGTATCAGGTCGGGCCGGCTGGAGAAGACCGTGCTCGCCCGCGACCTGACCGCCGTCGCGGAGCGTCCGATCGACGTCCGGCTGCTGCTCGCCCGCCTGTCCGGACGCTACCCGGAGTGCTACACCTTCTCCTGCGCGGGGCTGGTCGGCGCCACGCCCGAACTACTGGTCCGGCGCGCCGGGGAGACCGTCGAGTCCCTGGTGCTCGCCGGCACGATCCCGCGGGGCGCCGACGAGGCCGACGACGTGGCGCGCGGCACGGCCCTGTTCGCCTCGGAGAAGAACCGCTACGAGCACGCCTGCGCGGTCGCCTCGGTGCGCGAGGCGCTCGACCCGCTCTGCGCCGAACTGAAGATCCCCGAGGAGCCCGAACTCCTGGTGCTCTCCAACGTCCAGCACCTGGCCAGCCCGGTGCGGGGACGGCTGTCGGACGGGGCCTCGGTCCTTGACGTGGTGGCGGCCATGCACCCGACCGCCGCCGTCGGCGGCACTCCCACGGGAGCGGCTCTCGGCGTCATCCGCGAACTGGAGGGCATGAACCGCGCCGGGTACGCGGGCCCGGTGGGCTGGATCGACGCGCGGGGCGACGGTGAGTGGGGCATCGCGCTGCGCTGCGCCCAGATCGAGGGCCCCACCGCCCGGCTGTTCGCCGGCTGCGGCATCATGGGCGACTCCGATCCCGCCTCCGAGCTCGCCGAGGCCGAGGCCAAGTTCCGGGTGATGCGATACGCCCTGGAGGGCTGAGGCCGATCCGGCGTCCTCCTCCCGTCCTGGAGAGGCGGGCCGTTCCTCCCTGCCGTCTCCCGGCTCCGAGGGCGGACCGATCCCCCTTTCCCGCGCCCTCCCCCGGGAGAGCGTGGGCGGTCACGGCGGGTGACGCCCACCCTCCTTTTCTGGAGACACCAGGGAGACGTCCCGGCTATCCCCGCCCTGCTTCGCCGCTACCCGGTGAATAGGCGTACTCTCACAAGTGCAATACGTCGGATATTTCCAGCAAGAAACCGATATTTCTCCAGGTCGGCGTCCTCTCGTCGCCGTATGGCCGGTCAACTCGTCAGGGAGAGGAAAACATGGCCCTACTGACCACCGCCCGCCTCACGGTGCGTGACTGGAGTCCCGACGACGCCGCCGAGGCCCTCGCCATCTACGGTGCCCCCGAGGTCACCCGGTGGCTCTCCCCCGCGATGACGCAGCTCGAGGGCGAGCAGGCGATGCGGGCCACGCTGGAGTCGTGGGACCGTAACCGCAGCACCCTCACGCCCCCGCTGGGCCGGTGGGCGATCGTCCGCAACTCCGACCAGCGGGTCGTCGGCGGCCTCTCCCTGCGCTACCTGCCTCCCGACGAGGAGGACATCGAGATCGGCTGGCAGCTCTCCCCCGACGCCTGGGGAAAGGGCTACGCCACCGAGGCCGGCCGCGCCCTGGCCGCCTGGGCGTTCTCCATCGGCGCCCACGAGCTGGTCGCGGTCGTCCGGGTGAACAACGACCGCGGCGCGGCGACGGCCAAGCGCATCGGCATGCAGTGGGTCGGGGAGACGGACAAGTACTACGAGACCCGTCTCAACGTCTACCGGCTCTGGCCCAGCGACCTCTCCCCCGCCGACAAGGATCCGCTCCGCCCCTGAGGCTCCGACACCAGGAGCCCCATGGGAAATGCGGGAACTCCCGAGGCGCGCGATGCCGCTGTTACTACGCTGGGTCGATGACCGAACAAACGATCTCTGCGGATGGAACGGCGACGAGCCTCGATCTTGAGGCCGTCCTGGCCTCGGGGTGGGCTGTTCCCGAGTCCTTCGACGCCAAGGAGTTCCGCCGAGCCGAGGCGTTCTGGCAGGCACGGCGCGCGGAGGATGAGCGACTCCTGCGGGTCCGCGCCACGGCGGCCCGCCTTGTCGAGTCCTGGACCGGGCACACGCCGCGTGACGTCGGCTCCTTCGGGATCCAGCTCAACCTGGAGACCAGTGATCTGGATCTGGGAATCGGCTACCCGGTCGCCGGCCGCGAGGAGCTGACAGCGGCGCTCGCCCCGCACGCGGCGTTCAAGGGCGAGCGTCTCACCCGGTTCACCACCACCCGACTGGTGTTCTCCTTCGAGGTCGACGGCGTCGAGATCGACCTGTCGGCGCTGACCGAGGAGGACTTCGTGGTCGCGTGCCGCATGCTCGACGAGATCGACACCGGCATGAGCCGACGGGAACGGATCGCCCACACCTGGGTCAAACACCTGCTGCGCGCCACCGGCCGGACGCGGGAGTACGCGGCCTGGAAGCTGGCCACATACTCCCGATACTGCCCCGAGTTCAACTGGGTGCCGATCTCTGAGCCTGCCTGACCTGCAGCGGCTCAGGTCCCACACGGATCAGCCGCGTTGATCAATGTCCAGCCTGTCGTGGCCGCCCACCGGCTGTGCTCGTGGACGAGCCGGTCGGCGGCCTGCGATGGCAACGCCGCGACGACTCCTGGCACGGTGGCGGCCATGCGGCTGCGCAGCACCTCGACCTGCTCGTCCAGCATCGCGTCCAGCCGGATGATGAGCTGCCTCAGCTGCACCGGGCCGGGATGCTCGTCGATGAGGTCGAGCATGCGGGTGAAGACGGCGTACGCGGCGTCCTTGATGACGACCCGGGCCGCACGAACCTCGCGGCGTGGCTCACCGTCCAGCACCTTCTCCAGGGACTTCAGCGTGTAGTCCAGCGCGAAGTTCCGGTCGACCCACAGCTGTGCCCGCTCGGAGCAGACGCCGATACGCGGGTCGGCGAAACGAGCGTCGATGCGGCCCATCGACGGGCGCACCGTCCCCGCCAGGCCTGCACTCTGAAGCATGCGAGTGTATGCGGCACCCACCAGCGGCTCCATCGACACCAGCATGTAGGAGATGCCGGTGTAGAACGGCCGACCGGCACTGTGCTCGGCGACGAACGACGGATTACGGACACCGTCGACGATCTCCTCAGCACTCAAGTGCGGCATCGGACGCAACAGCAGATCCGTCCGCCCCTGGAAGGCGTGCGTGGCGTGCAGCTCTTCCAGGCTCATCAGCTGATCGAAAGTGATGTACGTGAAGCGCGTCGGCACGCCGAGCGCCGACAAGGTGCGGATCGCGACCGCGTTCTGCTCGCCGGTGGTTTCCTTGTTGAATCTCCGCAGGATGGAGGTGACGCCGGACTCCACCCCGAACAGCATGCGGCGCAGCCCGTCGCGGACGAGAGCCCGCCACATCTCGGCCCGCTCGATGTGCCACTCCCGGTCGTGGCCGGGGTGGACGACCTGGTCGATGCGGCACGACGTCTCCCACTTGAAACCCGCTTTGGTGATCTCGGCGGCGACGGCTAGTGCCCGCGGAACGGCGTCGTCGCCGCGTCCGATGGCCTCCTCGTCCACCAGGTACAGGGTGCGGGAGAGGTCGGGGTGGCGGTCGAACTCCTCCTTCAGCGCCTCCAGCATCCACGGCAGCTGCTCAGGGGCGCCGCCCGCCCACATCCCTTTATGGCCGCGCGGGCAGAACGAGCACTGGCTGGTACAGCCGCGGGTCGTCTCCAACTGCATCACCCCCTGGTGGGCGAAGGTGTCCTGCAGCAGGTCCAGCTCGGGGAAGAAGTCGTCGGCGTCGCGGTTGGGCACCGCCGCGGTGCGGCGCCAGCCGACGGCCATCGCGCCGCCGCGCGCCGCGCCGACGTAGCCGATGCCGTGAACCTGGTCGCGCTCGAGGTCGCCGTGCCAGTGCGCGATGACGTCGCGGATGGTCGGCTCGCCGGCGGCGCGGGCAACGAGCAGCTCCGGATACTTCTCCAGCAGCAGCGCCTCGTTGCGGACGGTCAGGCTGCCGCCAGCCAGGATCAGCGGCACCTTGCCCTGGACGGCGTCCAGCAGGCGGATCATCAGATCGTGCTGGCCGAACGTCGCGCTGATGCCGAGGATGTCGGGCTGCTTGGTGCTGACCGCGTTGATGACGTCGTCCAGGGTGACGCTGAGCTGCATGTCCATCAGGTCGACCCGGCCTGACAGAGTGGAGCGGGCTGCCCGCGCCAGATCGGAGATCGCCAGCGGGAAGCGTGGCAACGGGAAATACTCCGGCCGGTACAGGGCGGCGAGCAGGATACGGGGCCGGGTCAGCCGGGTTACGGCGGCCGGGGCCAGGACGGCGTGGCTGATCCACGCGCCGGGGGTGTCCAGGTGCACGTGTTGGGTGGCCCAGTCGGGCCAGACGCGTGTTTCGTGCGGCTGCCCGGACAGGTCGGCCAGCAGCCACGCGCCGGGCCGGCCGGTGCTGACAGCGAGTAGGCGCCGCTCCAGCGTGCCGGTGAGCACGACGTTACGGCCGGGCAGGAGGCTGACGATGGTGTCGCGCAGCGCGTTGGGCTGGCTGCGGGGGATGTCGTGGATCGCCTGCTGCTGGGCGGGGGTCAGTGAGGTGAGCCTGAGCCGGCCGATGGCCTCCAGGAGCAGGCTGTGGCTGGCGCTGATGGTGGGGGGCATGCGAAGCCTCCGTACTGAGATACGTGGATGAGGGCATGACGAACCCGCCCTGTGGCGCCTCAGGGGGCGCTCAGGGCTGCGCGGTGAAAAAAGGGGTTAGGGCGTGCCGGTGGGCAGGGTGATGGTCGCGGTCATCGCCGCGTGGTCGCTGAGCCCCGAGGTGCGGGGCTCGTGCACGTAGCGGCAGTCGATGACCGCGCCGACCGGGGAGCAGAACAGGTGATCGAATCGGTAGCCTTCGCCGCTGCGGCGCCCGTACCAGGAGTAATCGTCCAGGTCGGGGTGGTGGCGGCGGAACGCGTCGCCGTATCCGGCGGCGGCGAACGCGTCGTAGAAGGTGTACTCCCAGTTGCCGAACACCGCGTGATGCGGCTTGTGGCCCCGCTCGACGACGTTGAGGTCTCCAGCGATGACGATCGGGCCGGTCACCGCGAGGTCGTCGGCCAGGGCGGGCAGCAGTTCCGTCACCGCGTCTTGAAACAGGCGTTTGTCGACGTTGCGGCGCTGCTGGGGACCGCGGGAGGGCACGTACAGGCCGACCACGCCGATGCTGGATCCGTCGTCGAGGTGGAGGCGGATGGCGGCGCACCGGTGCGGCAGATGGCCGGGACGAATCTGCGGGGCCGGTTCCTGTTTGCCGATGCGGGAGGCGACGACCGTCAGATAGTCCGCGCCGCCGTCGCCCAGATGCACGCTGAACCCGTGCTCGCCCAGCGCTTGAGTTATGGCGTGTGCTCCAGGCGTGACCTCCGTCAGCACGACGACGTCGGCGTCCTGGGCGGCGAGCCAGTCGGCTTGCCGCCGGGACCGGGCGGGGTTGGCGTGCTGCACGTTGAGCGTCAGGACGCGCACCTGGCCGGGGCGGGCATAGTGCTCTCCCGCCTGCAGGATGCTGAGCTGCTGGCGGTCGTCGCCGCTCATTGGCGTTCCCTCACCGTCTCGTCGGTGAAGACCTCCCCATGGGCGTCGAGGCGGGCCTGCACCTGCCCCATGATCGTGCGGGCTTGGTCGATCACCTCGGGGTGCGGGGGCGCGCCCAGCGCAGACAGGTTCATCGCCACCTGCTCCGCAGTGGTGAATCCGACAAGCACAGCCGCCTGATCATAGCGATCCAGGCACGCCCACAGGGCGATATGGATCAGGTCCTCGCGGCGCCACCCGACCAGGCCGCGCAGCTCGTTCAGCCCCTCGGCGATGACCTCGACCGCCGCAGGGGTGAACCACCGCTTGCGCGAGCGGTGGTCGCCGGGACCGATCAGCGGCATGGCCGCAGGGTCGTAGGCGCCGGTCAGCAGGCCCTGCGCCAGCGGTTTGTTGATCAGCACGCCGACCTTGTGCTTCTCGGCGAACGCGAAGATGCCCTCGGAGCGGGCCGCCGGGGACAGCAGGTGGTCGCGGACCGCGAGCAGGTCCGGGCGCACCGTGTCGAACACCGCCTGAAACCGGGCGATCTTGTCGCCGCGTTGGTCGGCGGCGACGGTGAGGCGGTCGCGGGCGAACCGGTGCGGACCTCGCATGCCGACTGCGTGGATCAGCCCTTCGCGCTGGAAGGAACGCATCGCCTCCACCGCAGGCTCCAGCCACCGGTCACCTTCACCGAAGTCGGAGTGGTGCAGGAAGTAGGCGTCGAGGTGGCCGGTGCGCAGGTTGTTCAGGGTCTGCTCCAGCTGGTGGCGCATGTGCCAGGGGTCGAAGCCGTGCGGTGCGGTGCCGGCGAAGTAGCCGACCTTGGACACCAGCACGATTTCCTCGCGCGGCACCTGCGCGACCAGGTCGCCGAGCAGGCGTTCAGAGCGGCCGTGCCCGTAGACGTCGGCAGTGTCGAACAGGCGGGCGCCCATCTGCCACGCGGTTTCCAGGCCGGCGGCGGCCACCTCCGGTGAGGTGCTGGTGGACCAGCCCATCGGCAGGCCGAGGTTTTCGGCCGGTCCGCCGATGCCCCAGCAGCCGATGCCGACAGCGGGCACGGTGATGCCGCACCGGCCGAGGGTGCGCTTCGGCAGAGACACAGGGACCGATGTCGTCACAGGAATTCTCCTTCGGTGTGCGGCACCAGTGGCGCCTGGTAGTAGCGGATCTCCTCCACCGTGGCCAGACCGGCCGCGCGCAGATCGGCCAGCAGCTCAGTGTGGGTGGTGGGGACGATGGCGCGGGCCACTTCGGCGTCATGGCGGGCGCCTGCGGCGAGCGCCGCAGCGATCAGCGGCCCGGCCAGGGCTGCCCGGTCGGCGCCAGGGTGGATCAGCACGTCGGCCAGCAGCGCCTCCGCCGGTTCTGCGGGGGCGGAGTGGATGAGCGGATAGACCAGGGCCGCGGCCTGCAGACCGGAGCCGTCGCCGTCGACGACGAGCAGGCCATCGGCGACGAATCGCTCGTCGCTGCTCCACCGCGGGTAGGTGTCTTGTGCGACGGCGAACCCGTGACCGGGGTGAACCGTGTGGTAGAGGCGGCCCAGTGCTGCGGCGTCGCCAGGACCCGCCGGCCGCACCAGCGTGTGGTCTTCATCCAGCGTGGCGAGGTCGCCAGCGATGGGGGCTTTCAGCAGCGCCGCAGTGGAGTGTGGGCACCACCCGGCGCGAGTGTAGAACGTGCAGCCGTGCTCGCGGGTCGCGGGGATCTCCGCGGTGAGCACGACCATCCCCTGGGGGAGGGAATCGGCGGCGTACTTCAGCAGTAGGGTGCCCAGCCCTTGCCGTTGCCATTCGGGGGCGACGGCGGGCCCCCACAGCCTGGCCGGTGCGCCTGGCGCGGCGGGGTGGCGCAGCGCCGCCGCCCCGGCCAGGCCGCCGGTGGCTGAGCGCGCCACGACCATGATCGTGGGGAAGGCGCCTCCCGGGGGGTGCAGCCGCGACCGCACCAGTGCAGCGGTCACCGGCCGCTGATCGGGCCAGCCTCGCATGGCGGCGTAGCCGAGGGCGGCGAGTTCCTCATCGAGGGCCGTTCCCGGCCGGTAGACGGAGATGCTGATCGGCAGTGTCACAGCCGACTCCTTGGGTGGGTGGCGGCCACGCCGACACATATGCTGCCTCGCCCGGCCCAGAACGCCGGGTGCAGGGCCAACGCGAGTGTCGGTGCAGCCGCATGGGTGGACAGGAGCACTTGGGCGAATTCGGTGTAGAAGGTGTCGCGCAGCTGGGTGGAGGTGGTGAACGGGGCGGGCCGCGATGAGCCGCGCAGTCGTTGCCGGGCCAGCCGTAGCCGTTCGCCCGGCGGGCCGGGCCATCCGGCGGCGGTGGCCAGCGCCTGAACGGCGCGGCCGGGCAGGTCGTATTCCAGCCGTCCTGCGGGGCCGGCGATGCGGGTGGTGTACAGCAGCATGCCGTCGTCGGTCAGCAGGTTGGCCAAGCGGGCGAGCGCCGTGTCCCAGTCGTCCGGGGTGGGCAGCAGGGACAACAACCCATCCGTGATGATCATGTCGAAGGGGCCGGACACGTTGGCCAGTTCCGGCGCCTTCGCCCACATGGTCGTCACGTTCCGGCCGCACCAATCGGCCCAGGCGTTGACGAGCGTCAGCGGCGTCCGGCAGATGTCGGTCACCACGATCCGCGCGTCGGGGAGCAGTTCGGTGAGCAGGCGCGGCATGGTCTCATCGGAGGAGCCGCACACCAACGCCCGTTTCGGCCTCCGGCCGGTGAGGGCCTTGCGGTAGAAGTCCTCGTGCCAGCGGGGGTTGCCTTTCAGCCCGGCCTGCCGGAAGAGCCGCCACGTGGAGTGGTAGCCGAAGCAGCCCCGGGTGCAGTGCCCGCGGGCGGCCGTCCACACGTCGCCGAAGGTCAGCGGAGCCGCCGTCATGGAGTGTCCTGCGGGGTTGCCTGCGCGATGAAGTGCAGCAGGCGGGCGATGCGCCGGTAGGGGTCGCGGCGTCCAGCTTCCCATTCGGCGTCAAGGAGCGTGTCGAAGCTGTCGCCGACCGGGATGTCGCCCAGGTGGTCGGTGAAGGCCCGCACCCCGTACCAGGCCGCGGTGGAGGCTCCGGCGCTCGCCAGCATCGCGTCGATGTCGGCGGCGGTATGCGCCCGGCTGGTCACTCCGAGGTTGCCTGTCTCGGCGTGGGCGTTCATCACCGCCAGCGCGTCAGCCCATCGTCCTTCCAGGCCCGGTCGCATGGCCAGCGCGTCACGGTTCTTCATCAGTAGCGACACCAGGCCGCCGGGCCGGGCCGCTGCCACCAGGTCGGCCACGAACGGCTCAGGGGTCTCGACGTACATCAGCACGCCGTGGCACAGCACCAGGTCGTAGCCGCCGTCGACCAGGTCCGCCGCTTCGTGGCCGCTGCCTTCCACCAGCCGGACGCGCTGCCGCACCTGAGCGGATTCGCCCTCCAGTCGTTGCCGGGCTTGGGCGAGCATCGCCGGGTCGGGGTCGAGCACCGTCACCTGGTGGCCGATGCGGGCGAGCTGGGCGGCCTGGTGGCCATCCCCGCCGCCGACGTCCAGGACCTGCTGCGAGCCGGCGGGCAGGTGGGTGCGCAGGGCGCGGGCGACCAGTGCGTGCCGTACCGCGCCGCGCAGCGTAGCCATGTGCCGCGCGTACCCGGCCGACAGGTCCTCGCCGGACGTCGAAAACCAGCTGTTGGTCAACGTGTCTCCTTGGGTGACAGTAGGGATGTGAACAACGACGGGTGCTCCAGCACCAGCCGGATCGACAGGTAGCGGGTCTGCAGGAGCTGCCGCAGCGCACGAACCGCCGGGGTGTCGGGCAGGGTGCCGGCGCGGACGGCGCCGCGCAGGGCCAGCAGTTTCGGCAGCCACTCCTCGACCGTGGTGAGGCTGACCGGGTCACGGCCGAGCCAGGCACGAAACCGGTCGGCGGTCATGACTTCCCACACCACCGCGTCCCGCCATGTCTCGTCGGGGCCTTCGACAGTGGTCAGGTGCGGCAACCTGCACAGCCCTGAGCGTGGCAGGGGCGGCGGCAGGGGACTGGTCACGCACGCCCCGTGCAGGCCGCGGCGACGCCGTACCTCGTGCAGATGCTCGCCGAACGCCATGGCCAGGCCCGCCTGCGCCAAGGCGGCGCCGGCGGGGACGACCGTCACGGCGTCGAGCCAGGAGCGGCGGGCGACGGTCAGCGCCACCCGTACTGCATCAGCCGGGTCGGGGATGGCGTACCAGACGCGGCGCCGGTCCGTGCTGCTGGTGACCAGGCCCGGCTCGAACATCGCTCCTGCGTCAGCGGCGGTGAAGTAGCGCTCCCCCTGCTCGGTGGTCCTCATGTGAGCTTCGGACCGAACCGCGAGTAGTAGCGCTCCAGCAGGCCGCACGACTCCAGCACCCGGTCGGAGGCGGCGACGTTGTGCCCCGCAGTGAAGCCGTGGCCGGGGGTGGCGAGGGTGGCCGCCCCCACCAGAAGGCTGGCGAGGATCAGGTCGGAGTAGGCGTTCGGCAGCGACTCGGCGTGGTGGAAGTTCACCGGGTATCCGTCACCGACGATCGTCGCGCAGGCTCCGGAAGTCAGGCGCATGCGGATGCCCAGCACGCCGACGTCGCTGATCTCTACGGCTTCCTCGGCGAGCTCGGCGATCGCGAACTCCCGGTCCCTGGAAGTCGTCGCCACCAGGTAGCAGTCACCGCCGATGGCGGCGGCGTGCTCACCGCGCACACTGGTGCGGCCGGTACTGCCGACGATCAGCTTCGGCCGGTGCTCGCGCAGCAGCGTGCTCAGGCAGCGGCCGGTGACGAAGCCCTGCTCGTGGGCGGCGATGAGGCGCACCAGCTGCCGGTCGTGGACGGCGACCCGCATCCGCCGCGACCGCAGCACCTGAGCAATCTGCTCGCCGATGCGCCCATGCCCGATGACCAGCGCGGGCTGTCCCTCAAGCTTCTCCTCGGGCAGCAACCGCAAGGCGTTGCGGATCGCCGCGTCGGCGACGCCGTAGGACTCCACCGTGGCCTTCATCCTGGACTGGGCGACGGAGAAGATCGGCAGCGGCAGCTGCCGCCACGGCTCCAGCCGCGTGATGCCGGAGATTGTCTGCTCGACCAGGCCGGTGGTGAAGTGCGGCAGCAGGTCGGGGCGGTGCTTCAGCAGCACAGGCAGCGTGTAGCCGCCGTCGTCGACCAGCAGCCCCTGGCGGCCGAGGAGGGTGGCGCGCTGGGCGTGGTCGTCCAACGCGTCCGCGGCCCGCATCCATGGCCACACCGCGATGCCCTGCCAGGTCAGGTGGGCGTCCACCCGGGCGGTGTGCCGGTACGGATAGCCCTTGTCCAAGACGGTGATGGCCTCCGGCGCAACCCCCATCGCCTGCACCGCCTCCACCAGCACGAGGAAGTCGCGCATGTGATGCACCGTCAGGACCGGCGCCACCTGCGCCAGACATCCCGGAGGCGCGAACAGCGGCAGCTCAGCCGTGAGCGGCATCTGGTCGCGTAGCGCGCTCATCTCAGTCGCGGTGAACGGCACTCGCCGTACAGCGGCCAGGATGTCCCTCACCTGGTCGGGCAGCAGGCCGGTTGTCTCCTCCAGCACCATCGTCACGACGAGCGTGCCAGCCGCGGCGGCTTTCGGCTGCACCGGCGCACCGGCCAGCAGCCGCACGCGTCCCCCGGCGCCGACCTGTAGCCGCCGATCCAGCCGGTCGCCCGTCGCTTCGCTGACGTCGGCGACCTTGCCGATCGCCTCGGTGATCGCTGCGAAGACCATCGGCGTGTCCGCCGGATCGCCTTGGAGCTCGATGGACTCGGCGCGCGCCAGCGGGATCATGAGCGCCTGCCGACGGCTACCACGAACGCAAGGATGATCATGCGGGGCTCCTTCCCGGAAAAGCGCGGGGAGCAGGTAACAACCACACCGGATGCTCCTGTTGCGCTTCGCACTTACCTGGTTACATTCTGATCTCAGACAAGCGGGTGTCCGGGGCGCGCGACAGGGCCTCGCCGTAGTCTCGTTGTAATCCCCCTCCCTTCAAGGGACACGATGTGAGCAGCGATCAGCCTCTGATTCGCCACCCTCTGACCTATCTGCGGGAGTGCCGAGGGTGGACTCTCTCCGACGTCGCCGAATTGGTGCGGCGCCGGTCAGGCCTGAACATGGCCACCCACCGCCAGAAGGTCTACAGGTGGGAGCACTACCAGGTCGTGCCTGAGCTCGCCGCGCAACTCGCCATCGCCGCAGAGGTGGGGGTTGACGCCCAGACGGTGTTGAATCTTGGGTGGCCGTCGTGGTTGCTGACGGTTGACGGGACCGAGCCGCTGGACCAGGCGTGGATACCTGAGACGGCGAAACAAATCATGGTGGGGTGCATGGGTGCGGACACCGACCGGCGAGGATTCCTCCTGCTGTCGGGGAAAGAAACTGCCGAACTGGCAGACGCCTGGGCCGCTGTACCCACAGAGAAGATCATTGACGCCAGTGGCGGCGGCACCGTGGATACCGAGGTGGCAACCTGGGTCGAGAATCGTATCCACCAGCTGTGGCACCTGGATGACCTCGTCGGCGGTGACTATTGCCTGCACCTCGCCCAGGCCGATCTACGGCTGATAGCCCGGCTGTTGCAGGGTGGCCGCTACCGTTCAGAGATCAAGCGGCGCCTCTATGGTGCGGCCGGGGAGCTGCTGCGCTTCGCCGGCTGGTGCGCGTTCGACGGCGACCGGCACGCCGCCGCGGCACGGTACTGGCACGCCGGGCTGCGTACCTCCGCCGCTGGGGGCGATACCCTGACCGGCGCCTACATTCTGTCGCTCATGGCTATGCAGCACACCTATGCCGGAGACGGTCGGGCGGCGATCAACCTGTTGCACACCGCCCGCGAACGCATCGGCCCCGGAGCGCCCCGCACGGTGCATGCCATGCTCGACGCGTGGCAGGTCCGCGCCCACGCAGTCGTAGGCGAGTCCCGCCAAGCCGTCGAGGTGCTGTTCCGCGCCGATGACCACTGGGGCCACCGCGACCCGGACGAGGATCCGCCGTGGATTTACTGGATGCGTCAGCCTTCCCACACGATCGAGGTCGGCGCGGGCTTCGTACAGCTCGGTCGTCCGGATATCGCGGTGCGCCTCCTGGAGGAGGGCATGGCCTGTCGAGGCATCGACTACACCCGTGACACCGTGCTCGGCCTGACCGCCATCGCCGACGCACAGCTCGACCAGGACGACCTCGACGGCGCCCTCGACACGGCGCGGCGCGCCGTCGAACTCGTCACCGACGTCGATTCCAGCCGTGTCGCCGACCAGCTCAACGCCTTCGCCCTGCGACTTCCCGCCGGAGAGGCCCATGCCGAGGAGTTCCGCACCTGCCTGGACGCGTTGTCGCGTAACTAAGGAGTTACCGAATCCAACCTGCGGACCACCGTCCGAGGGCGGACACAACACTGCACCTCGTGGTCGCCGTACCTTCTCTTCGCTGCACCCCAGGCCTGTTCTCGGTCGCACAGGTACTCAGATGGTGGTGGCCTCGCCGTCAAGGCTCAGGACGTACGCAATCCGGTCGGCTGCCGCGTCGATGTCGGTCGCGTCGGCGAGACGCTCCATTTCGTCGGACCTGCCTGAGGCAGCAAGACGATCGCCCTGCCACCACCAGTACCAGGCCAAGCGAACCGGCCCACCTTCGAACTGTGGCGCCTGGCGGTCCTTCACCAGAACGACCAGCTGAGACAGTCCGGCGAAAAACGCTCGGGCCAACGCCTGATCTTCGAGTCCGGTGGCTTCGCTGTAATCGGGTGGCCGGGAGAAACGCAGAATCGCGGTGGCGACCCGCTTAACGGTCAGACCGCGCTTCTGAGCAGCTTCAACAAGCTGTTCGACCAGCGCTGCAGGAGTGGGAGGATCCTGTGGGATATCGGCATCTTGCGACTGTGGAGATGTCATGTGTCGGCTTCCATGGATGATGGGTCGGCTGTGCACAGGAAGGCCATTCCTCACTGTTCCCTCAGCGTGACGGTGGGTGACCGGACAGCGCATCGACACTGCGAGACATCTACCGACAACTACTTCCCGAGAACACGTCGGAAGTTGTCGAAAGATGGCAACATGGCAATGTGGTCAACGAACGCCTTCGCCGAGCGCTTCACCGCGCGGGACACGACATCGCGAGCCTCGCCGAGGCCGCTGACGTATCAACCAAAACCGTCGAACGCTGGCTGAGCGGCGAGTCTGTGCCGTACCCGAAGACGCGTTACCGCGTGGCCGCGATTCTTCGAGAAGAGGAAAGTTATCTCTGGCCCGACGCGGTCAACGGTGCCTCGTTGGCCGGTGCCGAACTTGTGGCCACTTATCCCCGGCGCAGCGATGTCCCCCGCCACCTGTGGACCGAACTACTGCGCGGCGCCGATCGCACGATCGACCTGCTCGCGTACGCGGGTCTGTTCCTCACCGAGGAACACCCCGACTGGATGCCCACCCTCATCGCCAAGGCGAACGCGGGTGCCCGCGTAAGGCTGCTCCTGGGAGATGCCAGGGGCAGACAACTCGGTTACCGCGACGCCGAGCACCGTATCGGAGGCGGCGTCGCCGGGCGGGTCGCGGCGGTGATGGCCCACTACACGCAGAACATGCCTCCCTCGGTGGAGATCCGTCTGCACGACACCCCGCTGTACAACTCGATCTACAGATTCGACGACGAGATGCTGATCAACGTGCACGTCTACGGGATTCTGGCGGCGTACACACCGACGCTGCACATTCGCCGTATCGACGGCGCTTACTACAACACATATCTGGAGTCCTACGAGCGGGTATGGGCGGGTGCGCGGCCCGTTGAGGAGAGTGACCTGTGAGCAAGCGCAGCCGCAGGATCGACCACTGGCAGGACCCTGACGCTCCCAAGCCGACCAGCCGCAAGCCGTCCGCGAGCGTGTTCGTCCGAAACGACGAAGGCGCCGTGCTGTTGCTAAAGCGCACCGACAACGATCTGTGGACCATCCCCACGGGCGGCCTCAAGAAAGGTGAGACCGTCGCGCAGTGCGCCATCCGCGAGTGCGAGGAGGAGACCGGTCTGAAAGTCGAGATCACCGGTCTCGTCGGCGTCTTCTCCTCTCCGGACCACGTGATCGTTTACATGCATGGGGACAGGGTCGACGAGGTGCGGCAACCGGTCAATGTCTGCCTGCGGGCTCGCGTGGTTGGGGGCACGATGGAGCCAGACCCCCGCGAGGCGCGGGAGGTGCGCTGGGTGGCCCCCGCCGACCTGGGGGACCATCCCGTCCATCCTGCCCTACGGCGCCGCATCGAGATCGGACTGAGCGACCAAGCGCCGTTCGTGGAGTAGAAAACCGGGACTCAACCCCGCGCGTCCACGCCGGTCTCCCGGGAGGCGCCCGCCGTCGGCGGGATCAGTGTGCCGAGCACGGCGGCGGCGTCGAGGAGGGCTCTGGAGCGGGCGTCGACGCTCGCGTCCCTGGCGGCCAGCGTGGTCGTCACCTCGTCCCAGCGGCGGGTGCGCCGCAGCTCCGGCATCAGGGCCCGGAGCGGGGCGACGCGGTGGCCGGCCAGGCGTAGCTGATGGACGATCCGCGCGTCCCGGACATCGTCCGGGAAGTATCGCCGCGGTCCTCCCGGGGAGGCCCGGCGGGGGACGACGAGGCCCTCCGCGTCCCAGTGCCGCAATGTCGAGGGGCGCACGCCGAGCGCGACGGCGAGTTCGGAGACGCTCATGACGTCCGAGGGGCGTACGTCGCCGATCGTCTCTCCGGAGATCGTCGCGGCGGCCTCCCTCGCCAGCCTGAGCTCCCGCCGTTCCGTGTCGAGCCTGGCGTGCGCCGCGTCGAGCAGGGCGAGCACCTCCGAGGCGGGGCGCGCGTGCGCCGCGCGCATGATCCTCCTGGCCTCGATGGGCCCCGTGGCCTCGGCGAGGGCCCGATAGGCGAGCGCGGAACGCAGATGGACCTCGCCGTAGATCCGGTATCCCGTGCCGGTGCGCGCCGCCGGGGGCAGGACGCCGTCGCGTTCGAGATTGCGCACCTGCTGGACGGAGCATCCGGCCTGTCGCGCGACATCAACCGTCCGCATATTTCCTGATTTGCGACTTTTCACCCCTCTACCTCGGGGTGTTCGGGGAAAAGTCTCCACAACCACATGAATGAAACGCTACAACGCATGAGTATCGACGAGATCATCGAGTTCCTCACCGGCCTCGACGGGGTTCTCATCCTCAGGCCCGCGCCCGGTGACGGTTCACCCGAGATCAGCTGGGGTGACGCGTTCTTCTACTACGCGCCCGACGGCGAGGTCCCGAAGGCGACCCAGCCCTTCGCTACCATCGTGACGAAGGACTATCCGGACGACGAACTGTCGCGTCTGAACCGTCCCGGCGTCTTCCGCCTGAACCTCTTCGCGGGAAAGGACGCCTTCGTCGGCCGGACGGGCCGCCGGCCGCGTGACACGGCCACGGACGAAGCAGAGTCCGAGGCCGAGGCCGACCCCAGCGTGATCGACTCGGTGATGGCACACCCCGTCTACGGCCCGCTGGGCTGGCTGGCCGTGGTGAATCCGGGGCCGCGGACCGAGGCGGCGGTCCTGGAGTTGCTGCGCACGGCCCACGGCCTGGCCCGCTCGCGCCACCGGCGGCGCGCCGGATCGGCATCGCCCTGATCACTGATCTCCGCCACGCCGATCACTGATCTCCGCCACGCCGTTTTCCGGCCCCTCGACGGCCCCTCCCTCGCCGGCGCCCCAGACCCGCCGTTCCCCTGTCCTCCGAAACGCATGGGAACCTCCGGAACGCGTGGAGAAAGAGTGCCGCGAACGGGAAAGGACCCGCCGGGAGAGGCGGGGAGCGCCCGGGGTGACAGACCCCGGGCGCTCCCCGCCCGCGCCGGGCGGGCCCTGATCGGAGTGGTCGCGGCTAAGCGTGGTGCCTGCCCTTGCGCCTGTCGGACAGCTTGACCACGATGAAGACGATCATGGCGAGGATCACGATGCCCAGCACCGACTTCGACACCACCCCCATGTACTCCTCGACCAGCTCCCACTGCTCACCGAGCAGGAACCCCGCCATCACGAAGGCCGTGTTCCAGATGAGGCTGCCCAGGGTGGTGAGGAGCGTGAAGATCATGATCGGCATGCGCTCGATCCCCGCGGGGATCGAGATCAGGCTGCGGAAGATGGGAATCATCCGTCCGAAGAAGACGGTCTTCCTGCCGTGCCTGGCGAACCACGCCTCGGTCTTCTCGATGTCGGAGACACTGACCAGCGGCAGCTTGGAGGCGATGAACACCACGCGCTCCCTGCCCAGCAGGGCTCCGACCCCGTACAGCGCGAGCGCGCCGACCACCGATCCCAGGGTCGTCCAGAGCACGGCGTCGAACAGCCCCATGTTCCCCTTGCTCGCGGTGAATCCCGCCAACGGCAGGATCACCTCGCTGGGCAGAGGCGGGAACAGGTTCTCAAGTGCGATCGCCAGCCCCGCCCCGGGCGCACCCAGGGTTTCCATAAGGTTGATCGCCCATCCGGCGACTCCGTCGAGATTCGGTGAACTCATAGGGACAAGGCTACGGAGAGCTGCGTACGGTCTGGATGAGGAACGCCGCCTTCCTCACCTGGCGTGCGCCGCGGAGCTCGGCTGTGGAAAACCGCAGCCGAGCTCCGCGCGGGCGTGACGACCGGATGTCGTTCGCGGTTTTCCCACGTCAGAGGGGAATCGGACGGTCAGGGCGGGGGCGACGGTGGCCCGGAAGGATCCCGTACCGCCTCCGAGGACGGGCGGTCATGGCCGTCGGCCGGCACCGTCACCCCGTCCGAGTGTGATCCATCCCACATTTATTGCCGACGGGAACGGCGCGTGCCGAGGGCTTTCCCGGGGAAGGGGCGCCGCCTTTCAGCCGGGTCCGGCCTGCGACAGGCACAGGACGGGCGCGGGTCAGGCGTCCCTGAGGTGGACCGCCTCGCCCGGCTCGATCCCGGCGCGCCCCGCGGTCAGCGTCGCGACCCAGCCGGGAAAGGCGGGCAGATCCCGCTCGCGCACCGCGACGCGGAAGCCGACGTCCGCGCCGTAGTGGACCTCTCTCACCTCGTACGGCGAGGCGTGCAGGTCGTTCTCCAGCCGCCCGGCCCTGACGTGGTCCACGGTCACGGTCATGACCCTGGCGGGCACCATGCCGACCAGCGGCGTGAGGTCCAGCGTCTTGCCGACCGAAGAGCCGTACGCGCGGACCAGCCCTCCGGCGCCGAGTTTCACCCCGCCGAAGTATCGGGTGACCACCGCCACCACGTCGGCGACGCCCCGGCGCAGCAGGGTCTCCAGCATCGGGGTCCCCGCGGTGCCGCCGGGCTCGCCGTCGTCGTCGGCCCGCTGGACCCGGCGGTCGCCGCCGATCACGTACGCCGAGCAGTTGTGCGTGGCGTCGCCGTGCAGCCGCCTGCGGGCGGCGACGAACTCCCTCGCCGCCTCCTCGGAGGAGACCGGGCCGACCGCGCACAGGAACCGGGAGCGCTTGATCTCGATCTCGTGTTCCACGGTCTCCCGCGGAGTCAGGTACGGGTCGGGCACCCGGCAAGGCTATCCGTCCGAGTGCCGCCCAGGGACACGACGCTCAGCGTGCCGCCTGGAAGGCGCGGCCGGCGCGGGTGGCGGTCCCGTCGCCGCGGAACAACCCGCTGCCCGGCTCGGTCTCCGAGGAGGGCAGGCCGAACCAGGCGTAACGTCGCACGTACGGCAGGGAGGCCAGCATCCTGGTGGAGGCCGTGACGAACGCGGCCTGCTGGGCGTCACTGGCGTAGCGGGTGCCGTTCGAGAAGTCGATCAGGGCGTACTCGGTGAGCCAGATCGGCTTGCGGTAGCGCTGGTACACGGCCTGGATGTACGACTTGAGCTGGTTCACCGCGGGCTGGGGACGGAAGTCCGCCCCGTACCAGTGCAGCGCGATGAAGTCGACGCGGTAGTCCCGCTCCTTGGCTCCGGACATGAAGCGGTCCAGCCAGCCGCCCGGGGTGTCGGCGCCGAACGCGACGGAGGGGCTGCCGAGCACGCGGCCCGCGGACATGAGGTCCGGCCAGAGCGACAACGCCTCCTCCACGGTCATGTTGGCCTGCTCGGGCAGGTCGGGCTCGTTGAAGGCGAGCAGGTAGGGCCCGGCGCGCCTCGCCTGGGCGAGGTTCTCCGGCGTGACGCTGCCCGACCCCCAGATCATCGGGACGAACCCGTCCGCCCTGGGACCGGTGACGCCCTCGCGGCGCGTGGACCAGGTGTAGTACCAGCTCGCGCCGGACTTCGCGAGGGCCGAGCTGAGGCCGGGCATCTTCCACACGCCCACCCCCTTCCTGGGGGAGGTCACGACCGCGGGCGGCGGGGTCGGCGTGGGAGTGGGCGTGCGGGAGGCTCGCCTGCGGCCGGGCGCGGGGGACGGGGAGGCTTCGGGGGTGGCGCGCGCCGACGGCGTCCGCGCCGGGGGCGGCGACGGCGAGACCGTCGGCGCGGGTACGGCGAGCGAAGGAGCGGGCTCGGGGGCGGGAGCCGTGAACTGCCCGAACACCAGGACGCCCGCGACGACGACGGCCACCGCGCCGCCGATCGCGGCAGGGGCGGAGGGCAGGGAGGCCGACAGGCCCGTCCGCGCCGTCTCGGTCGCCTTGAGGGCGTGCGCGCCGTGGGAGGCGGCGTGCGCCACCGCCTCGACGGCGGGGGGAGCGGCCTGGAGATGGTGCAGGGCGAAGCCGACGGGGACGGGCAGCAGCGGCAGCCCACTGAGCAGCCGGTCGATGGGCAGCAGGCCCGCGGTGTGCCCCTGGCAGACGGCGCAGTCACGGATGTGCCGGGCGAAGCGCTTGCGCCACAGCGGGCTGGGGAGGCCGTCCCAGTTCGCGGTGAGGGCGCCGAGCCCGGGGCATCCCGAGCCGGCGCGCAGCGCCCGCACGATGGTGCGCGCCGTCTGGACCTGTTCCTTCATCCGCTGGACGCGTACGGCGGTGTGGCGCCCCGACAGGCCGAGGGCTCCGGCGAGATCGGCGCGGTCGAGCTCGCCGGTCTCCTCGAGCCACCACAGGGCGAGGAGCGCCTGGTCGTCGCCGTCCAGCCAGCGGGTGGCCTCGGCGACCTCGCGGCGCTGGTCGGTGAGCCCGAGCCTCAGGATGGTCACGGCGGCGAAGTCCGAGGCGGGGTCGGGCACCTCCTCCGCGGTGTCGAGGTCCGCCCTGCGGTGCTGGGTGGTCCTGCGATCCTGCTCGTGGTCGCGCACCTGACGGACGGTGATGGCCACCAGCCAGGACCGGTATGCCTGCGGGTCGCGCAGGTCGGGCAGCGCGCGGACGACCCGCAGGAACGTCTCCTGGACCACGTCGTCGACGTCGGTGTGGCCGTTCAGCGCTCGCCCGACGATGTTGTAGACGAGCGGGAGGGAGTCGGCCACCAGCGCGTCCAACGCCTGCTGGTCCCCGTCGCGTGCGGCGGCCACCATCGCCGTGTCGGGTCCGCCCCTGCCGGTTCCGCGCATCGCACTCCGCTTCCTGTCGCCGTCCACGGTCATCGCCCCCGAGCCGCTCCGGGCGGCGCGCAGGGACGATTCTCTCCATAACCCCTCATAGCGGAAGACCAACGAGCCCCCTCTACGGAGACCGGCAGCAGGTCAGGGAGACAACAAAAATCTTCTCCGTCCTTTTTCTGAGATTTTCTGAGATTTCCTTGGGTTTTTTGTTGTCGCACGTCCCCCCGCCGGTCTCCAGTCCAGGAACAGAACACGCCCGGCGCCGGGCGTGACGGCGAAGGAGGCTCGTGACGGTGACACCGCGAAGGCGCACGGTGACACCGCTGTCCGCCGACACACCGGGCCACGAGCCGGTCCGTCCGAGACGCCGTCGAGCATCACGTCCACCACAACTCGATCCCCCTAAGGACCTCATCCACATGAGTGAGACCGTTCCGAACACCACGGCCCCCGGCCGCAGATCGGGCGGGCGAGTCCATCGCCTCGCGCTCGCCGGCACCCTCGCGACCGTCCTGGGCGTCTCCCTGGTGAACGGCGTCACCCCGGCCGGCGCGGCCGAGGCCCCGCTGTCGCAGAGCGGCAGGGCCACCGCCTCCTCGTCCGAGAGGGGCGATCTGTCGGCCGCGGCCGCGATCGACGGCAAGGAGAACACTCGCTGGTCGAGCGCCTTCAGTGACCCCCAGTGGCTCCAGGTCGACCTGGGCGCGTCCAAGGCGATCAAGAAGATCGTGCTGAAGTGGGAGAACGCCTACGCCACGGCCTTCACGATCCAGACCTCCTCCGGTGGAGGCCAGTGGAGGACGATCCACACCACGACCGCGGGCAAGGGCGGCGTGCAGACCCTGAACGTCTCGGCCACCGGCCGCTACGTCCGGCTCAACACCACCAGGCGCTCCTCCCAGTACGGGGTCTCGCTGTGGGAGTTCGAGGTCTACGGCACCGGCTCGGGCACCGCCACCCCCAGGCCGAGTGCCACCCCGACCACTACCGCGACCAGGCCGGCCCCCACCACCACCGCGACCCCGCCGGCTTCCGGCACCAACCTGCCCAAGGGCCCGGTCCCGCCCGGCGCGGTGCGGGTGGCGGAGTTCCTCGCCGAGTGCCCCTACACCCACCGGCTGCCCGACGACCCGATCGTGATGCCGGGCCTCGCCGGCGGGTCGCACATGCACAGCTTCTTCGGCAACACCTCCACGAACGCCGACTCCGACATCAAGAGCCTGCTGAAGGGTGGCACCACCTGCAGCCCCAAGGCCGACCTGTCCTCGTACTGGGTGCCGACCCTCTACAGCGACGACAAGCCCGTCGAGCCGACCGGCACCACGTTCTACTACCTGGGTGAGGGCGTCAAGGACGAGCTGATGGCCCAGACCCGGCCGCTCCCGCTGGGCCTGCGCATCGTGGCCGGCAACGCCAAGGCGACCGGTGTCAACGACCCCACGAGCAGCTCGCGCTGGTCGTGCCTGCACGCCGGCGAGGTGGGCTCCGCCAAGAACTTCGTCAACTGCCCGGCAGGCAAGATGCTGGAGTCCTACCTGGACTTCCCGCACTGCTGGAACGGCAAGGACCTGGACTCGCCCGACCACAAGAGCCACATGTCCTATCCGGTGAACGGCGCCTGCCCGGCCTCGCACCCGGTGATCGTGCCCAAGCTGCGCCAGGTGCTGCGCTACCCGGTCAGCGGCGACCCGGCCAAGTTCCGGCTCTCCTCGGGCCCCGGTTACACCATGCACGCCGACTTCTTCAACGCCTGGCCCGAGGCCGAGATGGAGCGCCGCGTGCGTGACTGCATCCGCCCGATCGTCAAGTGCGGCGCCGACGGCACCCCCTGAGACGACAGGTGATCGCTTTCAGGCGTGAGACACACCGTCCGGCCTGAACAGGGCGAGGCCCCACACACCGGGCCTCGCCTCACCACGGGATCGGCGTGAGCGAAGGAGCGACATGAAGGCGTCCACGATCGGCGCGACGGTACTCGCCGTGCTCACCGTGCTGCTGGTATCACGATGTGTCGCCGCCGAGCCGCCGACCCATTCGGCCGCGAATCACCCGTCGTCACGAAGCGGACCCGACGCGCCTCCCACACCGACCGGAAGCGCGTCGGGCTCCTTCAACGGCACCGACATCGCGTGGTTGCAGTTGATGATCCCGATGACCGAGCAGGCGGTACGCCTGCTGGAGCTGGCCCCCGGCAAGACCTCGAATTCGAAGATCACCCGATTCGCCGAGGAGAACGTCGCCGATCACCGTACGACGCTCGGAAGGTTGCGCGACCTGCTACGGAGGTCCGGGGTGCCGGAGAGCGACGAGCACGAGGGGCACGACATCCCGGGCATGGTGATCCCCGACGACTTCGCGGCCCTGAGACGGGCCGACGGCGCCGCGTTCGACCGGCTCTTCACCAGGGACGCGCGCGAATATCTCACGCAGTCGGTCCTGGTCGCGAAGGGCGAGCAGAAGTCGGGCTCCGACCCGGAGACCAGGGCGTTCGCCGCCACCCTGGAGAAGGACCACGGCGACCGGCTCACCCGGCTGAAGCCGTGAAAGGCCCCGCCCCCGCCCCCGGCACGCGCGCACGGCGACGCGCCGCCGTCCGGCCGCCCGCGCGCCGGGCGCGGCCCTTTCCGGTCCTCGCCCTCGTCTGCGCCGGAGCCGTCGCGGCGACCGCGACGTGCTGGTCGGACCTGACCTCGGTCTCCGGGGTCGCCGGGGCACTGGCCTGGGCGGGCAGGCTCACCGGCATGCTCGCGGGCTACGCCTGCGCCGTCCTGCTGGGGCTGATGGCCCGCGTTCCCGCGCTGGATCGCGGGGTCGGGACCGACCGGCTGGCCCGCTGGCACGCGACGGGCGGCCGCCACACCATCGCCCTGTCGGCGGCCCACATGCTGTTCGCCGTCGCGGCCCATGTGGCACGGTCCGGCACGGGCGTGTTCGAGGGGACCGCGGGGCTGATCCTGGACGGCCCGGCCATGCTGGAGGCGACGGTCGCCCTCCTGCTGCTGACCGGCGTCGCGGTCGTCTCGGTGCGCGAGGTGCGACGCAGGATGCGGTACGAGATCTGGCACTACCTGCATTTCATCACCTACGGGGCCGTCTTCCTCGGGTTCGGCCACCAGCTCACCGGGCCGGACCTCGCCGGCGGCGTCGTCATGAGGGTGTTCTGGTACGCGCTGTACGCCTCCGTCGTCGCCCTGCTGGTCTGGTACCGCTTCCTCACCCCCGTCCACCGTGCCCTGCGCCACCGGCTGCGGGTCGCCGGAGTCCGCAGGGAGTCGTCCACCGTGGTGTCGGTCTACCTGACCGGGGAGCACCTGGACGAGCTGGGCGCCGAACCCGGCCAGTTCTTCCGCTGGCGGTTCCTCGCCCCTGGCATGTGGTGGACGGCCAACCCCTACTCGCTGTCGGCACCCGCCAACTCCCGCTTCCTGCGGATCACCGTCAAGGGTGTCGGCGACCACAGCGGCGCGCTGGCCGGGTTGCGGCCCGGTACCCGCGTGTGGGCCGAGGGCCCCTACGGGGCCCTCACCGCCGCGCGGCGCCGCAGGCCGCAGGTTCTGCTGGTCGGCGGCGGCGTGGGGATCAGCCCGCTGCGCGCGCTCTTCGAGACGCTGCCCGGCGAGGTGACCCTCGTCTACATGGCGCGCCGCGACGAGGAGCTGATCCTCCGCGACGAGCTGGACGCCATCGCCGCCGTGCGCGGCGCGACGATCCACTACACCGTGGACGAGCTCACCGGATCGTCGGGCGGGCGGAGCGTGCCGCTGACCGGGCGCGCCCTGCGGGCTCTGATACCCGGTCTGGCCGTCCACGACGTCTATCTGTGCGGCCCCTCCGGCATGACGGTCGCGGCGCGCCACGCCCTGCGCCGCGCGGGCGTGCCCGGCCGGCGCATCCATGTGGAGTCGTTCGACTTCTGAGGGGCGAGCCGGGGCGCGGCGACGGCCCTGTCCGGCTCCGGCTCGGCTTTTTGACCGCGGTGTTCGCGCCGCCGGCTTACGCCGATCACCACCGTGACGTGACGGCACCGTCCGGCGACGCACCCGCGCCGGTCACCCCGGCGCAGCGCGGCAAAACTCCTTCACAGTGGCGAAATAGCGGAAAAGAACTCGGCGTTCATCGGACGGGACAGACCTCTTCACATCCATGACCTGGAGATAGATGCGATGACTGAAATCTCCGCCATCGGGAACTCCCCCTGGGGCAGGGCGATCGCACGAGCGGGTGCTTGCCTTCGCCCGAGAAAGGGCTATATTTACCAATAATCATAGTAGGGATTAAGGGTAATAACGATGCCCCTGCCGAATTTCCTCACGATCGGTGCCCCGAAAGCCGGGACCACCGCCCTGCACGCCGCACTGGCCCGGCACCCGGGACTGTTCATGTCCCCGGTGAAGGAACCGAAGTTCTTCCTCAGCGACGGCCCGCCGCCGACCAGGGGGGGACCTGGCGACGCCCAGACCTACCGCGAGCACGTCTGGCGGCGCGAGGAGTACGAGGCCCTGTTCACGGCGGCACCGCCGGGCACGCTCACCGGCGAGTCGACCCCGTTCTATCTCTACGACCTGGCGGCGCAGCGGCGCATCAGGGAGACCATCCCCGGCGCCAGGCTCATCGTGGTGCTGCGCGACCCGGTGGAGCGCGCCCACTCCAACTGGACCCACCTGTGGTCGGCCGGGCTGGAGCCGATCGGCGACGTGGTCCTCGCCTGCGCCGAGGAGGAGCGGCGGGTCAGGGCCGGCTGGGCGCCGTTCTGGCACTATCGCGGGCTCGGCAAGTACGGGGAGCAGCTCGAGCACCTGTTCACCCTGTTCCCGCGCGAGCAGGTGCTCGTCTACCGCTACCGCGACCTGGTCGACCGCCCCGCCGAGACCCTCGACCGGATCTTCCGCTTTCTCGGGGTGGAGACCGGCCTGATCACCGAGGTCCCCAGGGAGAACGTGACCGCCCACCCGGAGCCGACCCGCGGGCACCGGATGCTGTCGCGGGCGCTGCGGGTGGGATCGTCCGTGGGACGTTTCCTGCCGTCGCGGGTGAGCGTGGCGCTGACCGACCCGCTGGAGCGCAGGCTGCAGGAGCGGGCCCGCTCCCGCCAGCCGCTCACCTGGGACCAGCGGGAGAAGCTGATCTCCTATTTCACCGAGGACGTGGCGCTGCTGCAGACGGTGACCGGCGAGGACTTCAGCGACTGGCTCCGTCCCCGCGAGCGCTCGGGCGGCCTGGTGGGCACCCGCCCCAACGGCCAGCGCCAGGCGCGCAACGGCCGCCCCCAGGCGTAGCGAGACGCTCCGGGACGCGGCTCGACGATCTCCGCCGGACGGTCCCGGGCACCGTGGCACGCCCGGGACCCCGTGCCGTGATCAGCGCAGTTCGGTGCGGAGCTCGTGCGCCCCGTCCGCACGGGTGTACTCGTAGTAGAGCCGCCGCCCGCCGCCCGGCAGATCCACGATGTCCAGGTAGCGAAGGCCACCGCCCGCGTACGGCGAGACCCCGACGGGCTCGGTGCCGAGAGGGGTCAGCTCCGCCGGATCCGTGCCGACCGCGACACCGGTCTTCTCCTCGTAGTTCTCCGCCGCGGTGGCCCTGCCGTCGTAGAAGGCAACCACCCTGTCGCCGAGGAAGCGGACCGCGGCCACCCGCGCACCCCTGGCGTCCCAGGTGCCGGGACGGCCGCTGAGCGCGGTGCCCTGCCAGGTCCACTCGATGCCGTCGGCACTGGTGGCGTAGTCGGTCACCATCTGGTCGGCCTCGTGGTCCTCCTCCAGCGGGTGACAGGAGGCCCACAGGTGCCAGAGGCCGTCCCGCAGCACGATCACCGGGTCCTTGACGCCGGTCTTCGGGTCGCCCGGCAGCACGACCTGCCGCTGCGAGGCCCGGAAGCCGGACGGGTCGTCGGCCTCCAGCACCTCGACCCGCCAGTGCTTGGTGTCGTAGGTGGCGCAGCTGAGGTAGAGCCTCCAGCGTCCCTCCGGCGTGCGTACCAGGGTGGGCCGCTCCAGCGACTCCGTGTCCATCTCCTCCCTGCCGATCGTGAGCAGGGTCTCGAACCGCTCACCGTCGACGGAACGGGCGACGGCGACGGCGTAACCACGGCCCTCGCCGACAGGGCGGCGCAGCCGGTAGGCGAGGTAGATGAGCCCGTCGCTCGCCACGGCGCTCGGCGCGCCGGCCCAGTGGCCGGCACCCGGCTGTGCCGGTTCGATCGCGACGACGGAACGGTCGGGGTCGGGAAGGAAGTCCTCGATTGTCACGACACCGAGATTAGGCATGCCTTGCGCAACACTCACGGAGAATCACCAATCATCATCACGAGCTTTGTCACCCCTTGACGCCCAAAGGGCAGATCATCCTTGGTTTCTCCGGCGCGAGGGGCGCCGGTGGCCGCCACCTTCCGCGACCGGGTCGGCACGATCGGGCGTACCGGGGGTGACCCGGTCCGGGGTGCCGGGACGGTGCCGGAGGGGTGTTCGCGACGCCGGGCCCGGTGAAGGCCTCGATGCCCGACCGTACATGGTCCGGAGAGCTGCTCGGACGCGGCGGGCCGAGGACGCGTCCCCCTCGCCACCAGGTCGCGGATCCGCGCCGCGCCCTCCGCGCCATCTCGCCGCGGCGCCCCCTCGTCACGCTCGTCCCCGAGAGCGGCCGGCCCGCCGGCGACACGCCTTCCACGATCGTCCGGAGCCGTCAGGAGCGTCGGAGCGTCGCGCTCGGCAACGGGATCGCGGGGAACGGATTGTCCGGCGGCAGGATGAGCCGCCTCGCCTCCTGCGGGCGGGCGGTGGCCTCCAGGTGCAGGAGTGCGGCCCCGACCCCCGCTGCCCCGACCATGTAGCCGGTGTCGGCGGTCACCTCCCAGGGGCGCAACCGCCGGTAGGCCTGGTACCAGCGGGTGCCCCTGCCGTCGTGGCCGGTGGCCCGGCCGACCAGGTTCTCCCCCAGCGTGCGGGCGAACTCCAGATGCCGGCTGTGGCCGGTCGCCGCCCAGAGTCCCACGAACAGCTCCACCAGACCGGCGGTGCCGCAGCACTGGCAGGCCGAGTTCCAGGAGCCGCCGCTCTGGTTGGCGGGGGCGCCGCTGCGGACGATCCCCCGCGCCAGCCGCTCGGCCCAGTCGAGATCCCCGGCGTCGCCCGACACCCGGTGCAGCTCGTAGAACATCCGGGCGACCCCGGCCGAGCCGGAGCAGAAGCCCAGGTAGTGCAGGTCGCGGCCCTGCGGGATGTGGTGCGGCACCAGCGCGCATCGCTCGTTCACGGCGCTGACCGCGCGGACGAAGTCGGCCCCCCTGCGGGAGGCGCCCAGGAAGGCGCTCTCGCCGGTCACGCCGTACAGGCGGGCGAGCAGGAAGGCGGTGCCCGCGGTGCCGGACAGGAAGCCGGGGGTGACCGCGTCCAGGGGCAGGTCGGCGCAGGCGCCCTCGCCGAAGCGGTGGCCGGGGACGACGAGCGTGGCGATGCGGGCGCCGGCCTCGACCGCGACCTCCTGGTAGGCGGGCACTCCCAGGATGCCCGCGGCGTGCAGCAGGCCGAGGATGATCCCGCCGTCGCCTCGCTGCGCGGGGTCGCCGGTCCAGCCCAGGCCGCCGTCGACGGGGCGGGCGCTGCGCACGATGCGGTCGGCGACGGCACCGGCCTCGACCTCGAAGCCACCCTCGCCGGTGGCCCAGCCGGTCTCGGCCAGGGCGAACATCACTCCGGCCAGGCCGTGATGGAGGGAGAGGTCGGCCTGCTCCCGCCAGGTGGCGGCGAGGTATCGGGCTCCGGCCGTGGCGTCGTCGAGGTAGCCGTCGTCTCCGGTGGCGGCGGCGAGTTCCAGGAAGAACAGGATGATCCCGGCCGCCCCCGAGTACAGCGAGAGGGGGTGGTCGGGCATGGCGGCCCGGCCTCGGGGGTCGGGATTGGCCAGCCAGTGCCGTCCGCGTTCGTCGTCCACGGCCGCGGAACGAATCCAGCGCGCGGCGCCTACCGCGGCGGCCAGCGGGCTCTCGGCCTCCGGCTCCAGGCTCATGGCGGCTCCTTCGTACGGCGAGACAATCATTTTACCTGTATTTCCTACAGGATCAATAGGTAATCCGATCGCCGACACGCGGAACCTGCCCCGCGCGAGGGTCGACCACGCGGGCCCTTCGCCGGCTCACCCCGGCCCGCCGACGTCTCGGACCTGGCGGTCGTGAAGGAGCAGCTCGCTCATGACCGATCCCGCCAGGTCGAAGCCTCCGACGTGGGCGAGGTAGCCGCCGGCCTCGAAGACCGACCCGTCCAACGGGATGAAGACGCCTCCGGCCCGCCGGACGAGCAGCGACCCCGCCGCCATGTCCCACGGACTGACCCTACTGCCGTAGGCGACGTCCGCCCACCCGCCCGCGACGTACGCCAGCTTGAGCGCGGTGCTGCCCGGGCGGCGCGTGGAGGCGAACGCCTCCAGCATCCTGCCGAACCGGCGCAGCGTCTCCTCCCCGCCCTCGGTCACCTCGCGGGGAGTGGGATAGCCGGTCAGCAGAACCCCCTCCCGGTCACGCGTCGCGCCGGCGCTGCGCAGCCGCGTGCCGTTGCACCAGGCACCGCCAGGATCGGCTCGGAACTCCTCGTCTCGCACCGGGTCGTACACCACCCCGGCGACCACCTCGTCCCCGACTGCCGCGGCGATCGACACGCAGAAGAACGGCAGCCCCGCGGCGAAGTTCGCGGTCCCGTCGATCGGGTCGACGTACCAGCGGATCTCACCCGAACCCGTGCTGCCGCCCTCCTCGCCGATGACCGTGCTCCCCGGGACACGCCTGTCGATGACCTCTCGGATGATCTCCTCGGCGGCACGGTCGTGCTCGGTCACCGGATCGTGGAAGTCGCTCTTGGTCTCGATCGCGGGACGCGACCTGAACGCCCCGCGGAGCCGGTCGCCCACCGCGCGGGCGGCCTCGGCCGCGACGGCGGACAGCTCCGTCGCGGTGCTCTGATCCCTGCGCTGATCCATGCTTCCTCCAGTGGCGCGAACGGCGGCGCGGACAATGGTCCCTGTCCCGGTGGCCGGGACCGGACGGTTTTTGTCAAGACATTCTGATGTCCGCTAGCCTGACGGCGCGGCGTGTCAACGGGGAGGGCGAATGACGCAGCTCGCCATCGATCTCGACCGGTCCAGCCCGGTCCCGCTCTACTTCCAGGTGGCCGAGCAGATCTCCGAGGCCATCCGCCGCGGCGATCTGCCCCCGGGGGCGCGTCTCGACAACGAGATCCTGCTCGCCGGTCGGCTGGGCCTGTCGCGGCCGACCATCCGCCAGGCGATCCAGTATCTGGTCGACAAGGGCCTGCTGGTGCGCAAGCGAGGTGTCGGCACCCAGGTGGTGCACGGCCAGATCAGGCGTTCCATCGAGCTGACCGGCCTCTACGACGACCTTCGCAGGGCCGGTCAGGAGCCGGCCACCAGGGTGCTGCTCCTGGGCCCGGCTCCGGTGGGCGAGGACGTCGCCGCGACCCTCGGCGTCGCGCCCGGCACCGAGATGCTCCGCCTGGAGCGGATCCGCTACGCCACGGGGGAACCACTCGCCCTGTTGCACAACTGGCTGCCCTGCGGGCTCGCCCCGCTGACCGCCGAGGGCCTTCGGGAGCACGGGCTGTACGAGACGCTCCGCGCCTCCGGGGTGCGGATGCGCGTGGCGAACCAGCGCATGGGGGCGCGGGCGGCCACGGCGGCCGAGGCGAGGCTGCTCGGCGAGCGGCGCGGGGCGCCGCTGCTCACGCTGATCCGCACCACCTACGACGACCAGGGCAGGGCCGTCGAGCACGGCTCCCACCTCTATCGGGCCTCGCACTACTCCCTGGAGGTCACGCTCATCGAGCGCTGACCGGGCGGCGGGCTCCCCAAGGTCAAATCTGCGCCAAACAACCGGTGCGCGATGGTGCCCGACGCGTGATGATTCGTCCCTTGGGGATGTCATATGCGTAATCACCGCTCAGGAAGCGCCGGTATGACGCCAGATCCGAGACAAGACCATGCGCGGCCGGAAGGATGAGTGGGCGGCGGCCCTCGCCCTGCTCGAAGGCGTCGCGTCCACGACCGGGAACGTCATGCTCGTCGAGGGCGAGCCGGGGATAGGCAAGTCGCTGCTGCTCGCCGAGGCCGCGAGCGCCGCGAGCGCGCGTGGGATGTCGGTGGCTGGCGGCCGGGCCGACGAGCTGGGACGGCTCACCCCCCTGGGGCCGCTGCTGTCGGCGCTTGAGGAGTCGCCGACGACTCCGATGCCTCTGACCAGGAGTTTCTTCCCCGACGGGCCGGAACTGCTGCTGTGGCTGGCCGAGCAGGTCCGTACCTCGCTGGAGAGAAGACTCGCCTCGGGGCCTCTGCTGGTGATCCTCGACGATCTCCAGTGGGCCGACCCCGCCACGATCATGGCCCTGCGGACGATGCCCTCGCGACTCGCCTCACGCCCGGTGACATGGCTGCTGGCCCGCCGCGACGCCCCGGCCGGCGGCGACGCGGGCCGGCTTTTCGACCTGCTGGAGGAGGAGGGGGCCGCCCGGACCGTTCTGCGCCCGCTGGACGAGGGTGCGGTGGCCGAGGTCTCCGCCGACATCCTGGGCGCGCCACCCGGGCGGGAGCTGGCGGCGCTGGCCGCCCAGGCCGCCGGCAATCCGCTCCTGCTCTCCGAGCTCCTCACCGGGCTACGCGAGGAGGGCGCCGTCCTGGTCGAGGACGGCGTCGCCCGGTCGGCCGGGATCACCTCCGCCCAGGCGGCGCTGCCCGCGCGCCTGCACGACGCCGTCCGACGCCGCCTGAACGAGCTCGGCACCAGGACCCGTTATCTGCTGGAGGCCATCGCGGTGCTCGGCCGCTCGGTCACACCTGCGTACGCGGCCAGGATGCTCGGCGAGACCCCGGCCGCGTTGCTCCCTCCGCTGGAGGAGGCACTCGCGGCCGGGGTCCTCGTGGCCACCTCCGACGAGCTGACGTTCCGTCACGAACTGGTGTGGCGGTCGGTCGTCGACAGGGTGCCCTCACCGGTGCGGCGAGCACTGCGGGAGCAGGTCGAGCGCTCCACCGCGCCCCTCCGGGGCGGCGACGGCGGGAGGCTCCTGGACCTCGCCCTGCTCGCGTGGAACGAGGGCGACCTCTCTCGCGGGCTGGGCCTGGCGCGCGAGGCCGTGGAGCGACCGGCCGGCGGCCCGCACCGGCAGCCGCGGGCGGTGCTGGCCACGATGCTCGTCGACCTGTGGCTGCTGGACGAGGCGGCAGCGGCGACGGAGATCGCCGCCGAGGAGGCCGACACCGAGGGTGAGCCCTCGTGGGCCGCGGAGATCCCCGTTCTCCGTGCCCGCCTGGACCTGGCCGCGGGCCGGATCGGCTCAGCGATCAAGCATGCGGAGGTCGCCCTGACCACCGCCGAGGCCCTGGAAGCGCCGATGCTGGTCTCCTCGTCCCTGTCGGTGCTCGGCACCGCGTCACTGCGGTCGGGCGACCTGCCCGGGGCCGTCAGGTACATGGAGAGGGGCCTGGTCCGTACGGCATCCGGCATGCCGCCGCCCGCACGGCTGCGATCGGAGCTGGTGGCCGCACGGATCAGGGAGGCGCGCGACGGCGCCGCGGGTGGCATGAGCTCGCTCGGCGAGGTCTACGACGCGCTGCCCCTGCACCTCGGCGCGCTGACCGGCGAGCCCGCGGCGGCGGCGTGGCTGGTGCGGGTGGCGATGGCCGTGAACGACCGGCGCAGGGCCGACGCCGTGGTCGACGCCGCCGAGGACGTCGCCTCCCGCAATCCCGGCCTGTCCAACCCGTCGGTCTCCGCCGACCACGCGCGAGGGCTGCGGGAGGGTGACGCCGAGGCGCTGGGCCGCGCGGTGGCCGGGTACGCCGATCCCTGGGCGAGAGGGTCGGCGGCGGAGGACCTCGGGGTGCTGCTGGGGGTGGGCGACGGCCACAGGGAGCTGGCCGTGGGGAGCCTGAAGACCGCCCTGACCTGCTATGGGGCCGTGGAGGCCGTCCGGGACGCGGCGCGGGTGCGGGGCAGGCTGCGGCGTCTGGGCGAGCGGTGCCGGCACTGGGTCAGGACCGCCCACCCCACCTCGGGGTGGGCCAGCCTGACCGGCACCGAGCAGGCCGTCTGCGATCTGGTCTCCCAGGGGCTGACGAACCGGCACGCCGCCGAGCAGATGTTCATCAGCGAGCACACCGTCGCCTTCCACCTGCGGCAGGTCTACCGCAAGCTGGGTATTCACTCGCGGGTCGAACTGGCCAGGCTCGCGGCGCAGGAGAGCGGCCACCGGCGTCCTGGCTGACGTCCTCCTGGCACGTCCTCCTCGAGGAGGGCGGGACGTGGTTTCGGTGTCGCACGATATTTTGATATTTCGGTATTTCGGTGACGTCGACCGTTCCGCTGGTCCGCGGTCGGCGACTCACCCGTAGGTGACGGCGAGTTCGTCGTCGGCGAGGTCCACCCGGACCACGGCTCCCTCGTCCGCCTCTCCCGACAGGAGCGCGCGGCCGATGCGCGTCTCGACCTCCCTGGCGATGAACCTGCGCAGCGGGCGGGCTCCGTACACGGGGTCGTAGCCTCGCTCGGCGATGTGCCGCAGCGCCGCCTCGGTGACCTCCAGCCGGATGCCCCGCTGTTCGAGGCGGTCGCGCAGCTCGACGAACATCAGGTCGACGATGCGTTCGATCTCCTCCGGGGTGAGCGGCTTGAAGATCACGATGTCGTCGACGCGGTTGAGGAACTCGGGGCGGAAGTGGGCGCGCAGTTCGGCCATGACCCGCTGTCTCGCCTCGGGCTCGATCTCCCCTGTCGAGGTGACGCCGTCGAGGAGGTACAGGGAGCCGAGGTTGGAGGTCATGATCAGGACGGTGTTGCGGAAGTCGACGGTCCTGCCCTGCGCGTCGGTGAGCCTGCCGTCGTCGAGCACCTGCAGCAGCGTGTTGAAGACATCGGCGTGCGCCTTCTCCACCTCGTCGAAGAGCACCACGGAGTAGGGCTTGCGCCGCACGGCCTCGGTCAGCTGGCCTCCCTCCTCGTACCCGACATAACCGGGGGGCGCGCCGACGAGACGACTGACCGTGTGCCGCTCCTGGTACTCGCTCATGTCGATGCGGATCATGTTGTCCTCGGTGTCGAAGAGCGCCGCCGCGAGCGCCTTGGCCAGCTCCGTCTTGCCGACGCCCGTGGGCCCCAGGAAGATGAACGACCCGATCGGGCGGCGCGGGTCCTTGATGCCGGAGCGTGCCCGGATCACCGCGTCGGCCACCAACCGCACCGCCTCGTCCTGGCCGATCACCCGCTCGTGCAGGATCTGGTCGAGCCGCAGGAGCTTCTCACGTTCGCCCTCGCGCAGCCGGCTCACCGGGATGCCCGTCCATCGGGAGACGATCATCGAGATCTCCTCGTCGGTGACGACCTCGCGCAGCAGGCGCGAGGCGCCCTGCTTGGAGTACAACCGCTCCTCCTCGGCCTCGAGCCGCCGCAGCAGCTCGGGCAACCTGCCGTGCCGCAGCTCCGCGGCGCGGTTGAGGTCGTAGTCGCGCTCGGCCCGCTCCGCCTCCGCGCGTACGTGCTCCAGTTCCTCGCGCAGGGCCTGGACGGCGCGCAGGGCGTGCCGCTCCGCCTCCCACTGCGCCCGCATCGCGTCGGCCTGGGCGCGCAGGTCGGCGAGTTCCCTGCGCAGCTCCTCCAGCCGGGTCCCGCTCGCGGAGTCCTCCTCCTTCGCGAGCGCGGCCTCCTCGATCTCCAGGCGCATCACCCTGCGGGTGAGCTCGTCGAGCTCGGCGGGCATCGAGTCGATCTCCGTACGCAGCATCGCGCACGCCTCGTCCACCAGGTCGATGGCCTTGTCGGGCAGGAAACGGTCGGAGATGTAACGGTGGCTCAGCACGACGGCCGCCACCAGCGCGCTGTCCTGGATCTTCACGCCGTGGAAGATCTCCAGGCGCTCGCGCAGGCCGCGCAGGATGGACACGGCGTCCTCGACCGAGGGCTCGTCGACCATCACCGGCTGGAACCGGCGCTCCAGGGCCGCGTCCTTCTCGACGTGCTTGCGGTACTCGGCGAGGGTCGTCGCCCCGATCATGTGCAGCTCACCACGGGCCAGCATGGGTTTGAGCATGTTGCCCGCGTCCATCGCGCCCTCGGCGGCTCCCGCGCCCACCACGGTGTGCATCTCGTCGACGAAGAGCAGGATCCGCCCTTCCGCGGCCTTGACCTCGTTGAGCACCGCCTTGAGCCGCTCCTCGAACTCGCCCCGGTACTTGGCCCCGGCCACCAGCGAACCCATGTCGAGGCTGAAGACCGTCTTGCCCTTGAGTCCCTCCGGCACGTCCCCGTGGCTGATCCGCAGGGCGAGGCCCTCCACGATGGCGGTCTTGCCCACACCGGGGTCGCCGACGAGGACCGGGTTGTTCTTCGTCTTGCGCGACAGGATCTGGATGACGCGGCGGATCTCGGCGTCACGCCCGACGACCGGGTCGAGTTTGCCGGACATGGCGTCGGCCACCAGGTCGCGCCCGTACTTCTCCAGCGCCTCGTACGCCACCTCGGGCATCGCGGAGGTCACCCGCTGGTTGCCGCGGATCGCGGTGAGCGCCTTGAGGAAACCGTCCCTGGTCAGGGCCTGCTCGTGCAGCAGCCGCCCCGAGGCCGTCGAGCCGCCCTCCTCAAGCAGGGCGACGAGCAGGTGCTCCACCGACACGTACTCGTCCCTGAGCCGGTCGGCCTCCCGCTTGGCCGTCTCCAGCAGGCGGGAGAGCCGCTGCGTCACGTAGACCTGGCCGGGCGAGGCGCCGGGACCGCTCACCTTGGGGCGACGGTCCAGCCCCGCCTCCAACTCGGTCCTGAGCCGGTCGGTGTCGACGTTCGCGTACGAGAGCAGGCGCGGGATCAGCCCGTCCGGCTGGTCGAGCAGCGCCAGCAGCAGGTGCTCGCCGTCCACCTCGGTGTGCCCGAAACGCAGGGCCTTGGTCTGCGCGTCGTGCAGCGCCTCCTGTGACTTCTGCGTCAGCTGGTTCATGTCCACGGCGGGCCTCCGGTGGGTCGGGAACGACCGCGCTGGGCGGCCTCGAGTTCTGCGATGCGGTCCAGCAGGTCCAGTACGAGGCCGAGCGCCGCGTAGTTGATCGAGAATCCGGCGCGCAGCCGCCGGATGCGCGCCATGGTGAGCAGCTGGGGAGGCGGGAACCACAGGTTCCCCTCGGCGTCGGTCCAGGCGTCGAGCAAACCCAGCACGACGAGGCGCCGCAGCAGGTCGGGGTGTGTCCCCGTCCGGTCGGCGAACGTCTCCAGATCCAGGCGCGCGGGCCTGGTCAGCTGGTAGGTCCTCCCTGCCTCTCGCGGGACCTCCCTTGGGGCCTCCCGCCGGTTCTCTCCCGGGCGGGAGACCGCGTTCGGGGCCGACGAGCGTCCGGCGCGCTCCGCCCGCTCCCGCGGGTGGGTGGGGCGCGGCTCCGGCCGGCGCGGTCCGCGTTCGGAAAACGGGTCGTTCATCACCGTCTCCTCGGGTCGAACGTGGAAACCGAGGAGAGCTGCTCGAACAACCGCCGCTCCTCCTCGGACAGCCGTTCCGGGACCATGATCCGCACCTCGGCGTACAGGTCGCCCGGCTTGTCGCGACGGCTGGGCATCCCCCGGCCGCGCAGCCGCAGCCGCCTGCCGCTGGACGTGCCCGGCGGCACCTTGACCTTGGTCTCGCCGCCGGGGGTGTCGACCGCGACGGAGGCTCCGAGCGCCGCCTCCCACGGGGCGACCGGGAGCAGGACGTGGATGTCGCGCCCCTCGGCCCGGTAGCGGGGGTGCGGGGCGATCCTGACGATCAGGTAGAGGTCGCCCGCGGGCGCCCCCTCACCGCCCTTGCCGCCCTGACCGGCCAGCCTGACGCGCTGGCCGTCGGTGACGCCCGGCGGGATGTCGACCCGCAGCCGACGCGAGCCGACGGTGATGGAGCGAGGCCCGCCACGGTAGGCGTCCTCGAAGGACAGCACGATCTCGGCCTCCTGGTCGGCACCGGGAATCGGCCCCCAGCTCGCGCCGGAGCGGCCCCTCCTGCCGGAGAACAGCCCTCCCAGGAGATCGTCGAGGTCGACGCCCTCCTCGAAGCCGCCGAAGCCGCCACCACGGGGACCCGCCCCGCCCCGGCCCGCGCCCGCCCCTCGCCGCCCTGCGCGCGCCCACGTCTCGGGGTCGACGTCCTCGGGCACCTGGCGGAAATCCGGCCCGAACGCGTCGTAGCGGCGCCGGGTCGCGGGGTCGGACAGCACGCTGTACGCCTCGGAGACCTCCTTGAAGCGGTCCTCGGCGGAGGGGTCCTTGTTCACGTCGGGGTGGTTGGCCCGCGCCAGCTTGCGGTAGGCGCGCTGGATGTCCTCCTGGCTCGCCCCTCTCCGCACGCCGAGGATCTCGTAGAAGTCCCGGTCGGGGGGCATCATGCCCCCTTGGCCACCACGACCAGCGCGGGCCGCAGCTGCTGTTCGCCGTCCCCGTAGCCCGGCCGCACCACCCGTACGACCGTGCCGTCGGGCACGCCCTCCTGCGAGAGCACACCCACCGCCTCGTGCCTGGCCGGGTCGAACACGGCCCCGGTATCGTCACGACGCGCGTACCCGAGGCGGGAGAGCACCTCCTGCGCCTGGTCGCGGATCACCCGCAACCCGTCGGCTATGGAGACGGGGTCGGTCTCGGCGTGCTCCAGCGCGCGGTCCAGGTTGTCCAGTACGGGCAGCCACTCCCCGGCGGCCCGGGCCCGCTCCTCCGACCGGGTCCGCGCGGCGTCCCTGCTGACGCGTTTGCGCAGGTTGTCGAGGTCGGCGAGGGCACGCCGCCACCTGTCCTGGAGATCGGTCACCAGTGCCTGGAGCTCCACGACGCGCTCCTGGAGCTCGTCCGGGGTCTCCAGGGCCTCCGGGGTCTCCGGGGACCCCGCGTGCTCCTCCCGGACCTCCGGATCTCGGTCCGGTGTCTCCTCCCGGCCATCGCGCCGTGTCTCGGGTTTCTCACTCATCGGTCGTGAACTCCGCGTCGATGACGTCGTCCCCGCCGCCCTGGGAGCCGGCCGGTCCCGCGGCTCCCGGACCGCCCGCCGCCCCGCCGGTCCCCGGGGCTCCGTCGCCCGAGACGCCGGCGCCCGCCGCGGCGAGGCCGTGGTAGGCCTGCTGGAGCTCGGAGGTGAGCGAGCGGATCCGGTCGAGCGGGGCCTCCTGCTTGATCGCGTCGCGGGCGTCGTTCACCAGCATCTCCCCGCGCGCCTTCTCGTGGACGGGTACCGAGTCGCCCAGCTCCGCCAGGCGGCGCTCCACCTGGTAGGCGGCACTGTCGAGCTCGTTGCGCGCGTCCACCACCTGCCGCATCCGCTGGTCCTCCTCGCGGTGCCGCTCGGAGTCGGCGACCATCCGCTCGACCTCGCTCTTGTCCAGGTTCGAGCTCTCGCTGATCGTGATGCGCTGCTCGGCGCCGGTGTCCTTGTCCTTGGCCGAGACGTTCAGGATGCCGTTGGCGTCGATGTCGAAGGTCACGTCGACCTGCGGCACACCGCGCGGCGCGGACCGGATGTTCTCCAGCCGGAACCGGCCGAGGGGGCGGTTGTCGGCGGCGCGCTCACGCTCGCCCTGCAGGATGACGACGTCCACGGCGGTCTGGTTGTCCTCCGCGGTGCTGAACGTCTCGGAGCGGCGGGCCGGGATGGTCGTGTTGCGCTCGATGACCTTCGTCATCACCCCGCCGAGCGTCTCGATGCCGAGAGAGAGCGGGGTCACGTCGAGCAGGACGACGTCCTTCAGCTCACCCTTGATGACGGCGGCCTGGATCGCGGCGCCCAGCGCCACGACCTCGTCCGGGTTGACCGTCATGTTCGGTTCCTTGCCACCGGTCATCCGGCGCACCAGGTTCTGCACGGCGGGCATCCTGGTCGACCCGCCCACCAGGATCACCTCGTCGATGTCGTCGGCGGTGAGCTTGGCGTCGGCCATCGCCTGCTGGACGGGCCCTTTGCACCGTTCGAGCAGGTCGGCGGTGATCTCCTCGAAGGTCGAGCGCCTGAGCGTGGCGTTCAGATGCTTGGGGCCGGAGGCGTCCGCGGTGATGAAGGGCAGGCTGACCTGCGTCTGGCTGACCGCCGACAGCTCGACCTTGGCCTTCTCGGCGGCCTCGAACAGCCGCTGCAGGGCCTGCGGGTCCTGACGCAGGTCGATGCCGTTGTCCCGCTGGAACTCGTCGGCGAGGTAGTCGACGATCCGCCGGTCGAAGTCGTCGCCGCCCAGATGGGTGTCGCCGGCGGTCGACCGCACCTCCACGACGCCGTCCCCGATGGCGAGGATGCTGACGTCGAAGGTTCCACCGCCCAGGTCGAAGACGAGCACGGTCTCGCTCTCCTTGCGGTCGAGCCCGTAGGCGAGGGCCGCCGCAGTCGGCTCGTTGATGATCCGCAGGACTTCCAGGCCGGCGATCTTCCCCGCGTCCTTGGTCGCCTGGCGCTGGGAGTCGTTGAAGTAGGCGGGTACGGTGATGACCGCCTCGGTGACCTTCTCCCCCAGGAACTTCGAGGCGTCGTCCACGAGCTTGCGCAGGACGGCCGCGGCGATCTCCTCGGGGGCGTACGACTTCTCGTGGATCTTGAAGCGGACGGCCCCCTCCGGGCCGGGGACGACGTCGAAAGAGACGGCGTTCAGCTCGCTGGAGACCTCCTCGTGGCGGCGGCCCATGAAGCGCTTGGCCGAGTAGATCGTCCCCTTGGGGTTCAGGATCGCCTGGCGGCGGGCCAGTTGCCCCACCAGGCGTTCGCCGTTGTCGGTGAACGCCACGACCGACGGCGTCGTCCGGGCACCCTCGGAGTTGGGAATCACCGTGGGCTTGTCGCCCTCCATGGTGGCGATCACCGAGTTGGTGGTGCCCAGGTCGATTCCGACTGCTTTAGCCATGCTGCCCTCCTATGCGCTGCGGCACCGGCACCCGCCGGACGGCGTCGTCGGTGCCCATCCGACAGCCCGGCGTCCCCCGGGCCCGGTGGTTCCGCGTCTCCACCGGAACCGCCCGGCGGATCGGGCCGGCCGGAGGGGCGGACATGGGACGGCGGCGCGAGCGACATCGCCCGCGCCGCCGTCAGTACGGGCTCCGGCCCGGGTGGCTCCGGCCGGTCAGATCTGCTGATGCATCTGCTGGGACGTACCGACGTTGAGCAGCCTGCGCGCCTCGGCGGCGTGCGCGGCCGCCGCCAGCACCTCGTAGCGGTCGGCGACGATCGCGCTCGACGACAGGAAGTCGCGTTTGCCGCCGGTGAGCGCGTGACCGACCAACCCGAAGATCACTCCGGCGATGGCACCCCAGATCAGGCCCCACAGCACCAGGATGAAGGGGAAGCGCCCGGGAGTGAAGATCGCGAAGAACAGGCCGATCAGCAGTCCGAACCAGGCTCCGGTCGCCGCGCCCATCCCCGCGGCGCGGAGATAGGTCAGCCGCCCGAGCACCCGCTCGATGAGCCGGAGACCGACTCCGACGATCATCGTGTGCTCCACCGGGAACTTCTGGTCCGACAGCTGGTCCACGGCACGCTGGGCCTCGGCGTAGTCGCCGAAACTCGCAACCGTCTCATAGCCGGTCAAATTGACGTCAGGTCGCATGGCACTTCCCTTCGACGGGCACCCGCGAGGTGAATCCGTACTCGACTCACCCTGACCCCGCGACGGCGTCCCCACATCCCCAGACCTGACAGTCATCGCCGTCGCCGTCACCCCGGCGCGGGTTCCCCCGCCGTCGGGCCACCGCCGGGGAGGGCTCCCGGCGCGTCCCCGCCGTCGGCCGGGAAGCCGCTGTCAGTCGGGGGCCAGGCCGTGCCGGAAGGCGTACGTCACCGCCTGGGCCCGGTCGCGCAGTCCCGCCTTGGCGAAGAGATTGTTGATGTGCGTCTTGACCGTCGCCTCGGAGATGAACAGCTCCCGGGCGATCTCCGCGTTGGAGCGGCCCGCCGCTATCAGCCGCAGCACCTCGCTCTCGCGGCGGGTCAGGCCGTCGGGCGGGTCAGGCGCGCGGCGGCTCCCGGCCACCGCCTCGGCGAGCCGCCGCTGGACACCGGGATCGAACTGGGCCTCCCCCTCGACCACGGTGGCGATGGCCGAGGCGAGGGACTCGGCGTCGGCGTCCTTGGTCAGGTAGCCCCGCGCCCCCGCGGCCAGCGCGGCGAAGACCGACTCGTCGTCGGAGTACGTCGTCAGGACCACCACCTGGATCTCCGGGTGGGCGGCCCTGATCCTGCGGGTCGCCTCCACCCCGTCCATCCGGGGCATCCGCAGGTCCATCAGGACCACGTCGGGCCGAAGAGAGCCGGCGAGCCCGACCGCCTCCCGTCCGTCGGCCGCCGCCCCCGCCACCTCGATGCCGGGCAGCAGCCCCAGGAGCAGCACCAGCCCCTCGCGCACCACCGTCTGGTCGTCGACCACCAGCACCCGCACGCTCACCCTGCCTCCCTGCCTCTCGAACGCCCGCCGAACCCCTTGAACGCCCCTCGAACGCGCCCGCGTGCGCCGATCACGCTCCCCGGCGCGGTCGTACCGTACGGCACCGGCGTGACCCGTCCGCGGCGCGGCGCCCACCCCCGCGATGGCGCCGCGCCGCGGGCGGCTCACGCCGGGACCCGCAGCAGGACCTCGAAGCCCTCCTCACCCGGACGCACGGCGAGCGAACCACCGATCAGCTCGGCCCGCTCCCGCATGCCCACCAGCCCGTATCCGCCTCCCGACGGCGCCGCCGGGCCCGGCGGGCCGCCCGTGTCGCGTACCTCCAGCTCGCACCAGCGGCCGACGCGGCGCAACGCCACCGACGCCGCGGCGCCCGGCGCGTGCTTGCGCACGTTCGTCAGCGCCTCCTGCGCGGTCCTGGCCACCGCCAGCCGTGCCCCCGCCTCCAGGCCGTCGAGGTTCCCCGCGACCGATACCGCGCAGGGCGAGCCGGTCACGGAACGGAACTCCACCGCCAGCCGCTCCAGCCGCTCGGCCAGCGGAAGCTCCTCCCCGCGCAGCGCGTCGAGCGCCCTGCGGGTCTCCTCGAGCCCGGCGCGCGCCAGCCGCACGGCACGGTTCACCCGGTCGAGGGCCGCCGCCGTGTCCTCTCCGCGCCCGGGTCCCCGCCCAAGCCCACGCTCAAGCAGCAGCCGCGCGCCCTCCAGGTGGACGATCTGCGCCGACTGCGAGTGCGCCAGGATGTCGTGGACCTCCCTCGCCAGCCGGGCCCGCTCGGCCAGTACCGCCTCGCCCGCCCGCGCCTCGGCGAGCGCGGCGGCGTGATCCCTGGTCGCCTTCACGTGCCGCATCAGGAAGACGAAGACGGCGACATAGGTGAGGCCGAAGGTGTTGCCCAGCACCTCCGCGACCGGCAGCCCGAGCAGGAAGGACACGGCCGTCGTGGCGGCGACGTCCGCCGTGACCAGGAACGCCGCCGGCCAGAGGCGGGTTTTGAACGGCGCGGCGAAGATCACGATGTACATGAATCCCATGCCGCTGTAGGGGCTGATCCCGTGCAGGGCCAGTCCTCCGGCCAGGGTCGCCGCGAGCAGCGGGGCGTCTCGGCGCGGCTCCCGGCCGAGCAGCACCCACAGGCAGCAGCCGACGGTGGCGGCACCGAGCGGGACCACTCCGAGCAGACCGGGCCAGCCCGTCTCGACCGCGCCGATCACCGGACCGGAGAGCATGTAGCCCACCAGCACGACGGCGAGGAACCGGCGCACCGAGGGGCGGCGGAGAAACATCACGCCCACACGCTATCCACGCCCCCCTGCGGCGGGCCATGGGCCTCGGGGTGGAGATCGCCTCCACCCCCGGCGGCCCCGATCTCCTCCCTGGTGGACATCGCGAGATCCATCCCCGGGACCGTGCGCTCCCACCCGCCCGGGGGCCATCGTCGAGGTCATGTCAGCAATCAGCGTCACCCACCTCGGCAAGTCGTTCGGCGGGGTACGGGCCGTCGACGACCTGTCGTTCACGGTGGAACGGGGAACACTCACGGCCTTCGCAGGCCCCAACGGGGCGGGCAAGACCACCACCCTGCGCATGATCCTCGGCCTGGTCACGCCCACCGAGGGCAGCGCGACCATCGGCGGCGAGCCCTACCGCGACCTGAAGCGCCCCGTCCGCACGGTCGGCGCGGTGCTGGAGGCCACCGCCTTCCACCCGGCGCTGAGCGCCCGCACGCATCTGGAGGCTCTCCGTCTCGCCGCGGGCCTGGATCCCGGACGCGTGGAGCAGGTTCTGGAGCAGGTCGATCTCACCGCCGCGGCCGACCGCAGGGTGCGGGGCTTCTCCCTGGGCATGCGTCAGCGGCTCGCCCTCGCCTCCGCCCTCCTGGGCGACCCGGAGATCCTCGTCCTCGACGAGCCCTCAGGCGGCCTGGACCCGGCGGGCATGCGCTGGCTGCGGGGTTTCCTGCGGGCCTACACCCACCAGGGGCGCACGGTCCTGGTCTCCACCCACGTGCTCGCCGAGATCAGGCAGATCGCCGACCACGTGATCATCGTCAGGGCGGGGCGTCTGGCCTGGCAGGGCCCGCTCGCCCCGGAGACCGACCTGGAAGAGCTCTACATGGAGGTGACCTCGTGAACGGCCTGATCCGCGCCGAGTTGCTCAAGGCACGCGCGAGCCGCGCCACCTGGATCCTCGCCGCCCTCGCGCCCCCGCTGTGCGTGGCCTGGGCGGGGCTGATGGTCTTCCTGATGGGCCTGGAAGGCGGGATGCCACTCGACGCGCAGATCGAGAACGTCTACAGCATGGCCCAGCAGGCCTACGTCGTCACCCTGCTGCTCGGCGTACTCGGCATGGCCGGGGAGAACCGCCACCAGACGATCACCTGGCAGTTCCTGGTCACCCCGGGGCGGAGCCGGGTGGTGACGGCCAAGCTGGCCGCGTACGGGATCGTCGGCCTGCTGGTCGCCACGGTCTCGGCGCTGGTCACGCTGGTGGCGGGCCTGGTCACCCTCACTCTGGCCGGCCACCCCGCCTGGAGTCCAGGCGTACCCGCCGTCCTGCTCGGCTCGGCGCTCGGGGTCGCCCTGTACGGCCTGCTCGGGGTGGCTCTGGGCGCTTTGATCCGCAACCAGGTCGCGGCGGTGGCGGTGGCGCTGGTGTGGTTCATGTACGCCGACTACCTGCTCGTCAGTTTCCTGCCGGACCTGGGCAGATGGCTGCCGACCGGGGCGGCCAGGGCCCTGAGCGGCATGCCCCTGCGTACCGGTGAGCTGCTGCCCGCCTGGGCCGGCGGGATGCTGTTCGCGGGCTACGTCGCGGTGATCGTGCTCGCCGCCCGCGCGCTGACCCTGCGTCGCGACATCACGTGATCTCGCGGCACCGCGGCACGGCCCCTGTCACGGCACCTGTCACGGCACCTTCATGACACTGTCACGAAGCGCGTCGGACCGGCCGCGCCGTGCCTCGGAGAGCACGCGGTGCGATGTGATCGGAGGAGGCGGTGTCACGCCATGGTGTCGCGGACGGCGGCGTGGGCCGCCTCACGCATCATGGAGTGCAGCACCGCGTTGGACTCCCGGTCCGTCCGCACCTCGATCATGCGCAACCCGTCGCCGCGCAGCGCCTTGACCAGCTGCCCCGGCTCGTCCACGAAGGTGTACGGCGTGCCGGTGGCGGCGGCCACGTAGCCCAGGTCCACCCCGTGCGAGGTGCCGAAGACCCGCTCGAAGGGGTCGCGCAGCGCGGCCTGGGGAAGGAGTGAGAAGATCCCGCCGCCGTCGTTGTTCACCACGACCAGGCAGAGATCCGGGCGGGGCTCGCGGGAGCCGAGGACCAGCCCGTTCTGGTCGTGCAGGAAGGTCAGGTCGCCCATCAGGGCGTAGGAGGGGCCGTTGTGCGCGAGGGCGGCGCCCATCGCGGACGACACCACACCGTCGATCCCCGCCGCCCCCCGGTTGGCCAGGATCCGCAGACCTCGCCGGGCACGCATCGCCTGGTCGAGGTCGCGGATCGGCATGGAGGAGCCGGAGAACAGCAGCGATCCGTTGGGCAGCGCCTCCGCCAGGTCGCGGGCCAGGCGCGGCTCGCTGAGCCCCGTACCGTCCAGCACCTCGTCGATCGCGGCCCTCGCCGCCGTCTCGGCACGGCGCCAGGAGTGCAGCCACGCGTCGTCGCCCGCGGTGACCGGGATCTCCACCACCTGGGCGACCTGGGTGGCCGAGCGGGTCGGGTCGGGCCAGCGGGTCATGTCGGCGGCGACCACGATGTGCTCGTCCGCGTGCCTCAGCCAGTTCAGCAGCGGCCGGGACAGGCCGGGACGGCCCAGGGTGACCACGACGTCGGGACGGTGCCGGTCGGCGAACTCCGGGGTGCCGAGGAGGAAGTGGTAGGTCGACATCGCGTGGTCGCCGTAGCGGGCGCCGCCGTTGGGCTCCGACAGGACCGGCCATCCGGCCATGCCCGCCGCCGCCACGTATCTGCGCGTGTTGGTCGCGCCGTCTCCGACGACCAGCACACCCCTCCTGGTCGGCGGCAGGTGCAGGGCCACCGGCGGGGAGGCCACCCTGGCGCGGATCCACGGCCCTTCGCTGTCACCCTCCAGGGACTCGCACCAGGACGGGTCGCCGTCCGGGACCAGCGGCTCGCGGAAGGGCACGTTGAGGTGAACCGGACCCGGGTCGTACGGGCCCAGCGCGCGCTGGTAGGCGCGGCAGGCCGTCGACCGCCAGTAGGCGACCTGGCCCGGGCGGTCCTCGGGCACGCCGATCTCGCCGAACCAGCGGACGGCCGTGCCGTACAGCTTGATCTGGTCGACGGTCTGGCTGGCGCCGGTGTCGCGCAGCTCCGGCGGGCGGTCGGCGGTGAGCACCAGCAGCGGAACCCCCGACTCGTGCGCCTCGATGACGGCGGGGTGGAAGTTGGCCGCCGCGGTGCCGGAGGTGCAGATCAGGACGACCGGGCGGCCGCTACGGCGGGCGAGGCCCACCGCCAGGTAGGAGGCCGAGCGCTCGTCCACCCGCACGTGCAGCCGGATACGGCTGTCGGCGTGCACGGCCAGGGCGAGCGGCGCCGACCGCGATCCGGGTGCGAGCACCACGTCCGTGAGACCGCAGCGGGCGAGCTCGTCGACCAGCACCGTCGCGAGCGCGGTCGCGGGATTCACCGCACCGCCTCCTTAACTCCGCAAACTCCGCACCCGGGGGGTGATTCCGTCCTGAGGCGCGCGAAGGCGACCTCGTCCATGCGGGGCGGCGCGCCTCGGGACCGAACCGCCTCGGACCCCCGCCATCCCCGGGGGCGGCGGGAGAACCTGTCCCCGCCACCCGGCCGTGAACTTCCGCCGCCGCTAGGGGCGGCGCGGGAACTTACCGAAGTCGGGGGCGCGCTTCTCCTTGAACGCGTCGCGGCCCTCCTGCGCCTCCTCGCTCATGTAGTAGAGCAGGGTGGCGTCACCGGCGAACTGCTGCATCCCCGCGGCGCCGTCGGTCACCGCGTTCAGCGCGCCCTTGAGCATACGCAGCGCGAGCGGCGACTTCTCCAGCATCTCCCTCGCCCACTTGACCGTCTCCGTCTCAAGCTCGGCGAGCGGCACGACCGCGTTGACCAGGCCCCAGTCGAGGGCGGTCTGCGCGTCGTACTGGCGGCAGAGGTACCAGATCTCACGGGCCCGCTTCAGGCCGACGGTCTCGGCCAGCAGCCAGGAGCCGTAGCCTCCGTCGAAGGAGCCGACCTTGGGGCCGGTCTGGCCGAAGACCGCGTTGTCGGCGGCGATGGACAGGTCGCAGCACACGTGCAGCACGTGGCCGCCGCCGATGGCGTAGCCGGCGATCATCGCGATGACCGGCTTGGGGCAGCGGCGGATCTGGACCTGCAGATCGAGCACGTTGAGCCGGCCGACGTGCGGGGTGGACTTGTCGACGTAGCCGTCGTCGCCGCGGATCTTCTGGTCACCGCCGGAGCAGAAGGCCCTGTCACCCGCGCCGGTGAAGATGATCACACCGACCTCGGCGTCCTCCTGGGCGACGTTGAAGGCGTCCTTGAGCTCGAAGAGCGTCGTCGGGCGGAACGCGTTGTGGCGCTCCGGGCGGTTGATCGTGATCTTGGCGATACCCTCGCCGGTCTCGTAGACGATGTCCTCGTACTGGCCGGACCTCTTCCAGTCGACCGCGCCGTCGCGCTCGGACGCCTTCTCCACCGCCCGCTCATCCACGCCCGGCTCGACCCGCTCCGTGCCCACGATGGCTTCACCCTCTCCGCTGCGCCGGTACCCCCGGCCGTTGTCCGGCTTCCGGCACTAACCTTACGACCGTGATGACCGCTCCTGCGCACGAGGCGTGGCTTTCCGTAGAACGGGAATTGCACGCCGTGGTATCTCCGGCGACCTCGGAGTTGTTCCGGGCCGTCGGCGCGGCGCTGGACGGCGGCGGCCCGGCCGTGCTGCCCCTCTCCCCCGCACTGCCCGCCCCCGCACTGCGGGCGACGCTCGACGCGTTGCGCCCGACCCATGTGAACGGAGTACGCCGCGAGGGCGGCGTCGGCGTGCCCGCCGAGGTCGCGGTGGTCATCGCCACCAGCGGCTCGACCGGCGTCCCGAAGGGCGTCCAGCTGTCCGCCGAGGCGCTGCTCGCCTCCGCGTCGGCCTCGTTGCGGCGCCTGGACGCCGCAACGGGCGAGCGCTGGCTGTGCTGCCTGCCTCCCTCCCACGTCTCCGGCCTGCAGGTCCTGCTCAGGTCGCTGCTTGGCGGGACCGAGCCGATCGTGCACGACGGGTTCTCCCCCGAGGCCGTGCTCTCCAGCGGCGCGGAGCACGTCTCGCTGGTGCCGACCCAGCTGCGCCGGCTGCTCCAGGTGGATTCGACGCGTCTCCAGCGCCTGTCGAGGATCAGGACCATCCTGCTCGGCGGCGCCGCCGCTCCCCCCGGCCTGCTCGCCGCGGCCCGCGCGGCCGGCGCCCGGGTGGTCACCACGTACGGCATGAGCGAGACCTGCGGCGGGTGCGTCTACGACGGCGATCCCCTCGACGGGGTGGGGATCGCCGTCGTGGACGACGGCCGGATCCGTCTGAGCGGGCCCATGCTGTTCTCCGGCTATCGGCTCCGCCCCGACCTCACCGAGGCGGCCCGCGACGGCGACTGGTTCCTCACCTCGGACCTGGGCACCCTGGAGGGAGGGCGGCTACGCGTGCTGGGGCGGGCCGACGACGTCATCAACACCGGAGGTGAGAAGGTGGTCGCCGCGGCGGTGGCCGCCGTGCTGGCCGAGCATCCCGCGATCGTCGACGTCGCCGTGGTCGGCCGTCCCGACCCCGAGTGGGGCGAGCGGGTGGTGGCCGTCGTCGTCTCGCCCTCTCCGCCGTCCCTGGCCGAGCTGCGCGCCCTCGTCAAGGAGCGGATGCCCGCCTACGCGGCCCCTGCCGACCTGACCGTTGTGACCGAAATACCGCTTCTGGCCAATGGCAAGCCGGATCTCGCGGCTCTCCGTTATGGTCGTGATCGGGAACCGTGAAGGTGCCCCCGAACGTCCAATGAGGTAGCCGAAGCAGGAAGGACAAGCCCGATGAACGTCACCCGGAAGACATGGGTCTCGGCTGGAATCGTGAGCCTGGTCCTCGCCGGCGGCATTTCCGTCACGGCGGCCGCCGCGTCGGGCGGGATCGGGAGAGCGGAGAAACCATCGGACGAGCCGGTGCCCGCCGTGTCCCCGAACGAGCCGGGACCGCCCTCGTACGAGCCGTCACCGACCGCGTCCGCTCCTCCCGCCGAGGACTACGTGGTCTCCAAGGAGGTCAACCCCGACCCCGAGAAGGTCTTCGGTTACTGGAACGAGGACCGGCTGGAGCAGGCCGAGCCCTTCCCGATGCCCATGGTCGACGGCCCGCTCGAAGGCTCCTCGGAGTCGGCGAAAGAGGGCCCCGTGGTAGTGATCGAATAGGCCCTCTCGGGCACCCGAGCGCGGGTGGATCGCCGACACGGCGGTCCACCCATCATATTTTCCGAGTCAAGTCGGGAACAGAATGTTCTTGCCTGGGGTTATTGGTACTGGTGCGCCGAGCGGCTCCCAGACCGCCCCACCCCAAGACCAGCAAACCGTAAATTCAGACGACTCCGTGATGGAGGAGGTGTCCTCATGCCCCCAGCCGCCGTGGCGACCTCATCTGAGGCCCCGACGACCCTCGACCAGCTCCTTGACCGAGGACGAGTCCAGGGTCACCTTTCACTCGCGGAGCTGCGTCACGCCTTCGCCGAGGCGGGCGTCAGCCCCACCGAGGGCAGGTCGATTCTGCGCGAGCTCACCGAGGCGGGCGTCAGCCTGGCGGCCGAGAACGAGCCCACACTCTCGGCATCCACCGCCAAGAGCACCCGCAAGACCTCCGCACGCAAGACGAAGACCGCCTCCGCGAGGAAGGCCTCGACGAAGGCCGAGCCCGTGGCCGGCGCCCCCGACGCGACCAAGGTCCCGGTGGAGTCCTCCGGGGACCTCAAGACCACCAGGAGGACCAAGGCCGTGAAGGCCGCCGGGACCACCGCCAAGGGCGCCAAGGACGCCAAGGACGCCAAGGACACGGCGGCGGAGCCCGAGGACGAGTGGAACCCGGCGGAGGAGCCCGAGGTGGAGGTCGAGCCGACCCTCGACCTCGACGACCAGTCCTCCGTCATGGGCGACTCGGTGCACACCTACCTGAAGTCGATCGGCCGTCGCACCCTGCTCACCGCCGCACAGGAGGTCGAGCTGGCCAAGCGCATCGAGGCCGGCCTGTACGCCGAGTCCAAGCTGGAGGCCGACCCGGGCCTGTCCGCGGTCGTGCGTGACGACCTGGAGTGGATCGCCGAGGACGGCCGCCGGGCCAAGGACCACATGCTGGAGGCCAACCTCCGCCTGGTCGTCTCCGTGGCGAAGAAGTACACCGACCGGGGCATGGCCCTGCTCGACGTGGTCCAGGAGGGCAACCTCGGTCTGATCCGCGCGGTGGAGAAGTTCGACTACACCAAGGGCTACAAGTTCTCCACCTACGCCATGTGGTGGATCCGCCAGGCCATCCAGCGCGGCTTCGCGGACTCGGCCCGCACGATCAGGCTGCCGGTGCACGTGCTGGAGATGCTCTCCAAGCTGTCGCGCGTCGAGCGCGACATGCACCAGCGCCTGGGCCGCGAGCCCACGCCGGAGGAGCTGGGCGTCGAGCTCGACAAGAGCCCCGACCAGATCGAGGAGCTGCTGCGCACCAGCCGCCAGCCGATCAGCCTCAACGCCACCATCGGCGAGGACGGCGAGACCACCATCGGCGACCTCATCGAGGACGTCGACTCGCCCGAGGCCTCGGAGGTCGTCGACCGTCAGCTGCTCGGCGAGCAGCTGCGCGGCGTGCTGGGCAACCTCTCCCCCAGGGAGGCCAAGATCATGGCCCTGCGCTTCGGCCTCGTCGACGGAAAGCCCCACACCCTCGACGAGATCGGTAAGCACCTCGGCCTGACGCGCGAGCGCATCCGCCAGCTGGAGAAGGAGTCGCTCTCCAAGCTCCGCCACCCCAGCAACACCCGCCCGCTGCTCGACTGGGCCAGCTGACCCGGCCGCCCGTTTCGAAGGGCGCCACCGCGAGACCTCCCGTCCGCGGTGGCGCCCTTCCGCGTTTCCGGCCCCGCCCAAGGGGTGTCCCGACGGAATCGGCGCGATCGCCGAGCGTCCCTCCCGGAAGGTCGGCGCGGGGGCCAAGGTGGACCAAGGCGACGGTCACCCGTATCCGGCCTCGAAGGCCGGGAAGGCGCGGAAGGCTCAGCCGTCCATCTGGGTGATGAGGCTCCTTGGGCGCATGTCGGTCCAGGAGCTCTCGACGTAGGCGAGGCAACCGGCGCGGGAGTCCTCACCGTGGGCGATCTGCCAGCCCGCGGGGACGTCGGCGAACGCGGGCCACAACGAGTGCTGCCCCTCCACGTTCACCAGCACCAGGAAGGACGCGCCGTCGTCGTCGAAGGGGTTGATCATCGGTTACCTCCAGCAGGAACGGGCAAGGATCGGGGATTCGTCCGGCACCGGGAGCGGCGGTCGGCACGGGGTCCGCGTACGGGCGTCGGCTCACGGTTCTCCCGCCGACGCGCCCGGAGGCCGCCGAGCACCGATCTCCCGTCGCGTTCTCGGAGCCATCAGGCAGGGGTTGGGGCAGAGGAAAATGCGTGGCTGTGCACATCTCAGCGAAATACCTGGTCATAGCGTTAGGCGAGCAGTCGGGGGCTGTCGGAATGACAAGGTTTATTAGGTAAGCCTATCCTAAAATCCACCCCATCGGCGGCGATGTCAAGGCTTATGGGGGATGACGGCGTCCAAGCCCCCCGCAGGCCCCCCGCAGGCCCGCCGTGGGCCGGGACCGCGAAGGGCTCCTCCCCGCGGTCTTCGGCTGCGGGGAGGAGCCCTCTCGAACGGGAGCCCTGGGTGCCCAGGGCGCTTGGGATGAAGGTCAGCGGGCGGAGGCGGCGACCGGGCGGGGAACCCGGGGGATGCCGGTCAGCCGGTTCTGCTCGCGAAGGGTGCGCAGGCGGTTGACCTCCGCGGTCCACTCGGCACCCCGGGGGGTCGCCCTGCCCTTGCGGCGGCGGATCCGGTCGTCGTACGCCTTGACCCCGAACGTCGCACGCTGGTTGGCCTCGGCCGCGCGCAGGGCCTCGGTGAGAGCCCTGTCGAACGCCAGCCCGGCGGCTCGCAACTCCTGCACCGGAGCCGCGGCGGCCTGCGCCCGGCGCACTTCGGCCTCGGCCTCGCGCGCCTTCTCAAGGAGCTCGGGAAAGCTCTTCCCGACCTCCTGGTCAGCGTGGTGACGAACCTCCGCCTCCCGGCTCACGCTCGGTCGGAAAAACGCCATCTTCTTCCCTCTCTCCCCGGCCGCCGGGCCTCCTCCGGCAGATCACCGCTCGTAGCCTACGCGCTCAGCCCTCACCCCACACACTCAGGGACCCGACCTCTCCCGGACGACCCCGTCCCGCCGCGCGACGGAGGTCCGCCCTGTTCGGCGCGCCACCCTTTACGCAGTAAGGCAGGCGGTGGCAGGATGCCTCCCATGCCCGCCAAGCGACCACCCGTCCCGCTCTCCAGGGAGCGCATCATCGACGCCGCCCTTCACATCGCAGACGGCCAAGGGCTCCGGCGTCTGACGATGCGACGGCTGGGCGACGCGCTCCAGGTGGAGGCGATGGCCATCTACCACCACCTGCCACGCGGCAAGGACGCCCTCATGGACGCGCTGGCCGAGCACGTCACCACCGTGCACGCCGAGCCGGGCGAGAGCTGGCAGGAGAGCGCGAGGGCCTGGTGCCGGGCGAGCAGGGCAGCACTGAGGGAGCATCCCGGGGTGCTGGCCCTCGCCCTGACCAAACCGCCGAGAGGCAGGGCGGCGATCGCGATCAGGGAGCAGACCGAGCAACTGGCCGAGGCGGGCCTGGCCGACCCGGCGGGGGCGGTACGCGCCCTGCGGGCCTACGTCTTCGGCGCGGTGGCGGTGGAGGTGCAGCAGTCGGGCTGGGCCGAGCCCCCGGGCGACGAGGACGAGCCCTGGCGCCCTCCGTCGAGGGGAGGCGGCAGCCCGGCGGCGGACACCGACTTCGAGCACGGGCTGGACGCGCTCCTGGCCGGCCTGGGCACGCGGGAGGGCAGGAGCCGCTAAGGGCCAGGCCAGGGGCGCGAGGGCCGGCATCGGGGCACGTCAGCAACTTGTAACCGATCGTTTACCCGCCAGGCGGCGTGTCGGACTTGGTTGAATGTGCTCATATGAGGCATGCTGTGTTATAGGTCACATCCCCCGACAAAGCCCTGACGGACTGGCCCTCTAGCAGTCCCAAACAGTCCTAACGGGCTATGTCGCCGAGGTGCGATCGATCGCACACTTGATCTACTTGATGTGCGACCCTCGCTCTGTTAGGGGTCGCATGGCCATATGTCAACATTCAGATGCTCGTCCCCGTCATACGTGGGAACGGAGACCCATCGGTGACGGTGCCGCCGGATGTCCGATGCCCACCCCCGTGCCCGGTGTGACACGGGCGAGCCGACACGAGAGATCCGGAGGCACGCCGATGTGCCCGCACGAGCCGTCCTGTCCGTCCGCCGACGCGCTGGACCGCGAAGCCGCCCGCACCATGGCGGCCCACCCCGAGCAGGGCTGGAGCCTGCTCTGCAACGGTGTTGTGCTGTTCGAGGACACCGGCGAGCTCCTCCCCGACGGTGCCGTCATCGAGCCGCACCGGCCACTGGCCGGCGTCGTCTGAAGACCCGTCACCCCCGACCGGTCACGCTGAGCGGGTCCACCGAGCCCGGCCGCATCCTCGTGTCGAGCCACTCGGCGACCACCTCGCCCACCCTGGTGGGACTCCTCCCGAGGTCGTGACCCTCTCCCGGCAGCACCACCAGGCGCGCGGCGTCCGCCGCCTCGGGCACGCCGAACGGGTCACGGTCTCCGCTCACCACCAGCACGTCCACACCCGCCGCACGCAGCTCCCCCGCGCGGGAGCGCTCCGGCTTCCTCGGCGGGTGCAGGGGGAAGGCCAGCGCGACGACCGCGTGGGCACCGACCCGCTCGGCCGTACGGCACGCGACCCTCGCCCCGTTGCTCCGCCCACCCTGCGCCAGCGGCAGCCCCGGATAGCGCCCGCGCAACCCCGCCACCAGCCTCTCCCACGCCTCGTCCTGCTTGACCGCCGACCCCGGCGCCCGGGCCCCGCGCACACGGAACGGCTGCAGCACCCGCGCGACCGTCCCGCCGATCGCCGTCACGGCGTCCCGCACGGCCAGCAGGTCCGGGGCGTCCACTCCCCCGGCCGAGCCGTGGGTGAGCACCAGCAGGAAGCGCGGGGCGGCCACCTCGTCGATCTCCACGAGGGCCGGGCCGTGCGGGGTCACGATCTCCAGGGGCCCGGCCGTGCCCGCCGGAAGCCTGGATTCCGCGGTGGTCCGCGGGGCGGACGCCTTCGCGAGGGGGGTGGAGTCGAAGGTGGACACGAATCTCGTCCTAACGGCTGATGCCCGGCGGCCGGGGGCGAGGGAACAATCGAAGCGTGCAGGACTACCAAGATATCCGCCAGGACATGCGCGCCACCATCGAGGCCCGGCGCGACCTCGGCCCGGAGTACGAGGCCGCGCTCGTCGACTCGTTCGTGTCACGTCTCGACGCGACCATCGCCCACCGGGTGCGCGCCGAGTTGCACGCCACCGGGGCGCCGGCGGCCAGGCCGCGCAGGAGCACGAACTCCTCGATCCCGATCGCCCTCGGTTCCATGGGCATCGGGATCCCGCTCACCGCCATCGCCGCGCAGAACGCCGGCACCGCCGGACTGCTGCTCGCCTGGGGCGGAATCGTCGCGATCAACTTCGCCCACGCCCTGAGCCGCTGGCGGGAGCGCGACTGACGGCGAGGGCGCCGCGGGAACGGGGAGACACCTCCCCTGTGGTCCCCTGTGGATCCGCCACTCCCGGACAGTGTCCGGCCCGGCCCCATCGGCCCGGCGTCCGCCCGACGTCCGCCCACAGGGCGACCGCCGCTCCGCGCACGGCCCCCGAAGTCGCCGGACCTCAGAGATCCCGGTCGAGGCGCAGGCGGACCTCACCGGCGAGGTCCTCGTCGGCGCTGTCCAGACCGTAGCGCCACACCCGCTCGGCGTCCTCGTCGCGCCCCCTGAGCGGAAGGGTGCGCGCCAGGAGCTCGATGGCCAGCGCACCGGTCTCCACGTCTCCGCCCTCCTCGATCGCGCCGGAGAACTCGGCGCAGGCCATCTCCAGATGAGCGATGCCGAGCATCACCCTCAGTCTCGGCACCTCGGCCGCCTCCGGCACCGAGAGCGCCTCCAGGAGCACCTGCGCGGCCTCGGCCGGCTCGCCCTCCTCAAGGAACACCTCCGCCAGCCGCTGAGCGGCCCGAGGAGCGATCTCCGGGTCACGGGTGGCGAGCGCCTCGCGAAGCGACCGCTCGGCCTCCTCCTCGCCCGTGGCGAGCCGCGCGAGGGCCATGTGCGCCAGCGGGACATAGGCGGGATGGCCGACACCCAGCGCGGCCTGCCAGGCGGCGCGGGCCTGCTCCGCCAGGTCCTCCCTTTCGAAGCTCCCCGCGAGCAGGCAGGCGGCCTGGGCGGCGAACTCCGGGTGCCCGGTCGCCAGCGCGGTGCGCGCGGCCGCGCGGGAGCCCGGCACGTCTCCGCTCTCCTCGAGCACCACCGCGAGCCCCACCGCCGCCTGGGCCCTGTCGGGTTCGTCGGGATCGGCGACCAGCTCAGCGAAGATCGTGGCGGCGCCGTCGAGATCGCCCGACTCGGCCAGTCTTCGCGCGGCGTCCAAGGGACGGGTGTCCACCTCAGGCATGCATGATCCTTCCGGATACGGAGACGCCCCGAGCCTAACGACTCGGGGCCTCGTCCGTCCCCCCGCATTCCCGGCGGATATCACGGTTCGCGTGGGTTTCCCGGCTCTCGCGCGATGTCCACGAGGCCGGCGGGATCAGTCCTCGTACGCCTCCAGGGGAGGGCAGGAACAGACCAGGTTGCGGTCGCCGTAGGCCTGGTCGATACGGCGGACCGGCGACCAGTACTTGCCCTCGCGCACCGACGGCAGCGGGTAGGCCGCCTCGGTGCGGCTGTAGGGGTGGGCCCACTCGTCGACGACGAGGCTGTCGGCCGTGTGCGGGGCGTTGCGCAGCGGGTTGTCGGTCCTGTCGTACGCGCCGGAGGCGACCTTCGCGATCTCCTCGCGGATCGAGATCATCGCCTCGCAGAACCGGTCGAGTTCGGCCAGGTCCTCGCTCTCGGTCGGCTCGATCATCAGCGTTCCCGCCACGGGGAAGGACATGGTCGGGGCGTGGAAGCCGTAGTCGATGAGGCGCTTGGCCACGTCGTCGACCGTCACCCCGGTCTCCTTGGTGATCTGGCGCAGGTCGACGATGCACTCGTGGGCGACGAGGCCGCCGCGGCCGGTGTAGAGGACCGGGTAGTGGGGGCTGAGCCTGCGGGCCAGGTAGTTGGCCGACAGGATGGCCTGCTCGGTCGCCGCCTTCAGGCCGTCGGCGCCCATCATCCGGATGTAGGCCCAGGAGATGGGCAGGATGCCCGCCGAGCCGTACGGCGCGGCCGAGACCGGGCCGACCGCCGTACCCTCACGCAGCGGATGGCCGGGCAGATAGTCGGCCAGGTGGGCGCGGACCGCGACCGGGCCGACGCCGGGGCCACCGCCGCCGTGCGGGATGCAGAAGGTCTTGTGCAGGTTGAGGTGGGAGACGTCCGCCCCGAACTCCCCCGGCCTGGCCAGGCCGACCAGCGCGTTGAGGTTGGCGCCGTCGACGTAGACCTGCCCGCCGGCCTCGTGCACCAGCTCGCAGATCCGGACGATCGTCTCCTCGTACACGCCGTGCGTGGACGGGTAGGTCACCATGATCGCGGCAAGCTGCTCGCGGTGCTTGTCGATCTTCGCGACGAGGTCGTCGAGGTCGACGTTGCCCTTGTCGTCGCAGGCGACCACGGCCACGCGCATGCCGGCCATGACGGCGCTCGCGGCGTTGGTGCCGTGCGCGGACGAGGGGATCAGGCAGACGTCGCGGCCCGACTCTCCGCGCGCGGTGTGGTAGGCGCGGATCGCCAGCAGCCCGGCGAACTCCCCCTGCGAGCCGGCGTTCGGCTGAAGCGACACGGCGTCGTAGCCGGTGACCTCGGCGAGCCAGCGCTCCAGCTCCCCGATCAGCTCGATGTGGCCCGCGGCCTGGTCCTCGGGCGCGTAGGGGTGCAGCCCGGCGAACTCCGGCCAGGTGATCGGCTCCATCTCGGTGGTCGCGTTGAGCTTCATGGTGCAGGAGCCCAGCGGGATCATCGACCGGTCGAGCGCGATGTCCTTGTCCTGGAGCCTTCGCAGGTAGCGCAGCATGGCCGTCTCGGAACGGTGGCTGTGGAAGACCGGGTGGGTCAGGTAGTCGCTGACCCGCGCCAGCGCGGCGGGCAGCGCGTCGTGGGCGGCGGCGTCGAGGTCGGCCAGCACGGCGCCGCTGATCTCGAAGGCGGCCAGGACCTGCTCCAGGTGGAGCGGCTCGGTCTTCTCGTCGCAGGTGACGCCCACGTGGTCGGCGTCGACCAGGCGCAGGTTGACGCCGTTCTCGCGTGCCGTGGCGACGATCTCCTCGGCGCGGCCGGGCACCCTGGCGAGCACGGTGTCGAAGAAGGTGTCGTGCACGACCTCGACACCGCCCTGGCGCAGGCCCTCGGCGAGCACGACGGCGTGCCTGTGGGTGCGCCGTCCGATCCTGCGCAGGCCCTCGGGGCCGTGGTAGACGGCGTACATGCCGGCGATCACGGCGAGCAGCACCTGCGCGGTGCAGATGTTGCTGGTGGCCTTCTCGCGGCGGATGTGCTGCTCACGGGTCTGGAGGGCGAGCCGGTACGCGGGGCGTTTGTCGGCGTCCTGGGAGACGCCCACCAGGCGGCCCGGCAGCTGGCGCTGGAGACCGTCGCGGACCGCCATGTAGGCGGCGTGGGGGCCGCCGAAGCCGAGGGGGACGCCGAAGCGTTGCGAGGATCCGACGGCGATGTCGGCGCCGAGCTCGCCCGGCGCGGCCAGCAGGGTGAGGGCGAGCAGGTCGGCGGCGGCGACCACCTGGGCGCCGCGCGCGTGGGCGGCGTCGGCGACGGCGCGGAAGTCGCGGATCCTGCCGCTGGCGCCGGGATACTGCACGAGCACCCCGAAGCACTCGGGAAGCTCGGCGGTGAAGTCGCTCTCGACCAGTTCGATGCCGAGCGGCTCGGCGCGGGTGCGCAGCACCGCCTTGGTCTGCGGCAGCGCGTCGGCGTCGACCACGAACACCTTCGAGGGGCCGCGGCCGGCGCGGCGGGCCAGGGTCATCGCCTCGGCGGCGGCGGTGGCCTCGTCGAGCAGGGAGGCACCGGCGACGTCGAGGGCGGTCAGGTCGGAGACGACGGTCTGGAAGTTGATCAGGGCCTCCAGACGGCCCTGGGAGATCTCCGGCTGGTAGGGCGTGTACGCGGTGTACCAGCCGGGGTTCTCCAGGAGGTTGCGGCGGATGACGCCCGGAGTGATCGTGTCGTGGTAGCCCAGGCCGATCATCGAGGTGAGCACGGTGTTGCGCCCGGCGAGGACTCGAAGCTCCGCGAGGGCCTCGGACTCCCCGGCCGCCGGGGGCAGGCTCAGCCGCCCCGCGGAGCGGATCGCCTCGGGCACGGCCACCGCGACCAGGTCGGCCACGGAGGCGAATCCGACCGCCTCCAGCATGCGGGTCTGGCCGGCGTCGTCCGGCCCTATGTGGCGGGTGGAGAACGGCAGGGAGCCGAGTTCGCTGAGCGATGACAGGTCGGTCATGGTGAAGCCTCCCGGGACGGGGTGGAGACCGGCGCTGGGCGCGGGCGTATGCCTGGTCTCCCCCTCTGTCATCACGACCGTCTCACGCGTCGTGACCTGAGAGCTTCACCTACCCGTGACGGGAGGCTTGCACCGTCGGTGAGTCGCGCCTGGCCGGCGCGCCTGCTTTCCAGAGTTGCCTCGTCCGTGCGGTACCGGGTGCCTGAGAGATTCCGGGGAGGTTGCTCCTTCGGCGCCCCGCTCGCTGTCGGGGTCTCTCCCGCACAGGGTCAGCAGCGAGTCCGAGTTTACCCGGTTCGTCGTGCTCTGCGACGGCGGGCCAGCTCATCGGCCTGATGATCGCCTAAAGGGCCCTCGCTCGACTCCGCACGTTCGCCGGGCAGATCCGCGAGGGAGCCCTCCACCTCCTGCCACACCCGTCCCAGTGCTATGCCGAAGACTCCCTGGCCGCCCTGGAGGAGGTCGATCACCTCGTCGGGCGAGGTGCACTCGTAGACGCTCACCCCGTCGCTCATCAGGGTGATCCCGGCCAGGTCGTTGACGCCCCGGTCGCGCAGGTGCTGCACGGCGATGCGGATCTGCTGGAGGGAGACGCCGGTGTCGAGGAGCCGTTTGACGACCTTGAGCACCAGGATGTCGCGAAAGCCGTAAAGGCGCTGGGAGCCGGATCCGTGGGCGGCTCTCACGGTGGGCTCGACGAGGCCGGTGCGCGCCCAGTAGTCGAGTTGCCGGTAGGTGATGCCGGCCGCGGAACAGGCCGTCGGGCCCCGGTAGCCGATGTCGGCGGGCACCTTCACCGGTTGCCCGTCGAACAGCAGACCCTCTTCACCCGCGCGCTGACGTGCCGACTGGCGCCGTTTCGGGTCATCCTGATCGGCGTTTCTACCCTCGCCGCTGCTGACCGCCACGCGGACCTCCGGCTTTCTCTCATCCCACGGCCTGATCTGGGGGTTTACGCACGGCCGCAGGGTTCACATGCACCGTAGGACTGGGGCCAAGTCCAGTCAACGACCCCACTCGGCGCGTCGTGAAGCGTAAATGCACCGAAATTCCTACCCCGCGCGGCCGAAGTCCTCGGGCGTGATCGTGTCAAGGAACTCCCTGAACTTCTCCACCTCGTCCTCCTGGTCGTCGGGGATGATCACCCCCGCCTCCCGGACCACGTCCTCACTCGCGAAGATACGTGCGCCGGTGCGAAGTGCCAAGGCGATCGAGTCCGAGGGACGCGCGCTCACCTCCACCCCGTTGGAGAACACGAGATCGGCGAAGAAGATGCCGTCGCGCAGGGCGACGATGTTGACCGTGCTCAGCCGGACTCCGAGCCCTTCGAGCACGTCACGGAACAGGTCATGAGTGAGCGGCCGGGGTGGTGGTTCCTCGGCCTGGGCCATGGCGATCGCCGTGGCCTCTGTCATGCCGATCCAGATAGGCAGGTAACGCTCCCCATGCGTCTCTTTCAACAAGACGATCGGCTGGTTGGAGGGCATTTCAACTCGAACGCCCACGACCTCCATCTGCAACACGGGCTGCTCCGTCTTCGCTGGATTCCGACCGGTTTGTTCAACGTAACACTCGTGGGGGTACGAGTGCCTGGTCAGGCTCTCACCGACCCAGAGCCCCACGCACGCCGGAACGCAGCAGCGAGGCGTGCAATTCCAGCAGCAGGCCGGAAATCTCCCTCGCCGTCTCGTCGGCCTGGTCGATCGCGCCCGGCCCGCGACGGCGCAGCAGCGGGGCGACGGCCTGCTCCACCAGGCCCGCCTCGCGCTCGGCCGCGGCCTTGACCGCCCTCAGGTGGCGGGCGCGCAGGCCGAAGGCGGCGAGGGCTCCGACGCTGCGGGCCACGGCCAGCGCCTCGGCGTCGTAGTAGCGGGCCACCGCGGCCAGCAGGCCGTAGTCCTCAAGCTCGGCGAGGGTCTCCTCGTCGAGCTCGGCGGCGGCGATCAGCTCCTCGCGGGTGAGCCTGAGCTCGGGAGGCGCCTCGTCGGGGACGGCGCGCGGCCGGGCGGCCGGGCGCTCCTCGCGATCGGCCGCCTCCAGATGATCCTTGATCACTCGCAGCGGCAGGTAGCGGTCACGCTGCTCGCTGAGGATGTAACGGAGCCGCTCGACGTCGGCGTAGCTGAACTTGCGGTAACCGGAGGGACTGCGCTCCGGCTCGATCAACCCCTCGCCCTCCAGGAAACGAATCTTGGAGATGCTGACGTCGGGGAACTCGCCCTGCAGGAGGGCGAGCACCTCCCCGATGCTCATGTGCGCACGAGCGGCCTGCGAGCTCATCATCCTCCAGCGGCGCCGCGGGTGAGGAAGACGAGGCGGAACTTGCCGATCTGCACCTCGTCCCCGCCGTACAGCGGGACCTCCTCGATGCGCTCGCGGTTCACGTACGTGCCGTTGAGGCTGCCGACGTCACGGACGGTGAAGACCCCGCCGCCGCGCCGGTAGAACTCCACATGACGGCGCGAGACCGTGATGTCGTCGAGGAAGATGTCGCTCTCCGGATGGCGGCCCACGGTGGTGAGATCGCTGTCGAGCAGGAACCGGCTGCCGGCGTTGGGGCCGCGCATCGCGACCAGCAACGCGGTGCCCGGGGGCAACTGCTCGACGGCCTGCCGTTCGGCGAGAAGCGTCTCACCTGTCTCCGCCTCATATGCCTCGATCCCGGAGAGGGAGATCGTCGATGTGCTGTCTCCGGCGGTCTCGGCTTTGGTAAGCGGCGACCCGCATCGTGAACAGAAACGGGCATCCTCAGGGTTGGCATGACCGCACTGCGTGCAGTAGACGCTCGGCATCGATCGGCTCGGCCTCCTACCGCGAAGACGCGGCAACGGTGCTCAGTGATGCGCGCCTCGCTTCTTCGCTTCTCAAGTGTTTTCTCGGACTGCGAATGCCGCAACATACAGTGATGAGGCGCGAAGGTCAAGGTTGACGCTGAACCGCGGGTACGGTCGGTGACAAAGTTACAGTGGGGCACTGTCTCCGGTCCATGGCGCCGCGCTGTGTTTTGTCGCGACCCCTCGCCCCGAGCGCTCATCCTCCTCCCTGCCCGCCCGGCTTTCCCGCTCCGCTCGGCTCACGGTCCTCGCTCACGACCTGCTCCTCTCCCCCGGTGCCCGGCTGGGCCCAGCTGCGCCCGTCTGTGCCCGTCTGTGCCCGGCTGTGCCCTTCAGCCGCCCGCGGCGTCCTCGACCACCCGCGCCCAGTGCTCGATCAGGGTCTGCGCGGAGTCGACGTCGAAGCCCTCGGCCCACAGGTGGGTGACCGCCTCCGTCGGGTCGGGCAGCACCAGGGCCCAGCTGCCGTCCTCGGCGACGACCCGGACCCCGTCGGTGGTGTCGATGCGGTAGTGCTCGGCGGCCTCGATGACCGAGCGCATCACCGCGCCCTTGGCGGCCCACGGGGTCGGCACGGTCCGGCGCAGCAGCTTGGCCTCGGGGATCCTGGCGTCGATCTGGCTGAGCGAGAGCCTGGTCCTGGCGACCAGGCCCAGCAGGCGCAGGAACACCGCCAGGCCGTCCACCGTGGGCCCGAACTCGGGCACGATGAAACCTCCGCGCCCGTCGGCCGCGAAGATCGTCTCCGGCCCTCTGGCCGCGGTGGTCAGCGCGTCGATCGCGGTGGAGGTCCACTCGGCCTGCACGCCGTGGAACCTGCAGACCTGCTCCGCCACCCGGGTGGTGGTGACCGGCAGCGCCACCCTGCCGCCGCGCCGCTCGGCGGCGACCAGGTCGAGCACGACCAGCAGGGCGCGCTCCTCGCTGATCAGCTGGCCCATCTCGTCCACCAGCGCGACCCGCTCCCCCACCGGGTCGAAGCGCACCCCGAAGGCCGCCCTGGAGGAGCTGACGAGCTCTGAGAGGCGCTGCAGATCACGGCGGCGCTCGGCGAGGGTCTCGGTGGGCGAGGCGTCGTCCAGCCGGTTGTTGACGGTCAGCACGTCCACCCCGACCCGGCCCAGCAGGCTGGGCAGCACCAGCGAGGAGGTGCCTCCCGCGCAGTCGACCACGACCTTCATGTCGACGTCGCGCACCCCGCTGATGTCGACCAGGCGCAGCAGCTCGTGCGTGTAGTCCTCCACCGCCCTGGCCGGAAAGCTCAGCTCGGCGATCTCTCCGGGGAAGGCGCGGCGGAACTCCTGCCGGGAGAAGACCCGGTCCAGCTTGCGCTGGGCCGCCGGGGACAGGTCCGCGCCGTGCTCGTCCATGAAGACGATGTCGACGCTCTGCGGGTCGCCGGGGGTGGTGCGCAGCGCGATGCCGCCGACGGCGTTCTCCCTGGCGGTGTGGAAGCGGGCCACCGGGAGCGGGGACGCCTCCAGGTCGAGCACGTTGATCGCGCTCGCGTTCAGGGCGCTGATCACCGCCCGCTTCAGTGCCCGCGCGGCACGGGAGGAGTCGCGGGAGGTGATGACCGAGGCGCCCTTCTTCAGGGTGGTGGCGTACGCGCTGGCCAGCCGTACGCACAACTCGGGGGTGATCTCAACGTTCACCAGCCCCGACACCCCCCGAGGGCCGAACAGGTTGCGCTGGGCGCGCGGCTCCCAGATGACGCTGTTGTTGATCACCGCCCCGGCCTCGATGGTCTTGAACGGGTAGATCTTGACGCCGGAGGAGATGTACGCCTCGGCCTCGATGATGCACTCGTCTCCGACGACGGCGCCCTCCTCGACCCTGGCCGCGGTCATCAGGTCGGTGTTCTTGCCGATCACGCAACCGCGCAGGTGGGCGCTGGGCCCGACGTAGACGTTGTCGTGGACGACCGCGCGGTGCAGGAAGGCTCCCTCCCTGACCACCGCGTTGCTGCCGAGCACGGTGTACTCGCGCAGCTCGGCCCCCGCCTCGACCTTGGCGTAGTCGCCGATGTAGAGGGGGCCCTTGAGGACGGCGTCGGCGTCGACCGAGGCCCCCTCGGCCACCCAGACGCCCGGCGAGACCTCGAAGGCGTCGATGTCGACCTTGACCCGCCCCGACAGGACGTCTGCCTGGGCCTTGAGGTAGCTCTCGTGGGTGCCCACGTCCTCCCAGTAGCCGTCGGCCACGTAGCCGTACAGCGGGGCGCCGCGCTCCAGCAGCCTGGGGAACACGTCGCCCGACCAGTCGACGGACTCCCCGGCCGCGATCTCGTCGAGGACCTCGGGCTCCATCACGTAGATGCCGGTGTTGGCGGTGTCGGAGAAGACCTGGCCCCAGGTCGGCTTCTCCAGGAAGCGCTCCACCCTGCCCTGGTCGTCGACGATGACGATGCCGAACTCCAGCGGGTTGGGGACGCGCTTGAGCCCGATCGTGACCATCGCGCCGTTCTCGCGGTGGAAGCGGATCATGTCACTCAGGTCGATGTCGGTCAGCGCGTCGCCGGAGATGACCAGGAAGCGGTCGTCACGGAGCCGGTCGGCGGCGTTCTTGACGCTGCCCGCGGTGCCGAGCGGCGTGTCCTCGGTGGCGTAGTGCAGGCTCATGCCGAGCTCGTCGCCGTCGCCGAAGTAGTTTCTGACCAGAGCCGCCAGGAACTGCACGGTGACCACCGTCTCGGTGAAACCGTGCCGTTTCAGCAGGCGGAGGACATGCTCCATGATCGGCCGATTGATCACGGGCAGGAGAGGCTTGGGCTGGTTCGCGGTCATCGGCCGGAGCCGTGTCCCTTCCCCGCCCGCCATGACGACGGCCTTCACAGATCACCTCTTAAGGCGTTTGGCCTCGCTGGTCAGCTGACGCACCTGTACCCAATACAGCACTCCGGACCACCAGTACAGACCTGTGCCCCAGATGGCGAGGGACCAGCCGACGATCCCCGCCGCCTCGGCGTACCAGGAGGGGTGATGGGCCAGGAAGAGCAGGGGGAAGGCGTAGAGCAGGTTCGCGGTGGCGGCCTTGCCGAGGAAGTGCACGGGCAGTGCCGGACCGTATCCGAGACGGCGCAGGATGAGCGGGATGCCCAGCAGCATCACGTCGCGCAGCGGGATGGCGAGCGCCAGCCACCAGGGGATGATCTCGCGCATGGCGAGGCCGAACAGGGTGGCCAGGATGTAGAGCCGGTCGGCCAGCGGGTCGAGCAGGCGGCCGAGCCTGCTGGTCTGGTTCCAGGCACGGGCGATCTTGCCGTCGAGCCAGTCGGAGAATCCGGCCAGCATGAGCAGGGCGACGGCCCAGCCGTCGGCCTTCGGCCCCAGCACGAGCCAGAGGAAGACCGGCACCCCCAGGAGCCTGGCCAGGCTCAGCGCGTTGGGAACCGTCCAAATTCGATCTTCAGCCCCCGATTCTTCCGGACCCACCGGCTGAACTCCCTCCCCGCACCTGATGGTGACACTACTGTGTCCGGCGCCACCGAGGGGATGCGGGGAGGGCGCACGTCTCAGGACCGGCGCTCGGTGGCGCGGGGCGACCACGCCCAGATGAGCACCGCCACGGTCAGTCCGAACAGGGCGAGACCGCTGGGCACGTGGGTGCCGAGCGCGTCCCAGCTGAAGTGCTGGCCCATGCCGATCAGGAACAGGCCGAGACTGGCCAGCGCGGGCCAGCCCGCCCCCCGTCCCGGACGCCAGACCAGCACGGCCGCGACGATCTGCAGCAGGGCGATCAGGTGCACCACCATCCCGGCCATGACGTGGGTCTCGCCGAGTTCTCCCCCGCCCTGTACGGCCTGGCCTGCGAACGAGGCGGCGACGACGAGTCCGGCGGCCTGGGCGACGACGAGGACGCGGACGCCGTACAGCAGGCCCGTGGATACCTGACGGCCCCGCGTCGGATCGGGCTGGGTGACGACCTCCTGCATGAGATGTGTCCTTCCTCAGATGAAAGATGAAAAGCGAGTGGTTCGAAGCACATCGTGACCGCGGAGGCACGGCCGGGTCGTCAGCCTGGGGAATGACCTACGGATCCACCGCCTGGCGGATTCCCCTACGCTTCAGACCATGACCAATGACACCGCGCTCTTTCTGGGACAGTGGCTCCGCTCGCCGGGCACCGTCGGAGCGGTGGCGCCGAGCTCGCGGCGGCTCGCCGAGGCGGTGGCCTCGCCCGTTCCCCTCCGGGGAGATCCGGTGATCGTCGAGCTCGGTCCCGGCACCGGCGCGTTCACGGCGGAGATCCAGCGCCGGCTGGGCGGCCGGGGACACCACATGGCCGTCGAGATCAACCCGAGGCTGGCCGAGTTCCTCGCCGCGGGAAACCCCGGGGTGGACGTCGTGGTCGACGACGCGGCGCGGCTGCCGCAGCTGCTCCAGGAGCGCGGCCTGTCCAAGGCCGACGCGATCGTGAGCGGGCTGCCGTGGGCCGCCTTCTCCGCGGACACACAGGCCCGCCTGCTGGAGGCGGTCACCGCGATCATGGGCCCGCACACGGCCTTCACCACCTTCGCGTACAGCTTCGCCAAGCGCCTTCCCCCCGCACGGCGCTTCAGGAAGCGTCTCGCCGACACCTTCGAGGAGGTCGTCGTGGGCCGGACGGTGTGGGGGAACGTGCCGCCGGCCTTCGTCTACCACGCGCGCAGGCCGCGCCTTCCCGCCTCGGAATCCTGAGCCAGCGGAGCCGACGGAGCCGCAGACTCACACTTCCGCGGCAGTCCCCCGCCGAGAACGATGGAGTTGATCATCGTGGACTTCACCCTCCCCGAGAGCGCCCTCGCCGTGCAGCGCGGCATCGGCGACATCTGCGCCCGCTACGACCTGGACTACTGGCAGCGGTGCGAGAGCGAGAAGCGCTGGCCGGAGGAGGTCTGGCAGGATCTGGCGAAGGGCGGTTGGCTCGGCCTGGCCGTGCCCGAGGAGTACGGCGGCGGCGGGCAGGGCCTGCTGGAGCTGGCCGTGGCCACCGAGACCCTGTCGGCCTCCGGCTCGGCGGGCGGCTCGGCGTTCACCTACGTGCTCACCCCGGGGTTCGGCGCCATGACCCTCGCCAGGCACGGCAGCGGCCGGCAGCGTGAGGAGCTGCTGCCCAGGCTGGCCACCGGCGAGCTGGAGACCTGCTTCGCCCTGACCGAGCCCGACGCCGGGTCCAACGCCCTTGGCATCTCCACCTTCGCCCGCCGCGACGGTGCGGAGTTCGTCGTCCAGGGCCAGAAGATCTGGATCACCGGGGTGCAGCGGGCGACCTGGATGCTCCTCGTGACCCGGACCATCCCGGCCGCCGAGGCCAGTCCTCGCTCCAACGGCCTGACCGTCCTGCTGGTGAACGTCCCCGAGGCGGTCGCCGCCGGGCAGCTGTCCTTCCGGCCGATCCCGAAGATGGGCGCGAACACCACCCCGTCCAACATGGTCTTCATCGACGATCTGCGGGTCCCCGAGAGAAACGTCGTCGGCGAGGTCGACCAGGGCGCGCTGGTGCTGTGGGACATCCTCAACCCCGAGCGCGTCCTGCTGGCCGCCTCCGCCCTCGGCGGCGCCGAGGTGGCGCTGGGGGTGGCCGTGCGGTACGCCAGGGAGCGCGAGGTCTTCGGCCGCCCGATCGGCGCCAACCAGGCCATCGCCTTCCCCCTCGCCCAGGTCAAGGCCAAGATCGAGCTGGCCAGGCTGATGCTCTACAAGGCCGCGTGGCTGTTCGACAGGCAGCTGCCCTGCGGCACCGAGGCCAACATCGCCAAACTGACCGCCTCACAGGCCGCGTGGGAGGCGGCCGACCACGCCTTCCAGACGCACGGCGGCATGGCCTACTCGCTGGAGTATCCGGTGGCCCGCCTGCTGGCCGACGCCCGCATCGGCAGGGTGGCCCCCGTCACCGAGGAACTCCTGCTCAACTATCTGGCCACCCAGGTGCTCGGGCTGCCCAGGAGTTTCTGACCGGGTCGCGGCGGACGCTCCCGCCGTACGGGGGCAGGGGCGGCGCCGCTCACCGGAATGCCTCCGCGAGACGGGCCGCGGCGTACTCGCGCGCCTCGGTCGCCTGGTCGAAGAAGCCCGGCAGGCCGAAGAAACCGTGGATGGCCCCCTCGTACCTCCTCACATCGACCGGCACTCCGGCCTCGGCGAGCTGGGCGGCGTACTCCTCGCCCTCGTCGCAGAGCGGGTCGCACTCGGCGACGATCACCGTCGCCGGAGCCAGGCCGGACTTGTCGGCCAGCCGGGCCGGGGCGAGCCGGGGGTCGGCCGGGTCGCCTCCGTACTGCGTGACGAACCAGGCCATCTCATCGGCCCCGAGCCCGAATCCGGTGGCGTAGGTGCGGTAGCTCTCGGTGTCCATGGCCACGTCGGTCACCGGGTAGACGAGCAGCTGGTGGGCGAGCCCGAGCCCGGCGTCCCTGGCCCGCCAGGCGGCGACGGCCGCGACGTTGCCCCCGGCGCTGTCGCCGCAGACCGCGATGCGCCCGGGGTCGGCCCCGTAGGCGCCGGGACGGGCGAAGAGGTCCTGGACGACGCTCCACGCGTCGTCGGCCGCCGCGGGAAAGGGATGGTGGGGCGCGAGCCGGTAGTCGACCGAGATCACGACCGCCCCGTTGCGTACCGCGAGGTCGCGGCCGAGCGCGTCGTTGCGCTCGACGCTTCCGAAGACCCAGCCTCCGCCGTGGAAGTAGACGAGCGCGGGGAGGGGGTCGTCGCCCTCCCGTGGCCGGTAGACGCGGACCGGCACCCCCGCGGCGACGTCGTCCCTCACCATCGGCAGGGGAATGATCGGACCGCGCTGCTCGGCGAAGGCGTCGAGGGTCCGCAGCTCGGCGATCGTTTCGGGGGTGAGAGTGGAGAGAGGGGCACCGAGGTCTGTCTGGAAGAGCTTCAGGTAGGCCTCGGCCTGCGGGTGCAACGGCATGATCGGCACCCTACCCGCGTCGTCCCCGGCACGGCGGGACCCGGGCGCGGCGGCGGCGCGCGTCAGCGGCGCGTCGCATCGCCCGTTCTCGCGGGTGACGTCCGCGCGACGGCGTCGGGAACGACCGGCGCACCGGGGCGATCACGCGGGACGTCACGTCCGCGCGACGGTGTCAGGATCCGGCGGCCTCGACCAGGGCCTCGACGAGCCGGTTGTCCCCGGCTCGCGCGAGGTCCCACTGCACACCGATGCCGAACCTGTGCCCCTCCAGCTCGACGCCCTCGACGATCTGGTCGTCGGCCCACGCCACGGCGAGCAGACCGGTGCCCAGCCGCTTGACGGCCTGGTGATGGGAGGCGGTCACCTCGGCCTTGTCGCCCAGCGTCTTGCCGAGTTTGCTGGAGACGCTGATCTGGACGCGGTGCGCCGTGGAGGCGGCGTGACGGTCGTGGTCGACCACCTCGGGGAGCCAGGGGATCAGGTTCCCGCCCTGGGCGACGTTCAGGACATGCATGCCCCGCCCCGAGGCGAGCAGCGGCAGGTCGGCCTTGACTGCGGCGCGGGCCAGCGCCAACTCGAAGCGGTCGCGGTGCGGCTGCGGGTCACCGACGCGCTCCTCGCGGGCGGCCCCGTACAGGGAGGGATCGAGCTCGCCCCCTCCGGCGAGGATCACACCGGACAGGCCGCGGACGTAGTCGTCGATCCCGCCGAGGTTGAGCGGGGGCAGCAGCACCGGGGCGCCCCCCGCCTTCTCGACGGCCCGCGCGTAGGAGGTCGGCGACAGGACGGCCTCCCTGACCCAGTCGCCCCAGCGGGCGGCCTCAAGGTAGGTGGTGATACCGATCAAGGGTTGGGGCATGCGTTCTCCAGGGGGGCGTGCACGAGGTGGCGCCACCTGTTTCGGACAGCACCGATCCCATCTTCAACAGCTTCCCTATCATGGCGCACTCTATTTCGGTCATGTCACACATCCGAGGTATCAGTGTCGTCTCGCCGGGCCTCCCCACCCCTCACCGCCGGAGGGCTTCCCGCCGCCCAACCCCTCGGAACCCCGCCGTGATGAGAAATCGTACGAATAGTAAATTTCACCTTCAAAACGAATGTGATTATTATTCGTTTATCCAGCTCTCCACAGATTAACCAGTCACCCAAAATAACTCTCCAATTACCGATAGTTAGATTTCCCGCTATATTGCCGGGAAACGGTTGTGAGGCCCACTAGGTGATGGAAGACTCGAATTCGAGTGACCGGGCGAGCCGGGGCTCCAGGTCACTCTTCACCCGGAGCCGTCAGGGAGGTGGATCTGCGTGATCGGACTTTGAGCCGGTCAATTAGGGTGGGTTCTTTAAATGTCTTTGAATCCGCGTCTTGTCAAGGAAAGCTTCGCCGTCGTCGAACCCGTCGCGGACAAGGCCGCGGCATACTTCTACGGGCGCCTGTTCGCCGAGAACCCGCACCTGCGGGCGATGTTCCCCCCGGCGATGGACATCCAGCGCGACCGGTTGTTCAGCGCGCTGACCAGGATCGTCTGGAGCCTGGACAGCCCCGGCGGCATGGCGTCGTTCCTCGGCCAGCTCGGCCGCGACCACCGCAAGTACGGGGTGGTCCCCGAGCACTACACCGCGGTCGGCAACGCGCTCCTCGCCACGATCCGGCGCTTCGCCGCCGAGGTCTGGAACACCGAGATCGAGGCGGCGTGGGTGGCCGCGTACGCCGCCGCCGCCGATCTCATGATCGAGTCAGCCCAGTCGGACGCGGGAGTGTCGCCCGCCTGGTGGCCGGCCGAGGTGATCGACCACGAGCTCCGCACCCCGGACATCGCGGTGATCACCCTGCGGCCCGGCCAGGAGCTGCCTTATGTGCCCGGCCAGTACGTCAACGTGCAGACCGCGCGCTGGCCACGCGTCTGGCGCGCGTTCTCCATCGCGAACGCACCCCGGGACGACAACACCGTCCGTCTGCACGTCCGCGCGATCACCGGTGGCTGGGTCTCCACCACGCTGGTCAGGCACACCCGGATCGGTGACACCGTGACGCTGGGCCCCGCGATCGGCACCATGGTGCCCTCCGGCTCCGGACGCGACATCCTGTGCGTGGCGAGCGGCACCGGCCTGGCCCCGATCAAGGCGATCCTGGAGCACCTGATCGACTCCGGGCGCCGCCCCAACATCCACCTGCTGTACGGAGCCCGCACGGCCGCCGAACTCTACGACCTGACCGACCTACGGCGGATGGAGTCGGCCTTCCCGTGGCTGCGGGTGCTGCCCGTGGTCTCCGAGGAGCGGGGGTACGCCGGCATGCGGGGCCGTCTTTCCGAGGTGATGGAGCGGTTCCACTCGTGGGCCGACCACGAGGCCTATGTCTGCGGCCCGGTCGCCATGGTCAACGAGACCGTCCGCAGGCTCCAGCGGGGCGGAATGCCTCCGGCCCATATCCACCGGGACACCGTGGAGGGGGATCCTTGAGCGACATTCGCGACTAACACCCCAAATTGATCACGCAAATTTCATAGAGCACGGCGGGACGCGGCGTGACATGGCAGCATGAGGCCCGATCCGAAAGGAGATGGTCATGCACGAGGGCCCCCCTCCCAGCCCGTGCCCCCCTCTCGACCGCCACCCGCACGGACCCGTCCGCCGTCATCGTCACTCGCCCGGCAGCCCGGCCGGCCCCGTCCGCCACCGTCGCCGTCCGTCCGGCCCTCCGGCCGGGACCGCCCGTCCGCACGCCCTCGTCCCCGGTCCCCTCCACCGGCGGCGGCCCTCCGCGGACCGGGGTGAGCTCCCCCCTCGGCCCCCGGCCGTGCCCGCCTCGCACGTCACGGTGCTCTGAGCCGATGGCCAGACCCGTCACCCTCGTGACCTTCATGCTTCCCGCCACACTGCGCCACTGGGCGGGCGAGACCACCGAGATCCGCGTCTTCGCGATCGCCGACCGCGACGACGGACACCCCACGCTGGGCTCCGCCCTCGACATGCTCCGCCGCACGCACCCGTTCCTGGAGCAGCGGCTCCGCGACGACTACGGGGGCATCCGCCGCCATATCAGCATGTTCGTCTGCGGGGAGAACGCCCGGCACCATGGCGGCCTCGACTGCGCGCTGCCTCCCGGTGCCGAGATCTTCGTCCTGCCCGTCCTCTCCCGCTCCCCGGAGACGACGGGCTGAGGCGGGCTAGGGAGCGACCCTGCCCGCTGCCACGAAGGCCGCATGCGTGAGGGGCATCAGCTCCGCCCAGGCCGCCTCCATCTTCTCCGCCACCATCTCGATCTCGCGCTGCGGGAACGAGGGCACCCTGGCCTGCTCGTTCTTGGTACGCAGGGACAGGAAGTGCATGAGCGAGCGCGCGTTGCAGGTGGCGTACATCGACGAGAAGAGACCGACGGGCAGCACCGCCCTGGCCACCTCCCTCGCGATCCCGGCCTCCAGCATCTCCTGGTAGGCGGCATAAGAGTTCCGGTACGACGACTCCATCACCTCGGTGACGAGCTTGTGCTGCCCGGCGTCACCGTCGGCGAAGACGTACTGCCCCGGCTTGCCCTTCTGCACCAGCTTCCGGTCGTGGCCCGGCACGTAGAAGACCGGACGAAGCTCGCGATATCTCCCGCTCTCCTCGTTGAACGACCATCCCGCCCTGTGCCGGTGGAACTCACGGAAGACGAAGATCGGAGCGCTGACGAGGAAGGTCATCGAGTTGTGCTCGAACGGACTGCCGTGCCGGTCGCGCATCAGGAAATTGATCAGCCCCTTCGAACGCTCGGGGTCCTTGCCGATCTCCTCCAGGGACTGCTCCCCGGCGGTCGACACCCGCGCGGCCCAGAGCACGTCGGTGTCGGAGGCGCTGTGCTTGACCAGCTCCACGGTCACGTCGTCAAGAAAGCGTGCCTCTGCCCCATCGCCCGTCAACTGGCTCCCCCTCGTCGCACCAACAGTCGCCCCATTATTCCAGGGGCCCATCCGCCCCTGGGCCGGGCACCCGTCACAACCGGTATATCCGGCGCGCGTTGCCGGAGCCGATCATCTGGGCCACCCGGGCCGCGTCGGCGACGCTCCACTCGCCGTCGGCCAGTCTCGCGGCGAGCGCCCCCGCCAGGCCGCGCCGGTAGTGCAGGGCGCCGAGGTGACAGGTCTCCGCCACGCCGTGGCCACCGGAACCGAACAGCTGCTTGTGGAACGGCACGAGCTCCAGCAGTTCCGCCATGACCGCCGCCGAGCCCGTGGCACTGCGGGTCAGGGCCGCCCCCACGTCGACGTAGACGTGCGGAAGGACCCCCGCCAGCCCGGCCGCCTGGCGATGGAACGGGTGGCAGTGCAGCAGGACGACGGGGACGCCCACCGGCTGCACGGCCATGATGAAGCCGGCCACCGGCGCCGGACCCGCGTCGTGCGGGCCGGGGACACCTCCGGCGTGACCGCCGGAGGTACCGAAACCACCGTGGGCCTCGTGACCGCCGGAGGTGATCCGGCCACCGCGTCCCAGGTGAGTGTCGCGGCGCGCACCGCCGCCGGGGCGAGCGAGACCGGTGTGAAACTGCAGCGGCCGCCCGTACTCCCTGGCCACGTCGACGGCCGTCCAGAGCAGGTGGCGCAGCAGCACCTGGTCGGTGAGCCTCTCCCCGGGGCAGGCCAGCCGCCGGGTGGCCGCCGCGATCACCGCTCCCCGGCTCGGCCTGGCCGGATCGAGACGCCTGCCTGACCGGTGGGCCGTGACCGACTTCAGGGCGACCGCGCGGACGGCCCGTCCCGCGAGGTTCTGGGCGAGGGCGGAGATGTAGGAGACTCCCGAGACGGCGCTTCCCGCGACCTCCGCCTCGACCCGTTCGATGGGAACGACCCACGCGGTCTCCGCGCCGCCCGCGTGGCCCATCTCGGCAGGTGGCAACACCTCGGGCACACCGAAACGGTTCCGACGATCCGGGCCACCGGGGCCCTTCGGTCCGCCCGAGTCGCCGGAACCGTCGAAAGTGTCGGAGCCGTCGAAGCCGTCGAACAGGAAGGTGGCGATTCCCGCGGCGCCCAGCAGCCGCCGGTTCACCTCATCGGCGCCGAGTTCCATCCGGCGGGCCAGGTAGACGGCGGGCGGCACGTGCGGGGCGAGACCGAGGACGGGGGCGCACCAGCGGCGGACCGCGGCGCCCGCGGGGGTGTCGAAGTGGGTGGTGCCCGGCGGCGCCGGGGTTCCCGCTTCGGTGAGCAGCGTCTCGAACCGGGCCCGGGTCAGGTCGTCGCGGCGCACGCCGTGGCAGTTGTGGTCGACCAGCGGCGCCAGCAGCGCCTCCCGCACGGCGTCGGGTAACTCGACGGGCAGCACACCGTCCGACCTCATGCCCGCTCCTCCCCGCCACAGGCGTACCGGCCGAGACCGGCCCCGGTACGCCCGCGATCTCCACGACGAGGGGAACTCTAGGGTCACCCGGCGTGCTCGCCGGGCGCGAAGCACGGGTTCTTTACCCGCTCTTGCGGCAGAGCCGAAGAACGTTGGCGATGACCTTCGCTCCCGCGCCTCCCCCCGCGGTGAGGATCGACTCGGGGTGGAACTGCACCGCGAAGCGGCGTCGCTCGACGTCCTCGATCGCCATCACCGCGCCGTCCGGAGTGAACGCGGTGGCGGTGAACCCGGCGACGCCCGGCTGCTTGGCGTGGACCGAATGGTAGCGGGCGGCGGTGAACTCCTCGGGGAGCCCGTCGAGCAGGGCGCTCGCGCCCACCCTCCGTACCTGACCGCGCTTGCCGTGCTCGGGGTAGGACAGCAGTTCGAGGGTGCCACCCGCGTGCTCCACCATGCCCTGCAGGCCGAGGCAGACGCCGAACACCGGTAGATCACGCTCGTAGAGGGCGCCGACCAGGGCGGGCAGGCCGAAGTCGGAGGGCCAGCCGGGGCCGGGCGACAGCACCACCAGAGAGGGGTCCAGCTCGTCGATCATCGTGACGGGGAAGCCGTGCCTGAGTGTGACGACCTCGGCCCCCTGCTGACGGAAGTAGTCGGCGAGGGTGTTGACGAAGGAGTCCTCGTAGTCGACGAGGAGCACCTTCATGCCGCTTCCCGGCAGCTCCGCGGCCGCCTTCGTCTCGGTCCGCTCCTGCGGGACCGCGCCGACCGCCGCCAGGGCGCCCAGCAGGGCGCTGGCCTTGAGTTCGGTCTCCCGCTCCTCGGCCTCGGGGTCGGAGTCGAACAGCAGTGTGGCCCCGGCCCGCACGGTGGCCACGCCGCCGCGGATCTGCGCGGTGCGCAGGGTCAGGCCGGTGTTCATCGAGCCGTCGAAGCCGATGTAGCCGACCGCCCCGCCGTACCAGCGTCGCGTGGTCTCCTCGTGGTCCTCGATGAACTGCATCGCCCAGTTCTTGGGGGCTCCCGTGACGGTGACGGCCCACATGTGGGTGAGGAAGGCGTCCAGGGCGTCGAACTCGGGACGCAGCCGGCCCTCGATGTGATCGACGGTGTGGATGAGCCGGGAGTACATCTCGATCTGACGCCGGCCGATCACCTGGACCGTCCCCGGCACGCAGATGCGGGACTTGTCGTTGCGGTCCACATCGGTGCACATGGTCAGCTCCGACTCCTCCTTCACGCTGGACAGGAGGGTCCGGATCGCGTCGGCGTCCTCGATGGGATTGCCGCCTCGGGCGATGGTGCCGGAGATGGGACAGGTCTCGACGCGGTCGCCGCTGACCCGGACGTACATCTCCGGTGAGGCACCGACCAGGTGCTCGCCCTCGCCGAGGTTGAACAGGAACTCGTACGGCGCCGGGTTCACCGTGCGCAGTCCCCGGTAGAAGGCGGCCGGGTCGGTGCAGGGGGCGTGGAAGACCTGGCCGGGGACGACCTCGAACAGGTCACCGCGGACGAACTTCTCCTTGGCCGCGGCCACGACCTTGGCGTAGGAGCCCTTCTCCGGGTCGGCGGGAAGCTCGGACGGGAGCGCGGGCAGCGGCACGACCTCCCCCTCGCGCTCGAGCCCGTGGGTGGATACGCCGTCCACGGTGAACTCGTAGCGGAACTCCTTGCTGGTCTCCCTCTTGCGGTCGATCACCATCACCCGGTCGGGCAGGTGGAGCACGAGGTCACGCTGGTCGGCGGCCCGGGTCAGGACCTGCCTGATCGGCTCGAACTGGAAGGCCAGGTCGTAGCCGAAGGAGCCGTACAGGCCCAGATGCTCGTTCTCTCCCTTGAAAACGGCGATGACCTCGCGGATCGCGGTGAAAACGGTGGGACGGCGGCTGCGCATCTCCTCGGGGAGGATGTCCTCCGACTCCGCCACGTAGACCTCGACGAGATCGGCCGTCGGCTCCTCGACGGGCTTGCCGGCCGCCAGCAGGCAGGACACGACGGCGGGCAGGACCACCCTGCCCCGGGCGTTCAGCGCGCGGGCGGAGATCCTGCGTCCCCTGGCCACGATCTCCAGGCAGGGGTCGACATAGGCGAGGTGCCATCGGCTGTAGCGGCCCGGATACTCCATCCCGGAAGAGAGCACTCCGCCACGGCGCTCGCCGAGCGTCGTGACGACGTCCTCAAGCACCGTCTCGGGCACGTCGGACGCGGTGACCTCGACCCCTATGCCGCCGGCGGTGGTATATCGGCTCGTCTCCACTGCGGTATCGCCCCTCTTGTTTCCCTGATGCCCTGAGGGGGCGGACACAGAAAAGGCCACCTCCCCGGGCGGCCGTTTGTCTGCTCGCGAATGCGAAACCTGCGCCGCCTAGAAGCGGCGCCACCACTGAAGGGTAATCGGGTGTCGCATGTGGCCAGAGTACCGGCGGCAACCGCGATCATGCAACGTGACACGGTGGCGGGTCCTCGACGCTCCGCAGGAGCCAAAAACCCCATGAAACCTATGCAAAAGACTCGCGGCTCGACACCGAGCCGGATTCCGGATTGCCGGATTGTCCGCCGGGTCGTCGCCCGGTCCGGTCCACCCGCCACCCGCTCCCCTTCCGGCCGTCACCGTCACCGTCACCGTCACCGTCACCGTCACCGTCACCGTCACCGGGGCTAGGGTCGGAGGGTGCGTGCGGCCAGGTTGATGTCGTTGGTCCTGTTGCTCCAGGGCCGGGGCGGGATGACCGCGGCGGAGCTCTCCCGGGAACTGGAGGTCTCCGAGCGGACCGTCCACCGTGACGTGCTGGCCCTTTCCGAGGCCGGCGTGCCGGTGTACGCCGACCGCGGGCGAGGTGGCGGCTACCGGCTGCTTGACGGATACCGCACCCGTCTCACCGGCCTTGACCGGGCCGAGGCGGAGGCACTGTTCCTGTCGGGGGTTCCCCAGGCCCTGCGGGAGATGGGGCTGAGCGAGGTCGCGGCCACGGCGCGGCTGAAAGCCGCGGCCGCGCTCTCTCCCGGCCTCCGCGACGCCCCCGCGACCGCGGCCCAGCGCTTCCACCTGGACGCCCCCGGCTGGTTCGCGAGCGAGCGGCCTCCGCCGCAGGCGCTGGCGCCCCTGGCCAGGGCGGTGTGGGGCGATCACCCGGTCACCGCCCTCTACCGGCGTGCCGCGCGCCACCGCCCTGGCGAACAGACAGGGCCATCGGGCGAGACCATGAAGACCGGGCGGATCGGGCGCCCCGAAGACACCGGGCGGAGTGAACGTGACAGGCCGAGCGGAGGGACCGCGCGGTCCGGAGACCACGGGTGGACCGAGCGCGACGGACAGGCCGGGGACGCAGAGCAGACCGCGGACACCCGGCAGGCCGGCACCGCCCGGCGCCTGGAGCCGTACGGGCTCGTGTTGAAGGCGGGAGTCTGGTACCTGGCGACCCGGTTCGCCATCTACCGGGTCGACCGCTTCGACGAGGTCCAGATCCACTCGGACCTGCGCTTCGAGCGGGACGGCGCCTTCGACCTCGCCGCCTTCTGGACGGAGCGGGTGGCGCGGTTCGCCGGGTCCCTGCTCACCACGCACGTCACCGTACGGCTCAGTCCCGCCGGCCTCCGCGCGCTCCCCTCCGTCGCCGATCCCGCCGCCCTCGACGCCGCCCTGGCCTCCGCCGGCGAGCCCGACGAGCAGGGGTGGGTCACGTTCCGCCTGCCCGTCGAGTCGCCGGAGGTCGCCTACGCCCAGATCCTCGGTTTCGGCCCGGAGGCCGAGGTCGTCGACCCACCCGGCCTCCGGGCCCGCCTCGCCGAGGCCGCCGTCCGCCTGCACGGCCTGTACTCCGCTCCCCGCTCCTCCGATGACACCGGCACGCCGGGCCGTTGACCTCTCACGACGATTCCAACCATGGGGGCACCGCCCCCTCGCGACGGGCCCGGCCTTCGAACCGCTGACCTCTTACGGCCCCACCCTGGGGTCGCTGATCCCTCACGGCGAGCCGAACCGGCGCTCGCGGCGCCGGTCAGCGGTAGCCGGTGGCGTCGGCGGGTTTCCCCTTGCTCTCGACCTCCTCGATGTAGCGCCAGGCGTCCGGCCTGCTGCCGTCGACGTCGGTGAAGCCGTACACCTGGGCGAGTTGCCCGCTGGACACCGACTGCCCCGACCAGCGCATCCGGTCCTCGTCGGCGGCGAGGGCGACGACCGCGCGACCGGTGTAGGCGGGTGTCTCGGAGATCACGAAATGCGGCTGTTTGGCAGTGGCGTCCCGCCAGTTCTCCTCGGTGACGCCGAAGAGTTCCAGCATGTTCTCCGACCTGAGCCAGCCGGGGGTGAGCGAGATCGCGGCGCAGCCGTGCGGGCGCAACTCGTGACCCTGGATGAACGCCAGGCGGTTCACCGAGATCTTGGCCAGGTCGTAGAAGGCCGAGAGCCGGTAGTTGGAAATGTTGTACTCCAGGGTGCCGTCGGTCACCTCGATCACCATGCCCCCGGGATTCTCGATCAGCAGGGGCAGGGCGTGGTGGCTGGTGATGAGGTGAGTGTCCACCGCCAGCCGGAGGATGCGCAGACCATCGTCGAGAGAGTGTTTCCAGACGGGGACGTGCCACTCGGTGAGCGAGTCGGAGCCCCAGACGTTGTTGACCAGGATGTCGAGTTTGCCCTGCTCGTTGCTGATCTGTTCCACCAGGAGGCGCACCTGCTCCGACTCCAGGTGATCCACCTGGACCGCGACGCCCCGCCCACCGGCACGGGTCACCAGCTCGGCCGTCTCCTCGATGGTCTCCGGGCGGCCCATTTCCGAGCGTCGTGCCCGCGTGCTCCTCCCGGTGCAGTAGACCGTGGCACCGGCCGCGCCCAGCTCCACCGCGATGCCCCGCCCGGTCCCCCTCGTCGCCCCCGCGACCAGGGCGACCTTCCCTTCCAGCGTTCTTGTCATGAGATCAGCGTGGCGCGAAAACAGGACATCCTCTGTCATGTTTTCGCGCCACGCCTGCCGAAGAACGCGACGACCGAAACGGCCGGGATCAGCCGGTCGCCAGCGCCTCCTTCAGTGCACGGAGGACGTGCGAGCGCCACCCCCCATCGAGGATGGCGCGCGTGCGCCGCTGGACGGGATCGTCGGGGTCGAACCCGGCGTGCTCCAGGAACAGCCGGGTGCCGCGCCCTTCGGGTTCCAGCCTCCAGACCACCGTGGTGTCCAGCCTCCCGCCCCTCCAGGACAGGCGCAGCAGGCGTTCCGGCTCCAGGTCGAGGACCTCGCAGTGCACGACGCCGTCGAAGCCGTGTTTCGGTTTCGGCTCGGTCCTGAAGGTGAACCGGTGACCGACGACCGGCTTGAAGTCGTTGGGCATCAGCCAGCGCGCCAGCAGGTCGGTGTCGGTGAGCGCCCGCCAGACCCGCGCGGGCGGGTGGGCGAGATACTGATCGGTCTGGATCAGGGTCGGGTCAGTCATCGTCCTCGGCGTCCAGAAGGTCACGAAGGCTGGAGAGTCTCTCCCGCCAGAACCGCTCGTACGGCGTGAGCCACTCCGACATCTCTCGCAGCGGCTCGGAGTTCAACGAGTACAGCCGCTGCCGACCGGCCCTGCGCTCGACCACCAGGCCGGCGTCCTTGAGCACCTTGAGATGCTCCGACAGACTCGGCCGGCGCATGTCGAAGTGGCCGGCCAGTTCCTGGACCGGCTGCGGGCCACCGTCCAGGAGCAGGCCGAGCAACCGGCGCCTGGTGGGGTTGGCCACCGCGGCGAACACATCCGTCTCAGCCACCGGCGGACACGTTCACCGCGGTGGTCTGCAACACGATCCCGTTGCCGTCGGGGTCGTCGAAGGTGACGTACCGCCCCCACGGCGACTGCTGGATGCCCCCCTCGATCGCCACCCCGCGGCCGCTCAGCTCCGCCACGTCACCGTCGAGGTCGTCGGTCTCGAGCACCAGGCCCTTGAGCGAGCCTGGCGGCATGGTGTCGAACCAGGTGACGAGCGTGATGGCGGTGTCGGCGCCCTTGGGAGCCACCTGCACCCATCGCCGATCGGGCCCCATCGGATTGTCGGAGACGAGATCGAAGCCGAGCGTGCCGACGTAGAAGTTCTTCGCCCGCTCCTGGTCGGCGACGGGCAGGGAGAGCAACTGGATGTGCGTGATGGTCATGCCCCAAGAATAGGTAGGAGATTTCCTACCAGTCAAACGATGACCGGTAACCGCCGCGGCGCCCACGACAGGAAGGACCCATTCGCGCCACACGCCACACGCCACACGCCACACGGGAGGCGGGAGGCGGGAGGCGGCCAATCCTGCCTGTGCGCCTTTACGAAATGCACTCCGCATTGTCAAGGAAGCCGCGCCGAGAGGTCGGCGATCGGTGGGATACCGGCGGTGAAGCGAAGGACTCGGAGACGCACGACGCCCGCGACCTGGCCTGGAACCTCGGCGGCGAGGCCGAGCCGCCGTTCGTCGCGCCACACATGCCACTCGGCGCTCGGTGACCCGAATGGAACGGCGGCGTAATTACGCTGCCGGTCAGCCGAAGGGGATATCCCTGCCCGGGCGTCCATTCTCCAGCTCAAGGAGACCGCGTTGACCACTCCAAACGGGGACCGGAGCGATCGCAGCCCATGGAACTGGCTGCTTATCGTGCCGATCATCCTACCTTTGCTCCCGCTTCTCTACAATTCCGATGAACCCCGGCTTTTCGGTTTCCCGATGTTCTACTGGCTCCAGCTCGCCTTCATCGCGATCGGTGTCACGTGCACCTCGATCGTGTACCGGATGACGAAGCGGCGGCGGTGACCCGATGGAAGCCCACCTGACAGAGATCATCATCTTCTCCGTGCTGTTCCTGGTGGTCAGCGGCATGGGATTCGTGGCCGCGCGCTGGCGCCGCCCGGAGAACCTGGCCAGCCTCGACGAGTGGGGACTCGGCGGCCGCAACTTCGGCTCGTGGGTCACCTGGTTCCTGGTCGGCGGCGACCTCTACACCGCCTACACCTTCGTGGCCGTACCCGCCCTGCTCTGGGGGGCGGGCGCGATGGGCTTCTTCGCGGTGCCGTACACCATCGTGGTCTACCCGATCGTGTTCCTGGTGCTGATCCGCCTCTGGTCGGTCTCGCACGTGCACGGCTTCGTCACCCCGGCCGACTTCGTCCGGGCCAGGTTCGGCTCCCCCACCCTCGCGCTGCTGGTCGCGATCACCGGCATCGTCGCGACGATGCCCTACATCGCGCTCCAGCTCGTCGGTATCGAGGCCGTGCTGAAGTCGATGGGGGTGACCGGTCATCTGCCGATCATCATCGCGTTCGCGATCCTGGCCGCGTACACCTACCAGTCGGGCCTGCGCGCGCCCGCGCTGATCGCGTTCGTCAAGGACACGCTGATCTACATCGTGATCCTGGTCGCGATCTTCGCGATCCCCGCCCAGATCGAGGGCGGCTGGTCGGGCATCTTCGACGCCGCCCAGGCCAAGTTCGACGCCAGCGCCGCACCCGGCGACGGGATCCTGCTCAACGCGAACAACCAGCTGCAGTACGTCACGCTCGCCCTGGGCTCGGCGCTCGCGCTGTTCCTCTATCCGCACAGCGTCACCGGCATCCTCGCCTCCAGGAACCGTGACGTGATCAAGCGGAACATGTCGGCGCTCCCCGCCTACAGCCTGCTGCTCGGCCTGATCGCCCTGCTGGGCTTCATGGCCATCGCGGCCGGGATCCAGCCCATCGGCACCGACAACAACACGATCGTGCCCCAGCTGTTCGACAGGATGTTCCCCGACTGGTTCACCGGCGTCGCCTACGCCGCGATCGGCATCGGCGCGCTGGTCCCCGCGGCCATCATGTCCATCGCCGCGGCGAACCTGTTCACCCGCAACATCTACAAGGAGTATCTGAACCGGGACGCGAGCGACGCCGACGAGGCCCGCGTCTCCAAGATCACCTCGCTGCTCGTCAAGGTCGGCGCGGTGCTGTGCATCCTGTTCCTGGACACCGGCTTCTCCATCGACCTGCAGCTCATCGGCGGTGTCATCATCCTGCAGACGCTCCCGTCGGTGGCGCTCGGCCTCTACACCCGCTGGTTCCACCGGGGCGGCCTGATCGCCGGCTGGGTGGCCGGCATGGGGGCCGGGATGCTCCTGCTCTACAACATCGGCAACCCGGCCACCGGCAAGCCGCACTTCGCGGGGTCGGCGTTCCCGCTGGAGAAACTGGGACTGGACACCAAGATGACGATCTACGCGGGCATCCTCGCCCTCGCGGTCAACCTCGCCGTCGCCGCGCTCGGCACCGTCATCGCGCGTTCCGCCAGAATGGCCGAGGGCGACGACTCCACCAAGCCCGACCACTACTTCGCCGACGAGGGCGACCCCAGGATCAAGGACCTGGACCTCAGCGCCCCCTGACACCTGCACGCCGAACGCGGGGGGAGAGCCGGTCGGGCCCTCCCCCCGCGCCCCGCGTCAGCCGCCGGCCGGGGCGCGCAGCTGCGCGATCAGCGCCTGCCCGTCCCGTACGAGCACGACACGCGCCTTCGTGTCGGGCACCCAGAGCTCACGCTGGGCGAGCTTCACGAAGACCTCCAGCGAGGCGATCGCGGCGTTCTTCCTCCCAGCCTCCGCGTGCTTACTCGCCTGGTCGAGCTGGACATCGAGGACGCCGCCCCGCGCCGAGCCCTCCGCCTTGAAGCGGTCGAGGAGTTTGCGCACGTCGGCGAAGGAGGTCGTGACCTCGAACGCGACGGTCTGCTTGGTGACGTGCCCCGCCTTGTCCTTCGCGGTGACGGTCAGCGTGTGCGCGCCGAGCGCCAGCTTCGACAGGGCGATCGCCTTGCCGGAGACCACCTCCAGGTCACCGATGGCCGCCGTCACACTCGCCACTCCCGAGGCCGCGTCGGACGCCGAGAAGACGGGCGTGATGAACGCGGAATCGCCGTACTTGCCCGGCTCCACCCCGCTCACCGACAGGACCGGGGCGGTCTTGTCGATCTTCGCCGTGACGGTGCCGATCTGCGAGACGTTGCCCGCGTTGTCGGTCGCCCGGTAGCGCACCTCAAGGGCACCCTCCGCGCTCAGGGTGACCGGGTTGTTGGCGTTCAGCCACGTCGTACCGCCGTTGAGCGAGTACTGCCTGCTCGCCACCGTGCCGTTGTCGGTCGCGGTGACCGTCAGCGTGACGTTCCCGGTGTACCAGCCGTTCTCCCCGCCCGGCTGGGCCGGGGCGAGCGTGGCCGACACGGTCGGAGGCGTCTTGTCGGCGACACCGTCACCCTGGAAGGTGAACCCGTCGACCTCCACGCCGCCGGTCGAGGTGACGAAGAGCTCGCCGCTGCCGGTCGGGGCACCGGTGAGCGCGGTCTCCACGCTCTGCCAGCCCGATCCGGCGGGCACGGTGACGGTGGCGAACGGCTCCGCCGTCTCCGAACCCCATCGCAGGGAGAGCGTTCCCGCACCGGAGGCACGGGTCTTCACACTGGTGATACCGGCGAAGTTCACCGGCTCGTACGCGATCCAGTCACCGGCGTCGAACGACGTGATCTTCGCCAGGCCGGACGCACTCGCGTCCTCCACCTTGGTGACGCCGCTGCTCGTGTCGGCGTGCTCGGCCTGCAGCTCCTTGGGGTTGAGGATGAGCGTGGCGTCACCGACCGCCCCGGGGATGTCACCGGCGCCGTTGTCCCGGTAGCTCACGACGACGACGCCGAAGATGTTCTCGGTCTCGCCGTGCTCGGGGGCGTCGGCCGGTGTCGGCCACGCGCCCGAGCATCCGGAACCGAGGGTCTCCGGGTGCGCGTGCGTGTCGTGACCGAGGCCGAAGGTCCACTGCACCCGGCTGCACACCGGGTTGTCGCCGTCCTCCTTGTCGGAGACCTTGATCTGGAACGGCACCGCGTCGCCCCAGTTGAAGAAGGAGCCGTTGCCCGGCGACTGGATGGTCACCTCGGGCGCGGTGTTGCCCACGGTGATCTCGGTGGAGGTGAGCCCGAACTTGCCCTGCGCGTCGGTCACGCGGAGCCTGGCGACGTACTGCCCGAGCGCGGGGTAGGTGTGCGAGGCCGTCACGCCGGTGGCGTCGAAGGTCCCGTCGCCGTCGAAGTCCCACTCGTAGGTCAGCGGGCCCGGCTCGGCGTCGGTCGACGAGGCCGCGCTGAAGTCGACGGCGAGAGGCGCGGTGCTGCCCGACGACGGCTTGGCGACGATCTTCGCCTGCGGGGTCTTGTTCCCCTCGGCGTAGTCGATGCGGTACAGACCCGAGTCGGGGTTGGCGCGGAAGAAGCCGTCACCGTAGTCGAGCACGTACAGCGACCCGTCGGGGCCGAACTCGATGTCTATCGGGCTGTCGGTGATCGGCATCACCGCGGCCGTCAGCGCGCTGTTGGGCAGGAAGTGTTCGATCTTGGTCACCGGCCCGCCAGGCGCCGTCACGGTGAACGCCGCGAGATAGTCCTGCGAGAACTCGGCGAAGAAGAACTTCTTGTCCCAGTACGCGGGGAACTTCGTCGTCGAGGGGTTCGCCGCGTCGTAGTGGTAGACGGGACCGCCCATCGGTCCCTGGCCGCCCGCGGGCTCGAAGTCGGTGAGCCCGGCCCACTCAGCGGGCTGGTGGGTGTTGTTGTCACCGTAGTAGAGGGTGGCCGGGGTCGCGGGCGGCAGCTTGTCCACACCGGTGTTCCAGCGGGAGGTGTTCACCGGTCCCCCCGCGCAGTCGAACCACTCGCGCGGTGTCGCGGTCGCGAAGTTCCAGTCGTTGTAGTTGAACTGGTTCCCCGTGCAGTAGGGCCAGCCGCCGTTCATCGGCTTGTCGATGGGGGTGACGTCCCACTCGACGTAGCCCAGGGGTCCCCGGGCGGGGTCGGGCGCCCCGGCGTCGGGACCGTAGTCGCCCCAGGAGACCGTGCCGGTCACGTCGTCGACGTCCATGCGGAAGGGGTTCCGCAGCCCCGTCACGAAGATCTCGGGACGGGTCTTGGCCGTTCCCGGCGGGAAGAGGTTGCCCGCCGGGACGGTGTAGGAGCCGTCCTCCTTCACCGTGATCCGCAGGATCTTGCCGCGCAGGTCGTTGCTGTTGCCCGCACCACGCCGCGAGTCCAGCCCGGGGTTCATCCCCGGGGCGTCGTTGTTGGGCGCCATACCGTTGGCGCCGGGCGTGCCCGCGGGGGTGTTGTCGCCGGTGGCGAGGTAGAGGTTGCCCTCGGCGTCCCAGTCCATGTCGCCCGCGACGTGGCAGCACTGCCCGCGCTGCACCTCGACCTTGATGATCACCTGCTCGGTGGACAGGTCCAGCGCGTCACCGGTCCACTTGAACCGTGACAGCTGGTTGTAGCCCTTCCACTGGTTCCAGTACGACTCGTCCGCGCCCGCGGGCAGCGAGTTGGGCGCGGAGCCGGTGGGGGTCGTCTCCGGGTACGGCGCCGTCATCGTCTTCGGCGCGTAGTAGACGTAGACCCACTTGTTCTCGGCGAACTTGGGATCGATCGCGATCGTCTGGAGGCCGTCCTCGGAGTTCGCGTAGACGGGGATCGTGTTAATGATCTTGGTGATACCGGTGGCGCCGTCGGTCAGGCGGATGTCACCGTTGCGGGCGGTGTGCAGGACTCTCCTGTCCGGCAGGACCGCCATGTCGATCGGCTCGCCGACGTTCTTGGTCAGCGTGATCTTCTCGTAGTTCGACCAGTTCGTGGCCGCGTCCTGGAGCTGGGCCTGTGCGGGGGCGGCGCTGGGCACCGCCAGGGGAAACAGCAGGGCGGCCAGTGCTCCGCCGAGCATGGCGCGGGTAAGCTTCAACTTCCTGAGCCTCTTCTTCAGGGGAGTGTCAGGACATGGCGGGCCGCCACGCGTGCCGCGGCAACGGCTTCGATCACGTGGCGGTCCGCCGAACCCTTCGGATCCTCCGGATCCTTCCTCGGGTTCTTCCTCGGATTCTTCTTCGAGGTGTGTGCTCTGAGGTGTGGTTAAGGTGCGCCGAGCTCTCAGTGACGGCGCAGGGCGGAGAGGTTCTGGTAGCTCAGGTCGGCGTACTGGAGCGAGCGACCCGGGTCGGCGGTCCCTCCGGGCGCGTTGTCCTGCTCGTACATCGGGTTGTGGCGCTTCTCGATGTCCAGCTTGGAGAAGAAGGCCTTGTAGTCGATGTCACCGGTTCCGAACGGCACCATGTCGTAGCCGTTGGCGGTAGCGCTGGACTTCCCGTCCTTGGCGTGGAACAGCGGGAACCGCTTGTCGTTCTGCTTCACGAGCTTCAGGGGGTCGAAGATGTCGGTCCGGGTCTTGCCGTTGTGCGCGACGTACTCGCGGTGCTTGTACTGCGCCACGTGCGCCCAGTAGATGTCCAGCTCGAGATAGACGTCCCTGCGGTTGGTGATCTCCAGGAAGTACTCCAGCTTCCGGACGCCCGACGAGCGGGTGGGCCGACCCAGTTCGTCGAGCGGGCCCTCGTCGAGAAGGAAGCTGTAGGCCGCGTCGTGGTTGTGCGTGTACAGCTTGAGACCGGCGGCCGAGGCGAGCGCACCGAGGCCGTTCCACTTCTGGGCGGCGAGGTCCCAGTCCGCCTTGTAGGCGCTGTTGGTCGGGTCGCTGCCGGTGCCCACGTGCTCCATGCCGAGGATGTTGGCGATCTCCAACGTCCTCTTGAAGCGGTCGAGATCGGCCTGGGTGAGCGGCCAGGAGCTGGGAATGAAGCCGTGGTTGCCCTGGGCCTTGAGTCCGTTGTCGTCGAGCCAGCGGCGCAGCAGCCGGGCACCCTCGACGGTCTCCAGGTCGGCTCCGCCCTCCGCGTTCGCGTGCTGGCGGTAGCCGGCGAACTCCACCTGCTTGTAGCCGATCCGCGAGAGTTCCTCGAACACGCGCCGGAAGCCCGCCGGCAGGTTCATCGCCGGGTCGCGGGAGATGACGTCACGGACCGTGTAAAGGATGATGCCCCGCTTCGCCTCCGGCACCAGGGCCTCCTGATGGCCGTGGCCGTGGCCCTTGCCGCGCTCCTGGTCGTCGCCGGGGGACGCGTACGCGGCCGACGCGAGCGGACCCACCGCCGACATGGCGGCCACCGCGGTGACCCCCGTCGTGGCGGCGAGGAACTGGCGACGGTTCAGCCCGAGCCTGCGGCGCAGCGCGCCCGCGATCTCGTCGGTCTCTTCTTCGTGTGCACTCATGTTTTCCTACCTTCGTGTGGGTGGATGGAGCCCCACGGTCCCCGATGCCTCAGCCGGGTGACCGCCGACTCCCTTCCGCCGCAGGCCGCGGTCCCACACGGCGGGTCACCTCTTCGAGGGGATCCGCCTGCGGACGCCGTCGGCCGACTCACTTCGTCCTCTCGGTGGTGTGCAGAGAACTTGGCGTGGAAGTTACGCGTCTTCTGCACCTTTTGGAAGAACTTTTGCCATGATCACTTGAACTTTCTACGACGAACGACCAAAGTCCCTCCGGGGTGGAGCCGTACCGGACACGCTCCCACACACCCCCAATCGAGAGATCTTGCCTGATCAGGCGGGGTGGCCACTCGCGGAACGTCGCAATAGACTCGGTTTGTAACAATATGGGCAAACAGCCCTGCGAGGCATCCCGGAGGCGCCCCTCCCCTAGAGCCGTCACGCGACTCGACCTGCGTCTCGCCGGCCACTCCCGCCCTCACCCCGACACAGGTGATCACAGAACGTATTGAGCGGTGACTTCGGTCGGCCAAGCTGGAACTTCTGTCAAATTTGACAAAAGTAGCTGACCATAGGGTCTCAAGGCCGAGGGGAACCGATCATCCCGGCGAGGAGAACGAAGAAAAGGAGAACACCACCCCGCCGCGCGCCTCAGCGTAGGTCGAGCATCGCTTCCCGATCATGGGCATCGCCGCGACGATCACGCTTCGGCCGGTGCACGAACAGCGGCCGGCTCTCCGTGACACGCTCGGCGAGCTCCACGCCCAGGGACGTACGTCGAGGGTTTCGTCGTACCCAGGCGGGCCCGGTGCCGACCGTCAGAACGTGACGCCCGTGAAGCGAAAGCGGCTTCCGTCTCACAGTGAACCCCTTCGCCTCGCAGAGGCCCAGGAGCTCCCCTGGAGCCCTTGCCTCCGCCGGCCTGGAACGTGGAGGCTCGGAGCCCTGGCCTTCGACGTCTGGAGGCTCGGAACACCGCTTGAGCGCCGCTGGACCGCCCTCGGGACCCCGCTGGGCATCACCGGACATCGCTTGAAAAAGGCCCTGGAAAGCACGAAAGGCCCCCACCAACGGTGAGGGCCCTACGTGAAAGATTGTCCGGCGGTGACCTACTCTCCCAC